>NZ_CADIJR010000006.1 GCF_902859645.1 Achromobacter insuavis | reverse complement strand
AGCCCGCGCCCGGCCGGCCCGCCGCGCTTGCGGCGCGGCGCCCTGCCCGTCGCCGCTTCCGTTGTATTCGTTCCTGCTTTCATGGACATTCACTCCCTAACCCTGCGCGGACCGATCCGCGGCCTGCACGTGGCGCCAGATGCCGCCGCTCAGGCGCAGGTTCTCCGGCGGGCCGGCCACATGCGCCCGCAGGTGCTTGAAATACGCTTCCTGCCAACGCCGCGCGTACGCGTCGGCGTCCTCGCCCGGTTCCACGGCGGGCAGCATCTCCAGCGTGTAGGCCACCCGGCCGTTCTCCCAGCGCGGGGTGTAGAACACCGACGGCACGCCCTGGCGGTGCGCCAGGTGCGCGGCGAAGCTGGAATAGGTCACCGCCTGCCCCTCGAAGACGCTGCGCGGCGCGGCGGGGTTGGCGGCGCCATCCACGGCCAGGCACAGCACATTGCCCGCGGCCAGCGCGCGCATGCAGGCCTTGGCGACCTGCGCCTCGGTCTGGTCGGCGGTGGAAATCAGGGCGGCGGCGTAGCTGCTCTGGGCGATGCTGGGCGCGGTCGCCAGCCAGCGCGAAGGAATGCCCAGCAGTTCCAGCGCCATCAAGCCGGCATACATGGGCCCCACGTGCGCCGTGGCCACCACCACGCCCCGGCCGGCGGCCAGCAGCGGCGCGAAGAAACGCTCGCCGGTGTCCAGTTCGCCCAGCACCTGCATGGCCTCCTCGACGCTGTCCTCGCGGCATTCGAGCCAGTCGAACAGCAGGTGGTCCACCAGATGGCCCCAGCGCGCGCGCCGCTCCCATTGCGCGCGGTCGGCCGTGGCGTCGCCCCGCATCGACCAGGCCCAGTCCAGGCGGGCCTGCGGGATCGGCGCGGTGTCCAGCTTCTGGTCCAGTTGATCCAGGGCCTGCTGGAAGGTCGGCGGCAGCGCGTCGCCGCGTTGCGCGACGTAGCGCGCGAACAGGCTCTCGGCCTCCTGCTTGCGGCCCGCCTGCGACAGCGCACCGATGGCGGCGCGCTGCCAGAGCCGCTTGTCGGGGGACTTCTCGACCAGGTGCAGCATCTGGTCTGCGGCCTCCTCGTATTGCAGCGTGTAGCGCAACGCGCGGGCGTACAGGGCGCGGGTCTGCTCCAGCTCCGGCGCCAGCTCCATGGCCTGGCGCAACGGCGCCACGGCCTCCTTGTAGCGGCCGGCGCGCAGCAGGGTTTCTCCATGCAGTGTCAACAGCCGCACGTCGGCCGGCGCCGCGTTCAGCCCCGCCTCGAAGTGCGCCGGGGCATGCACCTTGCGGTCGTCGTCGGTGGCGCGCCGCAGGTGCGCCAGCCCCAGCGATGCGCGCAGCGCCGGAGCATCGTGGCCTGCGTCCAGCGCCCCGTTGCCCAGCAGGATCGCCGCCTCGACCCGGTCATCGTCGAGCAACGCGCGCACGGCGACCGTCGCCACGCGCGCGTTCGGCAGATCCGCCGGCTGCAAGGCCATGGCGATGCCGGCGGCATCAGCCGCGTCGCCGTTGCGCGCATGGGCCAGCATCCACCAATGCGCGTCGCCCGGATTGGCGCGCGCCTGGGCGGCGGTCTGGCGCGCGACCTCGGCGGCCTGCGCGATGCGTCCGGCCTGCACCCGCAGCTGGATCCGCGCGGCCTGCAGCGCGCCGCTATCGGGCGCAATGGCGGCGGCGGCGTCCGCCTGCTCGATGGCGCGGTCCCATTGCTCGGTGCGGCCCAGCAGGCTGGCAAGCAGGCGGCGGTCATCGGTACGCGCCGGATAGGTCTGAACCAGCTGCTCCAGCGCGGCGATCGCCGGCGCCAGCCGGCCCACCTTCACGAACGGCGACACCAGCAGGCGGCGCGCGTCGCGCCAGCCCTCTTCCACCCGCGCCAGCGCCGGCCCGAGCCCGGCCATCGCCTGCAAGGGGTCGTCCGCCTCCAGGATCTGCTTGATGACCGCGCGCAGGCGGCTGACGCCATCGCTCGGCGCGGCATGGGCAGCGGCCGGCGCGGCGGCGCCGGGGCGTTCAATCGTGGTATCAACCATGGCGCAATCCTCTCAGCAGGGCCATCGCCGCGCGCAGGACGAACATGAGCACGAAGCCCAGCGCCAGCGCCTGCAACAGCAGCACCCCCGTGCGCGGGCTGCTGGGCCGGTCGGTGGAAACCGGCTGCGCGATGATGGACAGGTAACGCTGCAGGCGCAGGGCGTCCGTCACGGCCTGCTGGTAGGACTGCTGCGCCAGCGTCAGATTCGAATCGGCGAAGGCCTGGGTATTGCGCAGCGCCTCGTACGATTTGAGTTGCTTCGCTTCCGTGTTGCCTTCGCCGCTCAGGCGCTGGCGCACGGCGGCGAGCCGTTTCTTCAAGGCCACGACCTGCGTTTCGGCCGGCTTGAGCATGAAGTGGTCCTTGTTGTTCAGCGCGCGGATCTTGTCCAGGTTGATCTGGGCGGTGCTCAGTTCCGCTTCCAGCTGGCTGGACAGGTTCAGCAGCATGGCCACCGTGGCCGTCGGGTCGATATTGCCGTGCGTGGTGCGCCATGTCGTCAGCGCCTCGCGCGCGCCCAGCGCCTTCTGCTCGGCCTGCTTGACCGACTCCTCGCTGACCCTCAGCTTGTCCGCCACGCCCTTTTCGTTCATGGAGCTGACGAAGTCTTCCGCCAGGCCGATCAGGGCCTTGGACAGGGTTTCCGCGTCTTCGGGCGAATAGGCGCGCACGCGCAGCACGTCGATCTGCTCCAGCGCGTTGAAGGAAACCTGCACCGAGGCCCGGTAGGCGCGATAGAGATCGTCCTCGCTCGAGTCCTCCGACAGATGGTTGGCCGGGTCCAGGCCGGTATTGAGCAGGTAATGGCGCAGGCCGACCTTCTTGTCCAGCTGCCGCATGCTGTCGCGCGACCTCAGGAAGTCGCTGACCGCCCAGCCGTCGACGAAGCCGCCGAGCATGCCGCCCGAGTTGCCCGTGGTGAGCAGGCTGGCCGCCATGGCGCCGCCGCCCTGCTGGCCGGACCCGGACTGCACGAAGAAGCGCGACTCGGCCTCATAGCGCGGCGTGGCGATGCAGAGCACGTAGACCAGCGCCAGCGCGACCGGAGCCACGACGATGAAGGCATTGATCCAGCGGCGGCGGCGACGGTCCTCCAGCGCCGATTGCCGCTCGCGGCGCCGGCGCTCGATCTCGGAGCCGCTCTCAGAAGCCGAGCTGGCCCTCGTCGAAGCCGCCGAAAACGTCGTCGCCTGTTCCGGATTCGCTTCGTGATCGTCGCGGGGGGAACTTGCTGATGCACTGGTCGAGGTCGTCTTCGATGCGGAGTGCGCTTCGTTCATAAATCAGGCCCTTCAGGCAATAGTCCGCCAATTGATTCTGGCGGTAACTGGAAAGAATGAGCGTCCTGCCGATCAGCCGTTCTTCGAACAGCGCCAGCCAGAGACGGGTGAAGCGGCAGGGTTCGAAGGGAATGGCCCCTTCGATCACGTAGACGTCGAACGCCGGCGCCAGGGCCAGCGCGAACGAAAACTCCTGCCGCGCAAACAGCGGCCAATGCTCCATCGGCCGGGACAGGCTCTTGGGGTCGGTGATCAGGTCGGCCACCAGTTCATAGGTGGCGTCGGCATCGAGCTCGTACATCTGGCTCACCAGCTCGATCATGTTCAGGCCGCTGGCCTTGCCGCGGATGAAGCCCTGCCGGCCGATCGCCCAGGAGACGTTGCCGTCGTGCTGGACGAATCCCTGGCGCGGCGGCCGCAGGCCGCACAGCAGGTCGATGATCTGGCGGTGCAGCTCCGGCGCGGGCGACAGCAAGGCGTAGCGCCCGACGGGAATGTCGAGGTGGGCCTGCGCCAGCAGCGCCTGCCGGTTGCCGAAGGCCAGCGGTTCATCCGTCACGCCATTGAGATGAATCATCGTCGTTCCTCACATGGGCTGGATATTGGGACGGGCCAGCCGCTCGGCCGCCAGGGCGACCGCCATCAGGAAAACCAGGCTGGTCAGGAAGTACCCCAGGCTCGCGTCCTGCGACGTGTAGGCGTCGAAGTAGGCCGAGCGCAACAACTGCATGCCATGCGAGAACGGCAGCCACAGCATCCAGGGCCGCAATTGCTCGGGCAGCTGCTCCGAGACGAAGAAAACCCCCGAGAAAATCTGCAGGAAGCGCTCGATCACGGGCGCCAGCCGCAGGAAGAAGTGCCAGAAGGTCGCGATCGCGCCGAACAGCAGGCCCATCGCCGCGGCGCAGCACGCCATCAGCACCACGTACAGCATGAATCCCGGCCAGCTCCTGGGCAGCGTGATGAGATCGAGCGCATGGCCGGCGGTGATCAGCACCACGAACACCACCAGGTACACCGACACGTACAGCAGCGCCTGCACCAGCGCGCACATCAACGGCGACACACCCTGGAAATTCAACAGGCCGCGCGCCGATACGTAGGCCGTGCTGCTCCGGAAGATGATCTGCCGGAACATGATCCAGGTCGTCGCGCCCAGCAGCGAGAAGGTCTGCACGTCCATCCCCAGGATGTAGTGCGTGCCCATCAGGATGTAGAGCGACGAAATCAGCGTCAGCAGCACGACCGGACCCACGAACGCCCACAACAGGGCGATCCGGCTTTCGCCATGCATCACATGCAGCTGGTAGACGAACAGCGCCAGCAGCGTGCGTCCGCCCGGCCAGCCGCGGCCGGCGATGTGCGGACGATGCCCGGCATGCAGTCCGCGCACCCGCTCCCGCAGGATCTCCAGGTCGCCGGCCTCGCCCGCGGGCAGTTCCATCTCCAGCGCGATATCGTTGCGCGAGGCATGGCGGCGCGCATCGCGCGCCTCGTCCTGCCTGCGCCGCTGCTCGCGCCGCTCCTGCGCCTGGGCCAGGCGCTGATCCTCGGCCACCAGCCGGGCGGGCATGTAGCCCGGCGCGAACACCTCGACGCCGGCGCGGATGTCCTGCTCCAGCAGGCGCACGATGATGCGCAGGCGCCGCCGCGAAAAGTCGGCCAGCGACTCATCGACCTTGGCGCGCGCGATTTCCGCGTCCAGCTCGGCCTGCACCGCCTCGTAGACCGCCCGCCGGGCGGCCACCGAGTCGTGCGGCTCGCCCTGCAGGCGCGCCAGCAAAGGCTTGAGCAGGACGGCCGGCTCAGCCTTGGCCTCGAACAGCGCGGCGGGGTCCAGGCGCCAGGCGGCGACGCCCGATCCCACCGCATAACTGCTGTCCTTTCTCCGCGAACGCCAACCCTTGATCCGATCCTCGTTACTCATCGACACGCTACTGGCTGATGCCGCTGGAGGAGCCGGAGTTGGAGTCGATCGCCCGGGTGGCGCTGAAGCCGGCGCTCATGGTCACGCGGAACGCGGACAGCACCTTCTGCACCTGGGTGAACGGCGCGTCGGAGATATAGATCGCCTGGCCTTCCTTCACGGTGAATTCGCGGGCCAGCGCCACCTGTTCCGGGCGCGTGAGGTCGAACTGGTACACCACCGGCAGCAGGTCCGGCTTGCCCTCCACGCCCGCCTGCGCGGGCGTGAACAGGAACACCGAGCGCGGGTCCGCGGTCTGGTCATCCAGGCCCTTGGAGTCGGCCAGCGCGTCCAGCACGCTGTAGTTGCGCTTGCTGATGGCCACGCGGCCCTGGTTGCCGGCCGCGCCCAGCACGGTCAGGAACTCGCGCGATTCGTAGGCCGTGATGACATCGCCGGAGCGCAGCAGGATGTCGTTGTTCTGGTTGCGGTAGATGTCCGACAGGCGCACGGAAGCTACCTTGTTGTCGCGCCGCAGGCTGATGACGAGCTGCTCCGGATTGGTCTGCACCGGCGCCGCCTGCGCCAGCGCGCTGCTCAGCCGCTGGGAGGTCTGCGTGATCGGATACATGCCCGGCTTGGTCAGGTTGCCCTGCACCGTCACCATCTGCCCGCGGGCATCGGCCGCGCGCGTCACGCTGACATCGGCGCCAGCCACCAGCCGGCTCAGGCGCGCCACGATGGCGTCATGCAACTGCCCCAGCGTCATGCCGCCGGCCTTGAATTTGCCGAGGATGGGAAAGGACACATTGCCGTTGCGGTCCAGTTCCTGGTTGCCCAGGTCGCTCACGCCGGTCGGGTCCGCCGCGAACACCCCCAGCCCGCCGCGCTCCCACACCTTCACGTTGATGCCATCGCCCGGCACCAGGCTGTCGAAGCCGGCCTGGGTCAGGTCGCGGTAGGGCACGGGAAAATCGGAGACCTCGGGCACCCGGCTCGCGCGCGCGAGTTCGCGCGACGCGGGCATCACGACGACATCCTTGGCGTCGTGGGCGCCTGTCATCTCGCCCAACATGGGGCCGGAGCGCGGCAGCTGGCAGCCGCTGAGCATGAGTACGGTAATCAGCAGCAGGGCCGGCGCCGCAATGCGGCGCGGACCCGCCGCCGGGGCGGTCATTTGCATAACTTCCTTTATCTTCAGGACCAGGATGGGACTGGCGGACGCTCAGGCCTGCATGAGACGCATGGGGGGCAGCTCCATGCTCGCGTCGTTCTCCGACTCGGGCATGAGCGGCATGCACAGGCTCAGGAACTTGCCCAGCATCGCCTCCAGCGAAAACAAGGTCTGCGCCCGCTCGCGGCTCTGGGCTTTGAGGCCCTGGTCGGCGCGCACCCGGTCCACGATCGACGCGACCTTGTCGCAGGCTTCATGCAGGTCGGGATGCTCGACGTCGCCCAGCAGGTGCCCGGTCTGGTCTTCCTCGAAGCACTCGCCCGCGCCGCCGGCCGGCGTCGACACGACCGGCACGCCCAGCAGCTGGGCTTCGATCAGCACATTGGGCAGGCCCTCGTAGCGCGACAGCAGGACCTTGGCGTCCATTTGCGAATACCAGTAGCCCACGTGATTCGACAAGCCGACCAGCAGCAGTCGGTCCATCACGCACAGGTCTTCCGCCAACGCCACGATGTTGTCGTGCAGCCGGCCATCGCCGACGATGACGAAGCGCGCCTGCGGACGCTGTTTCAGGTACAGCGCCGCGAGCTTGATCCACAATTGCGGCCGCTTGTCCGGCTCCAGGCGGAACACGCCGCCGATGGTTTCCGTGGCGTCGGCCGTGCTCTCCTGGAAGGCCTGCCACTTTTCCTTGTCCGTCTGCGCGGCATCGGTGGCCAGGTCCGGCACGCCGTTGTACAGCACGTGGAAGCGCACGATGGGGATGCCGAGCCATTCCGCGTAGGCCTCGGCCGCCTTGCGGCTGTTGCTGACGAAATGCACGCCAGGCACCTGGGCCAGGGCCTGGTACAGCTCGGGATACTCTTCGCGGAAGCGGTCCTTGCGGATGTTCGGCGGCAGGCCGCGGAACACCAGGTGGATGGTCGGCGCGCCGGCCAGCAGCGCCGCCAGGGCGCCGAACAGGCACGTGCCGTCCTGCCACAGGCTCACCACGTCGAAGGTGCTCGCGCGCAGGACCGGCGCCAGACGCGTCACGCCATAGTGGACCGGCGGCGGCAACTGCTCCAGCAGGCGGCCCAGGCTGCCGTCCGGCACGGATTGATGGGCCACCGAGATCGCGGGCAGCTTGTTGATTTCCGTGACCGGAATGCGCGCCTTGACCAGCACGGACAGGAAGAAATCCAGGCCCTGTTTCTTGCTGGAACCGGGCGGTTCGGTGTGCTGCTTGACCAGCACTTCCACTTTCTCCGGCTTCATCGGCGTATCAGCGGGGCGCGGGCTGGGCGTGTCCGCCATGCGGGCCAGTTCCCCGGCCAGCCGCGTCAGCTGGCGCTCGGCGCCACCGGGCCCCAGGCTGCCCGTCACCAGCGCGACCGACACGGGCTTCTCGGGCGCGTATTCCGGGATCTGGCGATCGCGGAAATGCAGGATGGCGTGCTTCATCGACACGATCCTGATGTCCTGGCCGGCCAGCGAGGCCTCGGGCTCCAGCCGCTGATAGAACGCGTAGTCGCTGGCCAGGCCGTTGGCCAGCTCAGCCGCCTTGCTGCCCGGCGCCAGGTGCTTGGCCACGGGCGCGATGACGTCGAACGCATCCGCCAGCAGGCCGCGCTTGCGCAGCCGCTTGGCGAATTCGACGCGGATGTTGCGGTCCGTGTGCTGCAGGATCAGCCGGCGGAACAGTTCATCCGACTGTTCGTAGGCTCGGATATCGCTCAGCAGCTTGGCGCGGGCGAACAGCCGGGCCGGGTTTTCGGTGGACTCCGGCAGGTGCCGCTCGACCAGGGCCAGCGCGTCCTCGAGGTGGCGCTCCTTGACCAGGCGAGTGGCGCGATAGCGCACGATCTCCAGGTCATCGGGGCATTCGCGCAGCAGCGTGGCCCATTGCTCGGACATGCCCTCGTTCAGGCCCGCCGCCTCTTTCAGCCTGAGCAGCAGGAAGCGGACCTTGGAGTCGGCCATGTGGCCGCGCGCCAGCGCTTGCGCGTCCGCCAGATTGGCCTGCGCGACCTGGACCCGCACCGAGGCCGCCACGATTTCCTCCAGCCGGCCCTGGACCGCCTGGAGGTCGGACGACGCGGTGTTCTCGCGCTCGGTGATCAATGGCGGATTCATGCGGCCTTCCTGCGGTTGGCCTTGTCGATCCACACCAGGCAGCGCTGGATGTAGTGATCGAACTGGGCCGGATTGTCGGAACGCTCCTTGAGCGCGCGCCAGTAGGGCAAGGCCTGTTCGAAGCGGTGCAGGCGCATGGCGCCCACCGCGGCCAGGCGCAGGCCGATGGGATCGTCGGAGACCAGCTGCAGGATGCGCTCGCCCAGCGCCAGGCGTTCGGTGGTGCTGGACGATTCCAGCGCGCGCGCCTCGGCGTACAGCACGGCCAGGATGCGGCGCTTCTCGTGGTCGACTTCCGGCATCCCCGGCCACGACCGCGCGACACGGTCCAGCAGGTTCCAGGCCGCCTTGGGATCGCCGGCCGACAGGATTTCGCGGGCGCCGCGGATGGCGCGCGGTCCGAGCCTGCCGAGCTGGCGCTCGGCCTCGTCGCGGGCGCTCTGGTCGGCCGACGCGTGCGCCAGGACCATCTTGTAGGCGTCGATGGCCTCGCCGAACCAGCCGCCGTTGAACGCGACGCGGGCAAAGTGCAATTGCGTGCTGAACGGCGCCGACTCGTTGGCGGCGGCCTGTTCCAGGTGGCGCATGGCGGTCTGCTTGTCGCCCAGCGCATCGGCCGCGCGGCCGCGCATGGCGTGCAGTTCGGGGAATTCGACCTGGGTGTCGAGCGCGATGTCGGTCAGGTCGATCACTTCCTTGTGGTTGCCCGCCACCAGCGCGGCCCGCACGCCCAGGCGCATGGCGCGTTCAAAGGCGCGCTGCGCCCGCACCCCGGCCAGGGCATCGGGATTGAGCAGGCGATGCGCGCAGATGCGCTCGGCGGCATCGCGCAGACGGCCCTCCTCCAGCGCCTGCGCGCCCTCCTCGGCCCACGCCGCGGACTGCGTGCTCAGCCACGCCGAAATGTCTTCCTGCTCGCTGTCGGCCAGTTTGCACGACACGGCCAACGCGGCCGCGGCCATGATGCAGCCACGCCACGTGGCTTCCTTGATCAGCTCCAGCGCCTCGACATCCTTGAGCGCGGGCGACTCGGACGCCAGCGCGCGCAGTCCGGCGCGGTCCCCGGCGATCAGCCGGTCGCGCCACAGCGTCGCGAAGCTGCGGCCATGCGACGGGATGGCGGCGCGCACTTCATGGACCCAGCGCAGGGCGGCATCCATGTCGCTGCCCGCCTGCAACAGCGACAGCACGGTGTCGGCCGCCTCGGTGGCGGTCGCGTCCTGCGGCGAGGAAATGCGGAACAGCTGCTTCCAGTTGCCCAGCGCCTCGTCCACGAAACCCAGGTGGCCGGCGGAGATCGCGGCGATGCGCACGATTTCCGGGGTCTCGATTTCGTCGCCCAGCAGGCCGGCGGCCAGCGAGTGCGCCACGTCATGGCGGCCCAGCTTGAACTGGTTGCGCATCAGGATCTGCTCGGCCTTGCTGCCGGTGGCCAGCGTGCCGTCCGCGCCGCCCAGCAGCGCCAGCGACCCTTCGTAGTCGCCCAGTTCTTCCTGGAAGCGCGCGAACAGCAGCGTGTGGTCGGGCAGGCCGGGATGACGGCGCAGCACGTCGCGCAGGCGGCGCGAGGCTTCGCGCAGGTCGCCCGAATCCCAGATCTTCTCGATGCGTTCGACGCCTTCGTCGGCGCTCAGCTTGGGCACCGACGGCTGCGGCGTGGAGGTGCTCATGCGCGGACGCACGAAAGTCTTGAACCACTCGGTGTACAGGCGCTCGGCGAACAGCGGCGTGTAGTGCGTCAGGTCCAGCCCGCCGTCTTCCATCGCGTCGGCCTGCCCGATCTTGTTCATCAGCGGCGTCGGGTCATAGCACGGCACGCCGATGCGCTGCGCGCTGGCGGTCACCGCGGCGATCAGTTGCGCCCGCTGTTCGATCGGCACATTATCGGGCGTCATGGCATTGACGTGCGTCACGAACACGACCTTGTCCCGGCCCAGCAGGTCGACCAGCTCGTGCATCTGCTGTTCGATTTCCTCGTCCGTCTGTTCGCGCTTGACGATGCGGGCGAGCAGCTCGCGATTGTCCGCCGACAGGCTCTTGAAGACGGGATCCTGGTCCAGCCACGCGCGTCGCTCGGCAAGCCGTTCGTCGCTGGCCTGCGACCAGAACGCGCGGGTGCGCGCGCGGTCGGCGAAGAACTCGCTGAAGAAACGCACCAGGTAGTTCGACTGGATCGGGTAGCCGCCGACGGTCAGCAGCTTGCGCGAGGACAGCTCGACCATGTACAGGTCGGCCGGCTTGTGCGTGCCGCGGCGGGCCTGCTCGCCGTTCGACGGGCGGAAGATCACGCGCTGCACGTCGGTGGGAATCTCGGCCTGGCCGAACATGAAGCGGGCCTGCTGCAGCGCCTCGGCGCTGGTGTGCACGAAGCCGTAGTTGCGCCCGAGCTGCTGCTTGATCGGGTAGCGTCCCACCGCGTCGCGCAGCGGGGTGTGGATACGGCAGGTGCCAATCGGAGCGATGGTAAAGGCGGTCATTCCGGGCCTCTCCTGTGATGAATGGGTTACGGGCCTGGACTCAGAGCGTCCAGTACAAGAGGCCGGACGGCAGCCGGCGGCTGTCCAGCACGGATTTGAGGTCGCAGACCAGGCCGTCGGCCTTGACCAGCTGCGGCAGCTCTTCCCAGAAGCTGGCCATGGTTTCGCGGTGCGGCACGGCCAGGATCAGCACATCCAGGTCGCGGAACTGGTCGCGTTCCACCAGGCTGATGCCGTACTCGTGCCGCATCTGTTCGACGTCGACCATCGGGTCGCAGGCCACCGGCGTGATGCCGTAGTCGCCCAGGGCGCGATACAGATCGACCACTTTCGAATTGCGGATGTCCGGCACGTTTTCCTTGAACGTCATGCCCAGGATGCCGACCCGGGTCGCGGCGTTCAGGCGGCCGTTGCGGGCCAGGGTCTGCACCACGCGCGAGGCCACGTGGCTGGCCATGCCGTCGTTGATACGGCGGCCCGAAAGGATGACTTCGGGGTGGTAGCCCAGCTCCTGCGCCTTGGACGTCAGGTAGTACGGATCCACGCCGATGCAGTGGCCGCCGACCAGGCCGGGCGTGAACTTGAGGAAATTCCACTTGGTGCCGGCGGCTTCCAGCACTTCGGCGGTGCGGATGCCGACCAGATCGCAGATCTTGGACATCTCGTTCATCAGCGCGATGTTGATGTCGCGCTGGGTGTTTTCGAGCACCTTGGCGGCTTCGGCCACCTTGATCGAGGAGGCGCGATGCACGCCCGCGTCGATGATCTGCTCATAGACGCCGGCAATGATCTCCAGCGATTCCGCGTCCTGGCCGGACACGATCTTGACGATCTTCTCCAGCGGATGCTCGCGGTCGCCCGGATTGATCCGTTCGGGGCTGTAGCCCAGCTTGAAGTCGACGCCGCAGCGCAGACCTGACACCTTTTCCAGTTCCGGCCCGCAGATTTCCTCGGTCGCGCCGGGGTGCACCGTCGATTCGAACACCACGATGCTGCCGGGGCGCAGCACCGGCCCGATCGAACGGCAGGCCCGCACCAGCAGGGAAAAATCGGGATTGTTCTTTTCATCGACCGGCGTCGGCACGGCGACCACGAAGAAATCGCAGCCCTCCAGCTCGCTCACCTGATCGGTAAATTGCATGGGCGACGCCAGCAAGGCATCGCGCTCGATCTCGCCCGTCCAGTCCTCTCCCTGTTTCAGGCTCGTGATCCGCCGCTTGTCCACATCAAAGCCGACGACATCAAAACGCCTGGAAAATGCCACGGCCACGGGCAGGCCGACATATCCAAGACCGCATACTGCGATTCTCTTTACCACGGGGGACCTCACTGTTTTCGTCGTGTCGAATACATCAAAAAATCGACACCCAGGAACCAAATAATCGATGCGCAATCGAATCGCTTATTCGCGCCTGGGTGGACGTCACACTCAAAATTAATTACATCTCGATACCCCGGCATACCAGTGGGCAACGAGCCAACGAATCGTAGGCCGCGGCGGCAGCAAATTTTTTTCTAAAAGTTTTCGATGCTATGGAAATAAGTCGCCGAGGTCGTAATAAACGTGGGGAAATCCCTGAAATAATCACTTTTTCCATACATATGGAAATAAATGAGACCTTTTGTCTTGTAAGAGATTATTTAAAGTCGTTTTCTTATCTTGATTTAATCAAACTGCAAGGAATGAGTATTCGCCCTGGGTATCTTTGGACGCTCCCAGGGAAAATGTCGTTATTGCAACTTCAAGTCACTGATCGCGTCCGGAATAACCAGAAAAATCGTGCTAGGCGTAAATCAGCACGCCCTCTTCCCTATTGACCGCGCATTCGGCGTCGTGGCATACGCGCGCCGCGCGAAAATCGCCCGGCGCGCCGGGGCGAGGCGAATCTGTCCTGATATTGAAATGACTTCCACCCATGACAGGCCGGTGGATTACACATTCCAACAAGTGCGGCACGGGACGAGCGCCCTTTCCCGCCTGTGCGCGCCCCGCTTTCCAGATAATGGCGTCCGACGCGGGCCGCGCGCATGAAAAAAGCCCCCGGAACCTCGAGGTTCCGGGGGCTAGGCTTGACGATGGCGCCCCGGCAGGGGCGCCGCCGTGGCGTTTACTGCAGCAGGCTGCGCAGCATCCAGGCGTTCTTTTCGTGCACGTCCAGGCGCTGCGTCAGCAGATCGGCGGTGGGCTGGTCGTTGGCGGCGTCGGCCTTCTCGAAGGCGGCGCGGGCGGTCTTGGCGACCGATTCATTGGCGTTGACCAGCAGGCGCACCATTTCCAGCGCTTCCGGCACCGAGTCCGGCTCGGCGATGGACGACAGCTTGCCGTACTCGCGGTACGTGCCCGGCGCATAGTGGCCCAGCGCGCGGATGCGCTCGGCGATGCTGTCCAGCGCGTTCCACGACTCGGTGTACTGGGTCATGAACATCAGGTGCAGCGTATTGAACATGGGCCCCGTGACGTTCCAGTGGAAGTTGTGCGTCATCAGGTACAAGGTGTACGAATCGGCCAGCAGCTTGGACAGCTCGCCGGCGACGGCGGCACGGTCCTTGTCAGAGATGCCGATGTTGATGCGCGGAACGCTGGGGGTCTTCTTGGAGGACTTTGCCATTGCTAGCTCCCTGTTGGGGTTGGTAGACAAAACTAGGATAACACCGCGACTGCGACAATCCGGCGCGGGAACAGACCGGCGCGCCGCGGCTTGATCGTGCGCAAATGCGCCCGCAATTTCAATCCTGCACGGCCGCGGCTTCGTCCGATAACATCCGCACGCCGGGCAGTTCGCATTCGTACACCGCCTGGGCCAGCGCCTCGATCGCCGCCAGTCGCGGGAAGCTGCGGCGCCAGGCCAGCACCACGCGGCGCTCGGGCACGTGGCCCTCGAACGGCAGGTAGCGCAGCAGGCTGTTGGATGGCGGCTGCTCAGGCACCGCCGTCACCGGCAGCACCGTCACGCCGATGCCGGCCGCGACCATGTGGCGGATGGTCTCCAGCGACGAGCCCTCGAAGGTGCGCTGGATGCCATCGCTGGCGGCCGAGAAGCGCGACAGCTCCGGACACACCTCCAGCACCTGGTCGCGGAAACAGTGGCCGCTGCCCAGCAGCAGCATGGTCTGCTGCTTCAGGTCCTGCGCATCGATGGATTTGCGCTGCGCCAGCTCGTGGTCCTGCGGCACCGCCACCACGAACGGCTCGTCGTACAGCGGCTGCATCACCAGCCCCGCTTCCGGCAGCGGCAGCGCCATGATGGCGCAGTCGATCTCGCCCTGGCGCAGCAGTTCCACCAGCCGCACGGTGAAGTTCTCCTGCAGCAGCAGCGGCATCTGCGGGGTGCGGCCGATCTGCACCGGCACCAGGCGCGGCAGCAGGTACGGGCCGATGGTGTGGATCACGCCGACCCGCAGCGGGCCGGCCAGCGGGTCGTGCCCCTGGCGCGCGATCTCCTTGATGCTGGCGCTTTCCTCCAGCACCTTCTGCGCCTGCGCGACGATGCGCTGGCCGATGGGCGTCACGCCCACTTCAGCCCCGCCCCGCTCGAACAGCGTCACGCCCAGCTCGTCCTCGAGCTTGCGGATCGCCACCGACAGCGTGGGCTGGCTGACGAAACAGGCCTCGGCCGCCCGGCCGAAATGGCGCTCGCGCGCCACCGCCACGATGTATTTCAGTTCGGTGAGAGTCATGGTGGACTACGCCCCCGGGAGTTGAGCGCGCGCCCGGCGGGCGGCGCTGGAAAATGGGAAGGTCATGGTGGCATTCATCCGCTGGGTCGATGCGCCCTAGGTGCGCAGGAAGTCTTCCCGGCCCCGCATCCAGCGGGCCAGGTGCGCCTCGACGGCGGCGGGATGTTCGGCGCGCAGCCAGACCGCGGCATCGCGCGCCTGTTCGGCGATTTCGGCGTCGGTCTCCAGATCGGCGAAACGCAGCAGCGCCATGCCGGACTGGCGCGTGCCCAGGAATTCGCCCGGACCGCGCAGCTCCAGGTCGCGGCGCGCGATCTCGAAGCCATCGGAGGTTTCGAACATGGCGCGCAGGCGTTCGCGCGCCACCTGCGACAGCGGCGTCTGGTAGATCAGGACGCAGACGGACTCGGCGGTGCCGCGCCCCACCCGGCCGCGCAGCTGGTGCAGCTGCGCCAGGCCGAAGCGCTCGGCGTGCTCGATGACCATCATCGAGGCATTGGGCACGTCCACCCCGACCTCGATCACGGTGGTCGCCACCAGCAGGTCGATCTCGCCTTCGCGGAAGGCCTGCATCACGGCGGCCTTCTCGGCCTGCGGCAGGCGGCCGTGCACCAGGCCGATGCGCAAGTCCGGCAGGTCGGCGCGCATGCCCTCGTAGGTGTCGACCGCGGTCTGCAACTCGAGGGCTTCGCTTTCCTCGACCAGCGGACAGACCCAATAGGCCTGCCGGCCACCGCGCGCGCCCTGCGCGATGTGGGCGATGACTTCCTCGCGGCGCGCGTCCGACACCAGCTTGGTCAGCACCGGCGTGCGGCCCGGCGGCAGTTCGTCGATCACCGACACGTCCAGGTCGGCGAAGAAGGTCATGGCCAGCGTGCGCGGAATCGGCGTCGCGCTCATGTTGAGCTGGTGCGGCACGATGCGGCCGCGCACCGTCTCGCCCTTGCGCGTCAGCGCCAGGCGCTGGCCGACGCCGAAGCGGTGCTGCTCGTCGACGATCGACAGCCCCAGCCGGTGGAATTCGACATGGTCCTGGATCAGGGCCTGGGTGCCCACCACCAGTTGCACGCTGCCGTCGGCCGCGGCGGCGGCGGCCTCGCGGCGCGCCTTGGCCGTCAGGCTGCCGCTGAGCCAGGCGACGTTCACGCCCAGCGGCTGCAGCCACGACACCAGCTTGCGGAAATGCTGTTCGGCCAGGATTTCGGTGGGCGCCATCAGCGCCACCTGCGCGCCCCCGGCGATGGCCTGGGCCGCTGCGATCGCGGCGACCACGGTCTTGCCGCTGCCGACGTCGCCCTGCAACAGGCGATGCATCGGATACGGCCGCGCCAGGTCGGCCGAGATCTCGGCCACCACCCGCTGCTGCGCGCCGGTCAGCTTGAACGGCAGCGCCTGGTACAGCCGGTCCACCAGGCCGCCGGCCTCGTCGCGCACCGGCAGCGCCTCGGCTTCCTTGACGCGGCGCGCGGCGCGCGCGGCGGCCAGCGACAGCTGCTGGGCCAGCAATTCATCGAACTTGATGCGGCGCCAGGCCGGATGCACGCGCTCCAGCAGGGCCGCCTCGGATTCGCCCTGGGCCGGCGTGTGCAAGGCGCGGATCGCCGGCTCGAACGGCGACAGCTCGTAGCGCGCCAGCGCCTGCGGCGGCAGCGTATCGGACAGGTCGGCGCGGTCCAGCGCCTGCGCGATGGCGCGCCGCAGCGTCAACTGCGGCAGGCCTTCGGTGGTGGGATAGACGGGCGTCAGCGCCGTGGGCAGCGGCGCGTCGGCGTTGGTCATGCGCGGATGCACCATCTCGCGCCCGAACAGGCCGCCGCGCACCTCGCCGCGCGCGCGCAGCCGCTTGCCGACGGTGACCTGCTTCTGCTGGCTGGGGTAGAAATTCAGCCAGCGCAATTGCAATTCGCCGCTGTCATCGGCCAGCGTCGCGGTCAGTTGGCGCCGCGGCCGGTACAGCACTTCGGATTTGGTGATCTCGCCTTCGACCTGGCCGGCAAAGCCCGGCCGCAACTGGCTGATCGGAATTACCCGGGTCTCGTCCTCGTAGCGCAGCGGCAGGTGCAGCACGAAGTCCTCGGGCAGCACCAGGCCCAGGTTACGCAGCTTGCGCTCCGTATCCGTCATGGCTTTGCCGGCGCCTTTGGGTTCGGCGCCGGATCGCTTGGTTGCCACGGCCGCGGCCGGCATATGGGAGGAAACCTCTGGAAAAACGCGCGTGGACGGCGTTTACAGGACCAGGATGGCCTCGACCTCGAACTGCGCGCCCTTGGGCAGGCTGGCCACGCCGACCGTGGAACGGGCCGGGAACGGCTGCGGAATCAGCTCGGCCATGATGGCGTTGGCGGCGGTGAACTTGCCCAGGTCGGTCAGGAACAGCGTCAGCTTGACCACCTTGTCCAGCGTGCCGCCGGCGGCTTCGACCACCGCCGTCATGTTGGCGAAGGCCTGGCGCACCTGCGCATCGAAATTCTCGGAGACCAGGTCGCCGGTGCCCGGCTCCAGGCCGATCTGGCCCGACAGGTAGACGGTCTTGGTGCCGCTGACGGCAACCGCTTGCGAGTAAGGGCCAACGGCGGCGGGCGCGGCGTCGGTGTGGATGATTTGCTTGCTCATGGGCGGAATCCTTCTGGTGACGGATAGCTACAACTATCGGATTTTAATCGGCAATAGGGTTTTGCGAAAGGCTCATGCGAACCAGCCCGCGAACCAACCCAGGCTTTCCATGTTACCCACTCTTCACGACGCGCAAATGCAATCCGTCATCGGAACGCCGCGCCGATCTCCGCCCGACTGGCCCACAGCAGGTCGTACAGCGCCTGCGCCGCCAGCGGCAGGCTGCGCCCCTGGCGCCAGACCAGGTACAGGGGCCGCAGCAACGCCTTGCCCGCCAGCGGCACGATGCGCAGGTCGGCGCCGCCGAAATGGAACAGCGTCATCGCCGGCACCACCGCCACGCCCAGGCCGGCGCGCACCAGCCCGGTAACCGTGGCCAGGTGCTCGACCTCGAACACCGGCGGCGGCGCGTCGGCGCCGAAGGCCGCGTCCAGGTGCTTGCGCACGCTGCTGTTGCGCGCCAGCTGGATCACCGCGTGGCGGGCCACGTCGCGCAGCCGCACGCGCGCCATCGCCGCCAGCGGATGGTCGGCGCGGCACACCAGGAAATAGCGGTCGGCGTGCAGGAATTCGCTGTCCAGGTCGCTCATGTCCGGCCGCCGCGACGCCACCGCGAAGTCCACCTGGCCGTCGCGCACCATGTCCAGGCAGGGATCGAGCAAGGCGTCGCGCAGGTCCACCGCGATGCCCGGATGCTGCTCGCGGAACCGCGCCAGCAGCGGCGGCAGCCAGCCCGCCGCCAGCGACGGCAGCGCGGCCAGCGCCACCCGGCCGCGCCGGCGGGCGGCGTGGTCGCGCAGGTCCTCCATCACCAGGTCCATGTCGGCCAGCAGGCGCCGCGCCGACGCGTCCAGCACCCGGCCTTCGGCGGTCAGCTCGACGTTGCGGGTATTGCGGTCGAACAGCCGCAGGCCGGCGCTCTCCTCCAGCTGGCGGATCAGTGCGCTGAAGGCCGGCTGCGTCAGGTGGCAGCGCTGCGCGGCGCGAGTGAAGTGGCGTTCGTCGGCCAGGGCCACGAAAGCGCGCAATTGCCGGGCGGATAGATTCATGGCTTTTCTGGATTAATTGATCCGATATTTCTATTTTACTGATGAGCGAGCGCTGCCTATAGTGGCTCCGGATTCCCTTACGCGCCCTGCCTGGACCCTTATGCCTTCCTCTCCCCTGCTCATCGGCTGCGCCTCCGGCTTTTCCGGCGACCGCAGCGACGGCGCCGCCGCCGTGGTGCGCACGCTGGCCGCCCGGGGCGGCGGCACGCTGATCTTCGAAACGCTGGCCGAACGCACCCTGGCGCTGGCGCAACTGGCGCGCAACGACGACCCGCGCCGCGGCTACGAGCCGCTGCTCGACGAACTGGTGGCGCCGGTCCTGGCCGACTGCCTGCGCCACGGCATCGCCATCGTCAGCAACTTCGGCGCCGCCAACCCGGTCGGCGCCGCCCGCCACATCGCCGAACTGGCCGCGCAGCAAGGCCTGCCCGCGCCGCGCATCGCCGTG
Organism: Achromobacter insuavis; assembly: GCF_902859645.1. Classification (GTDB taxonomy): domain Bacteria; phylum Pseudomonadota; class Gammaproteobacteria; order Burkholderiales; family Burkholderiaceae_B; genus Achromobacter; species Achromobacter insuavis. Next base: position 132,709 of record NZ_CADIJR010000006.1, on the reverse strand, counting down.
ATCCATGGCGACGCGCTCGACGCGCCGGCCCAGCGCGAGCTGCTGCGGCAACGCCTGGGCGCGGCGCTGGATGGCGTCGATGTGGTCAGCGCCACCGCCTACCTGGGCGCCACCGAGATCGCCGAGGCGCTGGCCGCCGGCGCGCAGATCGTCGTTGCCGGCCGCGTCGCCGACCCGTCGCTGACGCTGGGTCCGGCGCTGGCGCATTTCGGTTGGGATCGGGACGACTGGGCCCGGCTGGGCCGCGCCACCATGGCCGGCCACATGCTCGAATGCGGCCTGCAGGTCACCGGCGGCTACTTCTGCGTGCCCGGGCTGAAGGAAGTGCCCGACGTGCACGCCGCCGGCTTTCCCATCGCCGAGATCGACGCCGACGGCGAATTCGTCATCGGCAAGGCCGCCGACACCGGCGGCATGGTGGACGCCCGCACGGTCAAGGAACAACTGCTGTACGAAGTGCACGACCCCGCCCGCTACCTGACGCCCGACGTGATCGCCGACCTGAGCCAGGCCCGGGTCGAGGATCTGGGCGGCGACCGCGTCGCGGTGCGCGGCATCACCGGCCATGCCCGCCCCGCCGAACTGAAGGTCAACGTCTGCTATCGCGGCGGCTGGCTGGCCGAGGCCGAGATTTCCTACGCCGGCGTGCAGGCCGAGGCGCGCGCCCGCCTGGCCGCCGACATCGTGCAAAAGCGCCTCGGCTCGGCGCTGCGCCTGCGCGCCGACCTGATCGGCGCCCTCAGCATCCTCGACGACGACGCCGGCGCCCTGCGCCAGGGCCGCCCCGACGGCCACGCCCGCGACGTGCGGCTGCGGATCGCCGGCGAGCACGCCGACCGCGCCGTGGCCGAGCGCGTGCTGCGCGAAGTCACCGCGCTCTACACCTGCGGCCCGGCCGGCGGCGGCGGCGTGCGCACCGCGCTGCGCCCGCGCCTGAACATGGTGTCCTGCACCATCCCCCGCGACGCCGTCCACAGCGGCTGGCGCTTCCTGGACGAGATCCCGCAATGAACCCCCCGTCGATAGCCGTCCCCCTGTACCGCCTGGGCCACAGCCGCTCCGGCGACAAGGGCGACACCTCCAATCTCAGCCTGATCGCCTGGGACCCCGAATGCTACGAGGCGCTGGCCGCGCAGGTCACCGAGGCGCGCGTGGCCGCCTGGTTCGCCTACCGCCAGCCGGCCCGCGTCACCCGCTACCTGCTGCCGACCCTGCACGCCATGAACTTCGTGCTCGAAGGCGTGCTGGACGGCGGCGTCAACGACGCCCTCAACCTGGACGCGCACGGCAAGAGCCTGTCCTTCCGCTTGCTGGACATGACGGTCCAGGTCAGCCCCGCGCTGGCCGCCCGTCTGCCCGACATTCCGGGCGACCACCCCGCCCCCGCCTGACCCCGCAGCCCCCCACGACAACAACACACACAACACACGACAGGAGACACACCATGCGCTTTACCCTCAAGGGCCGGCTGGCCCTGCTGCTGGCGGCCTTGCCGCTGACCGCCCTGGCCCAGGGCGGCACGGCCGGCGCCTTTCCGGCCAAGCCGATCACCTTCATCGTGCCGTTCGCCGCCGGCAGCGCCACCGACCAGATCGGCCGCGCCATCGGCCAGGGCGTCACCGAGCAGACCGGCCAGGCCGTGGTGATCGAGAACAAGCCCGGCGCCAGCGCCATGATCGGCGCCGCCACCGCGGCCCGAGCCGCCCCCGACGGCTACACGGTGCTGATCACCACCAACACCACCCACGCCGCCAACGAACACCTGTACAAGACGCTGACCTACCACCCGGTCAAGGACTACGCGCCGATCTCGCTGCTCGGCAAGGGCGGCCAGATCATGGTGGTCAACCCCAATTCGACCGCCAAGTCGGTCGGCGACTTCCTGGCGCAGGCGCGCCAGTCGCCCGGCAAGCTGAGTTTTGGCAGCGGCAGCTCCAGCAGCCGCATCGCCGGCGAGCTGCTGCAGCAGATGGCCGGGGTGCAGCTGCTGCACGTGCCCTACAAGAGCAACCCGCTGGCCGTCACCGACCTGCTCGGCGGCCAGATCGACATGATGATCACCGACACCGCCACCGGCCTGCCGCAGGTCAAGTCGGGCAAGCTGCGCGCGCTGGGCGTCACCGGGCTGACCCGCTCGCCGCTGGCGCCGGACGTGCCCACCATCGCCGAGTCCGGCGTGCCGGGCTACGAGATGGGCTACTGGTTCGCGGCCTATGCGCCGGCCGGCACGCCGCCCGACGTGGTCAAGCGCTTGAACGAGCTGCTGGTCAAGGCCACGCAGAGCGCGCCGGCCAAGCAGTTCTACGCCCAGACCGGCACCGACCCGGCCAGCTCCACGCCGGACGAACTGGCGCAGTTCCAGCAAGCCGAGTCGAAGAAGTGGGGCGACATCATCAAGAAGGCCGGCATCCAGCCGGAATGAGGCCCACCCGCTCAACGCGCTGACGCCAGAAACAAAAAGCCCCGTCGCATGCGTGACGGGGCTTTTTGCTGGCGCGGGTGAACCGCGATTTATTTGTCGACGAAGGCGCGCTCGACCACGTAGTCGCCCGGCTGGCCCACGCCCGGCGACACCACGAAGCCGCGCTTGTCCAGCATGGCGCTGATGTCGGCCAGCATGTGCGGGCTGCCGCAGATCATGGCGCGATCGGTTTCGGGGTTGATCTGGGGAATGCCGATGTCGGCGCACAGCTTGCCGTTTTCCATCAGCTCGGTGATGCGGCCCTGGTTGCGGAACGGCTCGCGCGTGACGGTCGGGTAGTAAACCAGCTTGTCGCGCACCACGTCGCCGAAGAACTCGTTGTTCGGCAGCTCGTTTTCGATGAAGTCGGCGTAGGCAAGTTCGCTGACCCAGCGCACGCCGTGCACCAGGATGACCTTGTCGAAACGTTCGTAGACGTCCGGGTCCTTGATGATGCTCATGAAGGGAGCCAGGCCGGTGCCCGTGCCGAACAGGAACAGGTGCTTGCCCGGCTTGAGATCGTCGACCACCAGGGTGCCGACCGGCTTGCGGCTGACCAGGATGGTGTCGCCTTCCTTCAGGTGCTGCAGGCGCGAGGTCAGCGGACCGTTCTGCACCTTGATGCTGAGGAATTCGAGGTTTTCTTCGTAGTTGGCGCTGGCGATGCTGTAGGCCCGCAGCAGCGGCTTGCCTTCGACTTCCAGGCCGATCATGACGAAGTGGCCGTTGTGGAACCGCAGGGCCGCGTCACGCGTGGTGGTGAAGGAGAACAGGGTGTCGTTCCAGTGGTGCACGCTCAGTACACGCTCGGTATTGAAAGCAGCCATGTCGTATCTAGTAAGCGCGGAACAAAGGACATCATGCCCAACCTGCCCCGCTGGGGTTCGCCGCGGCGCACAAAAGACGCGCCCGGTATTAGGGTTGTCCCTATTCTACAGGGACTTGATGATAATTGCTCTCATTATTCCGTAATACGCTTATGCCGTATTGATGGGGATCAAGGGTCTTAGCGCCAGTCTTACATCTAGTTGAACACGATAAAACTTCCTGTTATCGTGCCGCTCTGACTTGATAATCATTTTCGTTAGCAGACCGCTTTGAGCAGCGGCGGCGTTTACGCGCCGGCCGCCGCAACCCTTGCCGGAGTTCCCGTTATGTCCATGCGTCCCCAAATGACCACCCTGCTGCGCGCCCTGGCCCTGGCCGGCGCCGCCGCCTTCGCCGTCCCGGCCCACGCGGCCGAGGAAGTCAGCCTCTACACCACCCGGGAACCGAAGCTGATCCAGCCGCTGCTGGACGCCTTCACCAAGGAAAGCGGCATCAAGGTCAACACCGTCTTCGTCAAGGACGGCCTGCTCGAGCGCGTCAAGGCCGAAGGCGCCAAGTCGCCCGCCGACGTGCTGATGACCGTCGACATCGGCAACCTGCTGGACCTGGTGGACGGCGGCGTGACGCAGTCGGTCAAGTCGGCCACGCTGGAATCGGTCATCCCCGCCAACCTGCGCGGCGCCGATGGCAAGTGGTACGCCCTGTCGCTGCGCGACCGCGTGCTGTACGTCGAAAAGGACCTGAAGCTGGAATCCTTCCGCTACGAAGACCTGGCCGACCCGAAATGGAAGGGCAAGGTCTGCATCCGCTCGGGCCAGCACCCCTACAACACCGCCATGGTCGCCTCCATGATCGCCCATGACGGCGCCGAGGCCACCGAGAAGTGGCTGCGCGGCGTCAAGGCCAACCTGGCCCGCAAGGCCGCCGGCGGCGACCGCGACGTGGCCCGCGACATCCTGGGCGGCATCTGCGACATCGGCCTGGCCAACGCCTATTACGTCGGCCACATGAAGAACGCCGAAGCCGGCACCGACGCCCGCAAATGGGGCGACGCCATCAAGGTGATCCGCCCGACCTTCGCCAACGAGAAGAGCGGCGGCACCCACGTGAACGTCAGCGGCGCCGCCGTGGCCGCCCACGCGCCCAACAAGGCCAACGCCATCAAGCTGCTGGACTACCTGGTCTCCGAGCCGGCCCAGGCGCTGTACGCGCAGGCCAACTACGAGTACCCGGTGCGCAAGGGCGTCAAGCTCGACCCGGTCATCGCCAGCTTCGGCGAACTGAAGGTCGATCCCCTGCCCCTGACCGAGATCGCCAAGTACCGCAAGCAAGCCAGCGAGCTGGTGGACAAGGTCGGTTTCGACAACTAAAACGCGGCCAGGCGGCGCCCGCCGGCGCCGCCTCGCGGCACTCAGGCCTGCCCCCGCTCGCCCGGAACCCCCGGGACGGGCGGCGGCAGGCCTTGACGCTACTATAGGCGCCGCCCGCGTGGCGCCTTTCCCGCAGCAACCCTTGTGAAGCATGCATACAGATTCCCTGCCCCGGCCGCTGCGTTTGCGCTGGGCTGAACGCGGCGCCGGCTGGCTGGCTGGCGCCTCCCTCATCGGCCTGGCGGTGCTGGCGCCGGTGCTGACCCTGGTCTGGTGGGCCCTGGGCGGCGACCTGTCGCACTGGCGCCATCTGGCCACCTACGTGCTGCCGCAGGCGCTGGCCAACACCGCCGCGCTGCTGGCCGGCGTCGGCGTGCTGGTGACGCTGCTGGGGACCGGCTCGGCCTGGCTGGTGACGGCCTACGAATTCCCCTCGCGGCGCGCCCTGACCTGGGCGCTGCTGCTGCCGCTGGCGGTGCCGACCTACATCATCGCCTTCGCCTATCTCGACCTGCTGCACCCGATCGGCCCGATCCAGAGCGCCATCCGCGCGCTGCTGGGCTATGACAGCCCGCGCCAGTTCCGGCTGCCGGACCTGCGCTCGATCTACGGCGCGATCTTCGTGCTGGGCTTCGTGCTCTACCCCTACGTCTATCTCAGCACCCGCGTCATGTTCATGACGCAGGCCGCCAGCCTGCTGGAAGCGGCGCGCACGCTGGGCGCGGGCCGCTACGGCGTGTTCTTCCGCGTGGCGCTGCCGCTGGCGCGCCCGGCCATCGTGGTCGGCGTCAGCCTGGCGCTGCTGGAAACCCTGAACGACATCGGCGCCTCGGAATTCCTGGGCGTGCAGACGCTGACCGTGTCGGTCTACACCACCTGGGTCACGCGCTCGGACCTGGCCGGCGCGGCGCAGATCGCGCTGACCATGCTGGCCATCGTGATCGGCCTGATCCTGCTGGAGCGCCATGGCCGCAAGCGCCAGCGCTACGCCAACACGCAACGCATGCGGCCGATGCAGCCGCGCCGGCTGCGCGGCGCGGCCGCCGCGCTGGCGGCGGTGCTGGGCTGGATCCCGGTGCTGATCGGCTTCATCGCCCCGGCGCTGTACCTGGTCGTCGAGACCTACAAGCGCCTGCACATGGTGGGCGGCGTCTCCCGCCAACTGCTCAACGGCTTGAGCAACACGCTGATCGTGGCGTTCAGCGCCACCCTCGTGACGCTGGTCTGCGGCCTGATCGTGACCTGGGCCGGACGCACCCTGCGCGAGAGCGCCGGCTTCAACCCGGGCCGCGCCTGCGCCCGCGTCGCCAGCCTGGGCTACGCCGTGCCCGGCACCGTGCTGGCCATCGGCCTGCTGACGCCGTTCGTCTGGATCGACACCGCCGTGGCCAAGGTCTTCGGCGGCAGCGGTCTGTTCCTGATGGGCTCGATGGCGGCGCTGGTGTGCGCCTACGCCATCCGCTTCCTGGCCATTTCCACCGGCGCGCTCGAGGCCGGCCTGGCGCGCATCCCGCCGTCGCTGGAGCAGGCCTCGCGCCTGCTGGGCGAAAGCTCGGCCGGCACCCTGCGCCGCGTCCACCTGCCGCTGCTGCGCCCGGCGCTGGCGGCCAGCGCGCTGCTGGTGTTCGTGGACGCCATGAAGGAACTGCCGGCCACGCTGCTGCTGCGGCCCATGAATTTCGACACGCTCGCCACCTGGCTCTATGCCGAAGCGGCCCGCGGCACCTACGAGGAAGGCGCGGTCGCCGCGCTCGCGATCGTGCTGGCCGGCCTGCTGCCCGTCATCCTGCTGGCCCGCACCAATCTGAAAATGGGACATTGAACATCGTGCCCGATCTGCTCGAACTCGATCATCTTTCGCTGGCGTACGACACGCCCAAGGGCCTGCGCCCCGTGGTGCAGGACCTGACGCTGGGCCTGCCGGCCGGCCACATCGGCTGCCTGCTGGGCGAATCCGGCTGCGGCAAGACCACCGTGCTGCGCGCCATCGCCGGCTTCGAGCCGGTACGCGCCGGCCGCATCCTGCTGGACGGCACGGTCATCTCCTCGCCCACCGAACAGGTTGCCCCGGAAAAGCGCCGCGTCGGCATGATGTTCCAGGACTACGCGCTGTTCCCGCACCTGTCGGTGGCGCAGAACGTGGCCTTCGGCCTGCGCCGCCTGGAGCGCGCCGAACGCGCGCGCCGGGTCGAGGAAATGCTGACCCTGGTCGGCCTGGCGCACGTCGCCAACAGCTATCCGCACGAAATCTCCGGCGGCCAGCAGCAGCGCGTGGCCCTGGCCCGGGCCCTGGCGCCCTCGCCCGACCTGCTGCTGCTCGACGAACCGTTTTCCAATCTGGACGTGGACACGCGCGAACGCCTCGCCTTCGAGGTGCGCGAGATTCTCAAGACCACCGGCCACACCGCCATCCTGGTGACGCACAACCAGGCCGAGGCCTTCGCCATCGCCGACCGCATCGGCGTGATGGCGGCCGGGCGCATCGCGCAGTGGGACACGCCCTACAACCTGCACCACCACCCGGCCGACGACTTCGTGCGCGACTTCATCCGGCGCGAAGCGCTGGCCGAGCAGCGCGAACAGGTGTTCGAGCGCGGCCGCTGATCCACGGACCGCGCGGCGCTCAGTCGGCCGACAGCTTGACCTTCTGCGACAGCGCCTTGAACGACTCGTACTGGCTGCGGGTCAGGCGCTCGACTTCGGCGGGCGTCGAGCCATAGGGCATGAAACCGGCCTGCTCCAGCTTGTCCTTGACGTCCGGCATCGCCAGCGCCGCCTGGAAGGCTTCGCTCAGCGCGGCCGTGATTTCCGGCGGCAGCTTGGCCGGGCCATAGACCGCGAACCACGGATCCACCACCGCCCCGCCATAGCCGAGCTCGGCCAGCGTCGGCACGTCCGGCAAGGCCGGCGCGCGCTTGCTGCCGGTGACCGCCAGCGCATGGACCTTGCCCGACTTGATGTGCGGCAGCGAGGCCGGCAGGTTGTCGAACATGATCGGTAGGTGGCCGCCCAGCAGGTCGTTCAGCGCCTGCGCGCTGCCCTTGTAGGGGATGTGCTGCATGCCGGCGCCGGTGAGCTGGTCGAACATGACGCCAGCCAGGTGCATCGAGGTGCCGGTGCCGGGCGTGCCGAAGGCGGTGCCGGCGTGCTGCTTGGCATAGGCCACCAGGTCCTTGACGCTGTCGACCTTGAGCGACGGGCCGGTTTCCAGCACCACCGAGGACGCGCCCAGCATGCTGATGCCGGTGAAGTCCTTGGTCGGATCGAACGGCATCGACGGGTAGACGAAGGGGTTCAGCGCATTGGTGGAGATGGCGCCGAAGCCGATGGTGTAGCCATCCGGCGCGGCCTTGGCCACGGCGTCCATGCCGATGTTGCCGCCGGCGCCCGGACGGTTCTCGACGATGACCGGCTGGCCCAGCTTCTCGGCGACCTTCGCGCCGGCCGTGCGCGCCACCAGGTCGGTGGTGCCGCCGGCGGTGTACGGCACGATGAACACGATGGGCTTGGCCGGATAGCCGGCGGCCTGCGCCGCGGCGGCGCCATGGACCAGCGCCAGCGCGGCCAGGCCGCGCAGCGCGTTCAGGGTAAAGCGTTGCATGATGTCTCCATCCCGATTGTTATCACGTTAGGGATGCGCATCATACTGCCGCGCCGTCGGGGATGGCGGTCCGCGTTCCAGCCCGTGGACAGCGGACCGGCCGCCGACATCAGGCGCGCGGCGCGGGCAGCGGGATGAACTCGGTCTCGTCGCCCGGCACGGTCTGGCCGAAGCGGTTGCGTTGCCAGTCTTCCTTGGCCTGCTCGATGCGGTCTTTGCTGCTGGAGACGAAGTTCCACCAGATGAAGCGCGGGCCTTCCAGCGGCTCGCCGCCGAGCACCGCGAAACGCGCGTCGGTACAGGCGCGGATCTGCACCGGACGGCCCGGGGCGAACACGATCAGGCGGCCGCTCTCGAACACTTGTCCGTCCACCTCGACCGAGCCGATCGCCAGGTAGGCGGCGCGCTCTTCGTGCTCGGCGGGCAGCACCGTGACGGCGCCGGCCTGCAACTGCATGTCGCCATAGAACAGCGGCGAATGGGTCTTGACCTGCGACGTCTTGCCGAACAGCGAGCCGGCCACGACCTGCGCGCGCACCCCCTCGCCTTCGATCACGGGCTGGGCGTCCAGGCCGTAGTGGGTGAAACCGGGATCGGTTTCCTCGTGGGCCTTGGGCAGGCCGACCCAGATCTGCAGGCCGGCCAGGCGTTGCGCGGCCTGGCGGCTTTCGGGCGAGGAGCGCTCGGAGTGGACGATGCCACGGCCCGCCGTCATCCAGTTCACCTCGCCGGGCAGGATGGTCTGGGTGTTGCCGGCGCCATCGCGATGCACCATCGAGCCTTCGTACAGATAGGTAACGGTCGACAGGCCGATGTGCGGATGCGGGCGCACGTCGATGCCCGAGCCGGCCGTGAATTCAACCGGGCCCATGTGGTCCAGGAAGACGAACGGGCCGACGGTGCGGCGCTGCGCCGAGGGCAGCGCGCGACGGACTTCGAAGCCGCCCAGGTCGCTGCTGCGCGGCACCACCACGGTTTCGATCTGGCTGTCGCCGGCTTGGGACAAAGTGGACATGGGAATGCTCCTGTAGGTTGGCCGTCTTGGGGCCATGTTAAGGCCGGGCGGATCGGCGATCCACCCGGCTGCCGGCCTCAGGCCAGATCAAACACCAGCACTTCGGCGCTGTCGCCGCCGGACAGCGCCACCCGCGTTTCATCGCTGATGGCGACCGCGTCGCCGACCGCCAGCGCGACGCCGTTGACGGTCAGGCTGCCACGCGCCACGTGCACCCAGGCGCGGCGGCCAGGGGCCAGTTCCAGCGTGGCCGACTCGTCGCCGTCGAACAGGCCGGCGTAGAGCCGCACGTCCTGATGGATCGTCATCGAGCCATCGATGCCGTCACCCGACACCACGGCTTGCAGGCGGCCGCGCTTTTGCGCGTCGGTGAAGGCCTTTTCCTCATACTCCGGCGCGATGCCGGTGACGTTCGGCTCGATCCAGATCTGCAGCATGTGCGTTTCCTTGTCGGCGCGCGGGTTGAACTCGGAGTGCATCACCCCGCGGCCGGCGCTCATCCGCTGCACGTTGCCGGGCTGGATGGTGGAGCCGCTGCCCATGCTGTCCTTGTGCGCGATGGCGCCGTCCAGCACGTAGGTGATGATCTCCATGTCGCGGTGGCCGTGGGTGCCGAAGCCGCGGCCCGCGGCGATGCGGTCATCGTTGATCACGCGCAGCGCGCCGAAGCCCATGTGCGAGGGATCGTAGTAGTTGGCGAACGAAAAGGTGTGGAACGAATCGAGCCAGCCGTGGTTGGCGTGACCGCGTTCGGCGCTACGGCGAAGGGTAAGCATGGTGGACTCCTGTTTCAAATATGTGAATGGTTTCGCTCGATCCGGCGCCTGCCTGTTTGGGTCTGGCGCCAGCTGCTCAACCGGCATGAGTGACATTGTGCGCGTACTCGGCAGCCGGTTTGACGCTATGATTTGAAGAAACCATTCAAATTTTTTGAACGATATTGCCCGGAACCTTCCCATGCAGCCGATCACGCCCGAATTGCTCATCCTGGTGGACGCCATCGCGCGCCATGGCAGCTTCGCCAAGGCGGCGCGCGAGCTGGACAAGGTGCCGTCGGCCGTGACCTACGCCATCCGCAAGCTGGAAGACGGGCTGGACGTGCTGCTGTTCGACCGCTCGGGGCACCGGGCGCTGCTGACGCCGGCGGGCGAGGCGCTGCTCAAGGATGGCCGCCACGTGCTGCAGTCGCTGGACGACCTGGCCTGCCGGGTCAAGCGCATCGCCACCGGCTGGGAGGTGGAGCTGCGCATCGCGGTGAGCGCGGTGCTGCCGTGGCGGCCGCTGTACGACCTGGTCGAGGAGTTCCAGGCGCTGGGCAGCGCGACCAAGCTGCGCTTTTCGACCGAGGTGCTGAGCGGCAACTGGGATGCGTTGACGTCGAACCGCGCCGACCTGGTGATCGGAGCGGGCGCGGCGGGCGAACCGACCGGCCCCTACCGCTCGGTGACGATGGGACAGGCGCAGTTCGGCTTCTGCGTGGCGGCGCACCATCCGCTGGCGTCGGCGCCGCAGCCGCTGAGCCGGGCCGACATCACGCGCTATTGCGCGGTGGTGGTGGCCGACACGTCACGCAACCTGCCGCCGCAGTCGCGCGGGATCCTGGCGGAGCAGCCGACGCTGGTGATGCCGACGATGCAGGCCAAGATCGAGGCGCAGATCCGCGGGCTGGGGTGCGGGTATCTGCCGCTGACGCTGGCGGCGCCGTATCTGGCGCAGGGGGTGCTGGTGGTCTGCGATACCGATGAGGGGATGTCGTTGACCGAGCATGTGGCGTATGCGTGGCGGGCGGAGAAGCCGGGGGAGGCGCTCAAGTGGTGGCTGCAGAAGTTGAAGTCGCCTCGGCTTTGTGAGGGGTTGCTGGGGATGGGGTGAAGGGGCGTTCTTGTCTTGGACGTTGGTGTGCGATCGCGCGGGCTTCGTAGGCCGCCCGGGGCGTCGGCCGGGTTTGTGGCGTTGCTGGAGGGGTGTCTTAGCCGAGAGCGGGTTCGGCCCGTCAGGTAGGGCCGCGCGGGCGGCCGCTACCTGACTTACGCGGCGGAGGATGGGGTAGCGGCGGTCGCTGCGCGCGGGTGGAGAGCGCGTGCCGCCCTACTCGTCTTCGATGCCGAGTTCGCGCAGTTTGCGCGTGATGGTGTTGCGGCCGATGCCCAGTCTTGAGGCGGCTTCGACGCGGCGGCCGCGGCTGGCGTCCAGGGCGCTTTGGAGCAGGATTTTCTCGAACTGGCGCGTCAGAGTGGCCATGACGGCGGGTTCGCCGCGTTCGAGGCGGTACTGGGCGTCGCGCAGCAGGGAGTCCTGCCAGTTGCGGGGCGTGGCTTCGTCGGCGGCGGCGGGCGCGGGATGCTGGACCACGGTGCCGATGGCGGCGACGCTGGCGCCGGCCGGCGGGCGCGGGGACACCGAACCGGCGGCGGGCGCGTGTTCCATGGCGCGGATTTCGGGCGGCAGGTCGGCGCGCTCGACGGTCTGGCCGGGGGCCATGACGGTGAGCCAGTGGCAGAAGTTCTCCAGCTGGCGCACGTTGCCGGGGAAGTCGAACTTGGTCAGGACGGCCAGCGCTTCCGGGGTCAGGCGCTTGACCGGCACGCCGAGCGCGCGGGCGCTGGCGGTGAGGAAGTGGTTGGCGAGCGCCGGGATATCCTCGACCCGCTCGCGCAGCGGCGGCAGGCGCAGGCGGATGACGTTCAGGCGGTGGAACAGGTCTTCGCGGAACAGGCCTTGTTCGACGCGCTGCTCCAGCGGCTGGTGGGTGGCGGCGACGATGCGCACGTCGACCCGCACGGGCTGCGCGCCGCCGACGCGGTAGAAGCTGCCTTCGGCCAGCACGCGCAGCAGGCGCGTCTGCAGTTCGATCGGCATGTCGCCGATTTCGTCCAGGAACAGCGTGCCGCCGTGGGCCTCCTCGAAGCGGCCGCGGCGCAGGGTGTTGGCGCCGGTGAAGGCGCCGCGCTCGTGGCCGAACAGCTCGGCTTCGAGCAGGTCGCGCGGGATGGCGGCGGCGTTGAGCGCCACGAACGGGCCGCCGGCGCGCATGCCGTGGCCGTGCAGCGCGCGCGCCACCAGTTCCTTGCCGGTGCCGGACTCGCCGGTGATCAGCACGGTGACCTTGGACTGCGCCAGCCGGCCGATGGCGCGGAACACTTCCTGCATGGCGGTGGACGACGACTGCGTCATCATCCAGCGTTCATTGTTCTGGGCCTCGCCCTGCCCTTCGGGGCTTTCGGGCTGGGTCGATTCCTGCATGGCGCGCTGGATCAGCGCCACCGCCTCGTTCACGTCGAAGGGCTTGGCCAGGTAGTCGAAAGCGCCGCCCTGGAAGGCGGACACGGTGCTGTCGAGGTCGGCGAAGGCGGTCATGACGATGACCGGCAGGCCGGGATGGCGTTCCTTGAGCTGGCGCAGCAGCTCAAGGCCGTTGCCGCCGGGCATGCGGATATCGGACACCAGGGCGACGGGCGTGTCGTGCGCCAGCGCGTCGAGCACGTCGGCTGCCTGGGAGAAACTACGGGTGGGGACACCGGCGCGGGCCAGGGCCTTTTCGAGGACCCAGCGGATGGCCTGGTCGTCGTCGACGATCCATACGGGTTTCATCAGAGTGCGGGCTCCATCGGTAGGACCAGGCGGAACTCGGTGCGCCCGGGTCGGGATTCAAATTCGATGATGCCTCCGTGCTGCTGCACGAAATCCTGGGCCAGGCTCAGGCCCAGGCCGGTCCCGCCGGCGCGGGCGGTGACCAGGGGATGGAAAATGCGGTCGCGGATGTGCTCCGGCACGCCGGGACCGTTGTCGATGATGGACAGCTCCAGCGCCAGGCGGTGCTGGCGATGCGCCAGCATGACCTGCCGCGCGACGCGGGTGCGCAGCGTGACGACGCCGGGCTCCAGCCCGGGCGCCTGCGGCCGCGCGACCAGTTCCTGCGCGGCGTTGCGGGCCACGTTCAGCACCGCCTGCATCAGGCGGGCGGCGTCGCCCTTCAGGTCGGGCATGGACGCGTCGTAGTCGCGCACCAGCGTGACGTCGTTGCGGAATTCGGCCTGGATCAGGGCGCAGACGCGCTCGCAGATCTCATGGATGTTCACCGGCCGCGCGTTCAGCGGCACACGTTGCGGGCCGCTCAGGCGGTCCACCAGCGCCTGCAGGCGGTCGGCTTCGGAAATGATGACCTGGGTGTACTCGGCCAGCGCCGCGCTCGGCAGCTCGGCTTCCAGCAGTTGCGCGGCGCCGCGCAAGCCGCCCAGGGGATTCTTGACTTCATGCGCCAGGTTGCGCAGCAGCTCGCGATGCGCCTCGATCTCGTCGACCAGGCGATGGTTGCGGTCGGCCAGCACGCGCTGCTCGATCTCGCGGGTCTCGATCAGGACCGGCCAGGCCTGGCCGCTCAAGCCCACCGTGGTCACGGCCACTTCCACCGATTCGGCGGCGCGGCGCAATGAGGCCAGCTGCCGGACGTCGGCATACCTGCCGGCCGCGGCGCGGTCGATGGACGATTGGATGTTTTCCGGATTGTCGAACAACGTGGCGGCGGAGTGGCCGCACAGCTGCTTGCGGGAACGGCCGAACAGATCCTCGGCGGCCGCATTGGCGTATTCGATATGCCCGCGTGCGTTGACCAGGAAAACGGACGTGGCAAGCAGATCGAGAGCTTCTACATTCATTTTTCAACGTACCCGAATGACTACAGGGGGAAATCGGAACACCGGCCCGGCGGCGCCTGAGTGCGGCGCCCTGCCCGCCGGCACGGGGCCGGACGGGCAAGTCTTGGGTCGGCGACCTGGCGGTGCGCGTGGTGTCGGCCCTGGTTTCTGCCTACATCATCGCGCTCCCCCAGCCACAACCTCTGAAATCAGAGGCTGTAGTACATGTCGAATTCGACCGGGTGCGTGGTCATGCGCAGACGGTTCACATCGGCCATCTTCAGGTCGATGTAGGCGTTGAGCATGTCGTTGCTGAACACGCCGCCGCGGGTCAGGAACTCGCGGTCGTTGTCCAGCGCTTCCAGCGCCTGCTCCAGCGAGGAGCACACGGTCGGGATCTTCGCGTCTTCTTCCGGCGGCAGGTCGTACAGATTCTTGTCGGCGGGATCGCCGGGGTGAATCTTGTTCTGCACGCCGTCCAGGCCGGCCATCATCAGGGCCGAGAAGGCCAGGTACGGGTTGGCCAGGGGGTCCGGGAAGCGCGCTTCGACGCGGCGGCCCTTCGGGTTGCCCACGTACGGGATGCGGATCGAGGCCGAACGGTTGCGGGCCGAGTAGGCCAGCTTGACCGGGGCTTCGTAGTGCGGGACCAGGCGCTTGTACGAGTTGGTGCCCGGGTTGGTGATGGCGTTCAGGGCGCGGGCGTGCTTGATGATGCCGCCGATGTAGTACAGCGCGAATTCCGACAGGCCGGCGTAGCCGTTGCCCGCGAACAGGTTCTGGCCATCCTTCCAGATGGATTGGTGCACGTGCATGCCGGAACCGTTGTCGCCAACGATGGGCTTGGGCATGAAGGTGGCGGTCTTGCCGTAGGCATGGGCCACGTTGTGCACGATGTACTTGACGATCTGGGTCCAGTCGGCGCGTTGCACCAGGGTGCTGAACTTGGTGCCGATTTCCAGCTGGCCGGCGCCGGCGACTTCATGGTGGTGCACTTCGACCGGCACGCCCATCTGTTCCATCAGCAGGCACATTTCCGAGCGCATGTCCTGGAACGAATCGACCGGGGGAACCGGGAAGTAGCCGCCCTTGACCGCGGGACGATGGCCGGTGTTGCCGCCGTCGAAGTCCAGGCCGGTGGACCAGGAGGCCTCTTCCGACTTGATCTTGACGAAGGTGCCCGACATGTCGGTGTTCCAGGTCACGCCGTCGAACACGAAGAATTCGGGTTCCGGACCGAAGTAGGCGGTGTCGCCCAGGCCCGAGGCCTTCAGGTAGGCTTCGGCGCGCTTGGCCAGCGAACGCGGATCGCGGTCATAGCCCTTCAGGTCCGACGGTTCGACCACGTCGCACGACAGGATCAGGGTCGGCTCTTCACGGAACGGGTCCAGGTTGCCGGTGGCGCAGTCGGGGATGAGCAGCATGTCGGACGCTTCAATGCCCTTCCAACCCGGGATCGACGAACCGTCGAAAGCCTGGCCGCTTTCCAGCTTGTCTTCGTCGATCTGGCTGGTGGGCACGGACACGTGGTGCTCACGGCCAACAGTATCGGTAAAGCGGAAATCCACGAATTTGACTTCGTTGTCGGCGATCTGTTTCAGGACGTCTTTCGGGCTTGCCATGTCATCTCCATTAGATAAAAGGGTCGAGGGCTGTGCCGCTCGACTGGCATAAAAGAGGGAAGCAATAAGCGTGCCAGGTCTCACCCCCGGGATTCCCCGGGGAGGCCTGTCATGTCATGGGGCAATGTAGCACCAACTTGGTGCAAATAATGGGGCATGATTGCCCCATCTTGGTGCCTGATTGCTACAGGAACATTTCCTGCAGGTCGTTCAGGAAGCGCCAGCCCAGGGGCGTGGCCCGCAGGCGGGTGGGATCGGCGTCCAGCAGGCCCTTGGCGGACGCTGCCTCCAATTGGTGCGCGATGGCGGCCAGTGACAGGCCGGTGCGCTCGTTGAACAGGGTGGCGGCGACGCCATCCTTCAGCCGCAAGGCGTTCAGCATGAACTCGAACGGCAGTTCGTCGGGGCCGACCTGGCGGTTTTCGGCCAGGTGGCTGCCATCGCGGGCGGCGGCGGCCCGCATCCACGATTCCGGGCTGCGCAGGCGGGCCTCGCGCACGATGCGGTCGTGGAACGACAGCTTGCCGTGGGCGCCCGGCCCCAGACCCAGGTAGTCGCCGAACTCCCAGTAATTCAGATTGTGGCGGCTGCGGGCCCCCGGCCTGGCATAGGCCGACACCTCGTAGCGCGCCAGGCCGGCCGCGGCCAGTTCGGCCTCGACCGCGTCCTGCATGGCCGCGCTGGTGTCGTCGTCCGGCAGGTCCTCCGGCGGGAACTTGGCGAAGACCGTGTTGGGCTCCATCGTCAGGTGATAGAGCGACAGGTGCTCGGTGCCGAAGCCGATGGCCTGGCGCAGGTCGTCCACGCAGGCCTCCAGGGTCTGGCCCGGCAGCGCGAACATCATGTCCAGGTTGACGCGCGGCGCGGCGCGCTGGGCTATCTCGATGGCGGCGCGGGCCTGCGCCGAATCATGGATGCGGCCCAGCTTCTTCAGCTGGGCGTCGTCGAAGCTCTGGATGCCGAGCGAGAAACGGGTCACGCCGCTGGCGGCGTAGTCGCGGAAACGGTCGGCCTCGGCGGTGCCGGGGTTGGCCTCCATGGTGATTTCCGCGTCGGGCCACACGTTCAGACAGGCGCGCAGCATGGCCAGCAACTCGTCCAGGCCGGCGGCCGACAGCAGGCTGGGCGTGCCGCCGCCGATGAACACCGAGACCACCTGACGGCCCCAGATCGACGGCAGCGCCTGTTCCAGGTCGCTGCGCAGCGCATCCAGGTAGGCGCGTTCGGGGATCTCGCCGCCGGGCGCGGCGTGCGAATTGAAGTCGCAGTACGGACACTTGCGCACGCACCAGGGCACGTGCACGTAGACCGACAGCGGCGGCAGGCTGGTCAGGGTGGCGCCGGCCGGGGTGACCAGGCGCGAGCGGGCCGCGCCCAGTTCGGAGCGGATGGGGATGGTGATGGACATTCGGTATTCCTGGAGGCGGCGCGGGCGACGCCCCGGGGTCAAGCCTGGTTCAGCTTGCTCAGCAGTTCGCGCAGGGCGCGGGCGCGATGGCTGATGCGGTTCTTTTCCTCGGGATCGAGCGCGGCGGCCGTCAGCCCCTGGTCGGGCAGGTAGAAGTGCGGATCGTAGCCGAAGCCGTTCTCGCCTTCCGGCTGGTCGATGATCTCGCCCTGCCACACGCCTTCGCCGATCAGCGGCCGCGGGTCGTTTTCGCCGCGCACCAGCGCCAGCACCGCCACATAGCAGGCGCTGCGGTCGGCGACCGACGCCAGCTTGCCGACCAGCAGCGCGTTGTTGGCCTGGTCGGATTTCTCGCCGCCGTGCATCTTGGCGTAGCGCGCCGAGTACACGCCCGGCGCGCCGTCCAGCGCGGCCACGCACAGGCCGGAATCGTCGGCCAGCGCCGGCAGTCCGGTCAGGCGGCTGGCATGGCGCGCCTTGGTCAGCGCGTTCTCGACGAACGTGACGTGCGGCTCCTCGGCCTCGGGCACGCCCAGGTCGCCCTGGGGCACCAGCTCGATGCCGAGCGGGGCGAACAAGGCGGAGAACTCACGCAGCTTGCCGGGATTGTTGGACGCCAGCACGACGCGGCGCAGGGATTCGGGAATCTTGGGGGAAGTCATGGGGTAAATTGTATAGGGCGTGGTCGTAAACCCGCCCTGCAAGTTACGTGTCAGCGCAACAACACAGACATATTTCGTCGTCAATATGGACAATCTTGTCACTGATCGTATCTGAACGCCCCGGCGATGAACCCACTTCACGCTTTGCCACGGCCGGTTGCGGCCAGCGCGCCCACCCTTTCGTCCGGCGCCGCTGCGCCAACTCCCGTCAGCCTGGCGGGCATCCTGCGCGAACGGCTGCTGCGCCCCCGCTTCCAGCCGGTGATCGACCTGTCGCATAGCCGCATCTATGGCCACGAAAGCCTGATCCGCGGCCCGGTCGACACCACCCTGCACTTTCCCGACGCCCTGTTCGCCGAAGCCCGCCGCCAGGGCCTGCATCCGCAACTGGAGCTGGCCAGCTTCCGCGCCGGCGCCCAGGGCTTCGACCAGAACCCGGCCGCCGGCAAGCTGTTCCTGAACCTGTCCGGCTCGGCCCTGATCCACTACTGGACGCTGTGGGGCGACGAAATGCCGCTGCGGCTGCTCAAGGATTGCACGCTGGCGCCGTCCAACATCATCGTCGAGCTGACCGAGCAGGACCCGCTGTCCGAACACATGTCGACGCTGGGCAGCGCCTTCGCCTGCCTGCGCGAATACGGCATGCGCATCGCGCTGGACGACTACGGCGTCGGCAATTCGAACCTGCAGCTGTGGGCCGAAATGCAGCCCGACCTGGTCAAGATCGACCGCTACTTCTTCAATGGCATCGGCCACGATGACCGCAAGCAGAACATGGTGCGCGCCATCCTCAAGGTGGCGCAGTACCTGGGCACCGCCATCGTGGCCGAGGGCATCGAGACCGCCGAGGACCTGGCGGTGGTGCGCGACCTGGAGATCCGCTACGCCCAGGGCTGGCTGCTGGGCCGTCCTGACGAGTCCCTGCTGACCGAGCTGACCCCGCCGCTGCGCGATTCGCTGCGGGTGCGCGCGCCCGCCCCGCTGTCGCAGCGCTCGGCCGGCGGCACCGCCGCCAGCCTGCGGGTCGAGGCCCCGGCGGCGCTGCTGAACAAGCACACCAACGACGACGTGCACCGCCTCTTCATCGAGCACAAGAGCCTGCACGCGGTGGCCGTGGTCGATGGCGACAACCGACCGGTGGGCATCATCAACCGCCGCGACTTCTCGGAACACTACGCGCAGCGCTACACCCGCGAACTGTTCGGCCGCGACGCCTGCTCGACCTTCATGAACGGCGAGCCGGTGCTGGTCGACCTGGACGTGTCGATCGACCAGTTGAGCCACGTGCTGATCTCGGAAGACCAGCGCTACCTGATGGACGGCCTCATCATCACCCGCGACGGCCGCTACGACGGCCTGGCCACCGGCGAAACGCTGGTGCGCTCGGTGACCGAGATGCGCATCGAGGCCGCGCGCTACGCCAATCCGCTGACGTCATTGCCGGGCAACATTCCCATCAGCCGGCACATCGCCACGCTGCTGGAGGACGCCGCCGATTTCACCATCTGCTATGGCGACCTGAACAACTTCAAGCCGTTCAACGACGTCTACGGCTACTGGCGCGGCGACGACATGATCATGCTGACCGCCGACGTCATCAAGCGCCACTGTGATCCGTTGCGCGATTTCGTCGGCCACGTCGGCGGCGACGACTTCGTGGTGCTGCTGCGCAGCCCCGACTGGAACGAGCGCATCCAGCGCGTCATCGCCGAGTTCAACGAGCGCGCCATCGACCTGTACGACGACGAAGGCCGCCGCAACGGCGGCATCGAGGCCGAGGACCGCTACGGCGTGCCGCGCTTCTTTCCGTTCGTGACGCTGGGCGTGGGCGCGCTCACCGTCACCCCGTCCTTATGCGAGCGCATCCGCCCGGAGGACATCGCGTCGGCCGCTGCCCATGTCAAGCACAAGGTCAAGCATGGGAACCTGTCGCTGGTGACCGAGCGCTACAGCGGCGGCGCCCTGCCGCAGCTCGTGCCCTGACGCCTGCCCGGCGGCCGCCTGCGCCGCCTGGGCGATCTGGAAGACCGACACCGCGCGCTGCAGGCCCTGGGCCTGCTGTTCCAGCGCGGCGGCCGCGGCGGCGGTCTGTTCGACCATTGCCGCGTTCTCCTGGGTCGAGCGTTCGATATCGGCCACGGCGTCATTGACCGAGGCGATGCCGGCGGCCTGCTCGGCCGTGGCGCTGGAGATTTCGGCCACGATCTGGGTCACGCGGTCGACCGAGGTCAGCATGTCGCGCATGGTGTCGCCGGCCAGGTTGACCTGGCGCACGCCGACCTCGACGCGCGAGGTCGAATCCTCGATCAAGCCCTTGATTTCCTTGGCCGCCTGGGCGCTGCGCTGGGCCAGCGAACGCACTTCGCCCGCCACCACCGCGAAGCCCTTGCCCTGCTCGCCGGCGCGGGCCGCCTCGACCGCCGCGTTCAGCGCCAGGATGTTGGTCTGGAAGGCGATGCTGTCCACCACCCCGACGATCTCGCCGATGCGGCGCGCGCTGTCGGCGATGCCCTGCATGCTGGTCACGACTTCCTGCACCGCCTGGCCGCCGCGCTGGGCCAGCTGAGTGGCGCTGAGCGCCTGGCGGCTGGCCAGGTCGGCATTGCCGGCGGTCATCTGCACCGTGTGGGCCAGCTGGGTCATGTTGGCCGCGGCCTCCTGCAGCGAACCGGCCTGGCGCGCCGTGCGGTCCGACATGTCGGCGCCGCCGGCGGCGATTTCGCCCGAGCCGGTGTGGATCTCCTCGACCCCATGGCGCACCGACGCCACCGCCGCCGACAGGCCGGTCTGCATGCGGCGCATGGCCGAATACAGCACGCCGATCTCGTTGTTGCCGTGGACCGCGATGTTGCCGGTCAGGTCGCCGTCGGCGATGCGGTCGAAGTGCGCGCCAGCCTCGTTCAGCGGCCGCAGGATGCGGCGGCGGAAGGCCAGCCGGATCAGCACCGCCAGCACCAGCACGAAGCCCAGCACCGCCGCGGCCACCACCGTCACGCGCTGCATGGTCTGGCTGGCGTCGGCCACCGCGGCCTGGCCCTGCTGGCGGGCGTAGGCCTGGTAGGCGTCGGCCTGCTTGACGTAGGCCGAGCCGGACACCGGCAGCACCTTGTCCACCAACCGGTTGACCTCGATGCCGTTCCAGCCCTTGATGGCCTTGAACATCGGCGCCAGCGTCTGGTCGGCGAAGGCGGCATAGGCCGCCAGCGCCTGGTCGAACAGCGGCGCGCCCTGGGCGCTGGTGTCGGCGTTGGCGCGCAACCGCGCCAGGCTGGCCGCGGCCTGCTTGAGCAGCGCGTCGGCGTGGTTGAGCGACTGGTCGCGGGCCTCCTCCAGGCCGCCTTCCATGGCGGTCTTGGCGTCCGTCAGCGCGGCGCGCGCCTGGAACAGGCTGCTGGTCATGTCCGACAGGTCGCTGGCGCGCTCGATGCTGCCCCGGCCCAGCGCCTCGATGTCGGCGCGATTCTCGCGCAGCACGAAGATCCCGGCCGCCGCCGCCAGCGCGAACAGCGCCACAAACACCGCGAGAATGGCCGAAACCGCCGTGGTCACCCTGAGATTTTTCCGCATATCCATCCGTCTGTTGCATCGCCACAAAGGCGTATCGGCGCGATTATGGGGATGCAGTTTGGCAATTTCTTGACACAACCCGCCCCCTCGCATGACGAACGGCCGTCACATAAGTGCGCTTTTGCGAACAGGAACCCGGTATTAATGAATTGTGAATTGGCAGGGGCGGCCCGTTGCGGCACATTCGATCCTGTACCGAACCCCTTTACGACACCCATATTGCAGCCCACCCCATGCATCAAGCCTCCCACGCCTACCAGGACATCCGCGAAGCCGTGCGCGATCTGTGCGCGCAATTTCCCGCCGAGTACTTCCGCAAGGTGGATGAAGAACGCGGCTACCCCGACGCCTTCGTGCGCGCCCTCACCGAAGCCGGCTGGCTGGCCGCGCTGATCCCGCAGGAATACGGCGGCTCCGGCCTGGGCCTGACCGAGGCCTCGGTCATCATGGAGGAAATCAACCGCAGCGGCGGCAATTCCGGCGCCTGCCATGGCCAGATGTACAACATGGGCACCCTGCTGCGGCACGGCTCCGAGGCGCAGAAGCGCGAATACCTGCCGCGCATCGCCGCCGGCGAGCTGCGCCTGCAGTCGATGGGCGTGACCGAACCCACCACCGGCACCGACACCACCAAGATCAAGACCACCGCCGTGCGCCGCGGCGACCGCTACGTCATCAATGGCCAGAAGGTCTGGATCTCGCGGGTGCAGCACTCCGACCTGATGATCCTGCTGGCGCGCACCACGCCGCTGGACCAGGTCACGCGCAAGTCCGAGGGCATGTCGATCTTCCTGGTGGACCTGCACGAGGCGGTCAAGCACGGCATGTCGATCCGGCCGATCCCCAACATGGTCAACCACGAGACCAACGAGCTGTTCTTCGACAACCTGGAGATCCCGGCCGACAACCTGATCGGCGAGGAAGGCAAGGGTTTCAAGTACATCCTGGACGGCCTGAACGCCGAGCGCACCCTGATCGCCGCCGAATGCATCGGCGACGGCTACTGGTTCGTCGACAAGGTCACCGCCTACGCCAAGGAACGCATGGTGTTCGGCCGCCCCATCGGCCAGAACCAGGGCGTGCAGTTCCCCATCGCCCGCGCCCACATCAACGTCGAGGCCGCCAGCCTGATGCGCTACGAGGCCTGCCGCCTGTTCGACGCCCACGAGCCCTGCGGCGCCCAGGCCAACATGGCCAAGCTGCTGGCCGCCGACGCCTCCTGGGAGGCCGCCAACGCCTGCCTGCAGTTCCACGGCGGCTTCGGCTTCGCCACCGAATACGACGTCGAGCGCAAGTTCCGCGAGACCCGCCTCTATCAGGTCGCGCCGATCTCGACCAACCTGATCCTCTCCTACGTCGCCGAACACATCCTGGGCCTGCCGCGCTCCTTCTGACCATGACCCCCGACACCTCCCATCCAAGCTCCACCCTCGCCGCCTTCGCCGCCAACCTGCGCTTCGAGGACATCCCCGCCCCGGTGCTGCGCCGAGCCGAAGACCTCCTGCTGGACTGCCTGGCCTCGATCCTGGCGGGCGCCGCGTCGCGCCCGGTGCTGGCCATCGACCGCTACGCCGCAACAATGGGGCCGGCCGACGGCCCCAGCGAGATCCTGATCAACCGGCGCCGCACCTCGCCGGTGTTCGCCGCCATGGTCAATGCCGCCGCCGCCCATGTGGTCGAGCAGGACGACGTGCACAATGGTTCGGTGTTCCACCCCGCGGCCGTGGTGTTCCCGCCGGTGCTGGCGGTGGCCCAGGCGCTGGGCCGCAGCGGCCGCGACCTGCTGGTGGCGGCCGTGGCCGGCTACGAGGTCGGCATCCGGGTTGGCGAATTCCTGGGCCGCTCGCACTACAAGATCTTCCACACCACCGGCACCGCGGGCACGCTGGCCGCCGCCGCGGCCACCGGCCGTCTGCTGGGCCTGGCGCCCGCGGCCATGCTGGACGCCTTCGGCTCGGCCGGCACCCAGGCCGCCGGCCTGTGGGAATTCCTGCGCGACGCCGCCGATTCCAAGCAGCTGCACACCGCCCGCGCCGCCGCCAACGGCATCGCCGCGGCCTACCTGGCGCAGGAAGGCTTCACCGGCGCGCGCCACATCCTCGAAGGCCCGCAGGGCATGGCCGCCGGCATGTCCAGCGACGCCGATCCGACGCGCCTGACCGACCGGCTGGGCACGCGCTGGGCGCTGGCCGAGACCTCGTTCAAGTTCCATGCCTCGTGCCGCCATACCCATCCGGCGGCGGATGCGCTGCAGCAGGTGCTGCGCGAGCATCAGCTGGCCGAAAGCGACATCGCGCGGGTGGTGGCGCACGTGCATCAGGGCGCCATCGACGTGTTGGGGCCGGTGGTCGATCCGCGCACGGTGCACCAGTCCAAGTTCTCGATGGGCACGGTGCTGGGCCTGATCGCGCGCCAGGGCCGCGCCGGCCTGCCGGAATTCGACGCCGCGCTGGACGATCCGGCGGTGGCCGATTTCCGCGGGCGCGTGACGATGGAACTGGATCCGGAAGTCGACGGCGCCTATCCGCAGCGCTGGATCGGCAAGGTCACGGTGCATACCCGCGACGGCCGCGTGCTGCACGGCCGCGTCGACGAACCCAAGGGCGATCCCGGCAACACCCTGTCGCGCGCCGAGATCGAGGCCAAGACGCTGAGCCTGGGCCGCTATGCCGACGCCGCCAGCGAGACCGAGCTGCGCGGCCTGATCGGCGCGATCTGGAACCTGGAACGGGCCGGCAAGGTGGGCGCCCTGCTGCCCTGACGCCCGGGCCCGCGCCCGCCTGCTGTTACGCCAGCGCCGCGCGCTGCGCCCGCACCAGGCCGGCGATGCCGTTCTCGGCCAGACCCAGCATCGCGTCCAGCTCGGCGCGGGTGAAGGTGGCGCCCTCGCCCGTGCCCTGCACTTCCACGAAGGCGCCGCCGCCCGTCATGATGACGTTGACGTCGGCGTCGCAGGCCGAGTCTTCCTCGTAGTCCAGGTCCAGCACCGCACGGCCCTGCACCAGCCCGACCGACACCGCCGCGACCGCGTCGCGGATCGGGTTGGCGGCCAGGTCGCCGCGCTGCATCAGCAGCGCCACGGCGTCGGACGCCGCCACCCAGGCGCCGGTGATGCTGGCGCAGCGCGTGCCGCCGTCGGCCTGCAGCACATCGCAATCCAGGTGCAGCGTGCGTTCGCCCAGCGCCCGCATGTCGAACACGGCGCGCAGGCTGCGGCCGATCAGGCGCTGGATTTCCTGGGTGCGGCCGCTCTGCTTGCCGCGCGCGGCCTCGCGGTCGCCACGGGTGTGGGTGGCGCGCGGCAGCATGCCGTATTCGGCCGTGACCCAGCCCTCCCCCTTGCCCTTGAGGAACGGCGGCACCTTTTCCAGCACGCTGGCGGTGCACAGCACGTGGGTATTGCCGGCCTTCACCAGCACCGACCCCTCGGCGTAGCGCGTGAAACCGCGCTCCAGGCTGAACGGGCGCAGTTCATCGACGGCGCGGCCCGACGGGCGGGCAATGGCGTTGGCAGAGGTCATGGCAAGGCTCCAATCAGATTCGGTTGGCGGCATTGTACGGGCAGCGGGTCGCGGCCCCGCCCGGGTTTGGAGTATCCTGCCGCGATACACGGGTTGCATATACCCGCCCTCGTCCGCGCCCGACGGACCGGCGGAACCGGCGCGGCCCGATCCAAGACAAGCAACAGGATATCGACACCATGATTCGCAGCATGACCGCCTTCGGCAACGCCCGGGCAGACCTCGAACAAGGCACGCTGGCGCTGGAACTGCGCAGCGTCAACAGCCGCTTCCTCGACCTCTATTTCCGCCTGCCCGACGAGCTGCGCCACGTCGAGACGCCGCTGCGCGAACTGCTGACGGCGCAACTGGCGCGCGGCAAGGTCGAGATCCGCGTGTCCTACACCCGCAACGTCAGCACCGACCTGTCCAAGCTGGAACCGGCCTGGCTCGAAACCCTGGCCGAGCAGTTGCAGGCCGCGCGCCGCATCCTGCCCGACATCGCCGCGCCGCGCCTGGTGGAGCTGTTCAACTGGCCCGGCCAGCGCGCCAACGACGCGCTCGACCCGCAAGTCTGGGGCGCGGCCTGCATGCAGGCCGCCCAGGAAGCCCTGACGCAGCTGCAGGAAGGCCGCGCGCGCGAAGGCGAACGCCTGGCCGGCATGATGCGGGACTGTGCGGACGGCGTGGCCGGCATCGTCGAACTGGTGCAGAACCACCTGCCGCAACTGCTGGCCGACCACCGCGACAAGCTCGCCGCCAAGCTGCGCGAAAGCGTGGAATCGGCCTTCCCGGGCGGCTTCACCCACATCTCCGGCGCCGAGCTGTCCGAGCGCCTGTCGCAGGAGGCCAACCTGTTCGCGCTGCGCATCGATGTCGCCGAGGAACTGTCGCGCCTGCGCTCGCACGTGGCGGAACTGCGCCACCTGCTGACCGATGGCGGCGGCAAGCCCGAAGGCAAGAAGAACGCCGGCAGCGCC
This sequence comes from Achromobacter insuavis, assembly GCF_902859645.1. GTDB lineage: Bacteria > Pseudomonadota > Gammaproteobacteria > Burkholderiales > Burkholderiaceae_B > Achromobacter > Achromobacter insuavis. Next base: position 107,061 of record NZ_CADIJR010000006.1, on the reverse strand, counting down.
GGCAAGCGCCTGGACTTCCTGTTCCAGGAAATGAACCGCGAGGCCAACACGCTGGGCTCCAAGGCCGGCAGCATGGAAGTCACGCGCGCCGCCATGGACCTGAAGCTGCTGATCGAGCAGATGCGCGAACAGGCGCAGAACATCGAGTGACGCCAAAAGACAAGGCCGCCGCGTTGCCGCGACGGCCTTGGATGGATTCACTGGGGCCGCGGACTACCGCGGCCTTTTTCATCGTCCGGCGCTGCCGGGCGCCGTGGCGGCCGTTTCCGGCCCGACCGTGGCGGGGTCGCCGCGCAGGGCCGAATCCAGGTAGGCGCTGCGCGCCCGGGCGTCCGGGAAAGTCATGTCCTTGTAGCTGACGAAGCGCGAGCCCTTGGCCAGCCGATAGCCCAGCCAGATCAGGAGGAACAGCGGGATGCCGATATAGGTCGCCGCGACGCCGCCCCAGTCGATGCGGTGTTCCAGGAAGGCCTGGTAGTTCTGGCCCAGCGTGATGATCAGGCACAGCACGAAGGCGAAGATCGGGCCGAACGGGAAGAACGGCGACACATAGGGCAGATCGGCCAGGTTGCGGCCCTGCTTGACGTAGCCGCGGCGGAACCGGTAGTGGCTGATGGCGATGCCCAGCCAGGCGATGAAGCCGGTCATGCCGGAGGTGTTCAGCAGCCAGATGTAGACCGCCTTGGGGCTGAAGATGAACGAGAAGAAGCACAGCGCCGCCACCACGGTGGTGGCCAGCAGCGCCCACAGCGGCACGCCATTGCGCGACACCCGGCCGAAGATGCGCGGCGCCTTGCCGTCGCGCGCCAGGCTGTAGAGCATGCGCGTGGCCGCGTACATGCCGGAGTTGCCGGCCGACAGCACCGAGGTCAGCACCACCGCGTTCATGACCGAGGCCGCCGCCAGCAGCCCGGCGCGCTCGAAGATCAGCGCGAACGGGCTGACGCTGACGTCGGTGACGTCGTTGCGCAGCAGGTGCGGGTCGGTATAGGGAATCAGCAGGCCGATCACCAGGATCGCCATCACGTAGAACAGCAGGATGCGCCAGAACACCTGGCGCACGGCGCGCGGCAGGTTGCGCGCGGGGTCCTTGGACTCGCCGGCGGCGATGCCGATGAGCTCGGTGCCCTGGAACGAGAAGCCCACCACCATGGCCACGCCGATCAGCGCCGCGAAACCGCCGGCGAACGGCGCGTCGCCCACCGTCCAGTTGGCCACGCCCCCGCCCTCGCCGCCGCGGATGATGCCCAGCAGCATCATCACGCCCATGGCGACGAACGCCAGCACCGCGACCACCTTGATCAGCGCGAACCAGAATTCGGCCTCGCCGAAGCCGCGCGCCGACAGCGCGTTCAAGCCGAAGGTGATGGCCAGGAACAGCGCGCTCCAGTAGACGCCCGGCACGTCCGGGAACCAGTACGCCATCACCAGCTGCGCGGCCACCAGGTCCACGGCCACGGTGACGGCCCAGTTGTACCAGTAGTTCCAGCCCAGCGCGAAGCCGAAGCCGTCTTCGACGTAGCGCGCGCCGTAGGTCGAGAACGACCCGGACACCGGCATGGCGGCGGCCAGCTCGCCCAGGCTGGTCATCAGGAAATAGACCATCACGCCGATCAGCACATAGCCCAGCAGCGCCCCGCCCGGCCCGGCCTGGGCGATGGTGGCGCCGGAGGCGACGAACAGGCCCGTCCCGATGGAGCCGCCCACCGCGATCATGGTCAGGTGGCGCGCCGACAGGGCGCGGCGCAATTCGGACGGTTCTGTCGTCCCCTTCTTGCCGCCATCGCGGTGCTGGTCCTGTTCCGTCAATGCCAAAGTCGTGTTCCTTCAGAGCAAAAAAGCCCCCGCGGATTGTGCCCCCGGGCGCCGTGGGATTTCCACGCAACGCGCGAGCATAGCGCAACTGCCCCCGGTCGTCGAAACGGCCGGGGGCAGGCGTGGATCCGTCCCCGCGCGGGGAATATTGGCGACGGGGCTATTGAAACGCCGTTTCCATGAAGGTGCGCAGCTTGCGCGAATGCAACCGCTCGGGCGGCATGTCGCGCAGGCGCTCGAGCGCCCGGATGCCGATCTCCAGGTGCTGGTTGACCTGGCGGCGGTAGAACGCGCTGGCCATGCCCGGCAGCTTGAGTTCGCCGTGCAGCGGCTTGTCGGACACGCACAGCAGCGTGCCGTAGGGGACGCGGAAGCGGAAGCCGTTGGCGGCGATGGTGGCCGACTCCATGTCCAGGGCGATGGCGCGCGACTGCGCGAAGCGCTCGACCAGCTCGACGTGGTCGCGCAATTCCCAGTTGCGGTTGTCGATGGTAGCCACGGTGCCGGTGCGCATGATGCGCTTGAGATCCCAGCCGGACAGCCCCGCGACCTCTTCGACCGCCTGCTCCAGCGCCACCTGTACCTCGGCCAGGGCCGGCACCGGCACCCAGGTGGGCAGGTCATCGTCGAGCACGTGGTCCTCGCGCACGTAGCCGTGGGCCAGCACGTAGTCGCCCAGCCGCTGCGAATCGCGCAGGCCGGCGCAGTGGCCCAGCATCAGCCAGGCGTGCGGACGCAGCACCGCGATGTGATCGGTGATGGTCTTGGCGTTGGACGGCCCCACGCCGATGTTCACCAGCGTGATGCCCGAATGGTCGCCCCGCACCAGGTGGTAGGCCGGCATCTGCGGCAGGCGCTGCGCCTGGCCGTCGTCGGCCGGGCCGGATTCGCCGCGCCGCGTGATGCGGTTGCCCGGCTCCACCAGCATCTCGTAGTCCTCGTTGCCGCTGGCCATCAGCGCGCGGGCGCGGGCGCAGAACTCGTCGACGTAGAACTGGTAGTTGGTGAACAGCACGAAATTCTGGAAATGCGCCGGCGCCGTCGCGGTGTAGTGCTGCAGCCGGTGCAGCGAGTAGTCCACCCGCTGCGCGGTGAAAGGCGCCAGCGGTTTGGGCTCGCCCTCCTTGCCGCGCCACGAACCATTGACGATGGCGTCATCGGTCACCGCCAGATCAGGCACGTCGAACAGGTCGCGCAGCGGGCGCTTGAGCGCCTCCAGGTGCTCGCCTTCGACATAGGCGCCCTCGGGGAAGGCGAAATGCAGCGGGATGGGGGAATCGGATTCGCCGACCTCCACCGCCACGCGGTGGTTCTGCAGCAGCTGGCCGACCTGCTCGATCAGGTAGTCGCGAAACAGCGCCGGCTGGGTGATGGTGGTCTGGTAGATGCCGGGTTCGGCCACGTGGCCGTACGACAGGCGGGTATCGATGGGATCGTAGGTTTCCACCAGGATGCGGATGGCCGGGTAATAGGCCCGGGCCCGTTCGCGGCCGTTGGACGACCCTTTCAGGACTTCGCGGAACGCCGCCCGCAGGAATGCCGTGTTGCGGGCGTAGATTTCCGCCAGCCGGTCGACCGCCGCCACCGCGTCTTGGTAGGGCTCGAAAGGAATGGCCTCGGGCCGGTTCATCGAGGACAAAGGGTGCACTGCGTTCATCATGCGCTGGACTCCGCTTTCTTATGGTCTTGTTTTCAGCGGCCGCGGTCGGCGATCAAGCCGGAAAGGGCCGATGGCACCGATTATGCCCGACCCGGTCGTCAGATGAAGTGTCATATTGGCCCGCATGGCGGCGCACAATCTTCCGTCTCATGGTCGTCATTGAGATGGAAACAATATATCATTCCGTTTTTCCTTTTTTCACGCCCAGACCATGCCGCCGGCCACCGGCCTTCGCCCGCCCTCGACTCAGCGCCTTGCCCGATGGGCGACGCTGGCGTGGCTGTGCGCCTGCCTGCTGCTGGCGCCGCTGGGCGGCGCGCGGCACGCGCTGTCGCACCTGTATGGCGAACCGGCGTCCAGCCAGGATGCCGCGCACACCCCCGACAAGCTCGGCCATTGCGATCTCTGCCACATCTGGGATCTGCTGGACGCGACGCTGCCGGCCTCGTTTCCCGTCATCGCCGGCAGCCCGCCCCGGCTGACGCCGCCGCCGCCCTCCCCGCGCGGCGCCACCCTCGTCACCAGTCCCTGGTTCCAATCGCGCGCCCCGCCCGCCGCGGCCTGATCCCCTCGCGCCCGATATCAACCGCCGCCGACCCTCGGCCGGCATCCAGGACTGCCACCATGTCTTTTGCTTCTTCCTTCGCGGGGACGCGTTCGTCCCTGCGCGCCTTCACCCTGAGCCCGCTGGCCCTCGCCTGCCTGCTGGCGCTGCCGCAGGCCGCCCGCGCCCAGGCCGCCGCCGACGCCACCACGCTGTCGCCCGTCATCATCACCGCCAATCCGCTGGGCAGCGAAGCGCTCGCCTCGCCGTCCACGGTGGTGCAAGGCGCCGACCTCGACCTGCGCCGCGGCTCGAACCTGGGCGAAACGCTCAACGGCCTGCCCGGCGTCTCCACCACCACCTACGGCCCGATGGTGGGCCGGCCCATCATCCGCGGCATGGACGGCGACCGCATCCGCCTGCTGAACAACGGCGTCGGCTCGCTCGACGCCTCGTCGCTGTCGTTCGACCACGCCGTGCCGCAGGACCCGCTGTCCACCAACCGGGTCGAGATCCTGCGCGGCCCGGCCGCCCTGCTGTATGGCGGCAGCGCCATCGGCGGCGTGGTCAACACCATCGACAACCGCATTCCGACCGAACCCATCGACGGCATCCACGGCGACGTCGCCGGCAGCTACGGCGGCGCCAACAACGACCGCAATGGCGCGATCCAGCTCGAAGGCGGCGACGGCAACTTCGCCATCCACGCCGACGCCTTCAGCCGCAAGACCGGCGACCTGCGCATTCCCGGCTACGCCCGCACCGCGCAGCAGCGCGCCATCGACGGCCCCGACCAGGCCCAGCCGCGCGGCACCCTGCCCAACAGCGACGGCCAGGCCAGCGGCGGCGCGCTCGGCATGTCCTGGACCGGCGACCGCGGCTATGCCGGCCTGTCCTACAGCGGCTATGACTCGGATTACGGTTCGGTGGCCGAGCCGGACGTGCGCATCAAGATGCGCCAGGAACGCTTCGGCTTCGCCAGCGAACTGCGCGACCTGGAGGGCCTGTTCACCAGCGTCAAGGTGAACTTCGCCTACACCGATTACCAGCACAAGGAAATCGAGGACGGCGAAACCGGCACCATCTTCAAGAACCGCGGCTACGAGGCCCGCATCGAGGCGCGCCACGCCGACATCGGGCCGCTGCACGGCGTGGTCGGCCTGCAACTGGGCCAGACGCGCTTCTCGGCGCTGGGCGACGAAGCCCTGGTGCCCACCACCGACACCGACTCGGTCGCCCTGTTCGCGCTGGAGGAATGGAAGATCAACGACCGCCTGACGCTGAGCGCCGGCGCCCGCGCCGACCACACCCGCCTGACGCCGGGCGGCGGCGGCAACGAACGCTTCGACGGCTCCAACCGCCGCACCTTCACCGCCGGCAGCTTCTCGCTGGGCGGCATCTACAAGCTGGACAGCGCCTGGTCGGTGGCCGCCAACACCGCCTACACCGAGCGCGCGCCCACCTTCTACGAGCTGTACGCCAACGGCCCGCACGCCGCCACCGGCCAATACCTGGTGGGCGACCAGAACCTGGCCAAGGAACGCGCCTGGTCCGGCGACCTGTCGTTGCGCTACAAGAAGGACGCCGACAGCGCCAGCGTCGGCGTGTTCTACAGCCGCTTCTCCAACTACCTGGCCGAAATGAACACCGGCCGCTTCCGCAACGACGACGGCGACCTGGTCGCGGCCGGCGACGATGGCGCCCTGCCCGAGGCCCGCTACCAGGGCGTGTCCGCGCGCCTGTACGGCGTGGAAGCGGAAAGCAGCACGCGCGTGCTGCAACAGGGCGGCCACAAGCTGGACCTGGGCCTGTCGGGCGACTACACCGTGGCCCGCAACAGCGACACCGGCCGTTCGCTGCCGCGCATCCCGCCGCTGCGCCTGCGCGTGGCGCTGGACTACGGCTACGGGCCCTACAGCGCCGGCGTCAGCGTCTCCAAGGCCTTCGCCCAGCACAGCCGCCCGGACAACGACACCGCCACGGCGGGCTACTACAGCCTGGACGCCAACGCCGGCTACCGCTTCAAGGTTGCGGCGGTGCAATGGCAGGCCTACGTGCGCGGCATCAACCTGACCAACCAGGACATCCGCTACGCCACGTCGGTGCTGCGCGACGTCGCCCCCGAGGGCGGCCGCGCCGTGATGGTCGGCCTGCGCGGCAGTTTCTAGTCGCCAGGCGCGGCGCCCGTTACCTTTTCCCCACTGGCCGAGGTAACGGGCGCGCCGCCAGGATGCTGCATTGCACTACAAATGTAATGAAACTTTATTCCATTACAATGCGATGGCAGTTTGTGAAGCTCAAGCCTCCCCTGCACCCCTTTCCGCCGGCTTGTCCGACCCGACAAAGCCATGCCGCCCACTCCGATTCTTGAAGTGACGTAATGACGCCGCCTACGCGAAAAGCACGATCCGCCCTGTTCCGCCTTCCCGCTTTCCTCTCCGCCCCCCTGCTGGCCCTGACGTTCTCCTGGTTACCCGGCGCCGCCCAGGCGTCCATCCCCTCCGAACAAGCCCGCGCCACCCTGTCCGGCCTGAGCCTGGCACAGGAACCGACCGTGCCCACCCTGCGCGAACGCGTGGTGCAGGCCGGCCTGTCCGCCATCGGCACGCCCTACAGCTGGGGCGGCGACGACGCCGCCGAAGGCTTCGACTGCAGCGGCCTGGTGCTCTACGTCTTCCGCGAGATCGCGGGCCTGGAACTGCCGCGCACCGCGCGCCAGCAGCGCACCCAGGGCGACACGGTGTCCAACAAGAAACTGCTCAAGCCCGGCGACCTGGTGTTCTTCGCCACCCGCGGCCGCGGCATCACCTCGCACGTGGGCATCTACATCGGCCAGGACAAGTTCGTGCACGCCCCGCGCCGCGGCGCCAAGGTGCGGGTGGACGAGATGAAGAATCCCTATTGGTCCAAGCGCTATCTCGGCGCGCGCAGCTACATCGACACGGCCAAGGGCCAGATGCTGGCGCAACGATAAAAAGAAAGAAAAGGGCCTCCACGCCACGCGCTACGCGCTCGCTGCCCCCCGAGGGGGCTGCCCTGCTTCGGGGCGGCCCGGCGGCGGGTCGGCTGTTCTTGCGGGCGGGCATGCCGCCCTGGCAACAAAAAAGCGCCCGTGGGCGCTTTTTTGTTGCCAGCGGAAGAACCCCGATCAGCCGCGTCCGACGAACGGCATGTTGGTCGCCATGATGGTCATGAACTGCACGTTGGCGTCCAGCGGCAGCCGGGCCATGGCGGCGACGGCCTGGGCCACGTGGGCCACGTCCATGCGCGGTTCGACCTTGGTGCTGCCGTCGGCCTGCAGGATGCCGGCGGCCATGCGCTCGGTCATATCGGTGGCGGCGTTGCCGATGTCGATCTGGCCGCAGGCGATGTGGTACGGCCGGCAGTCCAGCGAGATCGACTTGGTCAGGCCGGTGACCGCGTGCTTGGTGGCGGTGTAGGCGATCGAGAACGGGCGCGGCGCGTGCGCCGAGATCGAACCGTTGTTGATGATGCGGCCGCCTTGCGGCGTCTGCGCCTTCATGACCCGGATCGCGGCCTGCGCGCACAGGAACATGCCGGTCAGGTTGGTATCGACCACCTCGCGCCAGAGCGCCACCGGCAATTCCTCGATCGGCATGGCGGGCGCGCCGCGGCCGGCGTTGTTGAACAGCACGTCGAGACGGCCGTACTCACGCTGGGTGGTGTCGAACAGCTCGCGCACCGCCTGTTCATCCGACACGTCGGTCGGCACCACCAGCGCCCGCACCCCGTCTTCGCCCGCCGCCGTGCGCGTGGCTTCGAGCGGCTCGCGCCGGCGGCCGGCCAGCACCACGCGATAGCCCTGCGCCAGGAATTCCAGCGCCACCGCCCGGCCTATGCCGGTGCCGGCGCCCGTGACCAGCGCAACGCGGGGAGGTTCGATCTCGTTCGTGTGCATCGGATGCTCCTTGTTATCTGTCGGCGAAATGCTACCCGAATCATTCTGGCGATGCTGCAAGCGAACGTTCCATCGTTCGCGCGCGCCGCCCGCCCCAGGGCCGCGGTCATCGGCACGGCCCCGCGCCACACTCCGCGCGCCAGGCGATCGACGTCCGGCAACCGCGCCGCGCGGCGGAAAACGATGGCGGCGGACGCGACATCGAACAACGCTCCTTGCCGCCCGTTGCGTCCGGACAAACCCCGTCCGCCGCCGCCGATGGCGCGCAAGGCGCGATCAATGCTTTGCGCTGTCACAAATTTCCATATAATTTTGGGAAATTAACTTATTACCAAAATTCCAATAAACCCGGAGATACCCATGGCGTTACAGCCCCAACTCCGCCGCTGGGCAGGCGTGCTGGCCCTTGGCGCCAGCGGACTCGCCGCCCTGCCCGGCGCGGCGCTCGCCGCCCCCGACGGCCGCCAGATCAGCACCCAGGGCGCCAATGGCGCGCCCGCCTGTATGACCTGTCACGGCGCCCAGGGGGAAGGCAACCCCGCCGCCGGCTTCCCGCACCTGGCCGGCCTGGGCGCCGCCTACCTGGCCGAGCAGCTCGAGGCGATGGCCAACGGCTCGCGCGTCAGCCCGGTGATGGCGGCCACCGCCAAGGCGCTGGATCCGGCCCAGCGCCAGGCCGTGGCCCAGTACTACGCCGCCCTGCCCGCGCCGCTGAACATCGACCGGCTGGCCGCCACCGCGCGGCAACTGGCCAAGCCGGACGACACCGGCGCCTGGCTCGCCACGCGCGGCGCCTGGGACAAGAACGTCCCCGCCTGCAACCAGTGCCACGGCCCCGGCGGCATCGGCGTCGGCGCCAACTTCCCCAGCCTGGCCGGCCAGCCCGCGGCCTACATCGCCGGCCAGTTGCGTGCCTGGCGCCAGGGCCAGCGCCCGCCCGGCCCGCTGGGCCTGATGCCGGCCGTCGCCACCCGCCTGACCGACGCCGAGATCGACGCCGTGTCCGCCTATTACGCCGGCCTGCCCAAGGCCGCCGACCTGCTTGCCGCGCAAGCCAACACCGCCGCGGGAGCCAAGCCATGAATCCGATCCGCCACCGCTTCGCCCGCCTGTTGCTGCTGGCCGCCGTGGGCGCCGGCGCGCTGATGTCGACCGCGACGGCCGCCGCCGCCGACGCGCGCCCCGCATTCACGCCGCCCAGCGCCGCGTCGCTGCCCGACACCGAATTCGGCAAGATCGTGCGCCAGGGCGAGCAGATCTTCCTGCACACGCCGCAGAACGCCAGCAAGTTCGTCGGCAACGACCTGAACTGCGCCAGCTGCCACCTGGACGCCGGCCGCCGGCCCGATTCCGCGCCGATGTGGGCGGCCTACGTGCTGTATCCGGCCTACCGGGCCAAAAACGGCCACGTCAACACGCTGGCCGAGCGCCTGCAGGGCTGTTTCCGCTTCAGCATGAACGGCAAGCCGCCGGCCGCCGACGATCCGGTGCTGACCGCGCTGCAGACCTACATGTTCTGGCTGGCCAGCAAGGCGCCCACCGGCGTGGCCCTCAAGGGCCAGGGCTACCTGAAGCTGCCTGCGCCGGCGCAGAAGGCCGACTACGTGCGCGGCAGCGAGGTCTACGCCCAGTACTGCGCCGTCTGCCACGGCGCCGAGGGCAAGGGACAGAAGAACGGCGAGCACTGGGTGTTCCCGGCGCTGTGGGGGCCGGATTCCTTCAACTGGGGCGCCGGCATGCACCAGATCGGCAACGCCGCCGGCTTCATCAAGGCCAACATGCCGCTGGGCCAGGCGGGGATGCTGAGCGACCAGGAGGCCTGGGACGTGGCGTATTTCATGAACGCGTATGAACGGCCGCAGGATCCGCGCTACACCGAATCGGTCGCCAAGACCCGCGCCAAGTACCACGACTCCGACGATTCGCTGTACGGCATCGAGGTCAACGGCCACCTGCTCGGCAGCGATTCGCCCGCGCCGGGCGGCAAGCTGACGCAGGCGGCAGCCCGCTGACGGCGCGGCGCGGCGGGTTTTCCCCCTGCCGCGCCGCGCGATTTGCTATCCTTCGGGTCTCGGCATCACACGCTCGTCACATTCATGCACGCCACTTCCGGCAATGTTTTCATGGTCGTCGCCCCCAGCGGCGCCGGCAAATCCAGCCTGGTCAAGGCCTTGCTGCAGCAAGACCCGTCCATTCTCCTGTCCGTCTCCTGCACCACCCGTGCGCCCCGCCCCGGCGAGGAAGACGGCCGCGAATACCGCTTCATCGGCATCGACGAATTCAAGCAGCTGCGCGACGAGCAGCGGCTGCTGGAATGGGCCGAGGTGCATGGCAATTTCTACGGCACGCCGCGCGACCGCATCGACGAAGCCACCCGCGAAGGCCGCGACGTGCTGCTGGAGATCGACTGGCAGGGCGCGCGCCAGGTGCGCCAGCGTTTTCCCGGCGCGATCGGCATCTTCGTGCTGCCGCCGTCCATCGAGGAACTCGAAAGCCGGCTCAAGGCGCGCGGCCAGGATGCGCCGCAAGTGATCGCGCGCCGGCTGATGGCCGCGGGCGGCGAAATCGCGCACGCGCCTGAATGCGAATATGTTATTATTAATCAAGAATTTAGCGTAGCCTTGTCGGAACTGACTCAAATCGTCAGCGCCGCTCGGCTGCGTTTTTCGTCTCAGGCCGCCCGCCACGCCGAATTGTTCGCGCAACTCGGCATCCCGGCAGCCCACTGAAACGAATCCGCATTCTCCCTATCCACCATCAGCACCAGGTGTCCTAATGGCTCGCATTACCGTCGAAGACTGTCTGAATCAGATCCCCAACCGTTTCAAGCTCACGCTGGCCGCCACCTACCGCGCCCGCGAGCTGGCGCAAGGCCATGCCCCGCGCCTGGACAGCAAAGACAAGCCCACCGTCACGGCCCTGCGCGAAATCGCGGGCGGCCTCACCGGCGCGGAAATGCTGCGTAAAGTTCCCACCTGATCTTCTCCGGGGGGCGGCAAGCATGGCTTTTCCCGGGCTGAAGTACGCTTCATCTGGTCTGCTTGCCGCGCTCCGTGCCGGCTCCCGTCTCGGGCGCCGCACCGGCAAGAAAGACAAGAATTCCCCCACGCCAGCCTCCGTCGCCGCGCAAGAAGCGGCGGATGCGACCGCCTCGCCGGTCGCCTCGCTGGCACCGCTGACCGAAATCATCGGCAGCTATCTCGACAAGAAAGATGTAGAACGCGTCCGCGAAGCCTACCGCTTCGCCGATCAGGCGCACCTGGGCCAGTTCCGCGCCAGCGGTTCGCCCTACATCTCGCACCCCATCGCCGTCACGGAAATCTGCGCGGGCTGGAAGCTCGACGCGAACGCGTTGTCCGCCGCCCTGCTGCACGACGTGATGGAAGACCAGGGCATCGCCAAGCACGAGCTGGCCGAGAAATTCGGCCCTGAAGTCGCCGAGCTGGTCGATGGCCTGTCCAAGCTGGACCGCCTGGACTTCGCCACCAAGGCCGAGCAACAGGCCGAGAGTTTCCGCAAGATGCTGCTGGCGATGGCGCGCGACGTGCGCGTCATCCTCATCAAGCTGGCCGACCGCCTGCACAACATGCGCACGCTGGACGCGGTCAACCCCGAGAAGCGCCGCCGCATCGCCCGCGAAACGCTGGACATCTACGCACCCATCGCCCATCGGCTGGGCCTGAACCTGCTGTTCCGCGAACTGCAGGACCTGTGCTTCGCGGCCATGTACCCGAACCGCTATCAGGTGCTGTACAAGGCCGTGCTGGCCGCGCGCGGCAACCGCCGCGAGGTGATCGGCAAGATCGCCGATTCGGTGCGCGCCGCCCTGCCGGCCGCCGGCATCGAGGCCGAGGTCACCGGCCGCGAGAAGACGCTGTTCGGCATCTACCGCAAGATGGTCGACCAGAAGAAGTCGTTCTCCGACGTGCTCGATATCTATGGCTTTCGCGTCATCGTCCACACGCTGCCCGAGTGCTACCTGGCGCTGGGCACGCTGCACCAGCTGTACCGGCCGGTGCCCGGCAAGTTCAAGGACTACATCGCGATCCCCAAGGTCAACGGCTACCAGTCGCTGCACACGACGCTGGTGGGTCCCTACGGCACGCCGGTGGAATTCCAGTTCCGCACCCGCGACATGCATCACGTGGCCGAGGAAGGCGTGGCCTCGCACTGGCTGTACAAGGGCGCCGACCTGACGCTCAACGACCTGCAGAAACGCACCCACCAGTGGCTGCAATCGCTGCTGGACATCCAGAGCCAGACCGGCGATTCGGGCGAGTTCCTCGAACACGTCAAGGTCGATCTGTTCCCGGACGCCGTCTACGTCTTCACCCCGCGCGGCAAGATCATCTCGCTGCCGCGCGGCGCGACGCCGGTGGACTTCGCCTACGCCATCCATACCGACATCGGCAACCAGGCGGTGGCGGCCAAAGTCAACGGCGAGTTCGTGCCGCTGCGCACGGAACTGAACAGCGGCGACACGGTGGAAATCGTCACCTCGCCCGCCTCGCGCCCGAACGCGCAATGGCTCAACTACGTGCGCACCGGCCGCGCCCGCTCCGAGATCCGCCACTACCTGCGCACCGTCAAGTACGAGGAATCGGTGGCCTTCGGCGAGCGCCTGCTGGGCCAGGCCCTGCAAGAGCTGCATATGCCGCTGCCGGCCACCGACGATCCGGCCTGGCAGAAGCTGGCGCGCAGCACCGGCGCCAGCTCGCGCGAGGAAATCCTGGCCGACATCGGCCTGGGCAAGCGCCTGGCCGCCGTGGTGGCGCGCCGCTTCGCGCCCGAGCACCAGCTGGTGGCCACCACCGCCGCGGCGGTGGACGAGCTGACCTCGGCCCGCAGCGCCCCGATCCTGATCCAGGGCAACGAAGGCCAGGCGGTGCAGCTGGCGCCGTGCTGCGGCCCGCTGCCCGGCGACCCGATCATCGCCGGCATGCGCATGGGCCACGGCCTGGTGGTGCACACCGCCGACTGCCCGGTGGCCATGCGCCAGCGCCTGCGCGAACCGGAACGCTGGATCAACGTCGCCTGGGACGCCCACACCGCCAAGCACCTGGCCACGCGCCTGGACATCGTCACCCGCAACGAGCGTGGCGTGCTGGGCCGGCTGGCCGCCGAAGTCACGGCGGCCGACGCCAACATCATGCATGTGACGATGCACGATGACGCGGTCTCGACCGTGTCGCTGCACCTGACCATCCAGGTCGATAGCCGCAAGCACCTGGCGCAGGTGATCCGCGCCATCCGCCACGTGCCGCAGGTGCAGAAGATCGTGCGCGTGAAGGGCTGAAGGGAGAAGCCCCCCCCCGAAGCGCTGCGCGCTTCCCCCTCAAGGGGGCATGTCTACGGACCGGCGGAGCCGGATCCGTGACATCCCGCTTGGGGCGCGGTTCTGGGGCGATCCGCGCTCAGGCCACGTGCTGCAGGAAGTCCTTCAGGCGCTGGCTGGGCGGATTGTCCAGCAGTTCGGCCGGCGGACCGTCATGGGCGATCTTGCCTGCGTCGATGAAGATCAGGCGGCTGCCGACCTTGCGCGCGAACTCCATTTCGTGCGTGACCACCACCATGGTCATGCCCTCCTCGGCCAGGTCGCGCATCACCTTCAGCACTTCGTGGCGCAGTTCCGGGTCGAGCGCCGAGGTCGGCTCGTCGAACAGCATCAGCTTGGGCTTGATCGCCAGCGCGCGGGCGATCGCCACGCGCTGCTGCTGGCCGCCCGACAGCTCGGACGGGTAGTGGTTCATGCGCTCGCCCAGCCCGACCTTGCGCAGCAACTGCTCGGCCAGTTCGCGCGCCTCGTCGCGGCTCTGGCCGCGCGTGTGCACCGGCCCGAACATGACGTTCTGCAGCGCGGTCATCTGCGGGAACAGATTGAACTGCTGGAACACCATGCCGGCCTCGCGGCGGATCTCGCGCACCTGCGCCGCGCCGCCATGCACGCTCAGGCCGTCAACGAGCAGGTCGCCGCCATTGATCGTCTCAAGCACGTTGATGCAGCGCAGGAAGGTGGACTTGCCGGAACCGGACGGCCCCACCACCACGACCACTTCGCCCGCATCGATATTGAGCGAGATGCCGTTCAGGACGGTGGACTCGCCGAACGTCTTGGTGACGTCATGAAATTCAACCATGCTCATAGTATGCGCATCCTTTTTTCCACCAGGTGCAGGATCAGCGCCATCGTGCCCGTCAGGATCAGGTAGACGATGGCGATCGCCGACCAGATCTCGACCGCGCGGAAGTTGCTGGCCATGATTTCCTGGCCCTGGCGGGTCAGTTCCGCGACGCCGATCACGATGAACAGCGACGAATCCTTCAGGCTGATGATGCACTGGTTGCCCAGCGGCGGAATCATGCGGCGGAACGCCACCGGCCCGATGATGTGGAACAGGATCTTGTGGAACGGCAGGCCCATCGCCTGCCCGGCTTCCTTCAGGCCCTTGTGCACCGATAGCAGCGAGCCGCGCACGATCTCGGAGATATAGGCGCCCGAGTTGATGATGAGCGTGACGATGGCCGCCCACTCGGCGTCCACCCGGATGTTCGCCAGCAGCGGCAAGGCGAAATAAATGAACATCACCTGCACCACGATCGGCGTGCCACGGATCACCGCGACGTACACCTGGGCGATGCCCGACAGGATCGGGTGCCCGTAGGCCCGGGTCACGCCGGAGAGCGCGCCCAGCAGGAACCCGCCGAACAGGCCCCAGAAAGTGATCTTGATGGTCATCTGCGTGCCCACCCACAGGTTGGGCAGCGCATCCATCACTACATTCCAGTCAAAATCCACGATTACCCCTCAATGGCGCGCCAGCGCGCCGCATCACGGCGGGAACGCCCGGCGGCGCAAGCGACTCGGGGCCGCCCCGTCCCGGGCCCGGCGTCGCCGGAGCGAAGCGCCGGGGCCCCAGACTGCCGGGCGGCCCCGAAATGCAACATCAATCCGACAGGGAAGCTCAGGGCTTCTTGCCGAACCACTTCTCGTAGATGGCGTCGTACTGGCCGTTGGACTTGAGCGTGGCCAGCGCCTTGTTGACCTGCGGCACCAGTTCGCTGCCCTTGGGGAAGGCGATGCCGTAGAAGTCGCCGCTCTTGACCGAGCCGACCACCTTGACGCGGCCCTTGCCAGCCGTGTTGGCGTAGTACTGGACGTTGGGCGTGTCGTGCACGGCGGCGTCGACCCGGCCGGTGGCCAGTTCCAGGTAGGCGTTGTCGATGTTGGGGAACAGCTTGAGCTTGGCGTCCGGCACCTGGGCCTTCAGGAAGTCCACGGTGGCGGTGCCGGTCTTGACCGCGACGGTCTTGCCAGCCAGCGACTTGGCGTCCTTGATGTCGGTGTTCTTGTCGCCGACCAGGATGGCCAGGCCGCTTTCGTAGTAGGGATCGGAGAAGTCGATCACCTTCTTGCGGTCGTCACGGATGGTGATGCCGGCCAGCGCGACGTCGATGTTCTTGGTCTGCAGGCCAGGGATGATGCCGTTGAAGTCCATCGGCTGCAGCTTGTACTTGACGTTCAATTCCTTGGCGATGGCGGCCCACAGGTCGACGTCGAAGCCGGTGTAGGTGTTGCCTTGCTTGAACTCGAACGGCACGAAAGCGGTATCGGTGGCCACCACCAATTCCTTGCCTTGGGCGTAGGCGCCGGAGGCGGCGCCAAACATGGCCACGGACAGGCCGACCAAGGCGGCGGCGACTTTACGTTTAATCATGAAACTCTCCTCTTGGGGGCCGATAGCACCCGGGTTTTAGTTGGAACATGATGCGCGGGCCACGCCGGGATCGCCGGAGCAACTTACGGGGCATGTTAACGCATCCGTCCCCACCGCAGAGAGCTTAGAAAAATTACAATCCGCATGACACCCCGGAGAATCCCCATGCCCTACAAGTATGTACGCATCGCCGGCAACCGGCGCCAGGTCGGCGCGGCGCTGGGCAAGCTGGCCCGCCCGCTGATGGCGACCTACCTGGACCAGAGCGCCACCTGGAAGGCGCTGCGCCCCTGGCGCGGCCACCCGTACCTGGACGAGCTGGGCGAACAGGCCCGGACCGCCCTGCCCGCCCTGTGGGACGAACTGGAGGGGCTGGCCGAGGGGCTGGACATGCCGCTGGCCGACGTGCTGTTGTGGAATTGCCGCGGCGACCTCCTGCACAGCAGCGGCAGCGGCGACGGCTGCACCTCGGTGGCGCTGAAAGCCGCCGACGGCACCCGCTGGATCGGCCACAACGAGGACGGCGACCCCTACCTTTACGGCCGCTGCCACCTGGTCGACGTGGCGCTGGAGGACGCGCCGGGCTACCTGAGTTTCTACTATCCGGGTTCGCTGCCGGGCCATACCTTCGGCGCCAACCGCGCCGGCCTGGTGCAGACCATCAACAACCTGCGCACCCGGCAACGCCCTGCCGGCGTGCCGCGCATGCTGCTGGCCCGCGCGGTGCTCGACTGCGCCACGCTGGACGAGGCGGTGGCGCTGCTGCGCGACACCCCGCGCGCGGGGGGCTTTCACCATACGCTGGGATCGGCGGCCGACGCGCGCATTTTCAGTGTCGAAGCGACACCGGGCACCGCCTCGGCGCAGGAAATCGGCACCCGGTATGGCCACGCCAACCATATGGTGCACCAGGCCAGCCGGGGGCAATCGCAGATCATCACCGACTCGTCGCGCGACCGCCAGCGCCGCATCGAGGGCATCGTCGACACCTGGTCCCCCGCCACCACGGGCGCCGACCTGCTGGCGGCGCTGCACGATACCGAAGGCGATTTGCCGATCCTGCGCACCGATGCCGCGGACCCGGATGGCGAAAACACGCTCGCCACCGCGATCTTCGAGATCGGCGATGGCGAGGTGACGTTGCGGGTCTATGACCGCAAGGCCAAGGCGGAGATCGTGCTGGATGTGATGAACGATCCGGAGTGACGGGGCGCGAATCGTCCCGTGCGGACGGCCCGGCGTTCACATTGATCGACACACCCGCACATCGATCAGGACTCGAACCATACGCGCCACCGACAATCTCGGATCAATCGCCAACTGGAAATGGGGCGGCGCTGCATAGAATGAGACTCAATTTTTTGAGAGTCTCATGCGCGGCAGAATACTCAACTACTTGCGTTCGATACAGTGGCACGATCCGGGAACGGTCGCCTTCATGATTGACCTGGTTCAAATCGTGGCGATCGTGATCGTTCTCATCCTCGTGGCGATCGCGGCAATTCGACATTGGCTTTTCGCCTGAGAACCCAATCCCATGGCCCCAACGCAAACGGGGCGACCCGTGATGACCATCCCGGATCGCCCCGCCCTCATGCCGCCGACTCAATGGGCGCCGTAGCCCCCGCCTCCCGGCGTTTCGACCACGAACACGTCGCCCGGATGCAGCTGGGCGCTGTCCTGCGGACCGAGTTCCTGGACCGAGCCGTCGATGCGTTCGACGTAGTTGCGGCCCATCGCGCCCGGTTCGCCGCCGGCCAGGCCGAACGGCGCGTGCAGGCGGTTGTTGGACAGGATCGCGGCGGTCATGTCTTCCAGGAAGCGGATGCGACGCACGCCGCCGTTGCCGCCGGCATAGCGCCCCGCGCCGCCCGAACCGTGGCGGATCTCGTACGATTCGAGCCGCACCGGGAAGCGGAACTCCAGCACTTCGGGGTCGGTGAGACGCGAGTTGGTCATGTGCGCCTGCACCACCGAGGTGCCGGGGAAGCCTTCATCGGCCGGACCGGCGGCGTCGATGCGCACGGGCCCCGCGCCGGTGCCGCCGGAGATGGTCTCGTAATACTGGTGGCGCGCGTTGCCGAAGGTGAAGTTGTTCATGGTGCCCTGGCTGGCGGCCAGCACGCCGAGCGCGCCGTACAGCGCGTTGACGATGCACATGGACGTCTCGACGTTGCCCGCCACCACCGAGGCCGGCGGGTTCGGACGCAGCATCGAGCCTTCCGGCAGGATGATGGACAGCGGCACGAGGCAGCCGTCGTTCAGCGGGATGTCGTCGTTGACCAGGGTGCGGAACACGTACAGCACCGCGGCCACGGCGATGGCGCCCGGGGCGTTGAAGTTGTTGTCCAGCTGGTCCGACGTGCCGGTGAAGTCGACCACGGCGCTGCGCGCCTGGTTGTCGACCCGCACCGCGACGCGGATGACCGCGCCGTTGTCCAGCGGATACTCGTAGCTGCCGTCCTTGAGCACCGAGATCACGCGGCGCACCGCCTCTTCGGCGTTGTCCTGCACGTGGCCCATGTAGGCCCGCACCACGTCCAGCCCGAAGTGATCGCACATGCGCAGCAGTTCCTGCACGCCCTTTTCGTTGGCGGCGATCTGCGCGTGCATGTCGGCGATGTTCTGGTCCGGATTGCGCGCCGGCCAGCGGCCCGAACCGAGGATGTCGCGCGCGGCCTGTTCGCGGAACTCGCCGCCCTTGACCAGCTGGAAGTTGGTGAACAGCACGCCTTCGTCTTCGACCGTCTTCGAATCCGGCGGCATCGAGCCCGGCGTGGTGCCGCCGATGTCGGCGTGGTGGCCGCGCGAGCCGACGTAGAACAGGATCTCGCCGCCCTTGCGGTCGAACACCGGCGTGATCACCGTGACGTCCGGCAGGTGGGTGCCGCCGTGGTACGGGTCGTTGACCACGTAGGCGTCGCCCGGCTGCATGCGGCCGGCATTGGCGTTCATGACGGTGCGCACCGACTCGCCCATGGAGCCCAGGTGCACCGGCATGTGCGGCGCGTTGGCGATCAGGCGGGCCTTGGCATCGAAGATGGCGCAGGAGAAGTCCAGGCGTTCCTTGATGTTGACCGAGTATGCCGTGTTCTGCAGGCGGTAGCCCATCTGCTCGGCGATCGACATGAACAGGTTGTTGAACACCTCCAGCATCACCGGGTCGGCCTGGGTGCCGACGGCGCGGCGCTGCGGACGGGCCTCGACGCGGCGGATCACGAAGTGGTCCTGCTGCGTCAGCTCGGCCTGCCAGCCGGGTTCGACCACGGTGGTCTGGTTCGGCTCGGAGATGATGGCGGGACCCGCCACCACGTCGCCGCCGGCCATGTCTTCACGCACGTACAACGGGGTGTCGCGCCAGGCGCCGCCGCTGTACATGCGCACCGCGCGGCGCGGCGCCAGCGCGCCGTCGCGGCTGCGCGAGGCGGGCGTCTCGGTGACGCGCTCGCCGCCGCCGGTGGCTTCCACCGAGATGGTCTCCACCACCAGTTCGCGGTTGGGCATGAGGAACGAATAGCGCTGGCGGTAGGCTGCCTCAAAATCCGCGCGCGCCTGTTCCAGCGTGCCATAGGCCACGTCCAGCGCGGTGTCGGTGCCGCGGTACTTCAGGTGCAGGCGGCGCTGCACCTGGATGTCGTTGTCGGCCACGTGCTGGCGGCGCAGTTCGCCCACGGCCTGCTCGGCCAGCGCGTCCAGCTCGCCTTGCAGCTCGGCCATCAGCGCGGCGTCGAGCACCTTCTCGACGGTCTTCTGGCGCATGTCGGTCTGGTCCGCCAGGCCCATGCCGTAGGCCGACAGCACGCCGCCCAGCGGGTGCGCGAACACGGTGGTCATGCCGAGCGCGTCGGCCACCAGGCAGGCGTGCTGGCCGCCGGCGCCGCCGAACACGGTCAGCGCGTACTCGGTGACGTCGTGGCCGCGCTGCACCGAGATGCGCTTGATCGCTTCGGCCATGTTGCCGACGGCGATTTCGAGGAAGCCCTCGGCCAGCTGTTCCGGCGTCATGTCGCGGCCGGTGGCGGCGCGGACCTCATCGGCCATGGCTTCGAAGCGCTGCACGACGGCGTCGCGGTCCAGCGCTTCGTCGGCGTCGGGGCCGAACACCTTGGGGAAGAAATCGGGCTGGATCTTGCCGAGCAGCACGTTGCAGTCGGTCACGGCCAGCGGGCCGCCGCGGCGGTAGCAGGCGGGGCCGGGGTTGGCGCCGGCCGAATCCGGGCCGACGCGCAGGCGCGCGCCGTCGAAATGCAGGATCGAGCCGCCGCCGGCCGCGACCGTGTGGATGCTCATCATCGGCGCGCGCATGCGCACGCCGGCCACCAGGGTCTCGAATTCGCGTTCGAATTCGCCGGCGTAGTGCGACACGTCGGTGGAGGTGCCGCCCATGTCGAAGCCGATGACCTTGTCGAAGCCGGCCTGCTCGCTGGTGCGCACCATGCCGACGATGCCGCCGGCCGGGCCGGACAGGATGGCGTCCTTGCCGCGGAAGCGGTGCGCGTCGGTCAGGCCGCCGCTCGATTGCATGAACATCAGGCGGATGCCGGGCAGCTCGCTGGCCACCTGGTCGACGTAGCGCTTGAGGATGGGCGACAGGTAGGCGTCGACCACCGTGGTGTCGCCGCGCGAGACGTACTTGATCAGCGGGCTGACCTCGTGCGAGGCCGACACCTGGGTGAAGCCGATCTCGCGCGCGATGCGGGCGGCGCGCTGTTCGTGAGCGGTGGCGTGCCAGGCGTGCATGAAGACGATGGCGACCGTGCGGATGCCGCTGTCGTAGGCCGCCTGCATGTCGCGGCGCAGCGCCGCTTCGTCCAGGTCGCGGATCACTTCGCCGTCGGCGGCGACGCGCTCGTCGGCCTCGACCACGGCCTCGTAGAGCATTTCCGGCAGCAGCACGTTGCGGTCGAACAGGCGCGGACGGTTCTGGTAGGCGATGCGCAGGCCGTCGCGAAAGCCGCGGGTGGTCACCAGCAGCGTGCGTTCGCCCTTGCGCTCGAGCAGCGCGTTGGTGGCGACGGTGGTGCCCATCTTGACGCATTCGACCTGCTCGGCCGGCACCGGCTGGCCGGGCGCGATGCCCAGCAGCTTGCGGATGCCCGCCACCGCCGCGTCGCGGTACTGCTCGGGGTTCTCCGACAGCATCTTCGCGGTGGTGGTGGTGCCGTCGGGGCGGCGCGCCACGATGTCGGTGAAGGTGCCCCCACGATCAATCCAGAATTGCCACTTCATATTCATCCTCGGGTACAAGAAGCCGCCACGGCGCTGCCGGCCGCGGCGTGCGGGTTGTGGTACGGGGCGTGGCCCCGCGTATCGGTTACAGGGAGGTCGCGGCGCGCGCGGCCTGGTCGTACAGGCCGGACAGGGCGCGCAGCGTGTGCGCCAGCTGGCGGCTGAATTCCAGGCCGCCCCCGCCCGGCGCATCGAGGCCGGCGGTCAGGCATTGCTCGCGGATTTCGCCGTAGCGCTTGATGATGGCCGCGCCCTCGGGCGTGACGCTGTAGAACACTTCCTTGCTGGCGCGCTCGCCCTTGACCACGCCCAGGCGATCGAGCTTTTTCAGCGCGTAATTGACGATGTGCGTGTCTTCGACATTGAGCGTGAAGCAGATGTCGGCCAGCTTCTTGGGACGCTGGCGGTGAAACACGTGGTGGAACACCATGACGTCGGTGGGCGTCAGGTCGGGCAGGCCCGCCGCGGCCATGCAGCGCACGGTCCAGCGGTCAAAGGCGTGGCTGGCGATCATCAGGCCGAATTCGACTTCGGACAGATCGGGCGCGCTGCCTCCGGCCAGGTGGGCCGACGAGGCGATCAGCGTGGAGGTCATAACGGCTGCGCAACAAGTTTATCTGCGCGAAATACTAATAATTTATCTATATTTCATCAATAAAAAATAAATCAGGGACACAAAAAAACCCTCGTTTCGAGGGAATACCCTAGTCCCGTCGGCCAGGTTCGCAGGCCTCGCCCCGGGCGCGCCAGGGCGTTCGCGGCAGACGTCCAGACAGACGCCTGCCCCAAGCCTGGACGCTACGGCGCGTCCCAGCCCGCCGGCAGGTGCGCGCGGATCAGCGAACCGGCGATGGAGATGCGCGCCGCGATCTCGGGCATCGGGTCGCCCGGGCCGAACCATTGCGCATGGGCGATCTCGTCTTCCTGCACGCGGATGTCGCCGGACACGTACTCGGCCGTGTAGGCCACCATCAGCGAATGCGGGAACGGCCACGACTGGCTGCCGAAGTACTTCAGGTTGCCGACCTTCAGGCCAACCTCTTCCAGCACCTCGCGATGCACCGTCTGCTCGATGCTTTCGCCCGGCTCGACGAAACCGGCCAGCGCCGTGTAGCGCCCGGTGGCGTTGGCGGTGTGGCGCGCCAGCAGGATGCTGTCGCCCTTGCGGATCAGCACCATCATGGCCGGCGAGATGCGCGGATAGGCCGAGAAGCCGCAGGCCGGGCAGCGCTGGCAGAACTCGCCGCTGACGCGGGTGGTGGCGGTGCCGCAGGCGCCGCAGAAGCGGTGGGTGCGGGCCCATTCGGCGATCTGATAGGCGCGGCCGGCCAGCGCCATGCGCTCTTCGTCGAGCACGCCGAACAGGGACCGCAGCTTCTTGAAGGCGTAGCCGTGCGGCGCCTCGATGCCCGGCTCGACATGCGCGGCGCGGGCCGGCGATTCCGGCGCGGCCCAGACCGGCTGCAGGGCATCGGCCCCAAGCCCGGCGCGCACACAGGCGTCCAGGTCCGGCAATACGCTGGTGGCTTCCTCGACCAGCAACTCGTCACGACGAAAAACGAAATTCACACGACCCTCTGCGACACGACTGTGATGACGAGATCTTAGAAGAAAAAAGCCTTGCCGCAAGATATCGTCCGGCCCGTGGGCACACTCGTTCAATCTTCAAGTATCCGGCGCGCGCCAGCCTAGGAATTACCCGTAAACGCGCATTTACAGGCACTTTGTGACCAATTGGCAACATAGAATGGCACGGCTTTTCAGCTAGGCGTCATGCCGCGCCGCGCTCTTTTTTCGCAATGCCCACCGGGCCCCGCCCCGCACTCCCCATTCGCAAAGAAGGACCATCATGTTCAAGAAGCTCTCGCTGTTGACCGGCAGCCTTATCGTGGCATTCAGCGCCGGTGCCCAGGCCCAGACCAAGTGGGACCTGCCCAGCGCCTACCCCGCCAGCAACTTCCACGTCGAAAACCTGACGACCTTCATCAAGGATGTCGACACGCTGTCGGAAGGCAAGCTCAAGATCACGCTGCACAACAACGCCTCGCTGTACAAGGCGCCCGAGATCAAGCGCGCGGTGCAAGGCAACCAGGCCCAGATCGGCGAGATCCTGCTGACCAACTTCGCCAACGAAGACCCGATCTACGAACTGGACGGCCTGCCCTTCCTGGCCACCGGCTACGACGCCTCGTTCAAGCTGTACCAGGCGCAGAAGCCGTTCCTGGAAAAGAAGCTGAATTCGCAGGGCATGACGCTGCTGTACGCGGTGGCCTGGCCGCCCCAGGGCATCTTCGCCAACAAGGACATCAAGCAGATCAGCGACATGAAGGGCCTGAAGTGGCGCGCCTACAGCCCGGTGACCGCCAAGATCGCCGAACTGGTCGGCGCCCAGCCGGTGACGGTGCAGCAGGCCGAACTGTCGCAGGCCCTGGCCACCGGCGTGATCGACTCGTACATGTCGTCGGCCTCCACCGGCTACGACACCAAGACCTACGAGTACATCAAGAAGTTCTACGACACCCAGGCCTGGCTGCCCAAGAACGCCGTGATCGTCAACAAGAAGGCGTTCGACGCGCTCGACCCGGCGACCCAGGAAGCGCTGAAGAAGGCCGGCGCGCAGGCCGAGGAACGCGGCTGGAAGCTGTCGCAGGAAAAGAACAAGTGGTACCAGGAAGAGCTGGCCAAGAACGGCATGGAGACGATCAAGCCCACGGTCGAGCTCAAGGAAGGCCTGTCGGTGATCGGCAAGCGCATGCTGGATGACTGGCTCAAGAAGGCCGGCGCCGACGGCCAGGCCATGATCGACGCCTACCGGAAGCAGTGATATCGCCATGCGCCGCTTTCTGGATGGACTTTACGGCGCGGCCGGCCTGCTGGCCGGCCTGTGCACAATCGGTGTATTGGTGGCGGTGCTGGCCGCGATCGTCGCGCGCCAGCTCGGCCTGAACATTCCCGGCACCGACGCCTATGCCGGGTATTTCATGGCCGCGGCCGGTTTCCTGGCGCTGGCCAGCACCTTCAAGCATGGCGAGCACATCCGCGTGACGCTGGTCTTGAACGCGCTGTCGCCGGCCGCCAGCCGCCGCCTGGATATCTTCGCGCTCGGGATCGGCTGCCTGATGGCCGCCGCCTTCGCCTTCTTCAGCGTCAAGCTGGCCTACGACTCCTGGCAGTTCAACGACATGTCCACGTCCAACGACGCCACGCCGCTGTGGATTCCGCAGCTCAGCATGGCCGTGGGCACGGTCCTGTTCCTGGTCGCCCTGCTCGATGAGCTGGTTCGCCGTTCTCGCGGCCTGGCCGCCGCCACCTCGCAGCAAACCCATGAATGAACTTCTCGTCATTACCCTGCTGGTCGTCTCGATCTTCGCGTTCCTGGGATGCGGCGTCTGGGTCGGCCTGACGCTGGCGGGCACCGCCTGGATCGGCATGGAGATCTTCTCCAGCCGGCCGGCCGGCGACGCCATGGCCGTCACCATCTGGGGCGCCTCGTCGAGCTGGACGCTGACCGCCCTGCCCCTGTTCCTGTGGATGGGCGAGATCCTGTTCCGCACCCGCCTGTCGGAGGACCTGTTCAAGGGCCTGGCGCCGTGGCTCAACCGGCTGCCCGGCCGGCTGCTGCACACCAACGTCATCGGCTGCGCCATCTTCGCGGCGGTGTCGGGCTCGTCGGCGGCCACCTGCGCCACCGTCGGCAAGATGACCATCCCCGAACTGACGCGCCGCGGCTACCCCGAGGCCAAGATCCTGGGCACGCTGTCGGGCGCCGGCACGCTGGGGCTGCTGATCCCGCCGTCGATCATCATGATCGTCTATGGCGTGGCGGCGGACGTGTCGATCGCCAAGCTGTTCATCGCGGGCATCGTGCCGGGCATCCTGCTGGCGCTGCTGTTCATGGGCTACATCGCCTGGTGGGCGATCCGCAACCCCGATGAAGTGCCGGCGGCCGATCCCGGCCTGACCTTCAAGGAGAAGCTGTCGCGTTCGCGCCACCTGATCCCGGTGATGCTGCTGATCGGCGCGGTGCTGGGCTCGATCTACACCGGCATCGCCACGGCCACCGAAGCCGCGGCGGTCGGCGTGGTCGGCGCGCTGATCCTGTCCGGCCTGCAGGGCTCGCTGAACCGTGCCACCTTCATGCAATCGCTGCTGGGCGCCACCCGGCTGTACTGCATGATCGCCCTGATCCTGGCGGGCGCGCAGTTCCTGACGCTGGCGATGGGCTACATCGGCCTGCCGCGGGCGCTGGCCGAATGGATCGGCGGCCTGGGCCTGTCGCAGTTCTGGCTGATCATGGCGCTGATGGTGTTCTTCATCATCCTGGGCTGCTTCCTGGACGGCATCTCCATCGTGGTGCTGACCATGGGCGTGCTGCTGCCGACCGTGCAGGCCGCCGGCATCGACCTGATCTGGTTCGGCATCTTCATCGTTTTCGTTGTGGAAATGGCACAGATCACGCCGCCGGTGGGCTTCAATCTGTTCGTGCTGTCGGGCATGAGCGGACGGGAACTGCCCTACATCGCGCGCGCCTCGCTGCCGATGTTCTTCCTGATGATCCTGGCCGTGCTGCTGTTGTACGTGGTGCCCGGCATCGCCACGTGGCTGCCGCTGCACATGACGCTGTGATCGCGTAGCGCCCCCCGAAACCCCGTTCTCGCAACGGGGTTTTTTTTTGGAACAATCGCCTGATTGTTTCAACAATCGCTTTTTTTGCCGTTCTGTAAACCCAGGGAAAACGCGAAAAAGATAAACGCACTACACAAGCCGTAACTTTTTTAGAATCCCCGTGGCGTTCCAGTGCGCACCAAGATGGCGCATGGACGCAATCAGGGCCAATGCTCCGGACCCGCGCCAACCCTGGCGTCGGTGCAGCGGCCCCGCTCCAGGCGAACCGCCAGGCGCATCCAGCCGAGCCAAAAGCCCGGTTTATGCCAAGAACAGAAACATTAGGAGAAGCCTTCGTGAAACGCATCACCCTCTCGCTCGCCGCAGCCGGTCTCGGCCTGGCCGCCGGCGCCGCCTCGGCGGAAACCAGCGTCACCCTCTACGGTATCGCCGACGTCAGCATCCGCTACGTCAACACCAGCGACGGCGCGACCGGCCAGGACGGCAGCCGCATCGCCATGGCCAACGGCGCCATCTCGAACAGCCGCTGGGGCCTGCGCGGCTCGGAAGACCTGGGCGACGGCAACCGCGCCTTCTTCCGCCTGGAGCAAGGCTTCAACGTGCAGAACGGCATCGCCTCCGACACCAGCAAGACCTTCAACCGCCTGGCCTACGTCGGCCTGGATGGCGGCAAGATCGGCGCGCTGACCCTGGGTCTGCAGAACACGGTGATCCAGGACCTGATGGCCGATTACTTCGACCCGCTGACGGTCGGTAACTACGCGGAAAACTCGTGGCTGCCCGCCGCCATGGGCCGCGTGCGCAACAGCAACGCCTTCCGCTACTCGAACACGCTGGGTGACCTGGCCGTGGCGGCCCAATGGTCCAACGGCGACAAGTGGTCGGACCGCAAAGCCGGCCAGCAGATGGGTGTCAGCCTGCGCTACACCGTCGGCCAGTTGGGCCTGGGCGCCGCCTACCAGAACACCTACGAGGGCGCCGACTCCGATCTGCGCCAGCGCGTCTGGAACCTGAGCGCCTCGTACCAGTTCGAAAGCGCCAAGATCTTCGCCGGCTACTTCAACGGCCGCGACCAGACCGGCTGGGTCAACATGATCATGGGCGGCACCACCACCGCCCAGCTCGACCGCAAGGACAACGGCTACTTCGCCGGCGTGACCTGGCAGGCCACCCCGCGCTGGGCCATCACCGGCGCCGCCTACTACGACCAGAGCAAGAACGTGGTCGTGGACGGCGACAAGGGCAAGCGCTACGCCCTGGTGGCCGTGGCCGAGTACTCGCTGTCCAAGCGTACCCAGGTGTACGGCACCGTGGACTACAACAAGGTCCGCGACGCGGTCACCGGCGAAATCGCCGGCCGCACCAGCCAGGTCGGCGCCGGCCTGGGCATGCGCCACATCTTCTAAGTCCTTCG
This sequence comes from Achromobacter insuavis, assembly GCF_902859645.1. Classification (GTDB taxonomy): domain Bacteria; phylum Pseudomonadota; class Gammaproteobacteria; order Burkholderiales; family Burkholderiaceae_B; genus Achromobacter; species Achromobacter insuavis. Next base: position 80,139 of record NZ_CADIJR010000006.1, on the reverse strand, counting down.
CGACTTACGGCCCGCCCCCGGCCGCATATCAAAAAGCCCGTCGCGCGAGCGACGGGCTTTTTCTTTGCCTCGCCGTTGATTTCCGGCGATACCCATAGCCAGATTCGGCATCAAGCAAAGCAAAAGCTCCACAAGCAGGATGAAATGACATTGTTCGCAAGAACAATTCTCCCTATGTTCTTGCCTGTGATCGAGGACGGGCGCGTTGCTGACCAAGAGCAACGATTCCCAAGAGCCGCGCGGCATGGCCCATGCCGGGTCTGGATTGCAGCAGGCGTCCCAGTCCAAAGAAATGACAATGAACAAAAGAACCCTGCTCCGACTGTTAATGCAGGGCGGATTGCGTGGAAGGTCGGCGGCGTATTTCGCCGGTGCAGCGTCAATCACCCTGATTTCATCCACCCTGTCCGCGCTGGCCCCTTTGCTACTGGCAAACATGACGAACCTGTTCGCCCAGGAGCAGAGCGCCCAGGCGTTGCAACACGCAATCGCCTGGTTGGGTGGAATCTATATAGGCTTCATCGCATTCACGAAACTGTTCAACACTACCTCGCTGTACTTGCAAAGCCTGTTGAGAATCCAGTTCATCGAAACAGTATCCGAGCACTATTTCACATACCTTTGCGAAAGAGAGGCCCAATATTTCGTGGATCATTCGGTGGGCAGCCTTGCGCAACAACTCAATCAAGCCACGAATGACCTGTACACCATTGTCCGGAACATCGCATTCAATATAAGCGCCCCCCTTATCCAACTGAGCATCGCGGTCGTCGTTGTCTCCAGAGAACTGGGCGCGATGGTGGGCCTGACATTCTTCCTCTATGCAGCCCTGTTCCTGCTCAACAACCGCCTGTTCCTCAAGCAGCTTTCCCCCCAGCACACTCTGGTGATGGAAGCGGGCAGAAAGTCCTATGCCACGCTCGTCGACTCTGTCATCAACATCGCAGCGGTAAGGCAATACAACGCGTTTTCGGTATTCTTCCTCCGCTATAAGAACACCTTGGCTTCGGATAGAACCATACAGAATCGATACTGGCGCCTGACATTGTTCATGTTGGCAATCAACTCGCTACTGTTCATCGCTATGTTTGGCATGTCGGCATACTGGATCATGCATTACCCCAGAGATGGAGTCCTGACTGCTGGCGATTTCGTGCTCATCGCCACCTATGTCGTCCTTCTTTCCGGTCCCATCGAACTCCTGGGCAGCACTTTCGGAGAAGTGCAGCAGGCCTGGCACGGCGTCAAGCGGTTCCTGGAACAGACCTTTCAACCGCCAGCCCGTCCCGCCGGGATTCAGAGACTCGCCCCATCTGAATACGCGATCGTCATGGACGATGTCCTATTTTCCTATCCCTCAGCGCCGCAAGCCCTGCTGGGGCCCATTTCCCTCAAGATAAAATCGGGCGACAAGATCACCCTGACGGGGGAAAGCGGCTCGGGAAAATCGACCTTGGCCCGGCTGCTGACTGGCGAGTACCCTGCCGACAAAGGCAGAATCCTCATATTCGAACGCGAGATCGAGAACATCAACAGATCGACGTTGAATGAGATCATCGGCGTGGTCAGCCAGGACGTCTGCATCTTCAATGACACCCTGCGCTTCAACATGCAAATAGCCAGGGCCGATGCTACGGATGACCAGATCATCGAAGCCTTGACGCTTGCAGGGCTGCCGATACAGCCACAGGTGCTGGACCTTGATACCCAGCTTGGAGACCGCGGCGTCAGTGTGTCCGGCGGACAACGGCAACGTATCGCGTTGGCCCGCTTGTTTCTCAGGACACCAGCGATAGTCATCCTCGACGAAGGAACATCCTCACTCGACGTGCTGACCGAAAAGTCCATCTCGGAGAACCTGCATTCGAGATTCCGTGATTGCACAATCCTGTCGATCAGCCACAGGCTATCTGCCATGAACCTTTCCACGAAAGCAATCGTTCTCAAAAAAGGAAAAATCGAGGACTTTGGTGATATATCGGAGCTAGTTCGAACGAATGACTATGTCCGAAGTATCGTGGAAGTCTCTTGCCCCACGTTTGGATCGAAATGATGCCTGCCTCACCGGCATGTTTCGCGATACGAGCTCAGGAGAAATGCATTCGGCCGCTTGACAAAAAAAGCCCATCGCTCACGCGATGGGCTTTTCCCTGGCGGAACTCACTGCTTGCGCTACATGCCCAGATACGCCTTGCGCACCTCGTCCGACGCCGCCAGCTCGGCGGCGTCGCCCGACAGCGCAATGCGCGCGCTCTGCATGACGTAGGCGCGCGACGCCACTTCCAGCGCCTGCGTCATATTCTGCTCGACCAGCAGCACCGACAGGCCGTCGTCGCGGTTCAACGCGGCCAGGGCGTCGAATACCTGCTCGACCAGCAGCGGCGACAGGCCCAGGCTGGGCTCGTCGATCAGCAGCAGCCGCGGCCCGCTCATCAGGGCGCGGCCGATCGCCAGCATCTGCCGTTCGCCGCCGGACATGGTGCCGGCGAGCTGCTCCCGGCGCTCTTTCAGGCGCGGAAACAGCGCGTAGACCTTGTCCAGCCGCTCCTGGTAGACGCGTTCGTCGCGCACGGTGTACGCCCCCAGCCGCAGGTTCTGCTCGACCGGCTGGCGCGCGAACACCCGCGCGCCTTCCGGAATCATCGCGATGCCCTGCTTGACCAGCTGGTCCGGCGGCGTTCCGGTGATGTCGCGCCCTTCGAAGACGACCCGCCCTTCCCTGGGCTTGACCGAACCGATGATGGCCAGCAGCGTGCTGGACTTGCCGGCGCCGTTGGCGCCCAGCAGCGCGGCGATTTCCCCCTGGCGCACTTCCAGCGACACGTCGCGCACGGCCTGCACGCCGCCGTAGGCCACGCTCAGGTTGTCGACCTTCAACATCACATCAGGCACGGTGCTTCCTCCCCAGATAAGCCTCGATCACGGCGGGATGGCGCACGATATCCTGGGGCGCCCCTTCCGCGATCATCTGGCCAAAGTTCAACACCAGCACCCGTTGCGCCAGCCGCATCACGACTTCCAGCACGTGCTCGACGATGATCAGCGTGACCCCGGCGGCGTGGATGCCGCGCAGGATCTCGGCCAGCGCGATGGCCTCGGCCGGATTGAGGCCGCCAGCCACTTCGTCCAGCAGCAGCATGCGCGGCTCGGTCGCCAGCGCGCGCGCCAGCTCGACCCGCTTCTGCCCCGCCACGTTCAGTTCGGCCGCCAGCGTGTCGGCGCGATCGGCCAGTCCCACCAGCTCCAGCACCCGCGCCGAGGCGCGGCGCGCGTCGGGCAGGCGCGGATGGCGCAGCAGCGCGCCGACCATGGCGTTCTCCAGCACCGTCATCTGGCCGAAGCTGCGCGGGATCTGGTAGGTGCGCACCAGGCCCATGGCCGCGACCTGCTCGGGCCGCCGGCCGATCATGGACTCGCCGGCGAACGCCACCGTGCCCGAGGTCGGCTCGTGATGGCCCACCAGGCCGTTGAACAGGGTGCTCTTGCCGGCGCCGTTGGGACCGATGATGGCGACGATCTCGCCCGCGTCCACCGACAGCGAAATGTCCTTGTTGGCGACCAGGCCGCCGAAGCGCTTGGTCAGGTTCTTAACGTCGAGCAGAGCCACGGCGCCTCCTCAATGTCACCAGACCGCCTGGCAGGAACAAGGTGACGAGCAGAATCGCCAACCCGAAAATCAGCAGGTCCAGGCCCAGGCCCGAACTGCCCCACAGCACCCGCGTGCCTTCCGACAGCGGCAGCAGCACCGCCGCGCCCAGCCACGGGCCGACCAGCGTGCCCACGCCGCCCAGGATGGCGACCAGCACCACCTGCACCGACATCGTCAGGCTGAACATGGACTCCGGATCGATGAAGCCCACGTACATGGCGAAGAAGCCGCCCCAGACGCCGGTCATGCCGGCCGACATCACGAACGCCAGCATCTTGTAGCGGTCCGCCGGCACCCCCAGGCTGCGCGAGGCGGCCTCGTCGCCGTTGATGGCGCGCCAATAGAAGCCGGTCTTGGAATGCACCAGGAAGTACGTGGCGCAGAAGGTCAGGAACGCCAGCCCCACCGCGATCCAGTAGTACGGCACCTTGCTGCGGAACAGCAGCATCCAGGCGGCGTCGCCGATCGGCGCCTCCAGCCCGACGGCGCCGCCGGCCCAGTCCCAGTTGATCATCAGCAGCAGCCCGATCTGCAGCAGCGCGATGGTGGCCATGGCGAAATAGTGGCCGGACAGGCGCAGCGTCGGCCCGCCCACCAGCCAGGCCAGCGCCGCGCTGATCAGGCCGCCCAGCGGAATGCCGAGCAGCGGCGTCAGCTTCAGGTGATGCAGCAGCAGCAAGGTGGTGTAGCCGCCCACGCCCACGAACACGGCGTGGCCGAACGAGATGCGGCCGAGAAAGCCGCCCACCAGGTTCCAGCACGCGCCGAGCGCGCCGAACATGATGGCCAGCAGCAGCACCTGCAGGGTGAACGAGTCGGTCACCACCAGCGGCACCAGCGCCAGCAGCACCGCCGCCGCCAGGGCCACGGCCACCGGCCATTTCGGCACGCCCGAGGCCGCGCCGTCCTTTTTCTGTATCGTCGTCATGTCACCACCGCCCGAACAGGCCGCGCGGCCGATACCAGAGAACCAGGATGAAGAGGATGAAGACGCTGACCGTCTTCAGCGCGGGCGCCACGAAGTAGCCCGTCATGGCCTCGATGATCCCGATCAGGATGCCGGCGATGAAGGCGCCCGGCAGCGAGCCGAAGCCGCCCATGCAGACCGCCACGAAGGCCAGCAGGCCGAATACCGTGCCCACCGAGGGGAACACGTAGAAGAACGTGGTCAGCAGCGCGCCGGCCAGGCCGACGGCGGCGCTGCCCAGCATCCAGACCTGGGCGTTGACGCGGTCGGGCGAAATGCCGACCAGCGCCGCCACCTGGCGGTCTTCGGCCACCGCCTGCAGGGCGTGGCCCCAGCGCGTGCGGTACACCAGCACGAACAGCGCGGCCACCACCACCAGCGCGATCAGGCCGGTCACCACCTGCGGGCGGCCCAGCGAGATGCCCGCCACCGTGACGCTGCCGGACACCAGGGTGTCGGGCAGGCTGCGGTAGTCGGGGCTGAAAGCGATGAACGCCAGTTGCCGCAGCACCAGGCCCAGGCCGAAGGTGGCCAGGATCACCGCCATGGCGGGACCTTTCTGCAGGCGCTTGATGATCAGCGCATAAGTGAGGAAACCGACGAAGGCGAGCACGATGGCGACCAGGGGGGCCGACAGCGTGGGGTCGATATGACCCAGGGTGTATAGCCAATAGGCGGCATACATGCCGAGCATCAGGAATTCGCCATGGGCGAAGTTGATGACGTCGGTGATGCCCCAGATCAGCGCCAGCCCCACAGCCACCGCGGCATAGATCAGGCCGTTGAACAGGCCTGCCGAGAGAGCTTCAAACATGGAGTGCTCCTGTGGCGGGCCCCCGCGGCCCGCCACGGCTGATGATTACTTCCAGGAGAACGGCAGCGTGGGCAGCGTCTTGTCGGTGCGGTACTTTTCCGGCCAGACCGTCTGGTAGGACGAGCCCTTCAGTTCCAGGATCAGGCCGGAACCCTTGGTGTTCTGGCCCTTGTCATCGAACTTCACGCCGGCCCAGGGCATGGCCACTTGCGACTCGCCCAGGTCGGTGGCCGCCAGCGCCTTGCGGATCGCTTCCGGATCGGTGGAGCCGGCGCGGTTGATGGCATCGGCCAGCACCAGCACGCCCTGCATCGAACGGGCGTTGTTGCCGTTCAGGTCCTTGCCGGTCTTGGCCTTGTACATGTCGTTGATCTTCTTCAGGCCGGCCTTGGCGGCGGCGACGTCGTTGCCCCACACGTCGCGCGTCAGCACGCCCTGCACCTGCGGACCGACTTCCTGCACGAAGCGCGAGTCGATGAAGCCGGCGTCGTTGGCCAGCAGCACCGGCGGCGCGTACTTGCTTTCGCGCATGGTGCGCACGAACAGCATGGCGTCCGAGGTGTAGCTGGCGAAGATCGCCACGTCGGGCTTGGCCGCGGCCAGCTTCTGCACTTCGGCGGTGACCGAGGCCGAGCCGGCGCTGTAGGCGATGTTGGCCACCACCTCGCGCTTGTACTGCTTGGCGAACTTCTCGACCGCCTTGTAGGTGTTGACGCCGAAGTCGGTGTTCTCGTAGACCACCGCGATCTTGGCGGTCGGCGTGCCCTTCACGCCGTCCAGGAACTGCATCATGTTCTCGACGAAGGTGTCGTCGTTGGGCGAGGTGCGGAAGAACCACTTGTAGCCGCGCTCGGTCAGGTCCGGGCTGCTGGATTCGCCGTTCAGGTAGGGAATGCCGCGCTGCTCGGCGATGCGGCTGGCGGTCTTGGTGACGGCCGACTGGTAGGCGCCGGTCAGGGCCACCACCTTTTCCTGGTCGATCAGGCGCTGCGCGTCGGCCAGGCCCACTTCGGGCTTGCCCTGCGAATCGCCGAACACCACCTCGATCTTGGCCCCGCCCAGCGCCGGCAATCCGGCGCCCGCGGCCAGCGGGATCCCTTCGAGCTCGGGATGCGGATTATTGACGATATCCACGGCCAGTTCCACCGCGGCCTTGATCTCGGCGCCGGTGGACGCCAGCGCGCCGGACAGGGGATAGATCGCGCCGATCTTCACGGTCTTGACCTGCGCCTGCGTCGGCGCGGCGGCCAACAGCGCCAGACTCGCGGCGACACCCGCAATGAGCTTCATCTTCATTACCTGACTCCTGGAGAAATTCCACTGTGAAAGCAATGCAAAACGCGGGGCGCACGGCCCCGGGCCCGGGAAATCCGGGCCTGCGGCGACCCGCCGCCCGTCGCTAGTCCGGCGGGCGGTGGATCTTGAACTTTTGTCGCCTTTTCCCCTTGTCCTGTCATGGATCTTTCTGGAGGCAAAACCAAAGCTGCTGACGCGTCCGGCTGCGGACGCTTTGTAACGGTGCTGCGACTACGTAAAGACTGTGATTTCTAGCGGTTTTCCGCTGACGGTTGACTGAGAATCGAAGCGTGGCCTACAGGATGGCCATGCGGCTGTTGACCAGATCGGTGACCAGCATGTGCCCGGGCGCGTGGGTGATGCAGAAATCAGGGCGCACCGTCGCCACCACCGACTGCGGCGTCACCCCGCAGGCCCAGAACACCGGCATCTCGCCGGCGCGGATCTCCACGGCGTCACCATAATCCGGCCGGTCGATGTCGGCAATCCCGATCAACGCCGGGTCGCCGATATGCACCGGCGCGCCGTGCACCGAGGGAAAACGCGACGTCACCTGGATGGCGCGGATGGCGTCGGCGGCCTTCAAGGGCCGCATCGACACCACCAGCGGACCGCCGAAGACGCCGGCGGCGTGGGTCGGGATGTTGGTGCGGTACATCGGCACGTTGCAGCCCTGCTCGATGTGGCGCACCGGCAGGCCGTTGTCCAGCATGGCTTCCTCGAACGAGAACGAGCAGCCGATCAGGAACGACACCAGGTCATCGCGCCACACGTCGCGCACGTCGGTCGGCTCGGCCACCAGCTCGCCGTTCTGCCAGACGCGGTAACGCGGGATGTCGGTGCGGATGTCGATGTCCTGGCCCAGGTCCGGCAAGGACGGATTGCCCGGCTCGGACATGGCCAGCAGCGGGCACGGCTTGGGATTGCGCTGGCAGAAATGCAGGAAATCCGCCGCCAGCGCGCGCGGCAGGATCGCCAGGTTGGCCTGCACGTGGCCGGGAGCCAGGTTCGCCGTGGGGCCGGTCAGTTTGCCGCTGCGGGCGTCGAGCCTTGCGCGGCGCGCCAGTTCCACGCTGCTGCGGGCCGCCGAATCCAATGCCATGTCAATTCCCCTTGAGCCAGTGTTGGTATGGGAGACATTGCACAGGAACTCGGGCCCTGCGTCTAATCACATGTTGCGATAGACCCCGATCAGAATTCCTTATCAGGGTTTTGCCGGATAGCGCAGCGCTTCTTCACGCGCGATGTGCTGGGCGGCCTCGGCCACGGTGCGCGGCACCTGGCTGTCGGGCCCCTGCATCCAGCAGGCGGTATAGTGCAGCGGCGGCAGCGCCGGCGCCTTGACGTCCAGCACCCGCAGCTCGCCCTGGGTCAGCTCCTTGCGCAGGATCACCGGCGCGATCACGGCGGTGCCGATGCCATCGAGCGCCATGCGCACGATCACGCTCAGCGCCGAGCTGCCGTACATGCGCGGCGCGTCCACGCCGGCCTGCTGCAACAGCTGCCGCACCGCGCGGTGCGGATCGGTGGTGGACGAATAGGTGATGACCGGCCATTCCCCCAGCCGCTTCAGGCTGATGGGCTGGCGCCCCACCTTCAGCTTGGGGCTGGCGACCCAGCTGAGCGGGTAATTGCACAGGTACAGGTTTTCGATGCGCGGCTCTTCCATCGGCCCCAGCAGGAACGCCAGGTCGATCTGGCGCGAGGCCAATTGGGTCTTGAGCACCGTGGTGGTGTCCACCTGGATCTCGACCATCAGCGCCGGATAGGTGTCGTGCAGGTACTCCATCAGGGTCGGCAGCCAGGTGTGGACGATGGTCTCGGACACGCCCAGCCGCAGGGTGCCGCTCATCACGCTCTTGGCGCGCGCCGCTTCCTGCATGTCGCGGCGCAACTGCAGCATGCGCTCGGCATGCGACAGCAGCTCCTGGCCCTTGCCGGTCAGCTTGATGCCGCGCACGTCGCGGTCGAACAGGCGGATGCCCAGGTCCGATTCCAGCGACGCGATGCGCTGGGAAATCGCCGGCTGGGTGGCGTTGAGCTTCTCGGCCGCGGCGCGGAAACCGCCCAGCGTGGCCACCCAGAAAAACGTCTCGATATTGCGCAGATCTATCATGGCGCCCGTATCCTGCCCCGTTGCGCGGCATGTCCAGCCTGGATGTTAGCGTCAGGGGGACGGTTCCGGTATGGCGGAAAACACCGCCCTGCCCGCCCGCGCGGCGCCGGGACGGCCGCCCCTTGCCGGCCACGGGCCGACGGCGGGCGGCCACGGGCCGCGACAGCGCGCGGCCCCGACGCGGGTTCAGCCCGCGAGCCGTTCCTCGACCGCCAGGCCGATCGCCAGGATGCGGCGGTCGGCGCCGTTGCTGCCGGCGATCATCAGGCCGACCGGCGCGGTGCCGGCGGCATGGCAAGGCAGCGACAGCGCGCAGCCATCGAGGAAGTTGATCAGGGTGGGATTGCGCAGGATCAGGCCGTTGGCGGCGTAATAGGCTTCATCCGAGGCCGTCAGGTCGGCCACGGCCGGCGCCACGATCGGCGTGGTCGGCAGGATCAGCGCGTCGTAGCCGGCGATGCGGCGGTCGACGGCGGCGACCCAGGCTTCGCGCGCGTCCAGCAGGTCCAGGTAGTCGGCGGCGCCCATGTCCTTGCCGCGCATGATGCGCGACACCACCCGCGGATCGTAGCGCTTGCCGGCGCGGGCGATCAGGTCGCGGTGCCAGGCCCAGGCCTCGGCGGCGGTGAAGCCGCCCTTGGCGTTGATGCCGGCCAGTTCGGCGAATTCCGGAATGGCGATCTCGTCGACCAGGGCGCCGGCCTCGACCAGCCGCGCCACGGTGCGCGCGAAGGTGTCGGACACATGCTTGTCCATGGCGTCCAGCGCCAGCGTCTTGGGCACCGCCAGGCGCAGGCCGCGCAGCGGCAGCGCCTCGGGCACCGGACCGCCCTCGCCCGACAGGATGGCGTCCAGCTCGGCGCAGCAGCGCACGCTGGCGGCGATGGGGCCGATGGAATCCAGGTTGGCCGACAGCGGCAGCACGCCTTCCATCGACACGCGCCAGGCGCTGGGCTTGAAGCCGGTCAGGCCGCACAGCGCGGCCGGGATGCGCACCGAGCCGCCGGTGTCCGATCCGATGGCGGCCACCGCCATGCCGTCGCTCACCGAGACCGCGGCGCCCGACGACGAACCGCCGGGAATGCGGCCGGTGGCGCGGTCCCAGGGGTTCAGCGGGGTGCCGTAATGCGGGTTGATGCCCAGGCCCGAATAGGCGAATTCGGTCATGTTGGTGCGGCCGATGATGACCGCGCCGGCGGCGATCAGGCGCTGCACCACTTCGGCGTTGGCGTCGGCCGCGGGTTCGCCCTCGCGCGCCACCGAGCCGGCCATGGTGGTCTCGCCCTCGATGTCGAACAGGTCCTTGATGCTGATCGGCAGGCCCTCGATGGCCGAGCGCACGATGCCGGCGGCGCGCAGCGTGTCCGAGGCGCGCGCCTGGGCCAGCGCCGACTCGGCGTACAGGCGGGTGAAGGCGCGGGCGCCCTCGCCGGCCGGATCGGCGGCGCGCGCCAGGGCGGCCTCGGTCAGTTCAACGGAAGTGGTGCGGCCGTCGTTCAGGGCGGCGGTCAGGTCATTCAGGGTCGAAAGCATACGGTTCCAGGGGGCCGCGGGGCGGCATGAAAAGTGTTGGACCGGCGCGCCCCGCCGGGGCGCGTCATGGCAATCAGGGCGCCTGCCGGGCGTCAGGCCACCACCGGCAGGATCTCGACATGATACCGGTGGCGCAGGCTGCGTTGGCGGCGCGGATCGAACAGTTCCATGGTGAATTCCGCCGACGGGCGGATGCCGCCGATGGCGCCGACGGTGCCGCAGGTCATGCCGGCGCCTTCGGGCAGCGTCGCGGCGCCGCCGGTGTAGCCGGCGATCAGGTCCTGCGGCGTGCGCAGCGAGGCCAGCGGGCCCTCCTGGTACAGCACCTCGGCGCCGTTCTCGACGATGTACGAACGGATCACCAGCTCGTCCCAGTAACCGGCCACGTCGGCCAGGCGCCAGGCCGTCGTCGCCACCGGCTTGACGCAGACCTGCTTGGACATGGCCACGCTGACCGTCTCCAGCTTGCGGTCGGTGTGGTCGGACGCGATGCTGACGTACATCTCGCCGTCGGCCGCGAACACGAAGGTCTCGACCTCGCCGGACGAATCGCCGCCCACCGCCTGCACCTGTTCGGCCTGGGTCAGCTGGTTGTCGGCGATGCGGTAGTACAGCGGCACGCTGGTGGGACGCGGCACGCCGATGGCGGCCAGTTCCTCGATATGGTGCTCGATGGCGGCGATGTCGCGCCCGGCCCAGCCGGCCACGATGAGGGTGTTGAAGTCCACCTCGACCTGGCGGGGGGAATCGGCTTCGATCTGGAATACGGCTTTCATGAAAAGTCCTGCGGAGGAAAACGGGGAGGAATGGGCGCGGCGACGCGGCCGCGCCCGAAGGGAGACAGGGGCTAGCCGAACACCCGCGGCAGCCACAAGGCCAGGTCGGGCCACCACGACAGCAGCGCCAGCATCACGAACATCGCCAGCACGAACGGCAGGCTGCCGACGATCACGGCGCTCATCGAGCCGCTCTTGCGCAGGCTCTGCACCACGAACAGGTTCAGCCCCACCGGCGGCGTGATCAGCGCGGCCTCGACCAGGATGATGATGATGATGCCCAGCCAGATCGGGTCGTAGCCCAGCGCGATCATGATGGGCGCGACGATCGGGATCGTCGTGATCATCATCGACAGGGTCTCCATGAAGCAGCCCAGCACCAGGTAGAACACGATCACGATCAGCAGCATCCAGCCCGGCGACAGGCCCAGCCCGGTGATGGACTGGGTCAGCGCGTCGGTCAGGCCGGTGGCGGACATGACGAAGTTCAGGAAGCTCGCGGCCACCACGATCAGCATGATCATGGCGGTCGAGCGCATGGTGCCTTCCATCGCCTCGCGCAACATGGTCCAGGTCAGGCGGCGGAACCAGGCGGCCAGCAGCAGCGCGCCCAGCACGCCCAGCGCGGCCGCCTCGGTCGGCGTGGCCAGGCCGGCATAGATCGAGCCCACCACCAGCAGGAAGATGCCCATCGGCGGCGCCAGGTGCACCAGGCTGGCGAAGCGCTGGCCCCAGGTGGCCTGGATCTTCTTGCCGCCCCAGGACGGCTTGGCCACGCAGGCGATCATCACCGTCAGCATGAACAGCGCCGCCATGGCGAAGCCGGGGATGATGCCGGCCAGGTAGAGCTTGGGCACCGACGAATTGGTCAGCACGCCATAGATCACCAGGTTGATCGACGGCGGAATCAGGATGCCGAGCGTGCCGCCGGCGGCCAGGCTGCCCAGGAACAGCGGCTCGTTGTAGCCGTACTTGCGGATCTGCGGGATCGCCACCGTGCCCACGGTCGCGGCGGTGGCCACGCTGGAGCCGGAGGTGGCCGAGAACAGCGTCGAGGCGCCGATGTTGGCGTGCATCAGGCCGCCCGGCAGCCACGACAGCCACAGGCTCATGGCGCCGTACATGCGCTCGGCGAAACCGGCCCGCAGCAGCACTTCGCCCAGCATGATGAACAGCGGAATGGCGACCAGCAGGAATTCGTTGTTGGTGCTCCACGAGACTTCGCCGATCGCGCGCGACAGCGGCAGCATGGAGAACAGCGGATCCAGCATCAGGCCCAGCACTCCCAGGGCGGCGCCCACGGGGATGGACAGGCCGATCAGGACCAGCAACAGGGTCAGGGCGGTTGCGATCATGCCGTGGCTCCCTTGACCATGCGCTCGCCGGCGGCGGCTTCTTCGTCGGCTTCTTCCTGCGCCGAGCGCACGCCGCAGATTTCCTTGACCAGCTCGATGTCGCCCGTCACCAGCGCGGCCGAGGCGCGCGCCAGCATCAATGCCACGGTGATGCACATCCAGGCCAGGCCCAGCAGCCACAGGCCCTGCGGAATCCACAACGGCGTGGCCAGCGGCGTGTTGGCGGCGGACTTCTGGGTCCACGACATCTGCACCACTTCAAAGGCGTAATAGGTCAGGAACACCATGAAGACCGCCAGGGCCACCATGGAAATCCAGTCGAGCACGGCCGACACGCGCACCGGCAGCTTCTGGTAGAGCACATCGACCCGCACGTTGGCGCGTTGCAGCGTGGCGAAGGCCAGCGCCCAGGAGGTGCTGATGGCAAAGGCGTAGCTCGACAGCTCGTCGGCGCCGCCGGTGTTGAAGCCCAGGAATTTGCGGGCCAGCACGTCGAAGGAGATGAGCAGCACGCTGGCGATGGTCAGCGCGCCGCCCGCCCACACCGCGACGCGCGAGAATGTCTCGGCGCGCCGCAGCAGCCCGCCCAGCAGGCGGAAGTGTTCGGTTCGGGTCATGGGAAAAACCTCTGCGGCCGGATGCGGCCTTGATGATGAATCGCGGGCGCGCCGCCGCCAGCGGCGGCGCGCCGTCACGCTTACTTGCTGGCGGTCACGCCGAGCGTCTTGCCGACGGTGGCGTTGAAGTCCTTGACGCACTGCGCCGAGCAACGCGCGGCCCACTTGGGCAGCACGGCTTCCTGCGTCACCTTCTTGAGCAGTTCGCGGTCGGCGTCCGAGGGCTGCACCAGCACCATCTTGCCCTTGACCGGGAACGGGCAAGCCGCCGCGCCGGTGTTGCAGTCATAGCCTTCCTGGGTCTGGCGCGCCGCGGCGTCCCAGATGTTGTCGACCAGCGTCTTGACGTTGGCCTGCAGGAAGGTGCGCACGTTGGGGTCGAGCTTGTCCCAGGCCTTCTGGTTGACGGCGTGGATCTGCTGGTTCCAGTTGATCGGCAGCGCCACCAGGTGGGTCGAGACTTCGTACCACTTGGCCGAGTAGCCCGACAGCGAACCGGTGATGGCGCAATCGACCACCTTGTTCTGCAGCGCCGGCACCACTTCGCCGAACGCCATGGTGACGCTGGAGCCGCCCAGCGCTTCCACGAATTCGGCGGTGGTGCGGCTGCTGGTGCGGACCTTCTTGCCCTTGATGTCGGCCAGGCCCTTGATCTCGGCGTTGCAGAACAGCACCTGCGCCGGATAGGTGGAGATGCCCAGCAGCTTGACGTTGCTGCCCTCGCCGTACAGGCGCGCATAGACCGGCTCGAAGGCGTTGGTCACCTCGCGCGCCGTCTTCACGTCCGGCGCCAGGCCGGCCAGGTCGATGGCTTCGTTGATCGGGTTGTCGCTGGCGAAGTACGACAGCGTGGCGGTGCCGAACTCGACCACGCCGGTGGACATCAGGCGCAGCAGTTCCGGGCCCTTCAGGCCCATTTCATTGAAACCCTTGATGTCCGCCGTGACCTGGCCCTTGGACGCGTCCGGAATGGTCTTGGTCCAGAACGGCTTTTCGTAATCGTTGTAGGCGGTCAGGTTGGACAGGCCGCCGACCACCTTCAGGTGGGTCTTGGGCAGGTCTTGCGCCTGGGCGGCGCCGGCCAACAGGCTGGCGGCGACGGCGGCGAGAGCGAGCGACTTCTTCATGGACGAAAACTCCTGGCTGGCGGGATGGTCTGCGCGCGCGGGTCCCCGTTACCTTGAGCGCGCGGGTAAGAATCGGTACGTCAGAGGAGCAAACGATTTCCCCCGGAGCCTGTCGAAGCAGGCGATCTTCTTGATGTGCCGCCATTGCAGCGTCAGGGGCGTCCAGCGTCCAATCGTAAGTTGCGATGTGGGGGTATAAATATTTCTTGGGTCTCATTGCTGCGGAACCCGCCACCGGCCGCAAAGCCAGCAACCATGCGGCCTGGCGGGCAATCGCGACAACGCGCGGCCGGCGCGCGCACGGCCGCCGCGACGCGGCCGCGCACGCCCTGCTGGGGAAAACACCTAGGTTGGATCGGCCACGCCGGACGCGGCATTGCCGTACTAAGCGGGCACGCCGTCGCCGGCCTGCGCCGCGACCTTCTGCGCCATCTGCGCGATCAGGCGCACCGCGTGGCTGTCGGGCCCCTGCACCCAGGTGGCGGTGAAGCTCAGCTCGGGCAGCGGATCCGCGTCGACCCGCAGGATGCGCAGTTCGCCGCGCGCCAGCTCCTTGCCCAGGAACACCGGCGCGATGACGCTGGTGCCGATGCAGTCCTGCGTCATCCGCACCACCATGGACATCGAGGCGCTGCCGTACATGCGCGGCGAGACCACGCCGGCGCGCGTCAGCATGTCGCGCACCACGCGGTACGGCGCGCTGTTGGACGGATAGGTCACGATCGGCAGCCGCGCGATGCGCTCCAGCGTCAGCGGCTCGGGCCCCAGGTCCAGCAAGGGACTGGCGACCCAGGCCAGCGGATAGGTGCACAGCGGCAGGTTCTCGACCCGCGCCTCCAGCACCGGCCCCATCAGGAAGGCCAGGTCGATCTGCCGCGCCATCAGGTGCGAGCGCAGCACGTGCGTGGTGTCGACCTCGATCTCCAGCACCAGCGCCGGATACGAGGCGTGCACCAGTTCGATCAGCGTCGGCAGCCAGGTCTGCACGATGGTCTCGGCCACGCCGATGCGCACCGTGCCGGTCATCACGTTCTGCTCGCGCGCGGCCTCGAACATGTCGCGCCGCACCTGCAGCATGCGTTCGGCGTGCGACAGCAGTTCGTGGCCCTTGCCGGTGAGCTTGACGCCGCGCGCGTCGCGCTCGAACAGGCGCACGCCCAGGTCGGCCTCGAGCGAGGCGATGCGTTGCGAGACCGCCGGCTGCGTGGTGTTGAGCTTGTCGGACGCGGCGCGGAAGCTGCCCAGCGTGGCGACCCAGAAAAACGTTTCTATATTGCGTAGTTCGATCATGAACCTTTCCCCCTGCCGCGATGAGCGTATCATGTCAGCCGCCCCGTGGCCCCGCCCACGGCCCCCTAGCGCACAAGGAGCCTGTCCATGTCCCCGGCCGATACCGGTCGCCCGCGTCCCGCCGCCAGCGGCCCGCTCGTCGGGATCCTGTTGCTGGTGCTGTCGATGTGGACGCTGTCCTGCCTGGACGCCAGCGGCAAATGGGTCATGAACGCGGGCGTGCCGCTGCTGGTGCTGTCGTGGTTCCGCTATGCCGTGCACCTGGTGCTGGTGCTGGCGCTGGTGCTGCCGACCCGGGGCGTCGGCATCCTGCGCAGCAACAAGCCGCGCGAACAGCTCCTGCGCGGCGGCTCGATGTTCCTGGCCACGCTGATGTTCTTCACCACGCTCAGCTATATTCCGCAGGCCGAGGCCACCGCCATCAACTTCCTGGCGCCGCTGCTGGTGCTGTCGCTGGCGCCCTGGATCCTGAAGGAACCGGCGCGCATGTCGCGCTTCGTCGCCGCGGGCATCGCCTTCATCGGCGTCATCATCGTCATCCGGCCGGGCGGCGGCCTGCATCCGGTCGGTACCATCTTCGGCCTGCTGACGGCCTGTTGCTTCGCCGCCCAGTTCATCGCCACGCGCCGCGTGGCCGGCGACGATCCGTTCACCTCGCTGATCTGGAGCGGCGCGGTCGGCACCGGCTGCCTGACGCTGGCCCTGCCCTTCATCCTGCCGCCCGCCCTGCCGGTGCTGCAGGCGCTGACGCCGCTGGACTGGACGCTGCTGATCTCCACCGGGGTCACCGGCGGCCTGGGCCACCTGTTCCAGATCGCCGCCTACCGCCGCGCGCCGGCCTCGACCCTGGCGCCCTTCATCTACCTGCAGATCATCAGCGCCACCACGGTCGGCTGGCTGGTCTGGGACCACTTCCCCGATCCCCTGACCTGGCTCGGCATCGCCATCATCTGCGCCAGCGGCATCGGCATCGGCCTGGTGGAATGGCGCCGCGGCCGCGCCCGGGCCGCCGCGGCGGCCTGATCCGCGTCACGCACAGGCCGGGCTGCCCGGCGGCCGGCGCCGTTGGCTCCCGTACAATGCCGGGCGTCTCTCGCGCCTGCGCGCGGCACCCTCCCGGCATTTCCAGAACGAGGTCTCCATGATCATCAAACCCCGCGTGCGCGGCTTCATCTGCGTCACCACCCATCCCGTCGGCTGCGAGGCCAACGTCAAGCAGCAGATCGACTACGTCCGCGCCCAGGGCCCGATCGCGGGGGGGCCGAAACGCGTGCTGGTGATCGGCGCGTCCACCGGCTATGGCCTGGCGGCCCGCATCAGCGCCGCCTTCGGCTGTGGCGCCCAGACCCTGGGCGTGTTCTTCGAGCGCCCCGGCGAGGCCGCCAAGGCCGGCACCCCGGGCTGGTACAACAGCGCCGCCTTCGACAAGTTCGCCAGCGCCGAGGGCCTGTACGCCAAGAGCATCAACGGCGACGCCTTCTCCGATGCCATCAAGACCCAGACCATCGCCGCCATCAGGCAGGACCTGGGCCAGGTCGACCAGGTGATCTACAGCCTGGCCGCGCCGCGCCGCACCCATCCGGTCAGCGGCGCGGTGTTCAACTCGACCCTCAAGCCGGTCGGCCAGGCGGTCACGCTGCGCGGCCTGGATACCGACAAGGAAGTCATCAAGGAATCGGTGCTGGAACCTGCCACCCAGGAAGAGATCGACGCCACGGTGGCGGTGATGGGCGGCGAGGACTGGCAGATGTGGATCGACGCCCTGCTGGAGGCCGGCGTGCTGGCCGAGGGCGCCACCACCACCGCCTTCACCTACCTGGGCGAGAAGATCACCCACGACATCTACTGGAACGGCTCGATCGGCGCCGCCAAGAAAGACCTGGACCAGAAGGTGCTGGACATCCGCGCCAAGCTGGCCGCGCGCGGCGGCGATGCCCGCGTCTCGGTGCTGAAGGCGGTCGTGACCCAGGCCAGCTCGGCGATCCCGATGATGCCGCTGTACCTGTCGCTGCTGTTCAAGGTCATGAAGGAAAAAGGCACGCACGAGGGCTGTATCGAGCAGGTCTACGGCCTGTATCGCGACAGCCTGTGCGGCGCGGCGCCGATCCTGGACGCCGAGGGCCGGTTGCGCGCGGACTACCTGGAACTGGACCCGGCCGTGCAGGCGCAGGTGCAGGCGCTGTGGCACCAGGTGACCGAGTCCAATCTGTATGAACTGACCGATTTCGCCGGCTACAAGCGCGATTTCCTGCGCCTGTTCGGGTTCGAGATCGACGGGGTCGATTACAACGCCGATGTCGACCCGGACGTGAAGATCCCCGGCCTGATCAACGCCTGAGGCGGGTCGGACCGGGCCGCGGACAGCGCGGCCCGCGCGCCGTCCGCTTACGCGGCGCGGGCGGCGAACAGGCGCAGCAGCTGATCCAGCCCGCCCTGGTCGATCGCCACCTTGGCCTCGCGCCGCACCGCCGGCTTGGCGTGGTACGCCACCGACAGGCCGGCCGTGCGCAGCATCGGCAGGTCGTTGGCGCCGTCGCCCACCGCGATGGCGCGCTCCGGCCCCACGCCCAGCGCCGCGCACACTTCCAGCAGCTTGCGGCGCTTTTCCTCGCCGTCGCACAGATCGCCCCAGGGCTGCGGCAGCAGCCGCCCGGTCAGGCGACCATTCTCGATCTCCAGCACGTTGGCGCGCACGTCGTCCAGCCCCAGGCGCGTCCGCAGCCGGTCGGTGAAGCAGGTGAAGCCGCCCGTCACCAGCAGGCAGAACAGCCCGGCGGCCTTGCAGGCGGCGATCAGCGCCTCCACGCCCGGATTGAGCGTCAGGCGCCGGTCGTAGACCTCGTCCAGCGCTTCGGCCGGCATGCCGGCCAGCAGCGCCACGCGCTGCCGCAGGCTTTGCTTGTAGTCGACGATCTCGCCGCGCATGGCCGCTTCCGTCAGCGCGGCCACCTCGGCCTTCTTCCCCATCAGGTCGGCCATCTCGTCCAGCGTCTCGATGGCGATCAGGGTCGAATCCATGTCGAAGGCGATGACCTTGTAGTCCGACAGCGCCAGCGGCGGTTCGATGCCGCGCCAGTGCAGGCCGGCGTCGCTCTGGAAATCTTGCATGGGCAATCCTTCTATTGCTCGGGTAGCGGATGGCCGGCCTCGCGGCCCAGCCAGTCGATGAAATGGCGCGCCGCGGCCGCCGCCGGCGCGTCCGGGCGGAACAGCGCATGGACGCCGGCATTGGGCAGGCGCGGCTGCAGGAACAGCGGCCGCAGCCGGTCGGCGCGCAGGTCGTCCTGCAGCAGGCACCACGGCGCCAGGGCGATGCCCAGGTCGTTCATGGCGGCCTGCATGCACAGGAACTGATGGTCGAACACCGGCCCGGGCAGTTGCGCCGGCACGTCCACCTTGGCCAGCGCGAACCAGCGCGGCCAGTGATCCATGCCGCCCGCCACCTTGAGCAAGGGATGCCCCAGGCAATCGGTCGGGGTGGCCAGCCGGTTGCGTTCGATGAAGCGCGGCGAGGCCACCGGCACGTGGAAGTCATCCAGGCAATGCACGCAGGCCATCTCGGCGTGCGCCACGTAGCCATGCCGGATCTGCACGTCGCTGCCGGCCTCGTCGCCGCGGTCCAGGAACGACCGGCCCTGCGTGGTCAGCTGCACGTCGATGCCCGGATGCAGCGCCTGGAACGCCGACAGGCGCGGAATCAGCCATTTCATGGTGAGCGACGGCGTGGCGCTGACGCGCAGCACGCCGCCATGACCGGGCGAGCGCAGCTTGGCGGTGGCCGCTGCGATGCGCTCCAGGCTGGCCTGGACCTCGGGAAAATACGCCTGCGCGCACGGCAGCAGCGTGACGCCGCGGGCCTCGCGCGCGAACAGCGGCTGGCCGACGTAGTCTTCCAGGATGCGGATCTGCTGGCTGACCGCGCTGTGCGTGATGCTCAACTCGTCGGCCGCCGCGGTGAAACTGCGCAGGCGCGCCGCGGCCTCGAATACCCGCAAGGCTTTCAGCGGCGGCAGGCTCGGGCCCGCCATCTCAGGCGACGCCCGCCCGTGCGCCACCCCGGCGCAAGGCTTTGCTGCTAGTTCCCACGATTTCCCTTGTCGTCTGTTTTTTGCCGGCGCCGCGCGAGGCGGCGCCGTGGCTATGAGCCGCATTCTAGGGGATTGCGGCGCAGCCGACCTCTTAGAAAAACTAACGCCAGCTCTTAAAAAACACCGCTGGTCGCGGCGCGGCGGGGTTCCTATGATGCGCACAATCCCAGGCAGGAAGCTCTCATGGCATCGATCACGGTAGACGGCATCATCAAGACATTCGGCGGCCAGCAGGTCCTGCGCGACCTGTCGCTGCACATTCCCGACGGCGCGTTCTACACGCTGCTGGGCCCCAGCGGCTGCGGCAAGACCACCCTGCTGCGCTGCATCGCCGGCTTCTACGCGCCCGACGGCGGCCGCCTGCTGTTCGACCAGGACGACGTCACGCACGTGTCGGCGCACCGCCGCGACATCGGCATGGTGTTCCAGGACTACGCGCTGTTCCCCGACAAGACCGCCTTCGACAACGTCGCCTACGGCCTGCGCGCCCGCGGCGTGGCCCGCGCCGAGATCAAGCGCCGCGTCGACGAGGCGCTGGACAAGGTCGGCCTGGCGGCGCTGGCCGACCGCTATCCGGCGCAGATGAGCGGCGGCCAACGCCAGCGCGTGGCGCTGGCGCGCGCCCTGGTGATCCGGCCGCGCGTGCTGCTGATGGACGAGCCGCTGTCGAACCTGGACGCCAAGATGCGCCTGCAGATGCGCGACGTCATCCTCGACCTGGTGCGCGAGGCCGGCATCACCACCGTGTTCGTGACCCACGACCAGGAGGAAGCCCTGGCCATGTCCGACCGCATCGCCATCATGGACCACGGCAGCATCGCCCAGCTGGGCACGCCGGAAGACCTGTACGGCACGCCGGTCAACGCCTACGTGGCCGACTTCATCGGCTCGGCCAACGTGATCCCGGTGCCGGCCCGCGGCGGCCTGGCCGGCGCGCCGGCCGGCCACGTGCGCTACGAGCTGTGCGGCCTGGGCTTTGACGGCACGCTCGGCAGCGCCGCGCTGGCCGAGCGCTCGGTGCTGATCGCCCGCCCCGAGGAACTGGCCCTGATGGCGCCGGCGCCCTACGTGCCCAACACACTGCCCGGCAAGGTGCTGCGGCGCCAGTACCTGGGCTTCAAGACCGCCTACCGCATCGCGCTGCAGGACGGCTCGGAAATCCGCGTGGAGCTGCACGCGGGCAACATGGTGGCGCAGTTCCAGCCCGGCGAGGCCGTGCAGGTGCTAATTCCCGCCGACAGCCGCGTCGTCAACGCCTGAGGACCGCCACGCCATGAAAATCAAATGGTGGCCCTGGGGCATCCTGACGGCAATCAGCCTGGCGCTGCTGCTGTTCTTCGTGCTGTATCCGCTGGCGGTGCTGTTCAGCAACAGCGTCACCGGCCAGGACGGCGGCTTCTCGCTGGAGGGCTTCCGCGCCCTGCTGGCCGACTCGCAATACCTGGAGGCCTTCGGCAACACGCTGGTGCTGGGGCTGGTGGTGACCACCTGCACCATCCTGGTGGGCGTGCCGTTCGCCTACATGGTGGCGCGCTACGACTTCCCGCTCAAGAACCTGGTGGCGATCCTGCCGGTGCTGACCATCGTCATTCCCGAGATCATCGTCGGCCAGTCGTGGCTGCTGGTGCTAGGCAACAACGGCATCCTGACCAACCTGCTGGGCGACGCGGGCATCTCGCTGCCGTCGTTCTACGGCTGGACCGGCATGGTGTTCTCGATGACGCTGGTCTACTACACCTACATCTACCTGGGCGTGCTGGCCGCGTTGCGCGGCTTCGACGGCCAGCTGGAGGAAGCCGGCCTGAGCCTGGGCACGCCGCCGCTGATGACGCAGTTGCGGGTGCTGGTGCCGGTGCTGCTGCCGGCGGTGCTGGTGAACGCGCTGGTGGTGTTCACGCTGGTGGTCGGCAACTTCGCGCTGGCCATGCTGCTGGGCAGCCGCGTGCCGCTGCTGTCGGTGATGACCTACAACACCTTCGTCAGCGAAATGGGCGGCAGCCCGACGCTGCAGAGCGCCATGTCGGTGGTGTCGATCGCCATCGTCGCCATCGTGCTGTTCGTGCAGAAGCGCGTGGTCGAGCGCAAGGTCTACACCATGACCCAGGGCCGCGCGCCGGCGGCGCGCCGGGTGCGGTCGTGGCAAGCGATGCTGTACACCGGCGGCGTCGGCCTGGTGATCCTGCTGTCGCTGCTGCCGCTGATCGTGGTGTTCATCGCCGCCTTCACCAAGACCAGCGGACCGGTGATGCATTGGGGCTCGTGGTCGCTGGCCAGCATGCAGCGCGCCCTGCATGGCGCGCCCGAGCCGATCCTGAATTCGCTCAAGTTCGCCTCGCTGGCCACGGTGACGGGCGTGGCCTTCGCGGTGCTGGTGAGCTACCTGACCATCAAGAAGCGCAGCGCCTTCACCCAGGTGCTGGACTACATCGTGGTGCTGCCGCTGACCATCTCGGGCACGGTGCTAGGCATCGCGCTGGTGCAGACCTTCAACACCGGCTGGCTGGTGCTGGCGGGCACCTCCGGCATCATGGTGCTGTGCTACGCGGTGCGGCGCCTGCCGTTCGCGGTGCGCAACGCCTCGTCGGTGCTGTTCAACATTCCCGACTCGATCGAGGAAGCCTCGATCAGCCTGGGCGTGTCGCCGCTGATGACCTTCTTCAAGGTCATCCTGCCGGCCATGAAGGCCTCCATCATCTCGGCCGCCATCCTGATGTGGCTGACCACGATTTCCGAGCTGTCGGCCTCGATCGTGGCCTACAGCGGCGGCCTCGAAACCATGCCGATCGCCATCTTCCGCCAGGTCGACGGCGGCCGCCTGGGCATGGCCTCGGCCTATGGCGCGGCGCTGGTCACGGTGATCGTGCTGCCCATCATCGTGTCGGTCAAGGCGTTCCGCATCAAGCTGTTCTCCGGCAAATAACCCGCATCCACAAAGGCTCACCATGCACCTCAAACACTTCCTGCAAACCGGCCTGCTGGCCGCCATCCTGGCCTCGGGCGCCGCGCACGCGCAGAACGTGGTCCTGTACTCGTCCAACAACACCGAGACCATCGAGACCGCGCTCGACGCCGTCAAGAAGCAGTCGCCCAAGCTGAACGTGCAGCCGGTCACCGGCGGCACCGGCACCATGATGAAGCGCATCGAAGCCGAGGCGCAGAACCCGCGCGGCGACCTGTTCTGGAGCGGCGGCTTCGGCACGCTGGGCGCTTACCGCCAGCACTTGCAGCCCTACCGCTCGGCCGACATCGACAAGATCCCGGCCGAGTTCCGCGGCCCCGACGACCTGTGGGTCGGCACCAACGTCCACATCATGGTGCTGATGGTCAACGAGCGCCAGCTGAAAGGCCTGGCGGCGCCCGCCACCTGGTCCGACCTGATGCAACCGCAGTGGAAGGGCAAGTTCGCCATCACCGATCCGTCCAAGAGCGGCACCGCCTACATGCTGGTCTACGGCCTGTACAAGCAGTTCGGCCAGGAAGGCCTGGACAAGATCGCCGCCAACGCCGTGGTCACGGCCTCGTCCGGCACCACCTACAAGGGCGTGGCGGCCGGCGAATACGCGGTCGGCATGACGCTGGAATACGCCGCCCAGGAATACGTGGCCGGCGGCCAGAAGGAGATCAAGCTGGTCTACCCGACCGAGGGCAGCTACCTGGCGCCGGAAGGCATGTTCATCATCAAGGGCGCCAAGAACCTGGACGCCGCCAAGGCGCTGTACGACGGCCTGCTCAGCAAGGAGGCCCAGGAAGCGCAGCTGGTGAAGAATTTCCGCCGCCCGACGCGCACCGACATCGCGGTGGCCAGCCTGACCACCCTGCCCGACTTCAACAGCATCAAGATCTTCCCGGTGAGCCAGGACGCGGCCGCCAAGGAGTACGAAGCCGTGGTCACCGCCTGGAACCAGGCCGTGGCCAAGGCCAAGTAAGGTCCGCGCCAAAGGTCCAAGCCAAATGAAAACGCCACCTTCGGGTGGCGTTTTTGTTTCAGGCGGGTGTCGCGGGCGCAGGCCGCACGGGGCCGCGGTGGCATCCCGCCTAGGCGGCCATGCGCCCGGCCGCCAGCACCACCTGCCGGCTGCAACGCGCCGCCAGCTGCGGATCGTGCGTCACCAACACCAGGGTGGTGCCGTGCTCGCGGTGCAGGTCGAACATCAGGTCGATGACCGTGACGCCGGTGGCGGCATCCAGGCTGCCGGTGGGTTCGTCGGCGAACAGCAGGTCAGGCTGCACCACGAAGGCGCGCGCCAGCGACACGCGCTGCTGCTCGCCGCCGGACAGGGTGCGCGGGTAGTGATGCAGGCGCGCCCCCAGCCCGACGCGTTCGAGCATGGCCTGGGCCGCCTCGCGCGCCGGCTGGCCCGCCAGTTCCAGCGGCAGCATGACGTTTTCCAGCGCTGTCAGGTTCGGCAGCAGCTGGAACGACTGGAACACGAACCCCACGTGATTGGCCCGCAGGCGCGCGCGGCCGTCCTCGTCCAGGGCGAACAGGTCCTGCCCCGCCAGGCGCACGCTGCCCTGGCTGGGAACATCCAGCCCGGCCAGCAGTCCCAGCAAAGTGGACTTGCCCGACCCGGAGCTGCCGGTGATGGCCACGGCGCTGCCCGCCGCCACCGTAAAATCGATGTCTTCCAGGATAGACAGCGTCCCGCCGGCATCGGCCACCCGCTTGCCCAGCCCTTTCACCTCGATCGAATTCTTGCTATCCATGCGCCTGATTCCCCTGATTCGCCGTTCACTACTGATATCCACGCTCGCCGCCGCCACCCTGGTGGCGCCCGCCCACGCTCAGACCGCCGCCGCGGCCCAGGGTTCCGCGCAACGCACCGTGCTGGTGGTGGGCGACAGCCTGGCCGCCGAGTACGGCATCAAGCGCGGCACCGGCTGGGTGCCGCTGCTGTCCGCGCGGCTTTCCGAACAATACCCGAAGTACAAGGTGGTGAACGCCAGCATCAGCGGCGACACCACCAGCGGCGGCGTCGCGCGCCTGCCGGCCCTGCTGCGCCAGCACGAGCCGGCGGTGGTGGTGCTGGAGCTGGGCTCGAACGACGCCCTGCGCGGACTGCCGCTGAACATGACGGAACAGAACCTGCGCGCCATGGCGCAGGCGGCGCGCAAGGCCGAGGCCGACGTGGTCATCGTCGGCATGCAGATCCCGCCCAACTACGGCCGCGACTACACCCAGCGCTTCGCCCAGGTGTTCCCCACCGTCGCCAAAGACGAAAACGCCCGGCTCGTGCCCTTCCTGATGGAAGGTATCGCAACGAACCGGGCGATGTTCCAGGCCGACGGCATCCATCCCAACGAGGATGCCCAGGCCCGGTTACTGGACAATGTCTGGCCGGCGCTGCGGCCCTTGCTGCAGTGACGCGGGCCTGAGCGGCCCGCGACCCGCCACGCGGCGGATCAGCCCGCCGCCTGCTGCGAGGCGTCGCCGCCGCGGATGACGTCCGCGGCCGCCGGCAGCACCTGCACCTTGTATTCCTCGCGCAGCATGCGCACCAGGGCTTCGTTCTCGGCCTGGCCCCAGGCGCCCGCCAATTGCTGCGCCAGGCGTTCCTTGTCGGCGGCCTCGACCGTGCCGGCCTCGACCTTCTCCAGGCGCACCAGCGTGTAATCGGCGCCCGACTGCACGCCGGTGTAGGCCGGCAGCTTGGCGGCCGGCAGGCGCATCACGGCGTCCAGCACCGAGCGCGGCAGGTTCTTGGGATCCTGGCGCGACACCACCAGCGGACCGCCGAAGCCTTCCGGCGCCGCGGCCGGGTTGGCCTGGTCGGCCGCCAGCGCGGCTTCGCCGGCCTTCTTGGCGGCTTCGGCCGAACGCTCGTCCAGCAGCTTGGCGCGGATCGAATCGCTGACCTTGTCCAGCGCCGGCACGTGGGCCGGTTCGACCGCGGCCACGCGCACCGCCAGCATGGTGTCGGGCGACAGCTCGATCACGCCGGAATTCTGCTTTTCACGCAGCACGTCGGGCGAGAACAGCACCTGGCGCACGCGCGGGTTGTCCAGCAGCGCGGCGTCCGGGCTGTCGACCGCGGAGCCCGGGCCGGCCTGGTCGGCCGGCAACAGGCCTTCGCGCGTCACGCCCGAGGCGGTGCGCAGCTTCAGGCCGACCGCGTCGGCGGCGGGCTGCAGGCTGTCGCGCTGGTCGTAGACCTGCTTGTTCAGCTGGCTGGCCATTTCCGAGAAACGCACGGCGGCCAGTTGCTTGCGCACTTCGGCGGTGATCTGGCTCTTGACCTCGGCCAGCGGCTTGATCGAAGCCGGCTGGATATCCGTGACCTTGATCACGTGGAAACCCGACGGGCTTTCGACCACGCCCGACACCTGGTCCTTGGACTGGCTGAAGATCGCCTTTTCCAGCGGGCCGGACAGCATGCCCGGCGCCAGCCAGCCCAGGTCGCCGCCATTGGCGGCCGAACCGGCGTCCTGCGAATTCTTGCGGGCCAGCTCGGCGAACTGCGCCGGGTCGGCGGCGGCCTGCTTGGCCAGATCCTCGGCCTTGGCGCGGGCGGCCTTGCGCGCATCGTCCGAGGCGCCGGCGGGCACTTCGATCATGATGTGGCTGGCGCGGCGGCGCTCGGGCTGGCCGAAGCGGTTCTTGTTCTGCTCGTAGTACGAAGCCAGATCCTCGTCCTTGACCTGCACGCCTTCGGTGGCGGCGGCCTCGTTCAGCACCAGGTATTGCACCTGGACCTGCTCGGGAATCTGCAATTGCTGCTTGTTGGCGTCGTACCAGGCCTGGATGTCGGCCGGGGTGACGGTCACTTGCGAGCGGAAATCGGCGGCGGCGAAGCGGCGCAGCTGCACCGTGCGCTGCTGCGTCAGGGCGGTTTCGAGCGATGCCACCACTTCCGACGGCGCGCTGGCCGACTGGCCAACCGGCTCGAGCACGCGGGCCACGGCCAGATCACGGCGCAGGCCGGCTTCGAACGAAGTGGGCGACATGCCCTGGGCCGCCAGCACCTGGCGGTAGCGCTCGGGCGAGAAGCGGCCGTTGTCCTGCACTTCCGGGATCGCGGCGATGGTGTTGCGCAGCGTTTCATCGGACACCGAGAAACGGTTGTCCACCGCCACGTTCGCCAGCAGGCGCTGGTTGATCAGCTGGTTCAGCAGCGCTTCGCGCAGTTGCGGCGTGTCGATCACCGCCGGGTCGAACTGCGCGCCCAGGCGCTGGCGATACTGTTCAAGCTGGTTGCGGTGCGCCTGGTCGAACTCCGCGCGGGAAATGGGCTGGCCGGCGACAGTCGCCAGTTCAGGCTCCTTGCGCATGAAGCTCTCATAGCCCTGAATCCCGACGAGGAAGAAGGAAGGCACAATCAGAAGCAGCAGGATGAACTGCATCCAGCGCCGGTGGCTGCGAATAAATTCGAACATGGAATCCCTGTTGCCGCACTCGGGGGGAGACTTCCGCCCGGGCCGCACGAAAACGCATAAAAAAAGGCGAATCTCATTCGCCCTATTCCCATACCGGTCAAACCGGGTCAGCGGGCGGATTTTAGCATTTCTCATTCTTCCCGCAGCGTCTGCTTACATCGGCCCGCGCGACGCCCTTGCGCGCCCCGCGGCACACGCTTTCCACCCCCATGGAAGCCGGCCCCGGTCAACCCGGGAAACCCCGGTTTTCGCCTTCCGTCCCCACTCGTATCGTGAGCCTCGGGCCGCCACGCCGTGGCCGGCGCCTTCCTTCCCCTTTTTCATGCAGAGGTGACTTTCGATGCCGTACCCGTCCTCACGTCCGCTCGCCCTTCGCGCCCTGCTCGCGCTGGCCTGCCTCGGTGGCGCCGCCACCGTCCTGGCCGCCCCGGTGGCCGCCGTCCACGACGCCGCCCAGGGCCAGCAGCAGGCCATGCTCGACACCATGCGCGACCTGGTCAACATCGAATCGGGCAGCAAGGACGTCGAGGGCGTGGAGCGCATCGCCGCCCTGATCGCCGAGCGCTTCAAGGCCCTCGGCGGCAAGGTCGAGATCCTGCAGCCCGCCGACATCTTCCGCCTGGACGACACGCCCGAGCGCGTCGGCCCCATGGTGCACGCCGAGTTCAAGGGCAGCGGCCAGAAGAAGATCATGCTGATCGCGCACATGGACACCGTCTACCGCAACGGCATGCTCAAGGACCAGCCCTTCCGCATCGACGGCGACCGCGCCTACGGCCTGGGCATCGCCGACGACAAGCATGGCGTGGCCACCATCCTGCACACCGTGGCCCTGCTGCAGAAGCTGGACTTCAAGGACTACGGCACCCTCACCGTACTGATCAACGGCGACGAGGAAATCAGCTCGCCCGGCGCCCGCGCCACCATCACCCGCCTGGGCGCCGACCAGGACGCGGTCTTCTCCTTCGAGGGCGGCGGCGCCGAGGGCCGCCTGACCCTGGCCACCAGCGGCATCGGCGCGGCCTACCTGACCGTGCAGGGCAAGACCTCGCACGCCGGCGCCCGTCCCGAGGGCGGCGTCAACGCCCTCACCGAGCTGTCCCACCAGATCCTGCAGCTCAAGGACCTGTCCAAGCCCGAAGAAGGCCTGAAACTGAACTGGACCGTGGCTCAGGCCGGCACCAACCGCAACGTCATCCCCGGCCAGGCCACCGCCCAGGCCGACGCCCGCGCCCTCAAGGTGTCCGATTTCGACGCGCTCGAGCGCACCCTGCAGGAACGCATCCAGAAGAAACTGCTGCCCGAGGCCAAGGTCAGCGTCAAATTCGAAGTGCGCCGCCCGCCCCTCGAAGCCACCCCCGCCTCGCGCGCCCTCGCCAACCACGGCGTCGCCATCTACCAGGAACTGGGCCTGCCCCTGAAAGTCGTCGACCGCGCCAGCGGCGGCGGCACCGACGCCGCCTTCGCCGCCCTCAAGGCCCGCGGCCCCGTCATCGAAGGCATGGGCCTGAGCGGCTTCGGCGCCCACTCCAACGACGCCGAGTACATCCAGATCCCCTCCATCGTCCCCCGCCTCTACCTGGCCACCCGCATGATCATGGACGTCTCCCAGGACAAGGCCCCGATGAAATAGGCGCCCGGCGCCTGCGGCGGCGCAACCCTACGAAGGCCGCCCCTGCCCCCAAGCAACAGGCTCCCCGCCCGCAAATCCCACCTCCCGCCCCAGGATGCGCCCACGCGAGCAGCCACCACGTATGTCCGACAAGGCCGCGCAGGGCGGCCTTGTCGGACGGGCGCCAGCAAATCCTTCAAGCGCCGCCATCCTTCCCACGAAGTCCAAGCACACCCCCCGCCCCAGCGACGCCTCGAGCTTTCCCCACCGCGAGCGGCTGCGGGGCCGTGGCGCGGGGCCGGGGCGTGTAGAGGCGCGCGCGACGGAATCCGAAGGAGCCGCAGGCGACGAGGATGAGGATGCGCTGTCCGGCGCGCAGGCGCCGGACAAGCCTCGTAGCCCCGGCCCCGCGCCACGGCCCCGCAGCCGCGCCAAAAGAACCGAACCCGCGACACAGGCACGAAGCAAGAACCCGCCCCCGCACGACAGGAAAGGAACCCCCAGAACAGAGTATCCTTCCACCCTGTCCCAAAGAACCCCAAAAGCATCAAAGAAATGACCGCATCCCTCCCCACCTGGCCCTATTCCCGCCACATCGCCCACCGCGGCGGCGGCCGCCTGGCCCCGGAGAACACCCTCGCCGCCATGCGCGTCGGCGCCGAACACGGCTTCACCATGTTCGAATACGACGTCAAGCTCAGCCGCGACAACGTCCTCGTCCTGATGCATGACGACGACGTCGACCGCACCTCCAACGGCCACGGTCCCGCCGCCGCCAAGACCTTCAGCGAACTGGCGCAACTGGACTTCGGCAGCTGGCACTCCGCCGCCTACGCCGGCGAACCCCTGCCCACCTTCGCCGCCGTGGCCCGCTACACCGTCGCCAACGGCATCGCCAGCAACGTCGAGATCAAGCCCTGCCCCGGCCGCGAGGCCGAGACCGGCGCCGCCGTCGCCCTGGCCGCCCGCGAGCTGTGGCAAGGCGCCGCCGTGGCCCCGCTGCTGTCGTCCTTCGCCGAGGAAGCCCTGCAGGCAGCCAAGGACGCCGCGCCCGAGCTGCCGCGCGCCCTGCTGGTCGAAAAGGTGCCGGCCGACTGGCTCGACCGCCTGGTCAAGTACGACTGTGTCGCCCTGAACATCAACCAGAAGGACGCCACGCGCGAACTGATCGACGCCGTGCACGCCGCCGGCTACCGCATCGCCGCCTGGACCGTCAACGACCCCGAGCGCGCGCGCCTGCTGCTGGACTGGGGCATCGACGGCATTTTCACCGACGAACTGGCCGCCATCCGGCCGGCCGCCTGAGGCCCCCGCCCCGTGTTCAGCTATCGCCACGCCTTCCACGCCGGCAACCATGCCGACGTGCTCAAGCACGCCATCCTGGTCCACACCCTGGACTACTTCAACCGCAAGGACGCGCCCTACTGGGTCATCGACACCCACGCCGGCGCCGGCCTCTACAGCCTGGACAGCGACTGGGCCGCCAAGACCTCGGAGTTCGCCGACGGCATCGGCCGCCTGTGGGAACGCGACGACCTGCCGCCCCTGCTGGCCGACTACGTCGCCCGCATCCGCGCCTTCAACACCAACGGCCGCCTCAAGCGCTACCCCGGCTCGCCCTGGCTGACGCTGGACGCGCTGCGCCCGTCCGACCGCCTGCGGCTGTTCGAAATGCACCCGACCGAGATCGACACCCTGGTCGGCAACCTCGAACACATGGACCGCACCGCGCAGCGCCAGACCACCATCTACGGCGACGACGGCTTCGAGGGCGTCAAGGCCCTGCTGCCGCCGCCGACGCGCCGCGGCATGGTGCTGATCGACCCGTCCTATGAAGACAAGAACGACTACCGCCGCACGCTGATCACCGTCAAGGAATGCGTCAAGCGCTTCGCCACCGGCACCATCGCCGTCTGGTATCCGCTGGTGCAGCGGCGCGAGGCCAGCGAAATGGCGCGCCACTTCGAGAACCTCAAGGTCAAGAGCTGGCTGCACGCCACCCTCACGGTCAAGAAGGCCACTATCGACGGCTATGGCCTGCATGGCAGCGGCATGTTCCTGATCAACCCGCCCTGGACGCTGCACGACGCCCTCAAGCAGACCATGCCCTACCTGGCGCGCGAACTCGGCCAGGACGAGCGCGCGAGCTTCACGCTGCAGTACCGCGAGAATCCGTTCCCCGTGCCGAAGAAGCAGTCGGACGACTGATTCCTGACCCGTCCCCATAAGAGCCCGGCCTTGCGTGATCGAGACGCAAGGCCGGGCTTTTCTATTTCGACCTGCGCCCCTGGCGCGCCGCGGCCGAGCCTCTGCGCCGGGAACACGTAATTCGTTTTTGGCGCGATCGGATTTGCGAAACCGGCGGTGCCTGCTTATCTTGGGGGTTTGGCCGATACCGATGTCCTGTCGTACGCGGCGGCAATCCGACGGAGCCGGAAGATGCGTCAAATCCTGGTCTATTCCTCCTTTTCATGGCTGGCCTTGGCAGGCGGCCTGCACTTCGCCATCGATGTCGTTGCGCAGTTCGCCCGGGGTGCGCGCGCCCCCGGGCCGGAAACGACGCTGTACTACGGCCTGCACTCCGCCTATGCGCTCGGGCTGGTGCTTTTCGGCGGCTTCGGTTTGCTCGTGGCGCGGCAGGCGCCCGCGCTCCTGAGCCAGTGGCCCGCGCTCGCGCTCACCGTTTTCGCCGCGGCCGCCTGGCTCGTCCTGGCCTTTGTTTTCATCGAGTACCGTCCGCCCAGGATCCTGATCAGCGTGTTCGCGGTCCTCGCGCTCTCGATGGTGGCCACGCGATGAAGACCGCGTCAGCGCGAGGCGTCCGCTCAGGCAACCGGCGCGTCGAGACCTTCTCGATACCGCCCTCGGCGATCGCCGGCTTCGGCCTGTCGATCGAAAGATTGTGCGAGCGCGCGGGCGTGGCGCCGTCGACCAATTGGGACACGGGCGAGTTCTTCCGCCTCTGGCAGGCCGTGGAGGCGGAACTCGATGACCGATCGGCGGGCCTGCGTTTCGGCGCCGACGGCATCGCCCGCGGCTATGGCATCCCGTCGATTGTCGCGCTGCACGCCCCGGACTTTCGCCAGGCCCTCGCGGCCCTCGCCCGCTACAAGCGGCTGACCTGCCCCGAGCTGGTGGAAGTCGAGACCCGGGGCGACGAAGCGATCGTGCGCTATCGCTGGCTGCAGGCGACGGGGGACGTGCCGCGCCTGCTGGTCGACACCACCCTGGCCTCGCTCAAGGAGATGGCGCATCGCGGCAGCGCCGGTCGGGTGACTCCCATTCGCCTGGAGCTGACGCGACGGTCGGCGGACCAGACGCTTCTGCGCGACCACTTCGGATGCCCCATTCTCTTCTCGGCGACCAGCGACACCATGGTGTTCGAGCGCGCGGCCCTCGACGTGCCGTTCGCCACCGCCAGCGACGGCGCCTTCGCGCAGGTGACCGAAGGCCTGGAGCAACGGCTTGCCGAGGGAGAGGGTTTCCCGGCGCTCATCGCCGACGTGCGCGTGGCGATCGCGCGGCAACTGAGCGAAGGCCGTTCCTCCGATATTGCCGCGGTGTCGGGCCGGCTGCTGACCAGCCGCCGCACCTTGCAACGGCGGCTCTCGGCGCAAGGCACCACCTTCCAGCAGCAATTGGACAGTGTCCGGCGCACCACCGCGAATCGGCTGCTGTCGACGACCGAACTCGATGCCGTCGCCATCGCCATGCTGCTTGGCTTCGCGGAGCCCAACTCGTTCGCCCGCGCATTTCGGAACTGGGAGCAGACAACGCCGGTCCGCTGGCGCGAGCGTCACGTCCCCTTGTCCAACCCTTGAAAAGACCCGCCCAATGAACCTCTCCGGCAACACCATCCTGATAACCGGCGGCACCAGCGGTATCGGCCTCGAACTGGCCAGGCAGTTTCTCGCCGCGGGCAACACCGTGCTCGTCACCGGTCGCTCGGAGGCCCGCCTGGCCGAAGCGCGCAACGCGTTCCCCGCATTGCACACCTTCGTCTGCGATCAGAGCGATCCGGCGTCGATCGCCAGCGCTTGCGCGACGATCTCCCAGCGGTTTCCGTCGCTGAATGTGCTGATCAACAACGCTGGCATCGGGCTCAAGCTCAACCTGAATGAAACCGACCGCCCCCTCCCGGACCTGGAGAACGAGATCAGGACCAACCTGATCGGCCCGATTCAGCTGATCAACCAGCTCCTGCCTGTGTTGAAACGCCAGCAAAGCGCCACCATCGTCAACGTCACCTCGGGCCTTGCGTTCGTCCCGCTGGCCCTGAAGCCGATCTACAGCGCCACCAAGGCCGCGATGCACTCGTACACCCAGTCCCTGCGCGCGCAGCTCAGGCATTCCAGCGTGAAGGTGGTCGAACTGGCGCCGCCAGCCATCGACACCGCCTTCAACAAGGGCCAGGAAGACATGAACAGCGCCATGCTGATGGACGTCGCCAAGTTCGGCCGCGCCGCGCTGCGAGGGCTGCGCAAGGGCCAGGACGAAGTGCTGCCCGGCGCGAGCAGGTTGATCCGTTTCATCGGCCGCATCAACCCGCGCGCCGTCTTGAGGCGTTCGGATGCCGAGCAGATGGGCCGTCAATAGCGCCCTGATGGTCCGATGGCCGCCTCAGGGCTCGCCCACGACGGTCATGCGCCATATCGCCAGGCCGCGCACCAGGATCTCGCCCGCCTCCTCGATGTGCGCCTCGAGCAGCCGACAGGCCCGCTCGACCTCGCCCTGGCGCACCGCGTCGAGCAATTCCAGGTGCTCGCGCTGCGAGCCCGGATCCCACGCCACGCACGATGCCGTCACATGCATGTAGCGCGTGCGCGATTCATGCAGCATGTCGATCGTCGCCAATAGCCGCGGCATCGCGCACGGCCGGTACAGCGCCTCGTGGAAGGCGCGGTTGGCCGCCTCCCAGTCGCGCATGTCGCGCGCCTTGTCGCCCGCGTCGATCGCGGCCTGCGCCCGCGCCAGGTCGCCGGCGCTCATCGCCGCCATCGCGTGGCGCAGGGCCAGCGATTCCAGCGCGCCGCGCATGCGCGTGATCTCCACGATCGAGGCCTCGTCCAGCGAGCTCACCCGCACGCCCTTGCGCGGCTCGCTCACCAGCAGTCCGCGCGCCTCGACCCGGCGGAACGCCTCGCGCACCGGCACATGGCTGGCGCCGAACTCGGCCGCCAGCGCGTCCTGGCCCACCCGCTCGCCGGGGCGCAGCTGGCCGGTGATGATGCGTTCGACCAGCGTGCGCGCGATGCGTCCGGGCAAGGTGTCGTCATCGTCGCGCGACGCGCCGTGGGCCAAGGTCATGCCGCCTCCCGCGCCTGCCACAGCGGGCCGCAGGCGGACTGCGTGGCGGCGGCCAGGCTGCCGTCCGCGACCCGCGCGCGCAACTGCGCGAGGTCGTCATGGAGCCAGCGGTCGTCGCCGAGCATGGCCGGCACCACCGCCCGCACCGCCGCCCAGGCCGCGGCCGTGCCCGCGCCGACCGGATAGGCGGCCAGGTCGGGCTCGGCCAGATCCAGGGCCTGCGCGGCCAGCAGCAGCTCGACGGCCACCACCGCCTGGGTGTTCTCGACCACGGTGCGGGTGCGGCGCGCGGCGAAACACGAGTTGCTGATGTGGTCTTCGGTATTGCCCTTGGCCGGCAGGCTGGTGGCGCTGGCCGGGCCGCACAGGCCCATGTTTTCCAGCACCAGCCCGGTCCCCATGCTCTGCGCCACCGAAAAGCCGGTATTGATGCCGGGCCGCTGCGCGATCAGATTGGCCGGCAGACCGAAGTTGCAGGCCGGATCGACCAGCCGCGCGCTGCGGCGGTCGCAGATCGCCGACAGGTCGGCCACCGCCAGCGCCAGCAGATCCATGGCCTGGGCGATGTACTGCCCGTGGAAGTGCCCGCCCGAGACGATGGCGTAGCCCGCGTCTTCCGGAAAGATCAGCGGATTGTCGGTGGCGCTGTTCATTTCGGTGGCGAGGATGCCGTCGACGTAGTCCAGCGCGTCCAGCACCGGCCCGTAGACCTGCGGCACGCAACGCAGCGAATAGACGTCCTGGATGCGCGGCGCCAGCGGCGGCGCGTGCGGCGTGCCGGCCTGCGCCGGATCGAGCCCCGGCGTGCCGCGCAGGCGCACCTGCCGGGCCGGCTCGGTGCAGCGCCGGCTGCCCGCCACCAGCTGGCGGATCGCCGCGGCCACCCGCCGCTGGCCGCGATGCGGGCGCGCCAGCATGACGCGATCCTCGAAACACGAGAGTTCGCCGCGCAGCGCCTCCAGCGTCATGGCCATCGACACGGTGGCGCTGCCCAGCAGCTCGCGCGCGTCATGCGCGGCCAGCACCGCATAGGCGAGCGAGGCGGTCGCGCCATTGATCAACGCCGTCGCGTCCTTGGCCTGCACGTCCATCGTGGGCGCCATGCCGGCCTGCTCGAAGGCGCGCGCGGCGGGCATCGCCTCGCCCCGGTAGGTGACGCGCGATTCCGGCAGGCCCATCAGGGCGCCGCTCATCAGTGCCAGCGGCGCCAGGTCGCCGCTGGCGCCGACGCTGCCCTTGGACGGCACCACCGGCGTGATGCCGTGATTGAGCATGGCGATGAGCCGGTCGATGATCGCGACCCGCACGCCGGAATGGTTGCTGGCGAAGGCATTCACCCGCAGCGCCATCATGGCGCGCACCACCTCGTCCGGCATCGGCTCGCCCGTGCCCGCCGAATGCGAGCGCACCAGGCTGGCCTGGAACGTGGCGATCTCGGCCGGCGCGATGCGCTGGCTCTTGAGCGCCCCCACGCCGGTGTTGAAGGCGTACATCAGCGGCGCGGCGTCGTTGAGCCAGTGCGATTCGATGTAGCCGCGGGTCGCGTCCAGGGCCTGGCGAGCGGAGTCAGCCAGGGCGACGGTCGCTCCGCCGCGCGCGATGGCGACAACGTCCTCGGCGCGCAGATGCGCGCCGTCCAGCGTGATGACGGGAGTGTTCATGGGCGGGGCCTGATCAATTTTTATAGATTATCTATAAAATTTCCTGGCGTGACAAGAAATCCACACGGTTCCTCCGTCGCCCCGAGGCCTGGCGCCCCGTCAGCCGGGCCGCCCTCTTCCGCGCATCGGCCCAGGACGCAAAAAAGGCTGCCCAAAAGGGCAGCCTTTTCCACGCCTCGATACCCTCAGGCCGCGGCGTCTTCCGCTTCCACCTGGCGCAGCGCCTCCTGCGCCCGCGCCAGCTTGGCGGCGGCATCGCGCAGCGCGGTGCGCAGGCCTTCCTCGATGACCGGATGGTAGAACGGCATTTCCAGCATGCGCGCCACGGTCAGCTCCTGCTGCACGGCCCAGGCCAGCAGATGGCCGATGTGCTCGGCGCTGGGGCCGACCATTTCCGCGCCCAGGAAGCGGCCGCTGGCGATATCGGCGTACACGTGCAGCAGGCCGCGGTTCTTCAGCATCACCCGCGAACGGCCCTGGTCGCCGAAATCGACCTCGCCCGTCACGAAGGTGCCCGGCGTCAGGCGGGCATGGCCCTGCCCGGCCAGCGCGATCTGCGGGTCCGAGAACACCACCGCCAGCGGCGCGCGCCGCAGGCCCTGGCGCACTTCCGGATAACGCGCCGCGTTTTCACCCGCGATGCGGCCTTCGTCGGCCGCTTCGTGCAGCAGCGGTGCGTCGGCGTTGGCGTCGCCGGCGATGAAGATCGCCGACTCGCCCGCCTGCATGGTGTCGCGGTCGAACAGCGGCACGCCCTGCGCGTTCAACTGCAGCGAGGTGTTCTCCAGGCCCAGGCCGTCCACGTTGGGACGGCGGCCGGTGGCCACCAGCGCGTAGTCGAAGCGCTCGGTGCGTTCGGTGTTGTCCAGCGCCACGTAGCGCACCTCGACCTCGTCGCCGACGCGCTGCGTTTCCAGCACGCGCGCATCCGGATCCAGGTAGAACTCCTGCTGGAAGATCTTGCGGGCGCTGTGGCGCACCTGCGGATCGCTGATGCCGCCCAGGCTGCCGCTGACGCCGAACACGCGCACCTCGACGCCCAGCCGCGCCAGCGCCTGGCCCAGCTCCAGCCCGATCACGCCGGGGCCGAACACCGCCACGCGGCGCGGCAGGTCATCCCAGGCGAACACGTCGTCATTGAGCACCAGGCGGTCGCCCAGCGCGCGGAACGGCGGCGGCACCGACGGCCGCGAACCGGTCGCGATCACCACGCGGGACGCGTGGATCTCGGTGTGGTCATCGACCCGCAGCACCGTATCCGATTCAAAGCGGGCATAGCCGCGGATCTTGTCTTCGGCCGGGATGTTCTCCACGCCCTCGAGCACGAAGCCGACGAAACGGTCGCGCTCGCGCTTGACGCGGTCCATCACCTCTTCGCCGTTGACCGTGACCTCGCCCTCGACATACACCCCGAACGGCACGGTGTGCGCCGCCTGGTGGGCCGCTTCGGCGGCGGCGATCAGCAGCTTGGACGGCATGCAGCCGACCCGGGCGCAGGTGGTGCCATAGGGACCGCCTTCGATCAGCAGCGCGCGCTTGCCCGCGGCCTTGGCGGCGCGATAGGCGGCCAGGCCGGCGGTGCCGGCGCCCAGGATGGCGATATCGGTGTGCAGAGTCTTCATGAGTGGGATCCCCCGGGTGTAGCGTGGAGCAAAAGTGTCGAAAGCGGATTCCGCCTTGTTGCGCACCCTCGGGACGAACGCCGTCCCGCGGCGCCCGGTCGGGGCCGCGCGAAGATGCGGAAAAAGGGAAACCGGCGAGCCGGGCCGCCAGCGGCGGTCCGGCGCGGAAAGGAGCGCGGCGCGCCCCCTTCCCGGCCAGCATCAGGCGAAGTGCGCCTTCAGGTCGTCCAGGCCGCCGATCAGCGAACCGTTGATGAACACCTGCGGAGCGGTGCCCTTGCCGGACACGGCGCCGATCACGCGGCCGCGGACCTTGTTCTCCAGCGGGATCTCGATCGGGGCATAGCCCTTGTCTTCGAGCAGCGCCTTGGCTTCCACGCAGAACGGGCAGCCGGGCTTGGAGAACACCACCACCTGGTCGGGCTTCTTGGCCGTCGGGGCGAAGTGGGCGAGCATGGTGTCGGCGTCCGACACTTCAAACGGGTCGCCTTCCTTTTCGGGCTCGATGAACATCTTCTGCACCACGCCGTCCTTGACGAGCATGGAGTAGCGCCAGCTGCGCTTGCCGAAGCCCAGGTCGCTCTTGTCGACCAGCATGCCCATGCCGGCGGTGAATTCACCGTTGCCGTCGGGCAGCAGCGTGATGTTGGCCGATTCCTGGTCCTTGGCCCATTCGTTCATGACGAAGGTGTCGTTGACCGACACGCAGACGATGCTGTCGACGCCGGCGGCGGCGAAGGCCGGGGCCAGTTCGTTGTAGCGCGGCAGGTGGGTCGACGAGCAGGTCGGCGTGAAAGCGCCGGGAAGCGAAAAGACCACGACCGTCTTGTTCTTGAACAGGTCGTCGGTCGTGACCTTTTTCCAGGTGTTGCCCTCGCGGACGGGGAACGTTACGTTGGGAACACGTTGGCCTTCACGGTTTTGCAGCATTCAATCTCTCCTTGGGGTAGCGGGGTTGTTTAACCACCATGGAAAGAATGATAAACAGCAGCTATCAATTATTCAAATTTAATTAACTTAATTGATTGATAGTTTTTGGCAATAACAAAATTACCGCCGCCAGTCGTTGCCTATCATACGCCCGACGGCGGCCGGCCGTCACACGCGCTGCGGCTCGTAGCCGGCGTCGCGGATCGCGGCCTCGACCTTGTCGGCCTGGTCGGTGCCGCTGATGGTGACGCGATGCGTGGGCAGGTCCACCGCCACGCTGGCGCCCGGCGCCGCCGCCGTCACCGCGCCGGTGATGGTCTTGACGCAGTGGCCGCAGGTCATGTCGAGGACTTGGAATTCGATGCTCATGGTGTTCTCCGTGGGGATCAGGGGGATTGCCGCACCGCTTCCGGTGCCAGCTCAACCCCAGCTTAGACCTTCCCATTATAGGAAGGTCAAGCGTAGAATAATCCTTGACCTTCCCACAATGGGAAGGATGAAACTGGGGCCTTCCTACCTCAACCGAGACTGCCATGAGCGTTGCCAACCCTTCCGTCGAGCTCGAACTTGCCATCGAAGGCATGACCTGCGCGTCCTGCGTGAAGCGCGTGGAAAAGGCCCTGACCCGTGTGCCGGGCGTGGCCCAGGCCCAGGTCAACCTGGCCACCGAACGCGCCCTGGTGGCCTACGACCCGGCCGCGGCCCAACCCGACGCCCTGGTCGAGGCCGTCGTCAAGATGGGCTACGAAGCCCGCCCCATCGTCGCGCAGGACGACCATGCCGAGCGCCAATCCGAAGCGCGCGACGCCGAGGCGCAGCGCCTGCGCCACGCCTTCATCGCCGCGCTGGCGCTGACGCTGCCGGTGTTCGCGCTGGAAATGGGATCGCACCTGATTCCCGCCATGCACCACTGGGTCATGGCGACCATTGGCCAGCAGAACAGCTGGCTGCTGCAATTCGTGCTGACCACCGCCGTGCTGGCGTGGCCCGGCCGCCACTTCTTCAGCAAGGGGCTGACCGCGCTGTGGCGCCGCGCGCCGGAAATGAACTCGCTGGTGGCGCTGGGCGCCGGCGCCGCCTGGGGCTACTCGGTGGTGGCGACCTTCGCGCCCGAGTGGCTGCCGGAAGCGGCCCGCAACGTCTATTACGAAGCGGCGGCGGTGATCGTCACGCTGATCCTGCTGGGCCGCACGCTGGAAGCGCGCGCCAAGGGCAAGACCGGCGCGGCCATCAAGCGCCTCATCGGCCTGCAGCCGCGCACCGCGCGCGTCATGCGCGACGGCCAGCCGCAGGATATCGCCATCGAACAGGTGCGCAAGGGCGACATCGTGATGGTGCGCCCCGGCGAAAAGATCCCGCTGGACGGCGAGATCATCGAGGGCGGCTCGTACGTCGACGAATCGATGCTGACGGGCGAACCCGTGCCGGTCGAAAAGCAGCCCGGCATGCAGGCCACTGGCGGCACGCTCAACACCTCGGGCAGCTTCACCCTGCGCGTCACCCACACCGGCGCCGACACCATGCTGGCGCGCATCATCCGCATGGTCGAGGCGGCCCAGGGCGCGCGCCTGCCGATCCAGGCGCTGGTCGACCAGGTCACCGCCTGGTTCGTGCCGGCCGTGATGGGCATGGCCCTCCTGACCTTCCTGGCCTGGTTCTTCCTCGGCCCGACGCCGGCGCTGTCGCATGCGCTGGTCAACGCCGTGGCCGTGCTGATCATCGCCTGCCCGTGCGCCATGGGCCTGGCCACGCCGACCTCGATCATGGTCGGCACCGGCCGCGCCGCCGACATGGGCGTGCTGTTCCGCCAGGGCGACGCGCTGCAGACGCTGCGCGACGTGCAGGTGGTGGCGTTCGACAAGACCGGCACGCTGACGCTGGGCAAGCCGACCCTGACCGAACTGGAACCGGCCGCCGGCTTCCGTGATGCGGACGTGCTGCAGTGGGTCGCGTCGGTGCAGGCGCGTTCCGAGCACCCGATCGCGCTGGCGATCGTGGCGGCCGCGGCCGAACGCCAGATCGAACTGCTGCCGGCGGAAGGCTTCGCCGCCATCACCGGCGCCGGGGTCGAGGCCAGCGTGGCCGGCAAGCGCGTGCTGGCCGGCGCCGATCGCCTGATGGCCGAGCGCGGCGTGGATGTCAGCGCCTTCGGCCAGCGCGCCGAGCAATGGGGCAACGAGGGCAAGACGCCGATCTACGTCGCCATCGACGGCCGGGCCGCCGCCATGATCGCGGTGACCGATCCGGTCAAGCCGTCGGCCGTCGACGCGATCGCGGCGCTGCACGCGCAGGGCCTGAAGACCGCCATGATCACCGGCGACAACCGCCACACGGCGCAGGCCGTGGCGCGCCAGCTGGGCATCGATGAAGTGCGCGCCGAGGTGCTGCCCGACGGCAAGGTCGAGGCCATCGCCGCGCTGCGCGCCGGCGGCCGCAAGCTGGCCTTCGTCGGCGACGGCATCAACGACGCGCCGGCGCTGGCCGCGGCCGACACCGGCATCGCCATCGGCACCGGCACCGACGTCGCCATCGAGGCCGCCTCGGTGGTGCTGATGGCCGACGATCTGCACGGCGTGCCCAACGCCATCGCGCTCAGCCGCGCCACGCTGGCCAACATCCGCCAGAACCTGTTCTGGGCCTTCGCTTACAATGCCGCGCTGATCCCGCTGGCGGCGGGCGCGCTGTACCCCGCCTATGGCCTGTCGCTGTCGCCGATCTTCGCGGCCGGCGCCATGGCGCTGTCCAGCGTGTTCGTGCTGGGCAACGCGCTGCGCCTGAAGACCTTCCGCCCGCGCGCCGCGCACTGACGCGACGGCCCACCAGGAGAACCCACATGAATATCGGACAAGCGGCACAGGAATCGGGCATCTCGGCCAAGATGATCCGCTACTACGAAAGCATCGGCCTGATCGGCCCGGCGCTGCGCAAGGACTCGGGCTATCGCGTCTACAGCGAGCACGACCTGCACACGCTGCGCTTCGTGCGGCGCGCGCGCGACCTGGGCTTCTCGGTGGAGCAGATGAACGAGCTGCTGGCGCTGTGGCGCGATCGCAGCCGCGCCAGCGCCGACGTCAAGCGCATCGCGCTCGAACACGTGGCCGAACTGGAGCGCAAGGCCTGCGCCCTGCGCGACATGGCGGCCACGCTCAAGCACCTGGCGCACAACTGCCATGGCGACGACCGGCCCGACTGCCCCATCCTGGAAAACCTGGGACGGTCCCGGTAAGAACAAGGGCAAGCCAAACGGCTTGCCCTTTTTTTGCGCCAGGCGGGACGAGGTCCCTGCCCGGCCGCGTCCCGCCTGGGCTTGTCAGGCCTGGCCTTGCGCCGCGGCCTCGGCCTCGGCGGCCACCCGGGCATGATAGGCATCGGTCGCCGCCTGCTTGGCCGCGGCCTTCTCGGCGGCCGCCGCCGCTTTCTCCGCTTGCGCGGCCGCGACGTCGGCGGCCTGCTGCAGCGCGCGCTGGCGGGCGTTTTCCTGCACTTCCAGCACGCCGGCGGCGTCCAGCGACTCGAACACCGCGATCGATTCGACATGCCCGGTGTGCGGGAACATGTTGATCACGCCCGCGCTCTTGAGCAGGTAGCCGCCCTCGTGCACCAGGATGGAGGCGTCGCGCGCCAGCGTGGCCGGATTACAGGACACGTAGACGATGCGGCGCGGCCGTTCCTCGGGCGTCAATTGCGATAGGGCCTGCGAGACGGCGTGCGCGCCTTCGCGCGGCGGGTCGATCAGCATGCGGTCGAAGAAACCCAGGCCGCGCAGCCATTCGACATCGACCTCGAACAGGTTGAGCGTGGCGAAGCGGGTGCGGTCGCCCAGCCCGTGGCGCGCGGCGGCCTCGTAGGCGCGGTCGGTCAGCGCCTTGCTGCCCTCGACGCCCACGGCCTCGCGGCCCTGCGTGGCCAGCGGCAGCGTGAAGTTGCCCAGGCCACAGAACAGGTCGGCGACGCGGTCGGTCGGCTGCACGTCCAGCAGCTTGAGCGCGCGCGACACCATGGCGCGGTTGATGGCGTGGTTGACCTGGGTGAAGTCAGTCGGCCGGTACGGCATGCGCAAGCCGAACTCGGGCATGGTGTAGGTCAGCGCGTCGCGGTGCTCGGGCACCAGCGGGTGGACCGTGTCCGGGCCCTTGGGCTGCAGCCACCACTGCACGCCGTGCTTGTCGGCGAAGGCGCGC
Source organism: Achromobacter insuavis (assembly GCF_902859645.1). Taxonomy (GTDB): domain Bacteria; phylum Pseudomonadota; class Gammaproteobacteria; order Burkholderiales; family Burkholderiaceae_B; genus Achromobacter; species Achromobacter insuavis. The sequence goes on along the minus strand of NZ_CADIJR010000006.1, from coordinate 37,824 downwards.
AGGATGGCGATGTCGTTGTCCGTCAGCGGCAGCAGGTGGCGCAGCACCAGCGCGGTCACGCCGTCGCCCAGCGACACCTCCACCTGCGGCAGGCGGTCGGGCGCGGACATCGACGCGATCATGGCGCGCAGCGGCATCAGCAGGTCGCTGACGTGGCGCGGCAGCACATGGCATTCGCGCATGTCGGCCACGTAGCTGCTCTTGCGCTCGTGAAAGCCCACCAGCACCCCGCCCTTCTTGGGCACCACGCGCACCGACAGGCGGGCGCGGTAGCGGTAGCCCCAGGTCGGGCCGTGCAGCGGCGCCAGCACGCGCGCCGGACGCAGCTTGCCGACATGCCAGAAGGTGTCTTCGAGCGAGCGCTGCTTGATCGCCACCTGGGTGCTGGGTTCCAGGTGCTGCATGGCACAGCCGCCACAGACGCCGAAATGGGGGCAACGCGGCTCGACGCGCTGCGACGACGGACGCAGCACCTGATCGACCCGCGCGATTTCGTAGGACGGCTTGCGGCGCACGGTCGTGGCGGTGACCCGCTCGCCCGGCAAGGCGCCTTCCACGAACACGACCTTGCCGTCGCGGCGGGCGATGCCCCGGGCTTCCAGGTCCAGGGATTCGATACTCAAAACGTCAGACATCTCACGCAGTCCAGAAAATTCACGCAACCCGGCATTGTAAGAGGATTCGGCAGCGGCCCGCCCGCGCCCGAAAAAAAGGGGGACTTGCCGGAGACGGCCCGCCGGGCAGTCTCCATCAAGCCCCCCAAAGCCGGCGCCGGTCAGGACGCCGCCACGGATGGGAATCAGAACGAACGCGACACCGAGAACACCGCCCCCAGGCGGCCCGACGGATGGCCGTACTTGGTCGGCAGCCAGTTGTCCTTGGTGGCGCCCACCGCCGCCAGGCCCAGCACCCAGCCCTTCAGGTCCTTGGTCACGCCGACCTTGTAGTCGACGTAGTGGCCGATGGAATCGCCTTCCATGTTGACCTGGTTCTTGAGCTTCTGGTAACCGAGGTGGCCCACCAGGCCCCAGCCATCGCCCAGGTCGAAGTTGGCGGTGCCGTCCAGGTACCAGGTGCCCTTGCTGTCGGGCGTGCTGAAGAAGTCGCTGGGCGTGTAGGAATACTTGAGGGTGTAGTTGGCGTAGGTCGCGGCCAGGTACAGGTCGGTGTTGTTGTAGTTGCCGCCCTTGGGCGAGCTGGAGCCCGGATAGTAGTAGTGCAGCACGCCGGCATCGAGCGTGAAGCCGCCGCCGACGTCGCCCTTCCAGCCGCCATAGAAGTCCATTTCCAGGTTGCCGTCGGTGAAGACGAAATTGGACACGTTGGAGTTCCAGTTGCCCAGGTAGAAACCGGAGCTGTGGGTCAGGTCGATGCCCAGCTGGGCCGCCGGCCGGAAATCGGTCTGCGAGTAGCCGCGGAAGCGGTAATCGCTCGCGATGGTGGCATTGCCGCTGAGCGAGAAACCGCCGCCCAGGTCGGTCGGTTCGGCCTGCGCCGTTGCGATGAGACAAGTGGCGAGCACAACGGGCAAGGCTAGCAACGTCTTCTTCATGGTGCGATGTCCTGATCGGATTTGACGAGGAGGAAGGCCGAAGGCGCATCCATCGGGCCGGTCCTGCAACGGCGGATGCCGGCTCCCTCCCCTTCAAGCAAGGTCCGTGCCAGGTTTCAATTGCGTCTCAACGGGCTGGCGCGGCGCTGAACGGGCATATCGGGCGCACCAAGGCGGTGCGCCACGCCGCGCGCGCAGGCGGCGGCGCATCAAAATGGGGCTGACGCCCCGTCATGGATCGCGGGACAAAAAAGACCCCGGCCCGCGCGGGCGGGTCGGGGTCGAGCGGCGCCGCCCGGGCTGGGCGGCCGTCAGGCGGCGGATCCTCCCGCCGCCTGGCGCTAGCCTCAGTTGGCGGCCGGAGCGGCCGGCGGCGGCGGGGGCACCGCGCCTGGGGCGTTGCCCGGACCCTTGCCGTGACGGCCTTCCATCTTGGCGTGACGTTCCTGCATCTTGGCCTGGCGGTCCTTGAGCATCTGGGTCACCTGGGTGCGCTGGCCGTCGTTCAGGCTGTCCCACACGGCCAGCCACTGGTCGCGGACTTGCTTGGCCTGCGCGCCGAACTGGTCGCGCGACTTGTCGGATTGCTCGATCAGCGCGCGCGGGTCCAGCTTGCCGCTGTCCAGTTGCGCCTTGAGCAGGTCGTGGCGCTGGCCGCCGGAGGCGCGCATGGCCTCGTGCAGGCTGCGTTGGCCGTCCTGGGCGGTCTTGACCAGGGCTTGTTGTTTGTCATCCAGCTTGAGCTGGTCGAGCTGCGCCTTGGATACGGGGCCCAGGCCCGGGATCCACAGGCCGTCGCGCATGCCCTTGTGGAAGCCGCCACCACGGGGGCCTTCGTGCATCGCGGCGGGACCACCGTCGGCGGGCGCCGCCGCCATGACGGGACCGGCCAGCAAGCCGCCGGCGGCGGCGACCATGGCCAGGGCAGCCAGGTTGGAGCGGAGTGCGAATCGGGACATGTAGGTCTCCTGACAGTGAAGAAAGCGAGGCCATTGTGCGATCCGCCCGGTTTCACCCGGGTTTCGTCCCCGCAAGCTATGTTTCAGTCGATTGCGCCCCTGCCGGACGTGAAAACGGGGCCCAGCGGGCCCCGTCCGTCGCGCCTATCGCGCACGCCGCGCGCATCGCTCAGCTGGCGTCCCAGGCCGCCAGGTATTCCTTCCAGTGCGCCGCGTCGCTGGCCGCCAGCGTATCGCGCACCAGCGCGATTTCGGCATCGTAGGCGGTGCGGTCGATTTCGCCGCGCAGGAAGCGGAAGCGGCAATACACCAGCCAGGTGTTGACCACGTCGGTTTCGCAATAGGCGCGGACCTCGTCGGCGCGGCCCTGGCTCCAGGCCTCCCAGACCTTGCTGCCGTCCATGCCGAGCTTGCCCGGAAAGCCGCACAGCTTGGCCAGTTCGTCCAGCGGCGCGTTGGCGCGGCCGTTGTACTTGGCCAGCAGGTCCATCAGGTCGGTGTGGCGGGAGTGATAGCGCGAGATGTAGTTGTTGAACTTGAAATCGCGGTCTTCCTCGCCCATGTCCCAATAGCGCGGCGCGGGCACGCCCTGGATCAGGCTGCGATAGTGCAGCACCGGCAGGTCGAAGCCCGAGCCGTTCCAGCTGACCAGCTTGGGCGTGTAGCGCTCGATGGTCTTGAAGAAACCGGCCAGCAAGGCGGCTTCGGGATCGTCGGGCTGGCCCAGCGTCTTGACGCGAAAGCCCTGGTCGTCGCGGAACACGCAGCCCACCACCGCGACCTTGTGCAGGTGCAGCGGCAGGAAGTCGTGGCCCACGGCCTCGCGGCGCGCGGTCAGCGCGCGCTCGACCACTTCGGCGTCGGGGACGTCGGCGCTCCAGCCGTTGAGCTTGCGCAGGCCGTCCGCGTCGGGAATGGTCTCGAGGTCGAATACCAGGGTGGGCGTCATTTGGCGGGCAGGTACTGCATCGGATCCACGGGGGTGCCCTGGCGGCGGATCTCGAAATGCAGGCGCGGCGAGGTGGTGTCGCTCTGGCCGATTTCGGCGATCTTGGCGCCGCGCTTGACGTCCTGGCCGGTCTTCACGAGCAGCGTGCGGTTATGCGCGTACGCCGTGATGAAGCCGTTCTGGTGGTTGACGATGATCAGGTTGCCCAGGCCGCGCACGCCGTTGCCGCTGTACATGACCTTGCCATCCGCCGCGGCGTTGACCGGGTCGCCAAGCGCGCCGGCGATGTCGATGCCCTTGCTGTTGTTGTTGAAGCCCTGCATGATCTGGCCGCCCGCCGGCCAGGCCCAGTTGATCACGCCGGCATCGGCGGCGCGGGTGACAGGCTTGTTCTCGGCCGGGGTCGGCGTGGGCGGCGGCAGCGACGCCGTGGCGGTGGCCGAGGTGTCGCCGGGCTGGTCCAGCGGACGCGGCTGCGGCTTGGTGCTGGCGATGGGCGCGGGTTGCGCGCCGCCGCCCGACGAACCGGACATCTTCAACACCTGTCCGACCGAAATCTGGTTGGGGTCGCTGAGGTTGTTCCAGCGCTTGACGTTCTCGACATCGACGTTGTTGGCGCGAGCGATCTTGTAGAGCGTGTCGCCCGGCTTGACGACGTAGCTGCCGCCCGGCTGGGCGGTGGCGGCCGGTTGCCCGCCGGCCAGGTCGACGACCGGCGCGCGCGTGCCTTTGGATGCGCAGCCGGCCAGAATGGCCAGGCTGAGGACGCCCGCCACGAAAAGCGGGCGGCGCAGGCGCGTCATGGACACGCCAAGGGTGATATCGGTCAGTTGCAACTGCCCGTTGAGCATACGTTTCTCCTGTTTGCTCAAGATTGTATTCCGGCACGCAGCGGCACAAAGCGCACGGCCTCTAATTCAGTTCGTTTCCAGCTGGCCGCGCCCGTGCGTTCGATCAGCACCAGGCGCTGGTTCGAGCCCCCTTCGGGAGCGATCAGGCGTCCACCCGGCGCCAGCTGCAGGAGCAGCGCTTGCGGGATGGTCAGGCCGGCGGCAGCCACAACGATAGCATCGAACGGCGCCACGCCGGGCAGGCCCAGCATGCCGTCGCCGTAGATCAAGCGGATCCGCGTGGTCAGCCGCAAGGCGCGCAGATGCTCGCGCGCCAGCTCGTAGAGGCCGCGGATGCGCTCGATGGAATGGACCTCGCGCACGAACTGCGCCAGCACCGCGGCCTGGTAGCCGCAACCGGCGCCGACTTCCAGCACGCGGGTGGGCGTGCGGTCTTCGCAGATGGCGGCGATCATGCGCGCCACCACCCACGGTTGCGAGATGGTCTGCGAGTGGCCGATGGGCAGCGCCGCGTCTTCGTAGGCGCGGCTGGCCAGCGCCTCGTCGACGAACAGGTGGCGCGGCACCGCGGCCATGGCATTGAGCACGCGCTCGTCGCTGACGCCCTGTCCGCGCAGGCGCTGCACCATGGCCTGGCGCAGGCGATCGGAATTGAGCCCCAGGTTGCCGCCGGCAGCCGGCGTCGGCGCCTTGGCCTGGCTTTGCAGGGTGGCGGCCGAAATGCGGGTATTGCTGTTGGCCGGCGTAACGCCGGGACTGAGCCGTCCGGAATCGTAGCGGACCGGGCTGGGCCGCCCGGGCACGGCCTGGGAAACGTCCGGCTGGCTTATGCGTCGGCGCATAGCGGCTCCGCCCAGGTCCGGATTTCTTCGAGCTGGCCGTGCTGGGTCAGATCCAGGCGCAGCGGCGTGACCGACACCCTGCCCTGCGCCACCGCGTGGAAATCCGTGCCCGGCGTGGCGTCCGCGGCCTGCCCCACCGGCCCGATCCAGTAGACCGTGTCGCCGTAAGGGGTGGTGGTGCGCACCACCGGCTGCGACGGATGGCGCTTGCCCAGGCGGGTGACCTCGAAGCCGTGCATGTCGTCGAAGCGGCGGCTGGGGATGTTGACGTTCAGCAGCACCGGCGCGGCCAGCGGCTGCGCCAGGTGGCGCTCGACCACCAGGCGGGCGGCGCGGGCGGCCGAGTCGATGTGCTCCCAGCCCTTCTCGGCCAGCGAGAAGGCGATGGCCGGGATGCCGAACAGGTAGCCCTCGCTGGCGGCGGCGACGGTGCCCGAATAGAGCGTGTCGTCGCCCATGTTGGCGCCGTTGTTGATGCCGGACACCACCAGGTCGGGGCGCGTGTCCATCAGCCCGGTCAGGGCGACGTGGACGCAGTCGGACGGCGTGCCATTGACGGCGATGAAGCCGTTGGAGGCGGTGCGCACCGACAGCGGGCGGTTCAGCGTCAGGGAATTGGACGCGCCGCTGTGGTTGGTCTCGGGCGCGACGACGGTCAGATCGCCGAGGCCTTCCAGCGCCTTGACCAGCGCTTCGAGCCCAGGGGCCGAGTAACCATCATCGTTCGAAACCAGAATTCGCATTGTGCATCCGAAAGAAAATAAAACGCGGGTGGACCGGCTGGATTGTACCGTCCGCGGAAGGCGCCGGCATGTCCCCGTCCACCTGTCCCCCGATGACCCGCTCGCATACCCGTACCCGGCCCGGCCGGCGACCGGGGTAGAATCCGCAGCCACCGAGACAACTGCACGATAACAACGGACCCCTCTAGAACATGGCGATCACCGAACCGTCCCTGGCGTTCACCGCGGCGCTCATCCTGCTGGCCTACCTGATCGGCTCCGTGCCGTTCGCCGTGGTGGTCAGCAAACTCATGGGGCTGCAGGACCCTCGCAGCTACGGCTCGAAGAACCCCGGCGCGACCAACGTGCTGCGCACCGGCAGCAAGACCGCCGCCGCCCTGACCCTGCTGGGCGACGCCGCCAAGGGCTGGTTCGCCGTCTGGCTGGCGGTCAAGCTGGCCCCCGGCATCGCCCCCGGCCCGCTGGCCGCGGTGGCCGTGGCGGCCTTCCTGGGCCATCTGTATCCGATTTTCCTGGGCTTCAAGGGCGGCAAGGGCGTGGCCACCGCCCTGGGCGTGCTGGTCGCCATCCAGCCCTGGCTGGCGGTCGCCACGGCGGCCACCTGGCTGATCATCGCGGTGTTCTTCCGCTACTCGTCGCTGGCCTCGCTGGTGGCGGCGTTCTTCGCCCCGGTCTACTACGTGTTCGGCTCGGGCCTGGCCTGGCATGCCCAGCCGGCCATGGGCGTGGCCCTGGCCATCATCGGCGTGCTGTTGTTCTACCGCCACCGCGCCAACATCACGCGCCTGGTGCAAGGCACCGAAAGCCGCATCGGCGGCAAGAAAAAGTGACGCCCCGTCCGGCGGGCCGGCATGGCCGCCGCGGCGCGGGATGAAAAAAAGGGGGCTGCGGCCCCCTTTTTCATTGCCCGTCTCGGTCAGGCGATATCGGCCAGGTCCCAGCGCGGCCGCACGGTGAAGCCGTGGGCGTCCGGGTCCAGCGTCACCAGCCCCGCCTTGACCCGCTCGGCCGCCGCGAAGGCGATCATGGCGCCGTTGTCGGTGCACAGCGCCAGCGGCGGGAAATAGGCCTGGGCCTTCAGGGGCTTGAGCGCGGCGGCCAGCTTGGCGCGCAGCAGCTGGTTGGCGCCGACCCCGCCGGCCACCACCAGGCGGCGCAGGCCGGTCTGCTTCAAGGCGCGGATCGACTTGGCGGCCAGCACCTCGACGATCGCGGCCTGGGTCGCCGCGGCCAGGTCGGCGCGGGTCTGTTCATCCAGCCCGCCGTCCTGCTCGGCGGCCTTGACCCGGGTCAGCACGGCGGTCTTCAGGCCGCTGAAGCTGAAATCCAGGTCGCCGCTGTGCAGCATCGGGCGCGGCAGGTCGAAACGCGTGGCATCGCCCTGCGTCGCCAGGCGCGCCAGCGCCGGACCGCCGGGATAGCCCAGGCCCATCAGCTTGGCGGACTTGTCGAAGGCTTCGCCGGCGGCGTCGTCCAGGGTTTCGCCCAGCAATTCGTAGCGCCCCACCCCGTCGACCCGCATCAATTGCGTGTGGCCGCCCGACACCAGCAGCGCGACGAAGGGAAACTCGGGCCGCGGATCGGCCAGCATCGGCGACAGCAGGTGGCCTTCGAGGTGGTGGATGGGAATGGCCGGCAGGTGGCGCGACCAGGCGAACGACTGCGCCACGCTGGCGCCCACCAGCAGCGCGCCGGCCAGGCCGGGACCCGCGGTGTAGGCGACCGCGTCGATGTCCGACATTTCCAGGCCGGCTTCGCGCAGCACCTGGTGGGTCAGCGGCACCACGCGCCGGATATGGTCGCGCGAGGCGAGTTCGGGCACCACGCCCCCGTATTCCTGGTGCATGGCGATCTGGGTATGCAGGGCGTGCGCGAGCAGGCCGCGTTCCGTACAGACGGCTGCGACGCCCGTTTCGTCGCAGGAGCTTTCAAAGCCGAGAATAATCATGGCGGCAGAGTTTACAACTGATGCGAAAATACGCCCGTTTACAAAATGACCGAGGGCGGCAACGCCCCCTCCCGACAAACCGAGCCTGCAAGCACCCTGGGGATAAGAATGCTGGAGAAGCTATTCAACCTGCGTGAACACGGCACGACCGCGAGAACCGAGATCGTGGCCGGCCTGACGACATTCCTGACGATGTCGTACATCATCTTCGTGAACCCGGACATCCTGTCGTCCACCGGCATGGACCGCAACGCCGTGTTCGTCGCCACCTGCCTGGCCGCCGCGCTGGGCTCGCTGGTGATGGCGCTGATCGCCAACTGGCCGATCGGCATGGCGCCGGGCATGGGGCTGAACGCCTTCTTCGCCTTCACCGTGGTCAAGACCATGGGCTACACCTGGGAGCAGGCGCTGGGCGCCGTGTTCATCTCGGGCGTGATCTTCCTGATCCTGACCATCTCGGGCATCCGGGTCTGGCTGGTCAAGGGCATTCCGCATTCGCTGCGCAGCGCCATCGCCGCCGGTATCGGCCTGTTCCTGGCCATTATCGCGCTGTCGAGCGCCGGCATCGTGGTGGCGCATCCGGCCACCAAGGTGACGCTGGGCGACCTGACCACGCCGGGACCGCTGTTCGCCATCCTGGGCTTTTTCATCATCGCCTCGCTGGACGCGCTGCGCGTGCGCGGCGCCATCCTGATCGGCATCCTGGTGGTCACGGTGCTGTCGATGGCGCTGGGCTACAACGAATTCAAGGGCGTGTTCGCGGCGCCGCCGAGCCTGGCGCCGACGCTGTTCAAGATGGACATCCTGGGCGCGCTGCACACCGGCTTCGTGCACGTCATCCTGGTGTTCGTGCTGGTCGAGGTGTTCGACGCCACCGGCACGCTGGTGGGCGTGGCCAAGCGCGCCGGCCTGATGCCGGAGGGTCGCCCCAACCGCCTGGGCCGCGCGCTGTTCGCCGACAGCACCGCCATCGTCGCCGGCTCGATGCTGGGCACCAGCAGCACCACCGCCTACGTCGAAAGCGCCTCGGGCGTGCAGGCCGGCGGCCGCACCGGCCTGACCGCCCTGGTCGTGGCCCTGCTGTTCCTGGCCGCGCTGTTCATCTCGCCGCTGGCCGGCGCCGTGCCCGCCTACGCCACCGCGCCCGCGCTGCTCTACGTGGCCGGCCTGATGATGCGCGAGCTGATCGACATCGACTGGAACGACGTCTGCGAAGCCACCCCGGCCGCGCTGACCGCGCTGGTGATGCCGTTCACCTACTCCATCGCCAACGGCATCGCCTTCGGCTTCATCAGCTACGTGGTGCTCAAGACCGCCACGGGCCGCGTGCGCGACGTGCATCCGGCCACCTGGCTGGTGGCGATCCTGTTCGTGATCCGCTACGCGTTCTTCCCGGAATAACGTCCGCCAGACGCGCCATGCGAAACCGCCGCGCTTCCGATCCGGAAGGCGGCGGTTTTTTCATGCCGGCGCGCGTCCCCGCCGTCAGACCACGACGGTCCAGACCGCGAGTTCATAGCCATCGAGGTCGGCGAAGTGGAAGCGGCGGCCGCCGGGGAAATCGAAGGCCTCGCGGCTGATGCGGCCGCCCGCCGCCGTCACGCGGCGCTGCGCGTCGGCCAGGTCGTCGGCGTACAGGATCACCAGCGGCCCGCCCGGGCGCACCGGCTCGCCGGTGGTGAAACCGCCCTTCAGGCGGCCATCGGTGAATTCGGTGTAGGTCGGCCCGTAGTCGGTGAACGACCAGCCGAAGGCGTCGCCATAGAAGCGCTTGCTGCGCGCGATGTCGGCGACGTTGAATTCGATGTTGTCGATCTGGTGGTTGTGGCCGGTGGCGCCCATGCGTGTCTCCCGCGGATATCGAAGAAAACCGCATCATCTCGCGAATCGCCTGCCCACGTCTCGCCAAAGCGCGGCAAGTGCGACGCGGAACCCCGACAGTGACAGGCGCACCGGTGAAGCCGGCAGGGTCCGCACCTGCCCCAGCCAATCGCCGCCATTGAGGTCCGCTATCAACCCGCCGGCCCTCATGGTTGCTGTCGGAGGCGGTTGAATTCGCCGATACACTCCCCATGTATATAAGACTATGGAGCCGACCTTGTCTCGCCACACCCCGCATTCCTCCTGTCCCCGCCGCCGCGAGCGCCGCGCATGAGCACCCTCGCCCGTATCCCCTTCTCGGTGCTGGACCTGGCGCCGATCGTGCAAGGCCGCGATGCCGCCGACGCCTTCCGCAACAGCGTGGCGGTGGCGCAGCACGTCGAACGCCTGGGCTACAAGCGCTTCTGGCTGGCCGAGCACCACAACATCAACGGCGTGGCCAGCAGCGCCACGGCGGTGCTGATCGGCCACATCGCCGGGCACACCTCGACGCTGCGCGTCGGTTCGGGCGGCGTGATGCTGCCCAACCATGCGCCGCTGATCATCGCCGAGCAGTTCGGCACGCTCGAAACCCTGTACCCCGGCCGCATCGACCTGGGCCTGGGCCGCGCGCCCGGCAGCGACGGCGCCACGCAGCACGCGCTGCGCCGCGGTCCGCGCAGCGGCCTGGAATTCCCGGCGCTGGTCGAGGAACTGCGCGGATTTCTCGCGCCCTCGCGTCCCGGCCAGCCGGTGCGCGCGATTCCCGGCGAAGGCCTGGACATCCCCATCTGGCTGCTGGGTTCGAGCGACTTCAGCGCCCGGCTGGCGGCCGAGCTGGGCCTGCCGTTCTCGTTCGCCGGCCACTTCTCGCCCGAGGGCATGGCGGCGATGCGCCTGTATCGCCACCTGTTCAAACCGTCCGAGACGCTGGCCCGCCCCTACGCCATGATCGGCGTGCCGGTGATCGCCGCGGCGACCGACGAGGAAGCCCGCCGCCAGGCCACCACGCAGCAACTCAAGTTCCTGTCGCTGGTGCGCGGCAACCGCCTGCAGCTGCAGCCGCCGGTCGACAGCATGGACGGGCTCTGGAACGAGTGGGAACGCGAGGCCGTGAACCAGCGCCTGGGCGCCGCCATCGTCGGCGGCCCCGAGACCGTCAAGCGCCGGCTGGAGGCCCTGGTGGCCGAAACGGAAGCCGACGAAGTCATGATCGTGTCCGATTTCTTCGATATTGCCGATCGCCTGCGTTCCTTCGAGATCGTCGCCGCGCTCAAGCAGCGCGACGGCATGTCCACAACAACCGCGGCGTGAGGCCGGCGGCCCCGCCGCCAGCCCCGCAAGCCCCGCAGACTGCGCTCGCCACAGCGCCAACCATTGCGACGTGACCGGTCCCCGCTCTACTATGGACTGGCAGGACCGGCAATACCGCGTCGCCGAATCCGGTTCGGGGCATGCCTCCCCCGCGCCGCTGATATCGACTTTTTGCGCCGCGCCAGCGGCAAGGATCCAAAATGAGTATTGTTGAACTGACCAAAGACACTTTCCAGGAAGCCATCACGCCGGACGGCACCCTGATCGTGGACTTCTGGGCGCCCTGGTGTGGCCCGTGCCGCGGTTTCGCCCCGGTCTTCGAGCAGGCCGCCACCGAGCATCCGGACGTCACGTTCGCCAAGGTCAACACCGACGTCGAGCAGGAACTGGCCGGCGCGCTGGGCATCCGTTCGATTCCCACGCTGATGGTGTTCCGTGAAAAGGTCCTGCTGTTCTCGCAACCGGGCGCCTTGTCGGGCGGCCAGCTCAATGAGCTGCTTGCCAAGATCAAGGAAGTGGACATGGAAAAGGTCCACCAGGAAATCGCCGCGGCCCAGGACAGCCAGGACGCGTGATGCGCAAGGGCCCCTCGGGGCCCTTGTGTTTTTCACGCCAGTTGTTCCCAGGCCGAGCGGCCGCGCGTGATGTTGGCCGCCGTCATCTCCAGGTCGGCCACGGCGTCGCGCGGCACCGTGAAGCGCAACGCCACGCCGTCGGCGCTGAAATCCTCCTGCACGATCACCGCGCCGGCCTGCGCCAGCCGCGACTTCAATAGCGGCAGCTCGGCGAAGCCGCAGGCGCACGCCACCGTGGCCAGGTCCACGATCTCGGCGCGCGGACCGTTGCGCAGGCAGTTGGCGGCGCAACCGCCATAGGCCCGCACCAGCCCGCCGGCGCCCAGCTTGACGCCCCCGAACCAGCGCACCACCAGCACCGCCACGCGGTCCATGCCCTGCCCTTCGATCGCCTGCAGGATCGGGCGTCCGGCCGTGCCGCCGGGCTCGCCATCGTCATTGAAGCGGTATTCCTGGCCGATGCGGTAGGCCCAGCAGTTGTGGGTGGCCTCGGGGTCGCTGTGCGCCGCGAAGAACGCCATGGCCTCGTCGATGCTGGAGACGGGCGCGGCATGCGCGACGAAGCGGCTTTTCTTGATGTCTTCCTCGTGCGAGCAGACAGCGGTCAAGGTGGTGGTCATAGCCCGGCATTGTAAGGGCCGGATCCAGGCCGGACCCCGGCCGCGCCTGGCGCGGCCAGGACGGACGGCTCCGGCGCGCGGGCCTCAGCCGTGGCAGTCGGCGACTTCCTGGTCCAGGTAGACGTCGAAGGCCACGTCGCGCGCCCACTTGGCCGGCAGGGCCTTCCAGGCGCCGGCCCGCGCCCATTCGCGCATGCGCGCATCGAGCCAGGCCTGCGTGGCGGTGTCGGCCGCCGGCAGCAGCCACACGCGTTCCTGGCGGGCGCCGTCGGCGCCCAGCGTGGCCGAGAATTTCTTCCATTCGGGAAAGCGCATCAGCGGCTCCCACACCGCGTCGTCGACCAGGCCGATGTCGCAGCCGCCTTCGCGCACCGCCACCAGCGCGTCCGACGGCACGCGGTAGGTGCGCACCACCGCGCCCCAGCTGCGGGCCAGCGCCTGCGCGCCGACGGCGGCCTCGGCCATGCAGACGCTGCGGCCGCGGGCATCGCTGCCCTGGCGCATGCGGGTATCGCTGCGGATCACGGCCTTGGGACGCGCGGCGTAGCCGGTGGCGACCGCCGCCAGCGACGCGGGCAGCGCCTGCCCCGGCTGCGCGCGGTCGGCCAGCACCACGTCGACCTCGCCGGCGGCCAGCAGGCGGGCCGCGTCGGCGGCCGCCACCTGCCGCAGGCTGAACGGCAGGCCCAGATCCTGCGCCAGCTTCTCGGCCATGGCGAGGTCCAGCCCTTCGGGGGTGCGGATCTTGGCGCCGGCCGCCGGCGCGGGCGCCAGGTACGGCACGCCCACCACCAGCTCGCCGCGCTGGCGCGCGGCCGCCAGGCCGTCGGCCGGCGCCGCGCCGCTAGCCGCGGACAGCAAGGCCGATACGCCGATCAGGAGACAAAACGCGCGCCGCATCCCTGGCCTCACACGTACTGGTAGCGCAGCAGCCGGTGCTTGAGGTTCTCGAGCACGAACTGGTCGATCAGCGCGGCCAGCACCGCGATGACCAGGATGTTGGTCATCACGCCGGTCATGTCGGCGATCTCGCCCGAATAGGCCAGCGAACGGCCCAGGCCCTTGCCGAAGCCGATCAGCATCTCGGCCGAAATCAGCGCGCGCCAGGCGTTGCCGAACGCCAGCTGGGCGCCGGTGATCAGCTCGGGCATGACGGCCGGCAGGTACACGCGCTTGACCAGGCCCCAGGGCGTGGCGCCCATGACGCGGGCGGCCGAGACGTGCACGCGCTGCACCGACTCGGTGGCGTTCATCACGCTCAGGGCCGCCGGGAAGAACGCCGACAGCGCCACCACCACGATGATCGGCGTGCTGCCGAAGCCCATCACGATCAGGAACAGCGGCACCCAGGCGATCGACGGAATCGACTGCAGGATGACGATGGCGCTGCGCAGCACTTCGCGAAAGAAGAACAGCACCGCCGCCACCAGGCCGAAGCCGATGCCCGCCGCAAGCGCCAGGCCGTAGCCCGCGCCCAGCCGGCCCAGCGTGCCCATCAGGCTCTGGTGGAACGATTGCTTGCCCAGGTCTTCAAACAGGCGTTCGAGCACCGCCGGCACGCCCGGCATCAGGAAGTCGGGCAAGGCGAACGCCGCCGCCTGCCACAGCGCCAGGATGAACAGGACGCCCAGCACGCCCGCCAGATGCTTGCGGGCGCCGGTCACACGGGTCGATGCGCTCAAAGCTTGCGAGCCTCTTGCCAGGACAGGTCGACGATGCTGGAGACGTCGTACGGCTTGCCGTCGCGCGTCTTGAGCGAACCCTGGGCCTGCAGGATGTCGGCGATCTCCTGCATGCGCTTGGTGTCCTTCTCGGTCAGCTTGGGCGTGAACACCTGCGTGCTGATGGCCTCGGCGATCACCGTCTCGCGCGGCAGCTCGCCACGGCTCAGGGTCTTGAGCGTGGGCTCGGCAATGAAGTACGAGGCGATCAGCTTGGAGGCCTGGGCCGGTTCCTTCTGCAGCAGCGCGATGGCCTGGTTCTGCGCGTCCAGCGCCTTCCAGACGTCATCCTTGCGCTTGGCCAGCGTCTCGCCCGAGGTGATCACCACCATGCACGGGAACGGCCAGGCCTGGCCCACTTCGTAGATCTGCTTGACCGGCGCCACCAGCTGCGCGATGCGGTCGTAGGGTTCGAACAGGAAGGCCGCGTCGACGCGCTTGCCCACCAGCGACTGCACCGCCACCGCCGGGCTCACGCCCATCACGTTGACGTCGTCCGCGTCCAGGTTGCCCTGCTTGAGCACCACGCCCTTGAGCACCACGTCGGCGGTGCTGCCCTCGGCCTGCGAGGCCAGCGTCTTGCCCTTCAGGCCGGCGATGTCCTTGATGCCCGAATCGTCGCGCACGATCAGCGAGTGGTAGCCCTGCTGCGCGCCGCCCACCACCTTCAGGTCCGCGCCCTTGGAGGCCCAGGCCACGGCATTGGTGAAGCCCAGCACGCCGATGTCCAGCTGGCCGCCGACGATGGCCTTGATCAGGTCGGTGCCCGACTTGAACTCGATCAGCTCGGAATCCAGGCCGGCCTTCTTGTAGTAGCCGCCCTCCTGCGCCACGATGGCCTGCGCATCGTCCATCACGCGCAGGTAGCCGACGCGGAATTTCTCGGCGGCCATGGCGGGCGCCGCCGCCAGGAGCGCCGCGGCCAGCGGCAGGGACAGCCATTGCTTGAATTTCATGGGAAAAGCTCCAGGGAATCGAGGATGGCCGGCGCCGGTGGCGCCGTCCGTAAACCGGAAAATCAGGGAATCAGGCCGCCAGCGCCAGGTCGGCGTGGGCCGACGAACCGTCGACGGCGATGCCCAGCAAGCGCAGGATCTCGCGCTTCTCGGCGGCCAGGTCGGACAGGTCGTGGCTCTTGGCGCGATGGGCCAGGTTGAATTCGCGCAGCACCCGCGCCGGACGCGGGCTGAACACCACGATGCGGTCGGCCAGGAACAGCGCCTCGTCGACGTCGTGGGTCACCAGCAGCACGGTGGGCTTTTCCTGCGCGATCAGCTGGCGCAGCACGTCCTGCAGCGCAAGGCGCGTCAGCGCGTCAAGCGCGCCGAAGGGTTCGTCCATCAGCATGGTCTGCGGCTGCGCGATGAAGGCGCGGGCCAGCGCGGCGCGCTGGCGCATGCCGCCGGACACCTGATGCGGGTAATAGTGCTCGAAGCCGGCCAGGCTGACGCGCGCCAGCCACTCGCGCGCCGCCTCGCGGGCGCGCTTCTTGGGGGTCTTCTGGAATTCCAGCGCCAGCGCCACGTTGTCTTCCAGCGTCAGCCATGGATACAGCGCGTGTTCCTGGAACACCAGCGTGCGGCTGGGATGCGGGCCCGTCACGGCCTTGCCGTCGGCCAGCACCTGCCCTTGCGTGGGTTTTTCCAGGCCGGCGGCCAGGTGCAGCAGGGTCGACTTGCCGCAGCCGGACGGGCCGACCAGCGCGACCAGCTCGCCGGTCTTGAATTCGCTGGTGAAGCCGTCGACGACCGGCAGGTCGCCGAAGTGCTTGTGGACGTGGTCGAAAGTCAGGTTCATGGAACGAATCGTGGGCGCGCGTTGGGGAACGGGCCTAATCTAACAATTCGTTATATGAATCCAAACGATCAATATCGAATGTTCTTAAGACTTGTGGTTATAAACAAAGCACCTCAGGCCGCCGCCTGCGCGCGGCTGGCGTGGCGCTGCAGTCCGAACGCGATCAGGAAGCCCAGCAGCACCGACATCGCCGCCGCCAGGAAGATCGCCGGATAGCCGAAGCCGCCCGAGATGTAGCCCGCCACCGGACCGGTGGCGCCCAGGGCCAGGTCCAGGAAGGCGGAATACGCGCCCAGCGCGGCGCCGCGGCTGCCGGCCGGCACGCGCGCCACGGCCTCGACGCCGATGGCCGGGAACACCAGCGCGAAGCCGCAGCCGGTCAGGGCCGCGCCCACCAGCGCGGCGGTGGGATTGGGCGCCAGCCACAGCAGCGCCAGGCCGGCAGCCTCGACCAGGAACGACACCTGCGCCACCTTGAAGCCGCCAAAGCGCGTGATGGTGCCGGCGAACAGCAGGCGCACGCCGATGAAGGCGCAGCCGAACGCGCTGAGCGCGTGCGCCGCGCCCTCCCACGAGAAGCTGGCGTAGTACAGCGCCACGAAGGCCGCCAGCGTGCCGAAGCCGACCGAGCCCAGCCCCAGCGCCATGCCGTGCGGGAACACCCGCAGCACCACGCTCTTGAAGGCCATGCGATGCGCGCCGACGATGGCCACCGCGGCCCGCGCCAGCGCCAGCCCCAGGCCGGCCAGGCCCAGCAGCAGCACCGCGCCGCCCAGCGCGCCCATGCTCCATTCGGTTTCCAGGTAGACGCCCAGCGGCGCGCCCAGCGCCAGCCCGCCGTAGGTGCAGATGCCGTTCCAGGAGATCACCCGCGCCGTGTGCAGCGGGCCGACCCGGGCAATCGCCCAGGTGGCCGAGCCGGTGCCGACCCAGCTTTCGCCGAAGCCCAGCGCCAGCCGGCTGACGATGATGGCGCCCAGGCTGAGCCAGGCGCTGCGCTCAAAGGCATAGGCCAGCAGCAGGAACACGCCGCTGGCGGCGCAGGCCGCCATGCCGATCACCACGGTCTGCTTGGGTCCGACCGTATCGGCCATGCGGCCGGCGTGCGAGCGGCTCAGCAGCGTGGCTACGTACTGCACGCTGATGGCCAGCCCCGCCAGCACCGAGCCGTAACCGAGCTGGCCGTGCACGTAGCCGGGCAGCACCGCGAGCGGCAGGCCGATGGCCAGGTAACAGATGAAGGTGAAAAAGGCGATCGCGACGATGCGCGAGGTCAACGCGAACGTCCCGATGGGCTGGCCATCGGGCGTGGTATGAGGTGTGGGAGGCATGGCTGACGGGGTGGAACCTGGCGCAACGGGCCAGGGTTTACCCGGATGATAGCCCAGCAGGATTGCGGCTGGCTGAACGGGATTCGGCCAGCCGCCTCGATGCGGGGATCAGGCTTGGGGGATCAGGCTTCGATACCGCGCGAGGACAGGTAGTCTTCGTAGCCGCCGCGGTAGTCGACGATCTCGCCCGACGGCAGGATCTCGATCACGCGGGTGGCCAGGCCCGACACGAATTCGCGGTCGTGCGAGACGAACACCAGCGTGCCTTCGTACTTTTCCAGCGCGAACTGCAGCGATTCGATCGATTCCATGTCCAGGTGGTTGGTCGGCTCGTCGAGCAGCATGACGTTGTGGCGGCCCAGCATCAGGCGGCCGAAGGTCATGCGGTTCTTTTCGCCGCCGGACAGCACCTTGGGCGCCTTGGGCAGGTCGTCCGCCGAGAACAGCAGGCGGCCCAGCACCGAACGGATCGACTGGTCGTCGTCGCCCGGCTGGCGATGGTCGCCCATCCAGTCGAGCAGGTTGATGTCGGTCTGCAGGAACTGATCCGACACGTCCTGGGCCATGTAGCCCAGGTCGGCGTTTTCCGACCACTTGACGCTGCCGGCGTCCGGCGCCAGGTCGGTGGCCAGCAGGCGCAGCAAGGTGGTCTTGCCGACGCCGTTGGCGCCGATGATGGCGATCTTCTCGCCGGCATCGACCATGGCCGAGAAGTTGCGGATCACGGGCGCGTCGTAGGACTTGGACAGGCCTTCGACCGTGACCGCCAGGCGGTGCATGACCTTGTTCTGCTCGAAGCGGATGTACGGGTTCTGGCGCGACGAGGGCTTGACCACGACCTGCTCGGCCTTGATGCGGTCGATCTGCTTGAGGCGCGAGGTGGCCTGGCGCGACTTGGACTTGTTGGCGGCGAAACGGCGCACGAAGTCCTGCAGTTCGGTGACGCGTTCCTTGGCCTTGGCGTTGTTGGCCACCAGGCGTTCGCGGGCCTGGGTCGAGGCCAGCATGTAGTCGTCGTAGTTGCCCGGGTAGATGCGGATCTCGCCATAGTCCAGGTCGGCCATGTGGGTGCAGACCTGGTTCAGGAAGTGACGATCGTGGCTGATGATGATCATCGTGCTCTGGTAGCTGTTGAGCACGCTTTCCAGCCAGCGGATGGTGTTGATGTCCAGGTTGTTGGTCGGTTCGTCCAGCAGCAGCACGTCCGGGTTCGAGAACAGCGCCTGCGCCAGCAGCACGCGCAGCTTCCAGCCCGGCGCCACTTCGCGCATCGGCAGGTTGTGCTGGTCCACGGCGATTTCCAGGCCCAGCAGCAGCTCGCCGGCGCGGGCTTCGGCGGTGTAGCCGTCATATTCGGCGAACTTGGCTTCCAGGTCGGCCGCGCGCATGTAGTCGTCTTCCGACGCTTCCGGGTTGGCGTAGATCGCGTCGCGCTCGGACATCGCGGCCCACATCTCGGTGTGGCCCATCATCACCACGTCCAGCACGCGCAGGTCCTCGAAGGCGAACTGGTCCTGGCGCAGCTTGCCCAGGCGCACGCCCGGCTCCAGCGAGACGTTGCCGGCCGACGACTCCAGGTCGCCGCCGATGATCTTCATGAACGTCGACTTGCCGGACCCGTTGGCCCCGATCAGCCCGTAGCGGTTGCCTTCCCCGAACTTGACGCTGACGTTCTCGAAAAGGGGCTTGGGACCGAACTGGATGGTGAGATTGGCGGTGGATATCACGGTGGTGTCTTGGGGGGAATCTTGGTTTTGAGGTCGCGCAGCGGCCAAAGCGGATGCGGCGAAACCCGATAGTGTACCAAGCCCATCTGTCCGGAGCTTGCCACGCAAGCGCACGGGCGTGGCGCACGGGCTGGCGTCGAGTGCCATTTGTTGTCTTAAAGTAAAAATTTGTATTAAATCGGGTACCATTGCGCCCTCGACACGCGCGCTTCCTGCCCGCCGGGCCATGGAGGCTGACTCAACCCC
The DNA here is from genome assembly GCF_902859645.1 of Achromobacter insuavis. GTDB lineage: Bacteria > Pseudomonadota > Gammaproteobacteria > Burkholderiales > Burkholderiaceae_B > Achromobacter > Achromobacter insuavis. Next base: position 18,789 of record NZ_CADIJR010000006.1, on the reverse strand, counting down.
TAGCCGCCGTCCCGTGACCGATTCGTCCCCGCCTTCCGGAAACGTCAAGTTCTATTTCCGCTCATTGATCGTCGCCGCGCTGGTCGCGATCACCATGTTGTGGGCGACGCCCCGACTGACGCCCAGTTCGGATCTGCTGACCTACGCCATTGCCCGACTGCAGGCGCGGCTGGTGGGCGGCTATTACAGTCCCGCGCATCGCAACGACACCACCGTGGTGCTGATCGACGACGATTCGCTCGATCCGCAAAAAGGCGCCTGGCCCGTCCCCTACCGCACGCATGCCCGCTGGCTGCGCAATATCGGCCTGATCCACAAGCCCCGCGCCATCTTCCTTGACATCACCTTCGGCCGCGAAAGGGACGACCCGACCTTGCCGGAGCTGGTCTCTGCCCTGTGCGAGCTGCGGGACGCCGGCGTGCCGGTGTTCCTGGCCGCGCTGCCTGGCGACGATGGCGGACTGCGGCTGCGCGCGGGCCTGGCCACGCCGGCCGGCCAGCCGCCCTGCTTCACCCTGGTGGACGTGCGCTATTCGGCCAGCAAGGTCGACCGGCTGGTGTGGAGTTATCCGCTCTGGTCCGACGGCGACACGCGCAGCGCCGCGCTGGCGATGGCGCAGGACGTGGCCGGCATCGCGCTGCCCAAGGGCGAAGAGGCCATGGCCCTGACCTGGGGTGTCGACAACCTGGGCCAGCGGCCTTTCTCGCCCGACTGCCGCCTGGCGCGCGGCGGCTATCCCGAAATGCTGCCGGGTTACGTGCGCAGGCTGCTGTACGGCCCCGAGGCGAGCAAGCCGATCTGCCCCTACACCCGCACGCTGACCTTGTCCGAACTGCGCGCCGCCGATACCGACCAGGCCCGCCTGGAGGACCTGCTCACGGACCGCTACGTCATGATCGGCGCGGCGTTGAGCGGCTTCAACGACACTGTGCTGTCGCCCGTGCACGACGTGATCCCCGGGGTCTTCATGCACGCCATGGCGCTGGACAACCTGCTGACCTACCGGGACCACTACAAGCGCGCGCTGGAATGGGAAATCTGGCCACCCAACATCCTGTGGCTGCTGGGCATCCCCATCGTCATGGCGGCGCACTTCCTGCACTGGCTGGCCCAGTGGCTGGTCGTGCAACTGCGCGAAATCAATGGCTGGACCAGACGCTGGCTGGTGCCGCCGAAATCATGGCGGCTGACCGCGGCGACGCCCCCGGCCGAGGGCACCGAGATGCTGCCGCAGCGGCCCGCGCGGTGGATCGCGCTGGGCGCCGCGCGCGGCCCGCTGACGCGCCTGCGCCTGCTGCGCGCCATCTGCGCCGATCGCGCCTGCCGCCGCTGGCTGGCGCGCAAGGTCGCGGAAAAGCTGCTGATCGCGCTGGCGCTGACACTGGGCAAGGCGGCCTCCATCCTGCTGTCTTCGCTGGTGGTCATGTACATCGTGCTGATCGCGCAGGAATGGGTGGACGTCGGCACCCTGCCCATTGTCGACCTGGCGGTCATGGCGCTGGCCGCGCACTGGCTCGGCTGGACCGACACCGTCACCAAGTTTCTCGGCGGCAAGCCCAAGGCGGACGCGACCACCCCGCCCCCGGCGCCGCCGCAATCTTCCGCCAAACCTCAGGAGTAGAACCGCATGATCCAGCCTTCCTCCATGATTGCCGCCGCCCTCGCGGCGTTGGCCCTGTACGGCGCGCCGGCCCTGGCGGCCGACCAGATCGTCGGCGCCAGCCTCAAGCCGCTGCCGCTCTATGCACAGCCGGGCGGCGGAACGCCGGCCGCCCAATCCGATGGCCAGGGCATGCCGTGGCCGGTACTGGAAAGCCGCGAAGAGTTCTACCGGGTGAAGGTGAACGGCGCCGACTACTGGGTGGACAGCATGCAGGTGCGCGTGGCGCGCAATTCGTCGGCGCAGTGCGGCCCGGTGGTCAAGCGCGTGCCCGGTCCCACCGGCTCCACCGCCGGCGCCGGCGAAAATGCCTGCCGCTGACATGGCGATGCCCTTCCATCACGCGCCCCGCCTCGCGGCCCTGACCCTGGCGATGGTCCTGGCTGGCTGTGCCAACATGCCCGGCGCCGGCCTGTCGTTCAAGACCGGGGAATTGCCGCCCGCCCCCACCGACCGCAAGTGGCCCGACGCCGACCGCGACGCTCGCAATCAGCGCGCGCAACACATGGGCCTGGTTGCCATGCCCGAGATGCAGGGCTACCTGAACGGCCTGCTCGGCCGTATCAAGGATGCCGCCGGCGTGCCCGGCTGGCCAGGCGCGGTGTACGTCACCGCTTCCCCGGCGCTGGAGGCCTACAGCACCGGCGCGGGCAATATCTACCTGTCGATCGGATGGCTGTCGTCCGCGGAGTCCGAGGACGAGATCGTCGCCATCCTGTCGCACGAATTTGGCCACATCTACCTGGACTATCACCAGCTGGAAGCGGCCAATACGACCAGCGACCAGGTCGCCACGCTGGCGGCGCTGGGCGTGGCCCTGGCGCAAAAGGCCGGCAGCGCGACGGGCTGGAGCCCGGTGGACAGCGTGATCGCTTCCTATGCCTTCGGCAAGGACGTGCTGGTCCCCGCCTGGAACCGGCAGCAGGAGGAAAACGCCGATCGCTTCGGCGCCACCGTCAGCCTGCGGCTGGGCTATTCCTACACGCAAGGGTTCAAGGCCTTCCTGGAGCGTCAGGCCACCTGGGAAACGGACAACGCCAGGATCCAGGAAGAAGACCGCAAGCGCATGGTCGAGCAGATCAAGCAGGCCGCCGCGCAGGATGCGCGCAAGCAAGCCAAGGCCTCGGGCAACCAGGTCGCGCCGCTGACCGAGATGCAGGCGTCGCTGAGCTCCGGCCTCGCTGGCGCCAGCGAAGACCTGCGCAATGGCCTGGACGACATCTGGAAAAAGCTGACCGTCAGCCATCCCAGCACCGAAGCGCGGCTGACCTCGCTGACCGGGCAGGTCACGCCGCTGATGGCCGGCAAGCCTCGCCCCGCGGCCACCATCGCGCCGTGGGACAAGGCGCGCGCGCAACGTCGCAGCGCCACCGTGCTGAAGAACTATCAGAGCGCCAACGCCGCGCAACAGGCGCTGCAGGCGCAGGACTATGTCCAGGCGCGCAAGCTCGCGGCCCAGGCCGCCTCCGGCCCGACCGCACAGCAGGCGTTGCCGTTGCTGGCGCTAAGCATGGCGCAAGGCGAACCCGGCAAGCCGTCCGCCCGCGCCGCCGCCCTGCTGGACCGCAACCTGCAATCCGAGGGCGACCGCGCCTGGCGCATTTATGTCCTGCGCGCCAACAATCTGCTGGGCTCGGGCCAGCGCGCACCCGCCACCGCGGTCATGAACCAGGGCTTCGAGTATTTCAAGGATGCCGGCCTGGCCTGGCCGGAGGCCATTGCCTTCTACGGGCAGACCGACAGCTGGGACAGGGCGCGCAAGCTGGCGCAGGAATGCGCGTCGCGCTTTCCCAGCTATGCCGGCGCCTGCAACAAAGCCGCGCAGACACCCGCCGAGCAGGCCGAGGCCAAGCGCCGCGGCGAGCAGAAGGCGCAGTCGTTGGTCGACAGGCTGTTCAAGAAGTGAAGCACGCCACGCGGCGGGCCTTGCGGCCCGCCCGCGTCAATGATGGTGTTCGTCCAGCACCAGGTGGGCCAGACCCTTTTCGGTGGCGATGCCGACCTTCTGGCCGATCGGCAGCGTCGCCTTGGTGGCCACGTGGCCGTACGGCAGCCCGGTCACCACCGGCACCTTGACCGTCTTGCGCAGCCAGGCCACCACCTCGTGCAGGTCGTAGCCCTTGTCGTGCGGCGCCAGCTTGTAGTCCGAGAAGCGGCCCAGCACGATGGCCTTCTGCTTGCCCAGGATGCCCGCCTGCCACAGCTGGATCAGCATGCGTTCGATGCGGTACGGGTGCTCGGCCACGTCTTCCAGGAACAGGATGCCGCCGCGCACCTTCGGCATGTACGGGGTGCCGATCAGCGAGGCCAGCATGGCCAGGTTGCCGCCCCACAGGATGCCGCGGCAATCGACCGGGTCGGCGTCCTGGGTCTCGAAGCTGAGGATTTCCAGCTCGCCGCGCATCACTTCGCCGAACAGCGCTTCGGTCAGGTCGTCGACCTTCTTGCCGCCGAAGTCGTAGATGGCGGTGGCGCCGGTGTAGCTGACTGCGCCGGTCTGCGCCAGCAGCGCCAGGTTGAAGGCGGTGAAATCGCTCATGCCGACGAAGCGCTTGCCGCTGTCGGCCATGGCCTTCCAGTCAACCAGGTGCAGCAGCCGGCCCATGCCGTAGCCGCCGCGCGTCACCATGACGATCGGCAGCTTCTGCTTGGCGGCGCGCGTCAGGCTGGCCAGGCGCTGGGCGTCGGTGCCGGCAAAGCGCTGGTGTTCGGCCAGCGCGGTGCGGTCCAGCGCGGTCTTGAAGCCCTGCGCGGCCAGGCGCTCGCGCGCCAGCTCGACGGTCTGCGGGTCGCGCACCGCCGACGACGGCGAGATCAGGTAGATGCCGCGCGCGTCCGGGAAGCTGTGGACGTGGCCCGGCTCGTGGTCGTGGCTGTGGTCGTGGCCGCAGGCCTCGCCGCATTCGTGATCGTGGTCGTGCGCGTGGCTGGCGTGGTCATGCGCCGGGGCGGCGGCCGCCCTGGCGCCGCGCGCCTTGGCGCCTCGGGTGTTGCTCATGCGATGGATTCCTTGGCGCGGCGTTCGCGGAAGAACCGGCGCAGCAGCTCGCCGCAGGGTTCCGCCAGCACGCCGCCGGTGACTGAAGTGTGATGATTGAGTTTGGGCACCGAGCCCACGTCCAGCACGCTGCCGCAGGCGCCGGTCTTGGGGTCGTAGGCGCCGAACACCACCCGCGCCAGGCGCGCATGCAGCATGGCGCCGATGCACATGACGCAGGGCTCCAGCGTGACGTACACGGTGATGCCCGGCAGCCGGTAGTTTTCCAGGGCGCGCGCCGCGCCGCGCAGGGCGACGATCTCGGCATGCGCGGTGGGGTCGTGGTCGATGATGGTGCGGTTGTAGCCGCGCCCCAGGATGTCGCCCTGGGCCGAGACCACCAGCGCGCCCACCGGCACCTCGCCGATGTCATAGGCCGCCCGCGCCTCTTCCAGCGCCAGCGTCATGAATTCGGCGTCCTGCGCGGTCCAGGGCGGCACGGCCGCCATGGCGATCGGCTCAACCACGGTACACCCGCGACTTGAGCGCGATGCGGCCGGCCAGGCTGGTCACGGCCTCTTCGAGCCACTGGTAGAGCTCGGCGTTCTCGTCGTAGCGCGCCTGGTTCAGGTTCGACACCCGGCCTTCCTCGATGAAGCCCCAGGCGCGGCTGCGCTTGTCGCGGTGCTTCGGATCCCAGACGCCGAAGGCGTAGCCGCCGGCGCGCCGGATCAGCGAGAAGCACGGAATGTCGGTGTAGCCGTCGCCAACGAACACCATCTGGTCGAACGGCACCCGCAGGCGGTCCTCGGGCACCTTGCGGTTGACCTCGAACGGCTTGTTGCGGAAATCGCGGCCGATGATGCCCTTCTGGATGTGGAACAGGTAGCGCGTCTTGTCGGTGAAGCTGACGATGCGGCGCGGAAACTCGATGCCGCCGTCGGCGCCGTAGGTGAATTCGGAGGCCCAGATCTCGGTGAACTCGTGCGCGATGGGCGTGGAGCGGACCACGTCGCCGATGCCGCTGGAGATCAGGTAGAACTCCAGCTGCACCTGCGGCTGCGCCGCCCGCACCGCGGCGCGCAGGCGCTGGAACAGCGTGACCACGCCATCGTGCAGTTCGAGACGCGCGCCCCAGTCGCGCAGCCGCTGCTGCGTGATGAGGCCATGCTTGCCCTCGCGCGAGAGCTGGATCATCTGGTAGAGATAGCCCGGGACCGGGTCCCAGTCCTGGTTGGACAGCAGCGGATCGACCTGGTCTTTCCAGAAGGACGCCGTGTCCACCCCGATGCTGTCCAGGAAACCGGACGTGCTGTCCGAGGCCAGCGTGTCGTCGAAGTCGAAAATCAGGGCGATGACGTCGGACATGGATATGCGTAAGTAAAGGCGACAGCCGCCATTTTGCCTGATTGTGGCGGCGGCCGGGGCGCGGGGAAGGACGCATCGCCCCTCCCCTGGCGCCATCGATCGCCCGTTACTGGCGCATCGGCGCGGGCGGCGGCGGCGCCATGCCCGGCGCGGGCGCCATGCCGGGCGCGCCAACCGGCGGCGGAGGCGGCGGCACCGTGCCGGCGGTGCCAGCCGGCACCTGGATCACGGTTTCACGCAGCACGCCGCCGCCCTGCACGCTGCCGCGCACCTGGGTCGGAGAGGTCATCTGCGTGATGCAGTCCTGGCGCGAATCGGCCGGCAGGCGATTGCAGCGGTCCAGCATGTTCTGCTGGTGCTGGTCGGTGGTGCCGTCGCTCAGGCGCTGGCGGTTGGCTTCCTCGCGGGCGGCGCCCGCCTCGCGCATGCAGGCGGTGCGCTCCTGGCCGGTGCTGCCGTTCTTGCAAGCCGCCACATCTTGTTCATATTGCGCCTGGATGCCGGCGCGGCCGATCGGATCGGCCGCCTGGGCCGCTCCCGCGGCCAGCATCAGGCCAGCCGCGCAAAGGGATGCCGCAAGGCGTTTGGTGTGCATGGGACGTACATTCATGGCCAGCTCCTTGGAGAAAGAGGATTGAACCCGAACGGCGCGGGCCTGGCTGGGCCGGCACCGTCTGCTTGATACAACTATCCCACGATGACACGACGGGGACATGTCCAGCAACGTGCAATCGTAAGCCGAAGTTTCCGATGCTGCGACGCAATATTCATTGCGCCAACGCAATTCGTCCCCGAAAAAGCGCCGATACGTCCCCGTGTACCCGGCGCCGCCCTGCCCGCTACCTCGCGTCCAGGTCGGCGTCGGCCTTGGTCAAACGGTTACGGTAAACCGCCGCGCGCATCAGCAGCATCGCCGTCACCGGCGACGACACGATCAGCAGCAACGTGATGATCACTTCATGGAACACGGGCCGCGACGACAGCGCCGAGAACACCAGGATCGACGCCGCCAGCACGCAGCCGCAGCCCAGCGTGTTGCCCAGCGTGGGCGCGTGGATGCGGGCGTAGAAGGTGCGAAAGCGCAGCAGCCCGGCCGAGCCGGTCAGCGCCAGCAGGCCGCCCAGCACCAGCAGCACGCTGGCCGGAATGCTGGCCCACAGGGGAAGATTGTCGATCATGGCTCGATCACCTCGCCGCGCAGCAGGAAGCGGGCCATGGCGGTCGAACCCACGAAACCGAACAGCGCGATCAGCAACGCGATGTCGAAGTACACCGACGTGCCCGAGCGGATGCCGAACACCAGCATGGTCAGCATGCCGTTGATGTAGAGCGTGTCCAGCGCCAGCACGCGGTCCTGCGCGGTGGGGCCGCGCAGCAGGCGGATGGCGGCGAACACCATGCCCAGCGCGAAGCACACCAGGGCAAAGGACGCCGCCCAGTAGAGTATGGCGTTCATTCGAAGATCTCCATCAAGGGGCGCTCGTAGCGGTCCTGCACCAGGCGCACCCAGTCTTCCTCGTTCTGCAGGTCGAGCACGTGCAGCTTGAGGCGGTGGTCATCGCCCAGTTCGACCCAGACGGTGCCGGGCGTGTAGGTGACGATGCAGGCCAGCATCGCCAGGCCATGCGGATCGCGCATGGTCAGCGGGATCTTGATGAACCCGGGCGAGAAATCATTGCGGCGCGGATTCAGGATCAGCTTGGCCACCGCGATGTTGGACTTGATGATGTCCACCGTCACGTGCCAGAACAGCGGAATCGCCTTCCACAGACGGCGCGGCCGCGCCCTCAGCGGCCGCAGGCGCGAGGCGGCCCAGGTGAACCACAGGGCCAGCGCCACGCCCAGCGCGATCTGGCCGGCCGACAGGCTCTCGTTCAGCACCAGCCACAGGACGAACAGGAATACCGGCAGGAAGAGGAAATAGAGGCGGCGCATCAGTTTCCTCCCAGCGTGGCGCGCACCGTCTGCGCGGACATGACGGCGTCGATATAGCTCTTGGGCTGGTCCAGCGAACGCGCGGCGTCATCCAGGTAGGCCGACACCGGGCCCGCGCCCGCCGCCAGGCCCACGCACAAGAGCAGCAGGACCGCCACCGGCCCCGCCTCGATCACACGCAGGCGCGGCGTGCTGCGATCGTCGCTGGCCCAGAACACGCGGATGCCGGTGCGGCCCAGGCCGATCAGCCCCGCCAGGCCGGACACCAGCACGGCCGCCACCAGGATCCAGGCGTCCATCGGCGGCGCCGACTCGTTGGCCGCCGAAACCGCCGCCGACAGCAGCGAGAACTTGGCGACGAAGCCGGACAGCGGCGGCAGCCCGGTCACCAGCAAGGCGCAACAGATGAAGGCCAGGCCGAGGAACGCCATGGCCGCCGGAATCGCCACCCCGACCACGTCGTCGGAACGATTCACCGAGGCCGGGTCGTCTAGGTCGAACGCGTCCAGCGTCACCGCCAGCACGTTGGCGCCGAAGCTGCGGGTGCGTTCGATGAGTTCGGCCAGCATGAAGAACGCGCCCGTGGTCAGCACCGAACTGATCAGGTAGAACAGCGCCGGGCCGGTCAGCGTCACGCCGGGCATGCCCAGCGCCGTCAGCAGCGTGCCGGCCGAGACGATCACGCAATAGCCCACCATCTTCTCGAGCTGCTGCGTGGCCAGCAGGCCCAGGCCGCCGAACAGCAGCGTGGCCAGGCCGGCCGCGAACATCCAGTCCAGGCTGAACGCCGCCGGCGCGCCGGTCGGCAGCAGCAGCGAACCGATGCGCAGCAGCGCGTAGATGCCGACCTTGGTCATGATCGAGAACATGGCCGCGATCGGCGCGCCGGCCGAGCCGTAGCCCTTGACCAGCCAGAAGTTCAGCGGCCAGGCGCCCGCCTTCACCAGGAAGGCCACGCCGAGGATGGCGGCGCCGGCCTCGAACAGCATGCGGTCGGAACCGGTCAGGTTGCCGGCGCGCAGCGCCAGGTCGGCCATGTTGAGCGTGCCGCTCACGCCGTAGATCAGCGCAATGCTGATCAGCAGCAGGAACGAGGCCACCAGGTTGACCGCGATGTACTGCAGGCCGGCGCTGACGCGCGCCACGCCCGAGCCGTGCAGCAACAGGCCGTAGGACGCGGCCAGCAGCACCTCGAAGAACACGAACAGGTTGAACAGGTCGCCGGTCAGGAAGGCGCCGTTCAGGCCCATCAGCAGGAACTGGAACAGGGAATGGAAATGCACCCCGGCCCGGTCCCAGCGCGCCAGCGCGTAGGTCAGCGAGGCCAGGCCCAGCACCGCGGTCAGGGTCAGCATGACCGCGGCCAGGCGGTCCACCACCAGCACGATGCCGAACGGCGCGGGCCAGTCGCCCACCAGGTAGACGCCGACGCCATGCGGCCAGACGTCCGGCACGGCGCCGCCGGCGACCGCCAACAGCGCGATGGCCGCGGCCAGCTGCGCCAGCGTCGACAGCATGGCGATCGCGCCGCGCGTGTAGCGGCGGGTGTCGCCCAGCATCAGCATCACGGCGCCGGCCAGCAGCGGCGTGATGATGGGCAATACGGGAAGATGTTGCAGCCAGAAACTCAAGATTGGGACTCCCGTCCATCGACGTGGTCGGTGCCCGTCAAGCCGCGCGAAGCCAGCAGCACCACCAGGAACAGCGCGGTGGTGGCGAAGCCGATCACGATGGCCGTCAGCACCAGCGCCTGGGGCAACGGATCGGCGTACCAGGAAGGATCATGGGCCATGGCCGGGTCCACCACCGGCGGCCGGCCCGAGGTCAGGCGGCCCATGCCGAAGATGAACAGGTTGACCGCATATGAGACCAGCGACAGGCCCATGATGAACTGGAAGGTGCGCGGCCGCAGCAGCAGCCAGACCCCCGAGCCCGCCAGGACGCCGATCGCGACGGCGTAAATCAATTCCATCAGGCTTCCCCCGTTTGTGCGGCGGCCGCCTGGCTTTCGGCGGCAGCCTTGCGTTGTGCGCGCAGCGATTGGTGGGCCAGCGCCACCAGCACCAGCACGGTGGACCCGACCACCAGCATGTAGACGCCGAGGTCGAACAGCAGCACGCTGGACAGGTGCACGTGTCCCACCAGCGGCAAGGCGATGTCCCAGGCCAGCGCGGCCAGGAACGGTTTGTAGGCGAGCCAGGCCGTCACCGCCGCCGTGCCGGCGAACAGCAGGCCGATGCCGATCCAGTTCTGCGGGTTCAGCCGGCTGCGCGACTCGACCCAGTAGACCCCGCCCACCATGTACTGCAGGATCACGGCCGTGGCGAAGATCAGCCCGCCCACGAAGCCGCCGCCGGGCTGGTTGTGGCCGCGCAGCAGGAAGTACACGGAAATCAGCGCCGCGGTCGGCAGCAGCAGGCGCACCAGCACCGTCGGCACCATCATCGGGCCGGTCGGCACGATCGTCTTGATGTCCGGCGCGGCCGGCACCGGGCCGTCCTGGTCGATCTGCTGGCGCGGCAGGTCGGCGCTCTCGGCGGCCGGCCGGAAGCGGCGCAGCAGCGCGTACACCGTCAGCGCCACGATGCCCAGCACCGTGATTTCGCCAAAGGTATCGAAGCCGCGGAAGTCCACCAGGATCACGTTGACCACGTTGGTGCCGCCGCCGTCGGGCAGCGCGCGGTCGACGAAATACGAGGAGATCGTGTCGGTCTGCGGCCGCACCAGCACCGCGTACGCCAGCGCCGCCATGCCGGTGCCGGCGGCGGTGGCCATCAGCAGGTCGCGCAGGCGGCGGCCGCGGGCGCGCAGGGTCGCCCCCAGGCCCTCGTCCTCGTCCTGCTCGATGCGGCGCGGCAGCCAGCGCAGGCCGAGCAGCAGCAGCACCAGCGTCACCACCTCGACCGACAGCTGCGTCAGCGCCAGGTCGGGCGCCGAGAACCAGACGAACGTGAGACAGGTCACCAGGCCCGCGCCGCCGGCCAGCGCCAGCGACGCCAGGCGGTGGTACTTGGCCTGGTAGGCCGCGGCCACGGCGCAGACGCAGCCCACCAGCCACAGCAGGGCGAAGGCCGGATCGACCGCGGCCGGACGGCCGGCGCCTTCCAGCCAGCCGCCTGCCCGCAACGGCAGCCAGGCCACGAACAGCGTGCCCAGCACGATCAGCAGCATCTGCACCTGCAGGCGCGACGAGGCCAGCCAGCGCAGCAGCCAGGCGGCGGCGACGCTGGAGCCGTCGAGCAGCGTCTCGAACGAGCGGCGGCCGTCCAGGCGGTAGATGAACGGCACCCGGCCGGGGTTGGCGCGCTGGTGCGCGCGCAGCGCCAGGTACAGGATGACGCCCGAGGTCATGGCCACGAAGCTCATCACCAGCGGCAGGTTGACGCCGTGCCACACGGCCAGGCTGTATTCGGGCATATCGGCGCCCAGGATGCTCTGCGCGGCGGTGGCCAGGAACGGGCCGAGCGTCACGCCCGGCAGGATGCCCACCACCAGGCACATCAGCACCAGCAGGCCGCTGGGCAGCAGCATCCAGCCGGGCGGCTCATGCGGCGCGCGCGGCAGGTCGGTGGCCGGCGGGCCGAAGAACACCTGCAGGATGAAGCGCAGCGAATAGGCCACGCTGAAGGCCCCCGCCACCGTGGCCGCCAGCGGCAGGCCCACCTTGGTGATCCAGTCGCCGCTGACGAAGGTGGTCTCGGCGAAGAACATTTCCTTGGAGATGAAGCCGTTGAGCAGCGGCACCCCGGCCATCGAGGCCGCCGCCACCATGGCCAGCGTGGCCGTGATCGGCATGGCCTTGTACAGCCCGGACAGCCGGCTCAGGTCGCGCGTGCCGGTCTCGTGGTCGACGATGCCGGCCGCCATGAACAGCGAGGCCTTGAAGGTGGCGTGGTTGACCATGTGGAACACCGCCGCCACCAGCGCCAGCGAGCTGTTCAGCCCCAGCAGCAGCGTGATCAGGCCGAGGTGGCTGATGGTCGAATACGCCAGCACCCCCTTCATGTCCTGCTGGAAGATGGCGGCGTAACCGCCCAGCACCAGCGTGATCAGCCCGGCGCCGCCGATGATCCAGAACCACTCGTCGGTGCCGGACAGCACCGGCCAGAAACGCGCCAGCAGGAACACGCCGGCCTTCACCATGGTGGCCGAGTGCAGGTAGGCCGACACCGGCGTGGGCGCGGCCATGGCGTTGGGCAGCCAGAAATGGAACGGGAACTGCGCGCTCTTGGTCAGCGCGCCCAGCGCCACCAGCACCAGCACGGCCGGATACCAGGGGTCGGCGCGCACCACGTCGCCGGCGGCCAGCACGCGGTCCATGTCGTAGCTGCCGACGATGTGGCCCAGGATCAGCACCCCGGCCAGCAGGCAAAGCCCGCCGGCGCCGGTCACCGTCAGCGCCATGCGCGCGCCGCGGCGGGCGTCCAGGCGGTGGTGCCAGTAGGCGATCAGCATGAAAGAAGCCAGGCTGGTCATTTCCCAGAACATGACCAGCTGGATCAGGTTGCCCGACAGCACCACGCCGAGCATGGCGGCCATGAAGGCCTGGAAGAACGAGAAGAAGCGCGGCACCGGGTCTTCCGGCGACATGTAGTAGCGCGCGTACAGCACCACCAGCGCGCCCATGCCCGAGACGATCAGCGCGAACAGCCAGGCGTAGCCGTCCATGCGCAGGGTGAACTGCAGGCCCAGGGCGGGCGCCCAGGGAATGTCGACGCGGACCACGCCGCCGCCGGCGACCTGCGGATAGAGACTGGCGACCAGAACCGCGCAGGCCAGGGCGATGATGCCCGCCAACCAGGCCTCGGCATTGCGGGCGTTGGAAGGCAGCAGCGCGGCGCACAGGCTGCCGGCGAACGGCAGAGCGAGGATCAGTATCAGCGACATGGCGTTCCGAGAATGTCCGGGCCCCCTCCCGCCAGCGCAGCAGCGAGAGACGAAACAGACCGGGGATTGAAAAACGGACGGAACCCTGGCCCGGTGCGTCGCTGCACTACACGTTGCCCCGCGGGGACATCAACCAACGCCCATTGAACGGCGCGGACAGAAACAAACGCAATAGTTTTCTTGCAAGACCGGCCAAGAATCTCATCCGAAAAATATCAGATTCTTGTAAGTTATGCAGAGATTTATGCGCGTACCTGGGGGATGACGACATGATCGCTGCGCAATCATTACGCATCGATGACCGGCCCCAATTTCGTTCAAGTTCTTGTCAGCATACGTTTTTTTGCGTCATCGTCGCGCTTCGGGCCGGCTTCCGCCGGGGTAAAAATACCCACACGGAACGCAGGGGGAATACCGATTGACCGGTTCCATATAACTGTGTGGAATGGCGCCCACGAAGCGACGGCCGGCCGGCATCCGGGTCCGGCGCGCTTCACCGACGCCGGCCAACGAAGCCGGCCGGCTCGGATTTCAATAATATGGAGAAGACTCTTGACCGTGCTGTCCCAAGCCAAGGCCGTCCTGGCCACCGCCCTCGCCGGCCTCTGCCTCAGCGGCGCCGCGCACGCCGCTGACGCCTACCCCAACAAACCCATCCGCCTGATCGTGCCGTTCGCGGCCGGCGGCACCACCGACATCGTCGCCCGCGTGGTGGCCGAAGGCCTGGGCCGCGAACTCGGCCAGGCCGTGGTGGTGGAAAACCGCGGCGGCGGCGGCGGCTCGATCGGCGCCGACGCGCTGGTCCGTTCCGCCCCGGACGGCTACACGCTGGGCGTGGCCACCGTCAGCACCATGGCCACCAACCCGGCCACCAACCCCAAGAACCCCTACAACCCGCTCAAGGACTTCGCGCCCATCACCAACATGGTGAACGTGCCCAACGTGCTGACGGTCAACCCGGCCGTCCCGGCCAAGACCATGGCCGAGTTCATCGCCCTGCTCAAGGCCAACCCGGGCAAGTACAGCTACGCCTCGTCCGGCGCCGGCGGCATCGGCCACCTGGACGGCGAGCTGTTCAAGTCGCTCACCAAGACCGACATGGTGCACGTGCCCTACCGCGGCTCGGGCCCCGCCCTGAACGACGTCATCGCCGGCCAGGTCAACGCCCAGTTCGACAACCTGCCCTCGTCCATGCCCCACATCCAGGCCGGCAAGCTGCGCGCCCTGGCCGTGGCCGCGCCCAAGCGCCTGCCCACCCTGCCGGACGTGCCCACGTTCTCCGAAGGCGGCCTGCCGGAAATGGACAACATGGCCTGGTACGGCCTGGTCGCCCCCGCCGGCACGCCGCAGGCGGTGATCGACCGCATCCACGACGCCACCGTCAAGGCGCTGAAGGATCCCAAGATCATCCAGCGCCTGGCCGACGGCGGCTCGCTGGTCGACGGCAACACGCCGGCCGAATACGCCGCCCAGATCAAGCGCGAACTGGAGCTGCGCCAGCGCATCGCCAAGGAACGCAACATCCAGTCGACGAACTGAGGCTTGTCGCGCGGCCTCGCCGCGTGACCCGGGCTCCAGTCCGTCTGCCCGCCGCCACGCCGTGCCGGCGGGCCCTTTCCGAGGCCGCCGGCACAATGCGCACCCTGCGCGGCGCCAGATTCGGACAGTCCCACGCCACATCGGCGATCGCCGGGCAGATGACGCGCCCGCGCTCTGCTACCATTTCGTCCGTGCGAATCGATTTCTCCCATCCTTCCGACACCGCTTGCGTGCTTTGCGCCCTGCGCTCGACCCTGTTGAGCTCGCAGGAAGTCGCCGCGCGTTCCGCCTACGCGCGTTCCAAGCCCGGCTAATCGCCGGCATCCCCCCTTCCCGCTTTCCGTCACCGGCCCGCCGCCGGCCGCCTGCACGCCCGTACCTTTGTTGCGCGCGGCGCGGTTCGAGGCCGGCCGGCGCGACCGCCCTGCCGCATGGCCGGGCGGTCTTGCCACGTTTTCCGTCCGCGCGCCGACTATGACCGGCGGGCGGCACCACGCCTTGATTGCCACCGAACGCCATGCAACTCACCAAGAAATTCGTCAAAGCCAAGAACCCCTGCGCGGGCGGCTACAAATGGTTCCTGCGCGACCACAACGGACAGGGGGACTACCAGGCCGTCCTCGATGCCCTGGTGGCCGACGGGCGCGTAGGTGACGCCTGCTGGCTGCTGGATCAGTTCGGTCCGACCGACGCCGTGCTGAAGCTGGACACGCTCGACGCCCACGCCATCGTCTTCGCCGGCACGCTGGAGGTGCGCATGGGCATCAACGTCGACAGCGTGGTGCGGGCCGGGCGCAGCATCGTCACCGGCGGCGGCATCCGCGCCGGCGAATCGATCGTGGCGGGCGAGAACATCATTGCCGGCGCCAACATCGCCAGCGCCGGCGACCTGCGCGCGGGCGGCGACGTGTCCGCCGAATGGGGCATCGAGGTCGCCGCCGCCTTCGACTGCCGCGGCAACCTGCGCGCCAAGTGGGACATCTGCGCGGGCCAGGATCTGGCCGTGACCGGCCACCTGCGGGCCGGCCAGGACGTGCAAGTGCAAGGCGCCCTCAAGTGCGGCCAGGGCATCAAGGCCGGCGGCGGCGTGCAGGCCGCCAAGGACATCGATGCCGCCTGCGGCATCCAGGCCGGCGCCGCCATCGCCTGCGGCGGCCACCTGGCCGCGGGCTGGGGCCTGATCGCCGGCGAAGACATCCGCGCCGACGGCTCGATCCGCGCCGGCGAAGGCGTGCAGGCCAACGGCCGGATCGAGGCCGGCGACGGCCACGGCGTCTATGCCGGCCTGAACGTGCGCCTGGACGCCTGGGCGGTCTGCGCCCGGGTCCAGGCCCGCGAACGGCCGGCGCAACTGGTCAGCGGCCACTGGGCCGGCCAGGAAGAGACCGCGCACGCGTAGCACGTACAGCGCCGTCGCAACGCCTGGCGCGACGGGCCGCGCGGCAATCAGCCCCACCCCGGCAGATGTCAGCCGCCCGGCCGCGCAGCCGGCGTGCGCAACACCAGCATCAGGCCCAGCAGGATCCCGGCCATGCCGCCCAGGCTCAGCAGCGACAGGCGGTTGCCCAGCACCAGGTAGTCCAGCGCCGCGGTGCCGGCCGGCACCAGGTAGAACAGGCTGGTGACGTTGACCAGGTTGCCGGACTGGATCATGCGGTAGAACAGCAGCGTCGCGCCGACCGAGATCACCAGGCCCATCCACAGCAGCGGCAGCACGAAGCCCACGCTCCAATCCGCGTGCAGCGGCTGGAACGGCGCGAACAGCAGGCACAGCGCCAGGCTCACCACGTACTGCAGCGGCATCACGTCCATCGGCGCCTGGCGCACGCGCTTTTGCAGGATGGCGCCCGCCGTCATGCTGGCCAGCGCCGCGAACGCGAAGGCCATGCCGGCCATCGAGAACCGCGCCATGCCGATGCTCTGGAACATCACCATCGCCAGTCCGCACAGGGCCAGCAGCAGGCCCGCCAGCCGCAGGGGCGGATAGCGGCGCTCCAGCAGCGCCAGGGTCAGAATGGGTTGCGCCCCCAGCAGCGTGGCCAGCACGCCCGGCGTGATGCCGTGGTCCAGCGCCAGCAGATAGCAGATGGAGTAGCTGCCGATCAGCAGCAACCCGGTCAGCGCGACGATGCCGCGCGTGCCGGGAGCCGGCAGCCAGCGCCGCCGTGCCAGGCAGATCACCAGCAGCACGGCCAGCGCCAGAACGAAGCGCAGCAGCAGGAAGCCGAAGGCCGAGGCGTGCGCCAGGCCCCATTTGGCGAAGATCGCGCCGCCGCTCCACAGCAGCACGAACAAGGAAGTGGAGCCGTAGGCGGCCCACGCATTGCGATTGAAAGACATGAAGATTTCTACCTGTCGGGTATGGAACAGGCTCCCGCGGCGTGCGCGCGTCTTGCGGCGCGCGAACGGATCAGGCGTGGACGCGCGGCGGGCGGGCGCGAACGCAAACGCATCAGCGCATCAGCGCGGCGGATCCAGGCGGTAAGGCGGGAGCGGGAAGTGAGGGGCGGTCAGCCGACGACGGCGACCACGGGCGGATAGGCGCCCGCGACACCGACGACGACATCGCACGGCGGCGAAGCCACCGGCGGCGATACGACCGTCGAGACGACAGGAGAAACAACGGGAGGCGACACGCCGTGCCGCAGGCTTGCGCGCACGCCGGCGCCGGCTGCGCGGGCAGCGAAGGCGGATTCGGCGGAAGGCGTGAAGTCGGGCATGTGAAGCGCGTCGGGTTCGGTGATGAACCCGTGTAGGCTACCGGCGCGGCGCGCCAGCGTCAAGCGCCGATGCGGCGCTGCTCGACGCCGAGGTCGCGCCAGGCCTCGCCATGGCAGGTGAACATCAGGATCTGGTGGCGCGTGGCGGCATCGAACAACGCGCGCTTCATCAGGTCGCGGCGGTCGTCGTCGGTGTGCACCAGCGCATCGTCCAACAACAGCAGCGTCGGCCGTCCGGCCTCGCGCAGCAGGTCGGCGTAGGCGAAGCGCGCCAGGATGCCCAATTGTTCGCGCGTGCCGAAGCTGAGCGCGTCCAGCGGATCCTCGCCGCCCGCGCGTTGCAGGGCCGCGGGCAGCAGCGCCTCGTCCAGGCGCAGCGCGGACTCGGGGAACAGCAGCGCCAGGTAGTGGCTCAGGCGGCGCGCCAGCGGCGCCTGCAGCCGCTGGGTGGCGGCGTCGCGCTTGCCGGCCAGCAAGGTGGACAGCAGCTCCAGCGCCTGCGCGCGGCGCTGGAATTCGTCGCGGCGGCGCTGCAGGCGCTCGCAGGCGGCCTCGGCCTCGGACAAGCGTTCGCCCAGGCCCTGCGCGCCGGCCTGCTCCAGCTTGCCCAGCAACTGCTGGATCTCGCTGTGGCGCTTGTGCTGGGCGTCGCGTTCGATGGCGGCGGACTTTTCGTAGCGCTGCGCGTCCTGCTCCAGCAGTTCCGGCCGCAACGCTTCCAGGGCGGCCTGCGCCTGGCGCAGGCGTTGTTCGAGCAGGTCGTGGCCGCTGCGGGCCTCGGCCAGCCGGCCGGCGCGGGCCTGGCGCTGCGTCGTGCGTTCCGCCGATTGCAGGTCGGCGCCGCGCGCGGCGGCCTGGGTTTCGAGCAACTGGGCACGGGCGCTGTCGGCATCCAGCGCGCGCTGCGCGGCCGCCAGGTCCTGCTCGGCCTGCGCCGCGCTGGCCTCGGCATCGCGCAACGCCTGGCGCGCGGCGGGCGCATCGACGTCGTCCGCCTCCGCCGCCGGCGGCAGCAATGCCAATCGCTCGGCCAGTTGCGCGCGCCGCGCCTGGGCTTCGTTGCGTTGGCCGCGCAATGCGTCCACGCCTTTGGGCGCATGGATCGCCAGCGTCTTGCGCATGGCTTCGAGTTCGCGCTGCAAGGCGATGCCGCGCGCGTGGCGTTCCTCGGCCTCGGCCGCGTGGGCCACGCCCAGGCGCGACAGCAAGGCCGCGCTGGCCGCCTGCATGTCGGCCAGTTCGCGCTTGAGCGCCGGCAGGTCCTGGCCGCCCGGCGCGATGCGCAGCCGGCCCAGGCCGGGCAGCTCGAGTTCGGCCGCGGCGGTCAGCAACAACTCGCCGCTGCCGACCAGCGTGGCGCCATCGAGCCGGACCTCGCGGCCCGCATCGAGCGCATACGACAGGCGCGTGGCGATGGCCTGCTGGCGCAGTTGCAGGTCGCCCAGCGCGCGTTCGCTCTTGCGCAAGGCCAGGATGTCGGCGTCGGCGATTTCGATGCGCACGGCCTCGGCCTTCAAGGTCGACCCCTGCTCGATCAGGCGGGTGGCTTCTTCGAGCGCGCCGTCCAGGCGTTCGATGTCGCGCGCCAGCTGGCCGAGCTGGTGTTCGAGGTCGCGGCGGTCGGCCACCGCCTGCACCGCGGCGACCCGCTGGCGCGCCTGTTCGGCGGCGGCGGCGTGCGTGTCGCGCAGCGCGCGGGCGCG
>NZ_CADIJR010000005.1 GCF_902859645.1 Achromobacter insuavis | reverse complement strand
GGCGGCGCTGGCCTGGCGGCTGGCGGCGTCGATGATGCGGGCCGCGCCCACCAGGGCGTCGCGGCGGATGTCCATGGGCGTGGTGCCGGCGTGGTCGGGCTGGCCTTCGACCGTGATCAGCACGCGGCGGATGCCGACGATGTTGGTGACCACGCCGATGGGCAGCTGGCGGCTTTCCAGCACCGGGCCTTGCTCGATGTGCAGCTCGACGAAGGCGGCGGTGCCGTCGGGGCCACGCAAGGGCCGGGCCAGCGCGACCGGATCGCCGCCGATGCGGGCGATGCCCTGCGCCAGCGTCTCGCCGTCGGCGTTGCGGGCGGCCAGCATGTCGGCGCTGAGCTGGCCGCTCAAAGCGCGGCTGCCGACGCAGGAGATGCCGTAGTCGCTGGGTTCTTCGGACAGGAAGTCGATGACCTCGAAGGGATGCTCCAATTCGATGCCATGTTCCCGCATCGTGTGGGCGACCTCGATGCCGGCCAGCACGCCGATGATGCCGTCGAAGCGGCCGCCGCTCATGACGGTGTCGCAGTGCGAGCCGGTGGCGATGGGCTTGAGCTGCGCGTTGCGGCCGGCGCGGGTGCCGATCAGGTTGCCGCCGGCGTCCAGGCGCGTGGCCAGGCCCGCGGCCTCGAATTCACCGCGCAGCCAGTCGCGCGCTTCGAGGAACAGCGGCGAAAAGGCGCGGCGGGTCCAGGGCTGGTCGGGCAGGGTGTAGCGCGACAGGGTCTCGACGCGCGACCACAGGCGTTCGGCGTTCAACGGAGGAAAGGACATGGCCATGCCGTTCATGCCTTGCGCGGACGCAGGAAGCGGCCGTCGCCCTTGTTGTTGACGATGCGGCGGCCATCATAGACCTGCTGGCCGCGGCACCAGGTGCCGGCCACGCGCACCGTGAACTCGCGGCCCTCGAACGAACTCCATTGCACCGCCGACAGGCTGGTGGACGGGTCGTAGGCGTAGCGCTCCGGCGTCAGGATGACGATGTCGGCATCCTTGCCGACTTCCAGCGTGCCCTTGCGGTCGTCCAGCAGGAAGTGGCGCGCGGGGTTGTCGCACAGCTGGCGCACCACCATCGACGGCGAGATGCCGTGTTCCTCGCAACCGGTCCAGAAGGCCGGCAGCAGCGTTTCCAGGCCCGGGCCGCCGGACGAGTTCTTGAAGACGTTGGGGTTTTGCTTGCGCTCCAGGCCCCAGCTGACGTGATCCGACGACACGAAGGTGCATTCGTCGTTGGCGATGTGGGTCCACAGCAGCTCGACCTCGGCCTTGGGGCGGATCGGCGGATAGTGCTTGGTCTTGGCGCCGAAGCGGCGGGTGTGTTCCTCGTGGTTCAGCATCAGGTATTGCACGCAGGTCTCGATGCTGGCGCGGTGGCCGTTGCGGCGGAACATGTTGCAGATCTCGAAGCCGCGCGAGGTCGATACGTGCACCGCGTGGGCGCGGGCGCCGGTCTCGGCGCCGATCTCGTAGATCAGCGCGGTGGCCAGGTTCTCGATCAGCGGCGTGTGGGCGCGCATGAAGGCGTCCCAGCCGGTGTCGTCGGCCTCGATCAGGCGCGCGATGTTCTTGCGCGTCATCTCCTGCATCTGGTTGTGCACGCCGCACACCAGGCCGGACGGCGCGATCAGGCGGAAGGCCTCGTACAGGTCGTCTTCCTCGATGCGCGGGAAGCGGCCGGGCGTGGCTTCGAAGGTGGAGAACTTGAAGGCACAGACGCCGCCCTCGATCAGGCCGGCGGCGGCGGCCAGGCCGTGTTCCTTGTTCAGGGTGCCGAACAGCCCCACGTCGACGTGGCAGTCGCGCTCGACCTCGGCGATCTTGGCGTCCAGGTGCGGGCGCGAGGCGACCGGCTCGGGATCGTCGTAGGGCATGTCGACCATGACCGTGACGCCGCCGGCGGCGGCGGCGCGCGAGGCCCAGCCCAGGCCTTCCTGGTTGGCCTGGCTGCCGGAGTGCACCTGGCCGTCGACCACGCCGGGGATGATCCACTGCCCGCTGGCGTCGACGCTGTCACGCGCCGCGGGGGCCGCGCCGGTGCCGCGCGCGGCGATCTTGCCGCCCTGCACGGCCAGCCAGCCGTTTTCCACGATGCCGTGCGGATCGACGATATTGCCGCGCACCACCCAATCGAAATCGCTCATGACCACTTCCATCCAATGAAGAACTGAAGGGCAGTGTAGTAAGCACGATTCAAAACGTCTTATGCTTATATGTGCATGGGAATTAACATCAGGTTAAGCATATGAAATTGAATCTGCGCCAGATCGAGGTCTTCCGCGCCATCATGTTGAGCGGCTCGATCAGCGGCGCCTCCAAGCTGCTGTTCGTGTCGCAACCCGCCGTCAGCCGGCTGATCGCCTACACCGAGCAGCGCCTGGGCCTGATGCTGTTCGAGCGCATCAAGGGGCGGCTCTACCCCACGCCGGAAGCGCGGCGGCTGTTCGTCGAAGTGACCGCGCTCTACCAGAACGTGCAGCGCGTCAACGAGGTGGCCGACAACCTGGCGGAGAACCGCGAGGGCCAGTTGCGCCTGTCCTGTAGCCCGAGCCTGGGCCAGTCGCTGCTGCCGCGCGCCATCGCCCGCTTTCGTCAACTACACCCGGAAATCCGCATCGTGCTGCAGACGCTGATCCCGGCGGTGATGGAGCAGTCGCTGCTGACCCAGCAGGTCGAACTGGGCGTGGCCTACATGCCGGTGAACCATCCCAGCCTGGCGACCCGGCCGCTGTACGAGAACCGCATCGTGGCGGTGCTGCCCGCCGGCCATCCGCTGGCCGGACGCCGCCAGGTCACCGCCGCCGAGCTGGCGCGCGAGCCGCTGATCGGCTACAGCGCCGACATTCCCTTCGGCATGCTGGTGCACAAGCTGTTCGGCGCCGAGGACGCGCAGCCCGAGCCGCGCATCGAGGTGCAGCAGGCGCACGTGGCCTGCGCCCTGGTGCAGGCCGGCGCCGGCGTGGCGCTGGTGGACGAGATCACCGTGGCCGGCCCGATCTGGTCGGACGTGGTGACGGTGCCGATCGCCGATACGGTCAACGCGCCGGTCAATGTGTTCCACCTGCAATTGCAGCCGCTGTCGCGCCTGGCGCAGGCCTTCATCGACGTGCTGGTGACGCTGGACCAGCCCGCCGGCGCCTGATCTTTTCCCCCCGCCGGCGCCTGGGGATATCCCTAGGTCCGTTCTGCCCCCGGATTGCCCCTCTCTCGGGGCGCACCCCGCTATTAACCCAATGTTATGAACAAGGCATAAAAGGTAATACGACATTAACGGGATTGGTTCCTATGATGCCCTCGTCTATCCAGCGCGCATGCCGTTGGAGCCGCTAAACGCAATCGGGAAAGGAAGGGCGCAGCAATGGGAAGAATCTTGACGATGCAGGATGTCGAGGCCGCGGTCAGGGGCGGTTCGGTGTTTGCCTGTGGCGGGGGCGGCTGGGCCGAGCATGGCCGCGAACTGGGATCGCTGGCCGTGACCATCGGCCGGCCCGAACTGGTGTCGATGGACGAAGTGCCCGATGACGCCTGGATCGCCACCGCCGCCGCCATCGGCGCGCCCGGCGGCCTGACCGACTGGCAGATGCTGGGCATCGACTACGTCAAGGCGGCCGAGCGCCTGCAGGATGCGCTGGGCGAGCGCCTGTATGGCCTCATCATCGGCCAGAACGGCATGTCCAGCACGCTCAACGGCTGGCTGCCGTCGGCGGTGCTGGGCACCAAGGTGGTGGACGCGGTGGGCGACATCCGCGCCCATCCCACCGGCGACATGGGCTCGCTGGGCCTGGCCGGCAGCCCCGAGCCGATGATCCAGTGCGCCGTGGGCGGCAACCGCGCCAACAACGCCTATATGGAACTGACCGTGCACGGCGCCACCGGCAAGGTATCGCCGGTGCTGCGCAAGGCCGCCGACAT
The DNA here is from genome assembly GCF_902859645.1 of Achromobacter insuavis. Taxonomy (GTDB): domain Bacteria; phylum Pseudomonadota; class Gammaproteobacteria; order Burkholderiales; family Burkholderiaceae_B; genus Achromobacter; species Achromobacter insuavis. Next base: position 153,532 of record NZ_CADIJR010000005.1, on the reverse strand, counting down.
GGCCGGCGGCTTCATCGCCAGCTGCCGCAATCCGATCCGCGCCTCGTACGTGCGGCGCCACGCCGCGCTGGGCGGCATCAGCCGCGCGCTGGCGCTGGGCGAAGCCATCCTGGCGGCGCAGCCCAAGGGCGGCAGCGCCGTGATCGACGCCATCTGCAAGGCCACGCAGGGCGAGATCATCGGTTCCGGCAAAGTGGTGCGCAACACGCTCAAGTACACCGAGGAAGCCTTCGACATCGGCACGGTCGAGATCGGCGAGGGCGCGGGCAAGCGCGTCATCCACGTCATGAACGAGCACATGGCCGTGACCGACGCGCAGGGCGAGCGCATCGCCTGCTATCCGGACGTCATCACCACGCTGGACGCCGACGGCAATCCGGTCAGCGCCGGCAAGTTGCGCGAGGGCCTGCAGGTGTCCATCCTGCACGTGTCCAAGCAGCACATCCCGCTGTCCTCCAGCGTCACCGACGCCTCGGTCTATCCGATCGTCGAGAAGGCGCTGGGCATGGACTTCACCGGCTACGCGCTGGGTCGCTGAGGGGGCGCTGATGAAACGTGAATTCAAGGTGCCGGGCGGCACCACGCTGCGTTGCAAGGGCTGGCGCCAGGAAGCGCTGCTGCGCCTCCTGGAGAACGTGCTGGCGGTGGGCGAGGACCCCGCCAACCTGGTGGTCTACGCGGCGCTGGGCCGCGCCGCGCGCGACTGGCCGTCGCACGACGCCATCGTGCGCGCGCTGATGACGCTGGAAGAGGACCAGACCCTGATCGTGCAGTCCGGCAAGCCCATCGGCGTGCTGCGCACCCATCCGCAGGCGCCGATCGTGATCATGGCCAACTGCAACATGGTGGGGCAGTGGGCGCATGCCGAGAATTTCTACCGCATGCAGGACGACAACCTGATCTGCTGGGGCGGCCTGACCGCCGGCGACTGGCAGTACATCGGCTCGCAGGGCGTGATCCAGGGCACTTACGAGATCTTCTCGCGCATCGCCGAGCGCCATTTCGACAACGACCTGCGCGGCCGCTTCATCCTGACCGCGGGCATGGGCGGCATGGGCGGCGCCCAGCCGCTGGCGGGCCGCATGGCCAACGCCGCCATCCTGACGGTCGAGATCGATTCGGAACGCATCGAGAAACGCATCAAGGCCGGCTTCCTGGAATGCCGCGCCGACACGCTGGACGAGGCGCTGGCGCTGATCCGCGACGCGCAGGCGGCGCGCCGCCCGCTGTCGGTGGGCCTGCTCGGCAACGCCGCCGACGTGTATCCCGAGATCCTGGCGCGCGGCATCGTGCCCGACATCGTCACCGACCAGACCTCGGCGCATGACCTGGTCTACGGCTACGTGCCCGCCGGCCACACGCTGGAGCAGGTCGCGCGCATGCGCCGCGAGGACATGGCAGGCCTGATGGACGCCAGCCGCCGCTCGATCGTGCGCCACGTCACCGCGATGCTGGGTTTTAAGGACCGCGGCGCGGTGGTGTTCGACAACGGCAACCTGATCCGCACCCATGCGAAGCAAGGCGGCGTCGAGCGCGCCTTCGAGATCCCCGTCTTCACCGAGGCCTTCCTGCGCCCGTTGTTCGCGCGCGCCATCGGCCCGTTCCGCTGGATCGCGCTGTCCAACGATCCCGAGGACATCCGCAAGATCGACGACTTCCTGCTGCGGCGCTTCCCCGACAACCTGATCGTGTCCAACTGGATCCGGCTGGCGCGCGAGTCGGTGCCGTTCGAGGGCCTGCCCGCGCGCATCGCCTGGCTCGGCCACGGCGAGCGCACGGAACTGGCGCTGGAAGTGAACCGCATGGTGCGCGAGGGCATTCTGGCCGCGCCGGTGGCGTTCACCCGCGACCACCTGGACGCCGGCGCCATGGCGCATCCGAACATCATGACCGAGAACATGCGCGACGGCTCCGACGCCATCGCCGACTGGCCGCTGCTGAACGCGATGATCAACTGTTCGTCCAGCGCCGACCTGGTGGCGATCCATTCGGGCGGCGGCGGCTACAGCGGCTACATGACCAGCGCCGGCGTGACGGTGGTGGCGGACGGCACCGACGCGGCGGCGCAGCGCCTGTCGCTGTCGCTGACCAACGACACCGCCAGCGGCGTACTGCGCTATGCCGACGCCGGCTACGAAGAAGCGCTGGACGAAGTCGGAAAGAAGGGTATCGACCGCATCGACACGATGGCGGCGCGGGTTTGAACGGCAGGACATAACAGCCCCGGACACGGGGCGAATCAACGGGAACGTCAATGAAAAACATCGCAATCAACCCGGGCGCGGGGATGGTGGGGGGCAATGCCGCCCACGCAGGCGCCGATGAGCACAAGGGCGCCAAGAAGGCGGTCATCGCCGCTTCGATCGGCAACGCCCTGGAGTGGTACGACTTTTCGGTCTACGCGCTGTTCGCGGTGTATATCGGGCAGAACTTCTTCCACAACGAAGATCCGACGGTGCAGCTGATGGCCTCGTTCCTGGCCTTCGGGCTGGGCTTCGTGGTGCGGCCGCTGGGCGCGCTGATGCTGGGCGCGTATGGCGACCGCGCCGGCCGCAAGGCGGCGCTGACGCTGACCATCATGCTGATGGCGCTGGGCACGCTGCTCATCGCCATCGCGCCGCCGTACGCCGCCATCGGCGTGGGCGCGCCGCTGCTGATCGTGTGCGGCCGCATGCTGCAGGGCTTCTCGGCCGGCGGCGAAGTGGGCGGCGCCACCGCCTTCCTGGTCGAGCACGCGCCGGCCGGCAAGCGCGGCCAGTACGCCTCGTGGCTGCAGGCCAGCATGGGCATCTCCAACCTGCTGGGCGCGCTGGTCGCCACGCTGGTGACCACGCTGCTGACCGAAGACCAGGTGGGCGAATGGGGCTGGCGCATTCCGTTCATCGTCGGCCTGTCGATCGCGCCGGTGGGGCTGTGGATGCGCCGCGCGCTCGACGAGACGCCGCATTTCCGCGAGGAACAGCAGCGCCAGGCCGCCAGCGGCAAGCCCGCCAAGGCGCCGCTCTTGAGCGTGCTGCGCGACTATCCGCGCGAGCTGTTCACCGGTCTGTGCATGTCGGTGCTGTGGGCCATCGGGCCGTACGCGCTGATCATCTTCATGCCGATCTATGTGCAGAAGAGCATGGGCTTCACCAGCTCGCAGGCCTTCCTGGGCGCCTTGGTGGGCAACCTGTTCCTGATCGGCGGCTGCTTCTTCTCGGGCACGCTGTCCGACCGCTACGGCCGCCGCACCGTGCTGCGCGCGTCGGCGCTGCTGCTGCTGATCGCGGTGTATCCGCTGATGATGTGGCTGCAGGCCAACCACACGCAGTTCGCGCTGATCGTGGTGCAGTCGTCGTTCTGCCTGCTGGTGGCGCTGTACGTCGGCACCGCGCCGTCGGCGCTGTCGGAAGTGTTCCCGACGGCGGTGCGCTCGTCCGGCATGTCCCTGGCCTACAACACCGCGGTGACGGTGCTGGGCGGCTTCGCGCCGGCCATCCTGACCTGGATCACCTACACCACCGGCGTGGCCTTCGCGCCGGCGCTGTATGTGATGGGCGCCTGCGTGGTGGCCCTGGTGGCCTTGACCGTGCTGCCGCAGAAGAACCATGTCTGAGGCCGGCAAGCGGTTCGTGAACGTGGCGCATGCAGGCTTGCCGGCGCGCCGTTCGGCCGTCGGCGGCCTGCGCCGCTGGCTGGGTCGCGCCGCCGCGGCGCTGGGCGTGGCGGCGATGCTGGCCGCGCCAGCCGCGCAAGCGGGGCAGGGCGCCGAACTGGTGCTGCTGGGCGTGGCCGGCGGGCCGACCTGGTACGGCAACGACGCGCCCCACGGCATCTCGTCGGCGCTGGTGGTGGACGGCAAGGCCTACCTCGTCGACCTGGGCTCGGGCGCCTACCGGCAACTGCGCCGCGCCGGCATCAAGCCCGGCGCCGAGCAGGCCGTGTTCCTGACGCACCTGCACACCGACCACATCATCGACCTGGCCAGCCTGCTGATGTACGACCCCAGCGCGCGCCGCCGCGCCAAGGCGTCGTTGCAGATCTACGGGCCGGGACGCCGCGGCGCGCTGCCGCCGCTGGCGCCTGGCCTGGCGGGCGATCCGGTTATCCATGCCGAGAACCCGGGCGCGGGCACCGTGGACCTGGTGGACTCGGTGGTCGCCGGCATGGCCGCCGACCTCAACATCCGCGTGCGCAGCGAGGGCGTGCCGGACGTGCGCGGCTTTTTCCAGGCGCATGACATCGCCGTGCCGGCCGGTGTGGTGAAAGACCCGAACGCCAACCCGGCGCCGCCGATGGAACCCTTCGAGGTCTGGCGCGACGAGCGCGTGACGGTCAGCGCGATCCTGGTGCCGCACGGGCTGGTGTACCCCAACTTCGCCTACCGCTTCGACACCGCGTCGGGCTCGGTGGTGTTCTCGGGCGACACCGCGCTCAGCCCCAACCTGGTCAAGCTGGCGCGCGGCGCCGACATCCTGGTGCACGAGGCCATCGATCCCGCCTGGGTCGACCACATCGTCGGCCCCAAGCCCTGGGACGCGCGCCAGCAGGCGCTGGCGCGGCAACTGCTGGAGGCGCACACCACGCCGCAGCAGGCCGGCGAGGCGGCGACGCAGGCAGGCGTCCGCAAGCTGGTGCTGTCGCACCTGGTGCCGGGCGATGCGCCGGCCGACCATTGGCTGCATGCCCGCGAGACCTTCAAGGGTCCGGTGGTGCTGGGCCAGGATTTGATGCGTATTCCCTTGAAGCAACCATAAGCACCGCCGGAGGCAAGATGAAGTCTTTGCGTGTTGATACCCACCGACGCGCGGCGCGCGCGTGCGGCCGGATGGCGCTGCTGGCGACACTGTTGCTGGGCGCGGCCGCGCAGGCGGCCGGCGATTGCAGCGTCACGCTGGACGGCAAATCGCTGACGGCGGCGCAGGTGCTGGCGGTGGCGCGGCAGGATTGCGCCGTCGCCATCGCGCCGGCCGCGGCGCGGCGGGCGGCGCGCGCCTACGACTTGCTGCTGGCCTATGCGCGCCTGGACAAGCCGGTGTACGGCCTGAACCGTGGCGTGGGCCTGAACAAGGACCAGACCATCTTTCAGGGCGGCGAGATCTCGCCCGAGGTGCGGCGCCTGTCCGAACAGTTCAACCGCAACCTGCTGCATTCGCACAGCGCGGCCTACGGCGCCGAGGCGCCGCGCGACGTGACCCGCGCCGCCATGCTGATCCGCCTGAACACGGCGCTGTTTGGCGGCGCCGGCATGCAGCCGGCGGTGCTGGAGCAGTACGCCGCGTTTCTCAACCGCGACGTGACGCCGGTGATGCTGGGCGAAGGCTCGGTCGGCCAGGCCGACATCACCATCCTGCCGCAGATCGGCCTGGTGATGATGGGCGAGGGCGAGGCCTGGCACGGCGGCCATCGCATGAGCGCCGGGCAGGCCCTGCGCGAGGCCGGCCTGGTGGCGGTGCGTCCGTTCGGCAAGGACGCGCTGTCGATGGTCAGCTCGAACGCCTATGGCGCCGCGCTGGCGGTGCTGGCCGCGCACGATGCGCGCGCGCTGCTGGCACAGGCCGACGCGGTGGCGGCGCTGTCGCTCGAAGGCCTGGACGGCAACCTGGCGCCCTTGCTGGCGCCCGCGCAATCGCAACGGCCTTACGCCGGCCAGCGCCAGACCGCCGAGCGCATGCTGGGCCTGCTGCGCGGCAGCGCGTTGTGGAAGCGCGATCCGCAGCGGCCCTTGCAGGACCCGCTGAGTTTTCGCACGGTGAGCCAGGTGCACGGCGCGGCGCGCGACCTGCTGGCGCTGCTGGACCGGCAGCTGCAGGTGCAGATCAACAGTTCCGACGACAACCCGACGGTGGTGCTGGACGCCGCGCCGGCGGCCGGCGCGCCCGACTATGAAATCCAGTACTACGTGACCGAGGGTCCGGTGCGTGGCGCCGTCATGCCCAGCGCCGGGTTCGATCCCAGCGCCTGGGTGCTGCCGCTGCAAGGCGCCGGCGTGGCGCTGTCGCAGGTGGCGCAACTGTCGGCGCAACGCACCTTGCGTCTGACGGACCCGGCCTTCACGCGGTTGCCGCGCTTTCTCAGTCCGGGCAATGGCGCCATCGGCTACGGCCCGATCCAGAAGACGGTGTCGTCGCTGGCGGCGGACGTGCGCGCCCTGGCCGGGCCGGTCGTGACCGACGTGCAGCCGCAGGCCGGCAATATCGAGGACGTCGGCACCAATGCGCCGCTGACCGGGTTGCGCGTGACCGGCCAGATCGCGGCCCTGACCCGGCTGCTGGCGGTGGAACTGATGCACGGCGCCCAGGCGGTCGACCTGCGCTATCCGCAAGGCCCGGCGGCGGCGCTGGGGCAGGGCACCGCCAGCCTGTGGCGGGATTTCCGCCAGCAGGTGCCGGCCATGACCGAGGACCGCCGCAACGACGCCGACGTCATCACCGCCACCGCCTTCCTGCGGCAGGCGCGGGCGGACCTGCCGGCCTGGGCCCGGGCCGACGCGGCGCGCTGAGCGGCGGGCCGCCGCCGCCGGCCGGAATCCCCTGCCGACGGCGCGGTTTTCCCTGGAACAGACCGTTGCAGCGCGAGTGCCCGCGGCGCGGCCACAAGGCGCTTGCCGGTGGGTGATTTGCGCTACATTTGCCCGACGCGCCGCGGGGCGCCGGCCAGAGGCCGCACCCGCCACGATCGCCACCCCTCATCGCCACCGGATCTCCAGGAGCTCCCCCGCATGTCTTCCCTCGACTCGTTCGCCATCACCCGGAAATGGCCCGCCCAGCATCCCGACCGCATCCAGCTGTATTCGCTGCCCACGCCCAATGGCGTCAAGGTGTCGATCCTGCTGGAAGAGCTGGGCCTGCCGTATGAGCCGCACCGGGTCAGTTTCGATACGCAGGACCAGTTCTCGCCGGAATTCCTGTCGCTCAGCCCGAACAACAAGATCCCCGCCATCCTCGATCCCAATGGGCCGGACGGCAAGCCGCTGGCGCTGTTCGAGTCCGGCGCCATCCTGATCTACCTGGCCAGCAAGACCGGCCAGTTCATCCCCGCCGACACCGCCGGGCGCTACGAGACCCTGCAATGGGTGATGTTCCAGATGGGCGGCATCGGCCCGATGTTCGGCCAGTTGGGCTTTTTCCATAAGTTCGCCGGCAAGGACTACGAGGACAAGCGTCCGCGCGACCGCTACGTGGCCGAATCCAAGCGCCTGCTGGGCGTGCTGGACAAGCGCCTGGAAGGCCGCGACTGGGTCATGGGCGACCAGTACACCATCGCCGACATCGCCATCCTGCCGTGGGTGCGCAATCTGGTCGGTTTCTACGGCGCCGGCGAGCTGGTCGAGTTCTCGCAATTCAAGAACGTCGCGCGCGTGCTGGAGGCCTTCGTGGCGCGTCCGGCGGTGGCCAAGGGTCTGACGATTCCGGCCTGACGGGCGGTGTGCGCCGGGGACGGCCGGGGCCTGACGCCCCGCCGGTCCCGGCAAAATTGGCCCAACACCGGACTATTCTCGTGTTAACGAGTCTCCAAGATTCGGCCTGTTTGCGCCGGGTCAAACAACCCCGATACTTTCATGCTTTTCGGTAATATGTTTATTACTTAAAAGCGTAAGCTGCCTCCATAAGCTGGACGACGCAGTACGAACACCCGACGTGCGCGCTGCCCGGCACGCAACGGAGGGTCAAATGAAGCATTTCGGGATCAAGGCGGTGGCGCTGGTGGCGCTGCTGGGGATAGGCGGCGGCATCGGCGGCGCCCATCTGCTGACCGCCAGCCGCAAGACGGACACCACGGCCAGCGTCGATCCGCAGGACCGCCGGCTGGCCGAAGCCGGCGCCTATATCGCGCGCACCGCCGACTGTGTCGCCTGTCATAGCGTGCCGGGCGACAAGCCCTTCGCGGGCGGCCTGGCGATGCAGACGCCGGTCGGCACCATCTATTCGTCCAATATCACGCCCGACAAGGCCAGCGGCATCGGCGCCTACAGCTACGCCGATTTCAAGAACGCGGTGCAGTACGGCATCCGCAAGGACGGCGCGGCGCTCTATCCGGCCATGCCGTATCCGTCGTACGCCATCATGCCCGACCGCGACATCCAGGCGCTCTACGCCTACTTCATGGCCGACGTCGCGCCGGTCGCCAAGCCCAGCGCCGATTCGACTATCCCGTGGCCCCTGAACATGCGCTGGCCCATGGCCTGGTGGCAGCTGCTGTTCGCCGGCAAGCGCGACTTCGCCGCGCCGGCGGGCGCCGACGAGCAGGTCAAGCGCGGCGCCTACCTGGTGGAAGGCCCGGGCCACTGCGGCGCCTGCCACACGCCGCGCGGCCTGGCCTACCAGGAAAAGGCGCTGTCGATGGCCGACGGCGACGCCTTCCTGTCGGGCGCCGTGATCGACGGCTGGCGCGCCAAGAGCCTGCGTGGCGAGGCCCGCGGCCTGGCCTCCTGGAGCGCGGCCGATATCGCGCTGTTCCTGAAGACCGGCCGTACCGACCGGGTGGCGGTGTTCGGCGCCATGGCCGACGTGGTCGAGCACAGCACGCGTTATTTCACCGATGACGACCTGGCCAGCATCGCGGCCTACCTGAAGCAGCTGCCGCCGGTGCCGGGCAAGGTGCCGGTATTCCCCGCCAAGGCGGACAACACCACCGCGTCGCTGCTGGCCGGCCGCTACGACTCGCGCGGCGCGGTGATCTACATGGAGCATTGCGTCATCTGCCACCGGGCCGACGGCCAGGGCATGGCGCGCATTTTCCCGGCGCTGGCGGGCAACTCCGCGATCTTCGCGCAGAACCCGCAGTCGATCATCCAGATCACCCTGGAAGGCGGCAAGATGCCCGCCAACGACCATGACGCCATGGCCTTCGCGATGCCGCGCTTCAACCACCTGAGCGACCAGGACATCACCGACGTCATCAACTTCATCCGCACGGCCTGGACCAACCAGGCGCCGCCGATCGCCAGCGACGAGGTCGCTCACATCCGCGGCTTCCTGGCCAGCAAGAAGCCGAACATCGTGTCGGGAGGCAAGCATGAATAAGCTGTACAAGATCGCCGCCGCGGTGGCGCTGATGGCGGGCGGCGGCCTGGCCGCGCTGGCGGCTCCGCCCGCGCCGGCGGGCGAGCCCAAGACCTTCGCCGTGCTCGACAAGGACGGCAAGCGGCTGGCCGACTACACCATTCCGTCCGACACCCTGATCGACAAGGAGCCCAACGCCGAGCAGATCCGCTACGGCCAGCGCCTGCTCAACGAAACCCGCCGGCTGCTGCCGAACAACACCGGCGCCAGCCTCAACTGCAGCAGCTGCCACGTGCAGCAGGGCAAGAAGCCGTTGGGCGCGCCGTACATCAATTCGGTCAATTCGTTCCCGCAGTTCAACCCGCGCGCGGGCCGCGAAGTGACGCTGGCGGATCGCATCAACGGCTGTTTCCAACGCTCGATGAACGGCAAGCCGCTGGACAAGGCCTCGCCCGAAATGGCGGCGATGCTGGCCTACATGAAGTGGCTGGCGCAGGATGTGCCGCATGGCGCCCAGGTGCAGATCAAGAACGCCTGGCCCATCGACACCAAGCTGGTGCCTGACTCGGCGCGCGGCAAGACCCTGTACGCGGCGCAGTGCGCGGCCTGCCACGGCGCCAACGGCGAGGGCAAGCGCGACGGCGCCGGCAACATCGTGTTCCCGCCGCTGTGGGGCGACGAATCGTTCAACATCGGCGCCGGGCTGGCCCGCACCTACAAGGCGGCGGCCTTCATCCGCAACAGCATGCCGATGGGGGTCAACACCCATGGCAACTGGGGCGAGGGCGCGGTGCTGTCCGACCAGGACGCGGTCGACGTGGCCGAGTACTTCACCCACATGCCGCGGCCGGACTTCCCGCCCAAGGAGAAGGACTGGCCGGACGGCAAGAAGCCGAAGGACGCGCGCTACTGACGCGTGGCGGGGCGAGCGGCCGGCTTGCCCCGCGTCCTACAATCGGCGGGTCATCCTTAGTCCGGGCCCGCCATGGAACTGCGCCAGCTTCGTTATTTCGTCCGCGTCGTCGAAGCCGGCAGCATCGGCCGCGCGGCGATGTCGCTGGGCATGGTGACCTCCGCGCTCAGCCAGCAGATCAGCCGGCTCGAAGGCGAGCTGGCCACGCGGCTGCTGCAACGCAGCGCCAGCGGCGTGGTGCCGACCGACGCGGGGCTGGCGTTCTTCCGCCAGGCCCAGCTCGCGCTGCGCCATGCCGACGACGCCGTCCACGCCGCGCAGCAGGCGCGCCTGGCCGGCCATGTCAGCGTCGGCCTGTCGTCTACCACCGCGTCCATCCTGGGGGCGCCGTTCGTGCAGGCCATGAACCAGCGCTATCCGGATATCCGCCTGCATCTGGTCGAGGCGCTGTCGGGCCACCTGGCCGACATGCTCAACGGCCGCCAGCTCGACCTGGCCGTCGTGTTCCACGCCGAGGCGGCGCGCCGCTGGAGCGTGATGCCGCTGCTGGACGAGCCGCTGTACCTGTGCGCCGGGCGCGGCATGGCCGGCCTGCCCGCCGGCCCCACCACCCGCCTGGAGGCCATCGCCGGCCTGCCGCTGGTGCTGCCCAGCGGCCGCCACGGGCTGCGCGCCCTGGTCAGCCAGGCGTTCCAGCAACGCGGCCTGACGCCGCGCGTGGTGGCCGAGGTCGATGGCCTGGCGCTGCTGATGGACGTGGTGCAACTGGGCTATGCCGCCACCATCCAGCCCAGTTCGGCCACCGCGCGCATCGCGCCGGGGCAGCTGGCCATGGCGCGGATCGACGACGCCGACCTGTTCCGGCCCAACCTGCTGGCCAGCCTGTCGGATGACGAGCTGTCGCCCGCCGCGCTGGCCGCGCGCCTGGTGCTGGCGGACGTGTCGCGCACCCTGGCGCGCGACGGCAGGTGGGCGGTGACGACGTTGCACGCGGCCGGATCGGAGGCCGCACCCTTCACGAATCATGAAGACCCGTTGACGCCGCGCTGATATCGCGGCGCGCGGCGCCGGCCTACAGTCCGTTCCTTGATCCGGGAACGAAGACATGGTCGATGTATTGGTGGTGGGCGGGGGCAATGCGGCGCTGTGCGCGGCCCTGATGGCGCGCGAGGCCGGCGCCAGCGTGTTGCTGCTGGAGGCCGCGCCGCGCGAATGGCGCGGCGGCAATTCGCAGCACACGCGCAACCTGCGCTGCATGCACGACGCGCCGCAGGACGTGCTGGTGGACGCCTATCCGGAAGAGGAATACTGGCAGGACCTGCTCAAGGTCACCGGCGGCCAGACCGACGAAAAGCTGGCGCGGCTGGTGATCCGCGCGTCCGCCACCTGTCGCGACTGGATGCGGCGCCACGGCGTCCATTTCCAGCCGCCGCTGTCGGGCGCGCTGCACGTGGCCCGCACCAACGCCTTCTTCATGGGCGGCGGCAAGGCGCTGGTGAACGCCTATTACCGCAGCGCCGAGGCCCTGGGCGTGCGCATCCGCTACGGCGCGCCGGTGGACGCGCTGGAACTGGAGAACGGCCGCTTCAAGGCCGCCCGCATCGGCGCCGAGCGCATCGAGGCGCGCGCCTGTGTGCTGGCGGCCGGCGGTTTCGAGTCCAACCGCGACTGGCTGCGTGAGGCGTGGGGCCAGAACGAGCGCGGCGAATGGCCGGCCGACAACTTCCTCATCCGCGGCACCCGCTACAACCAGGGCGTGCTGCTCAAGTTCATGCTGGACGCGGGCGCCGACCGCATCGGCGATCCGTCGCAGTCGCACTGCGTGGCGATCGACGCGCGCGCGCCGCTGTACGACGGCGGCATCTGCACCCGCATCGACTGCGTCTCGCTGGGCGTGGTGGTCAACCGCGACGCGCAACGCTTCTACGACGAGGGCGAGGATTTCTGGCCCAAGCGCTACGCCATCTGGGGCCGCCTGACCGCCATGCAGCCGGGGCAGATCGCCTATTCCATCATCGACGCCAAGGCCGTCGGCCGCTTCATGCCACCGGTGTTTCCGGGCGTCACCGCCGATTCCGTGCCGGAACTGGGGCGGCGGCTGGGGCTGGACCCCGTGGCGTTCGCGCGCACCCTCCGCGAATACAACCAGGCCTGTAGAACCGGCACCTTCGACCACACGACGCTGGACGACTGCCGCACCGAGGGCCTGGCGCCCGCCAAGACGCACTGGGCCCGGCCCATCGACACCGCGCCGTTCTACGGCTACGCGCTGCGGCCCGGCATCACGTTCACCTATCTGGGCCTGAAGGTGGATGAGACCGCCGCGGTCCGTTTCAACGGCGTGCCCAGCGACAACCTGTTCGTGGCGGGCGAGATGATGGCAGGCAACGTGCTGGGCAAGGGCTACACGGCGGGGGTGGGCATGTCCATCGGCACCGCCTTCGGCCGCATCGCTGGCACCCGCGCCGCGGCCGCCGCGCGCCAATCGCATCACGCAGGAGCATCGCATGCGGCAGCTTGAGACCCTGGCCCGCGAGGCCCAATCGTTCGCGCAGCCGGCCCCGGCGATGATCGAACAGCCGGTGCGCTGGCATGGCCGTGGCGCCGCCGTGCTCAGCCCGGACGAAACCGAGGTGGCGCGCGTCATGCAGATCTGCAACGCCTGTCGCTACTGCGAAGGCTTCTGCGCCGTGTTTCCGGCCATGACGCGGCGGCTGGAGTTCGGCAAGGCCGACCTGAACTACCTGGCCAACCTGTGCCACAACTGCGGCGCCTGTCTGCACGCCTGCCAGTACGCGCCGCCGCACGAGTTCGCGGTGAACGTGCCGCAAGCCATGGCCAAGGTGCGATTGCAGACCTATACCGAATACGCGTTTCCGGCCGCGCTGGGCAAGCTGTACCAGCGCAACGGGCTGACGCTGTCGCTGGCCACGGCGGCGGGGCTGGCGTTGTTCCTGGCGTTGACGGTGATGCTGACGGGCGGCCTGTTCCACGCGCCGCTGGCGGGCAATTTCTACGCGGTGTTTCCGCACAACACGCTGGCGCTGATGTTCGGCGCGGTGTTCGGCTGCGCCATGCTGGCGCTGGGCATCGGCGCGGCGCGCTTCTGGCGCGATGTCAGCCCCGGCGCGGCCAGCGGCGCGGCGGTGGCCGAGGCCGCGCACGATGCGCTGCGCCTGCGCTACCTGGATGGCGGCCACGGCCAGGGTTGCAACAACGCCGATGACGCCTTCACGCCGTGGCGCAGGCGCTTTCACCACTTCACGTTCTACGGCTTCATGCTGTGCTTCGCCGCCACCTGCGTGGCCACGCTGTATCACTACCTGCTGGGGCAGCAGGCGCCGTATCCGTTCTGGAGCGCGCCGGTGCTGCTGGGCACGGCGGGCGGCATCGGCCTGTTGATCGGGCCGGCGGGCCTGCTGTGGCTGAACCTGAAACGCCATCCGCTGCAGGGCGACGCGGCGCAGAAGCCGATGGACCGGGGCTTCATCGCTTTGCTGTTCCTGACCAGCGCCACCGGCCTGGCGCTGCTGGCCGGCCGCGATACCGGCGCCATGGCGCTGCTGCTGGCGGTGCACCTGGGCGTGGTGATGGCGCTGTTCCTGACCCTGCCCTACGGCAAGTTCGCCCATGGCATCTATCGCTCGGCCGCGCTGTTGAAGTGGGCGATCGAAAAGCGGCAGCCCGACAAGTTGCGGTTGGGCGCCGATTGAGCCGCGCGGCGGCCACCGCCCGGCCGGCCCGTGCATGACGGCGTCCTCGAAGGCGCCGCGATTCCAATATCCTCAGGAGACTCGCATGTTCCCTTATCGCCTTGCCCATGCGGCATTCGCCGCCGCCTGTCTGCTGCCGGCCCTGCCGGCCGCGCACGCGCAGACCTATCCCGCCAAGCCCATCACGCTGGTCGTGCCGCATTCGGCCGGCGGCACCTCCGACATCCTGGCCCGCACGGTGGCGGCCGAGGCGGCGAAGACGCTGGGGCAGACCATCGTGATCGACAACAAGGGCGGCGCCAACGGCACCATCGCCGCCAAGCAGGTGGCATCGGCCGCGCCCGATGGCTATACGCTGCTGCTGGCGACCGCCAGCACGCATGGCATCAACCCGTCGCTGTACTCGCGCATTTCGTATGACGCCGTCAGGGACTTCACGCCGGTCACGCTGCTGGCCACCGTGCCCAACGTGCTGGTGGTCGGCCCTAACGTGAAGGCCGCCACCGTGTCCGAGCTGATCGCTTACGTCAAGGCGCGGGGCGATCGCAGCAACATGGGATCGGCCGGGGCCGGCACGCCGGGCCACCTGGCCGGCGAGATGTTCAAGCGCGCCGCCGGCCTGCAGTTCACGCATGTGCCGTACAAGGGCGGCAGCCCGGCCATCACCGATTTGATCGGCGGCCAGATCGACTTCATGTTCACGACGATTCCGGGCGTGCTGCCGCACGTGAAGGCAGGCACGCTGCGCGCGCTGGCGGTGACCTCGCCGCAGCGCTCGCCGGCGTTGCCCGAGATCCCGACCATGGCGGAATCAGGCCTGGCGGGCTTCCAGGCGCTGTCGTGGCATGGCGTGGTGGCGCCGGCGGGCACGCCGGACGCGGTGGTGGCGCGGTTGAATGAGGCCCTGGGCGGCGCGCTGGCGGCGCCGGCGGTCAGGCAGCGCCTGATGGAAGAGGGCGCGCAGGCGTCGAACTTGCATACCGCCGCGTTCACCGCGTTCATCGGCCAGGAGATCGCGGCGTGGGCGCAGGCGGTCAAGGACTCCGGCGCGACCGCCAATTGAGGCGCGAGGCGGACAAGCCCCCGTGGGCCTTTGTCCGCTAGAAGCGCGTCGGCTGGCCGTTCAGCGCGCCTGGTAGGCGTCGCACAAGGCCAGGTATTCGTCGCCGCTGATCTCCAGCGCCATCGCCTGGATCAGCACGCGCTTGCGGTCCGGCAGCGAGGTCTTCAACTGGATCTGGCGGGCGGTGGGGATGCCGACGTAGGTCTGGTTGACGTAGGTGTTCTCGTTGATCGCCTGCCACGGGATGACGGTGCCGTCCTTCACCCGCAAGCCTTCGCGGGTGAAGGTGAACACCGGCTGGGCCGGGCCGAAGGCGCGCATCAGGCAGCGGATCACCAGCCATACGCCGATGGCGGCGATGGCCGCGAAGAACGCCATGCCGCCGAGATTGCCGCGGGCGCGGGCGGCCAGGGCGCCGAACGCCACCGCGCCCACCGTCCAGATGACGGCGCCGGCGATGAGGCGGTTGCGCGAGTAGTACACCGGACGGTCGGCCAGCGTTTGGGCTTGGTGCGAGGCGGAGCTGTAGATTTCCATGTCGAGGCTGCGGAGGTGGGATGAGAGGCCGCCACGAAGGGCGGGAGTCGGGAGTCAGGCGGCGGGAAGGTAGCGCTGCAGACAGGCCAGCATCACGGGCTCGTTGTCGATGCGGGAGCGGTCGATCTTGTGGGTCTTGCCCTGCGCGACGATGATCAGCGTTTCGTCGGTCTCCATGCCCTCGCTGTCGGACTGCGTGCGGATCGTGTCGATCGCCGTCCACGGAATCTGCTGGCCCTTGTGCACCAGCCCGGCCGCGTTCATGCCGAGGGCGCCGAAGGCGACGGTGGCGCCGGCATCGATGCGGCGCCGGGCGTCGGCTTCGAGATCGCCGCCGACGCGCGCGTCCAGAAGCTCCAGCAGTTCGTCGGCGCCTTCCCAGATAGCCAGGCGCAAGCGCACGCGTTCGCCGTTGGCCAGCGTGAGCAGCAGATGATCGCGATTGTGTCGATGACGCAGCGATGCGATGTCGCTGAACGCCACCGTGCGTGCGCCCAGGTGCAGCGCGCGGTCATCCAGCGTCAGGGCGGCGGGCGCGCGCCACCAGGCGACCAGGTCCGAACCGCGCCACAGCAGGTAGCCCACGGTGGGCAGCGTCAGGAAGAAGACCAGCCACATGGCGCGATAGCGCAGCATCTCGACCAGCAGGCCGCGCGGCAGCAGCCAGATGTCAATGATGGCCAGCAGCTGCGCGCTGAACAGGTACAGCAGCGCGGCCGCGCCGAGGTAGCAACCCAGCGCATGGCGCGGTAGAACACGGGGAAAGGAAGCCGTCATGAGCAACGCGCCGCGACGCGGCACCGTCCTGATGTTGAAGGCTTCGCACTCTAAGGGATGGGCGCCGGGGCGGGGTTTCCATCTGTATCAATATGGCGGATTTCATGTCGCCATGAGCTTGCCGAGCGTCGCCATGCCTTGCTCCATCTCCGCGTTCCAGGGGTGGCCGCAATTCAATCGCAGGAAGTTGCCGAACGCGCCGGACGATGAAAACAGCGGCCCTGGCGCGATGCTGATGCCGTGGTCCAGCGCCGCGCGATGCAGGCGCAAGGTGTCGATGTGCGCGGGCAGTTCGACCCAGGTGAAGTAGCCGCCCAGCGGCCGCGTGGCGCGCGTGCCCTTGGGAAAGTAGCGCGCCACCGCCTGCAGCATCTCGCCTTGCTGCAAGGCCAGCGTCTGGCGGAACTGGCGCAGGTGGCGGTCGTAGCCGCCCTGGGCCAGGTAGGCGGCAATCGCCGCCTGTGTCGGCGCGGCGGTGGCCAGGCTGGTGGTGAGCTTGTTGCGCATGATGGCGCGGGTGTAGCGCCCGGCCGCGACCCAGCCGACGCGGTAGCCCGGCGCCAGCGTCTTCGAGAACGACGAGCAGTGCATCACCATGCCGTCGGCATCGAAGGCCTTGGCCGGCCGCGGCCGGTTGGCGCCGAAATACAGTTCGCCGTAGACGTCGTCCTCGATCAGCGCCACGCCGTGGCGCGTCAGCAGCCTGACCAGCGCTTCCTTCTTGGCCTCGGGCATGAGGCTGCCGAGCGGATTCTGGAAGGTCGTCATCAGCCAGCAGGCGCGCGGCTGGTGTTGCACGATGGCCTGTTCCAGCGCCCGCAGGTCGATGCCTTCGCGCGGATGCGTGGCCACCTCGATGGCGTGCAGCTGGTTGCGTTCGAGCGACTGCAGCGCGGCATAGAACGTGGGCGATTCCACGATCACCGCGTCGCCGGGCCGCGTGACCGCGCTC
The DNA here is from genome assembly GCF_902859645.1 of Achromobacter insuavis. Classification (GTDB taxonomy): domain Bacteria; phylum Pseudomonadota; class Gammaproteobacteria; order Burkholderiales; family Burkholderiaceae_B; genus Achromobacter; species Achromobacter insuavis. Next base: position 136,593 of record NZ_CADIJR010000005.1, on the reverse strand, counting down.
AGGCACAGGTTGAGCGCGTCGAGCGCGCCGTTGGTGATGATGATGTCGTCCACCGGCACCGTCAGGCCGTCGGCCAGGTAGCGCAGGGCGATGGCACGGCGCAGGGCCGGGTCGCCGGGGCTGAGATCGTCGATGGAGCCCCACGGGTCCAGCTGCTGCACCGTGGTCGCCATGTAGCGCGCCAGCCGGCCATAGGGCAGCAGCGACGGGCTGGGAAAGGCCGAGCCGAACGGCAGCATGTCGCGCCGCAAGGTGGCGTTGAGCACCTGCAGCACGTTGTCGCTGACATCGACGGGATGGCGGCCCGCGGCGGCGCTGGACAGGTCGTCGGGCTCGGGCAGCGTGGCCTGCGAGGCGCGCAGCACGTAGTAGCCCGAGCGGTCGCGCGCGCGGATCAGGCCGCGCGCTTCCAGCAGGTAGTAGGCCTTGAACACCGTCGACGGACTGACGCCGCGGCTGGCGCTGGTCTGGCGCACCGAGGGCAGCCGGTCGCCCGCCTGCAGCAGGCCGGACAGGATCGAGGCGGTGATTTCTTCGGTCAACCGTTCATAGCGCTTCATAAGGGGATCCGGGGAAGACGGCGGTTCAGGTCGACATGCCGATGGCGCGCATCACCAGCCGCAGCGCGCCCGCGGCCAGGCCCAGCGACGCCACGCCGCCGGCCCAGATCAACAGCAGCCACAGCAGCCGGCCGCGCCAGGAGGGCAGGGAGGTCGGCGCGGCCATCAGTGAAACGCCTCGCCGGTGCGCACCTTGCCGCGGAACACGTAGTAGGACCAGGCGGTGTACATCAGGATAATCGGAATGATGGCGAGCGCGCCGACCAGGGCGAAGCCCAGGCTCTGCGGCGGCGCGGCCGCGGTCCAGATCGACACGTCCGGCGGAATCACGGCGGGCCAGATGCTGATGCCCAGGCCGCTGTAGCCCAGGAACACCAGGCACAGCGCCAGCACGAACGGCCCCGCGGCCGGCGCGCCGCGCACGCGGCGCATCAGGTCGATGCCGGCGGCCGCCACCAGCAGCGGCACCGGCAGGAACCAGAACATGTTGGGCAGGCTGAACCAGCGCTGCGCGATATGCGGCTGCGCCAGCGGCGTCCACAGGCTGAGCGCGGCGATCACCGCCAGCAGCGCCAGCGTCAGCGGCCGCGCCAGCGCGCACATGTGGCGATGCAGGCGGCCCTCGGTCTTCATGATGAGCCAGGTGCAGCCCAGCAGCGCGTACGCCACCACCAGGCCCGCGCCGGTGAACAGCGAGAACGGGCTGATCCAGTCCCACGGCCCGCCCTGGTAGACGCGGTCGACCACCGGGATGCCTTCGATGTAGGCGCCCAGCGTCACGCCCTGGAAGAAGGTGGCGCAGAGCGAGCCCAGCACGAAGGCGCGGTCCCACAGCGCGCGGTGGCGCGGGTCGGCCTTGAAGCGGAACTCGAACGCCACGCCGCGGAAGATCAGCCCCAGCAGCATGAACACCAGCGGCAGGTGCAGCGCGCTCAGGATCACCGAGTACGCCAGCGGAAACGCGGCCAGCAGCCCCGCGCCGCCCAGCACCAGCCAGGTCTCGTTGCCGTCCCACACGGGGGCGACGGTGTTGACCATGGCGTCGCGCTCCTCGGCGTCGGCGATCAGCGGAAAGAGGATGCCGATGCCCAGGTCGAAGCCGTCCATCACCACGTACATCATCACGCCGAACAGGATGATGACGGCCCATATCAATGCAAGGTCGATGCCCATGGCGTCAGGCTCCTTTGAATCCAGGTTGCGCGGACGTGGCGTCCGCCGAGGTGGACGCGGCCGACAGCGGCCGCGACGGCTGGCGCGGTTCGCCCGGGCCGCCGGACAGCGGCGCGTGGCCGGGCGCCGGCGTCGGCCCCATGCGGATCAGGCGCAGCATGTACGACACGCCGGCGCCGAACACGAACAGGTACACCGCCACGAACAGCGCCAGCGTCAGCGTCAGTTCGCCCAGGCCGTGGCGGGTGGCGGCGTCGGCCGTGCGCATCACGCCATAGACGACCCAGGGCTGGCGGCCGATCTCGGTCACGTACCAGCCGGCCAGGATGGCCACCAGCCCGGACGGCCCCATCCACAGCGCGAAGCGCTGCAGCGCGCGCGACTGGTACAGCCGGCCGCGCCAGCGCGCCCACAGCGCCCAGGCCGCCAGCAGGATCATCAGCATGCCCAGCCCCGCCATCACGCGGAACGACCAGAACACCACGGTGGCGTTGGGCCGGTCCTCGCGCGGATACGACTTCAGGCCGGGGAACTGGCCGTCCCAGCTGTGCGTGAGGATCAGGCTGCCCAGGCGCGGCACGTTGAGCGCGTAGCGGGTCTCTTCGCGTTCCATGTCGGGAATGCCGAACAGCGTCAGCGGCACGCCCGCGCCCGGTTCGTTGTCCCAATGGCCCTCGATCGCGGCGATCTTGGCGGGCTGGTGCTTGAGCGTGTTCAGGCCGTGGAAGTCGCCCACCACCGCCTGCAGCGGCGCCGAGATCGCCAGCATGGCCATCGCCATCGCGAACATCTTTTTCACCGCCGGGCTGCGGTCGCCGCGCAGCAGGTGCCAGGCGCCGGACGCGCCCACCATCAGCGCGGTGGCCAGGAATGCGGCGATGCCCATGTGCGCCAGGCGATAGGGGAACGAGGGGTTGAAGATCACCGCCAGCCAGTCGGTCGGCACCACGCGGCCGTCCAGGATCTCGTAGCCCGCGGGGGTCTGCATCCAGCTGTTGGACGCCAGGATCCAGGTGGCCGACACCAGCGTGCCCAGCGCCACCATGATGGTCGAGAAGAAGTGCAGGCCCGGGCCCACGCGCGACCAGCCGAACAGCATCACGCCGAGAAAGCCGGCCTCCAGGAAAAACGCGGTCAGCACTTCGTAGGCCAGCAGGGGCCCGGTGACGCTGCCGGCGAAATCGGAAAAGAAGCTCCAATTGGTGCCGAACTGGTACGCCATCACCAGTCCGGACACCACGCCCATGCCGAAGTTGACGGCGAAGATCTTGGTCCAGAAGTGGTAGAGGTCGCGGTAGACGGTGTTGCGGGTGCGCAGCCAGCAGCCTTCGAGCACGGCCAGGTAGCTGGCCAGGCCGATGGTGATGGCCGGAAAGATGATGTGGAAGGAAATGGTGAATCCGAACTGTATTCGGGCAAGCAGTAACGCGTCGCTATCCATGGCGGGTGATTCCTGACTTCAAGGCCCGCGCGATCCTGCCGCCAACGGGCGGCGTGCGCGGACAGGCCGATGCCTGTAGCGCCAAGATAGGCCGGCGGCGCTGTGCAGTACAGATTCAGACGACGCTGAAAAAAGCGGATCAGTTTGGGGCGTGGGTGGATCCGGGACCGCATCGCCACAGGGGAAACCGCGTCAACGGCATGAAAGGGCCAGATCATGGCGTTACAAAAAAAGCGGCGCAGCAATGAAGCTGCGCCGCTTGATCCGGCCGGCTGGAGAGTGCACCCGGCGCCAGGTCGGACCGTTCAAGTCGATGGCGCGGCGCGTTGCCGTTGGCGCAGCGCCGTGACGGTTTCGCCACCGACGCCCCAACTGTCTGTGTCGACTTCCTCGATGACCACGAACGTGGCTTGCGGGTCCTTGCCGAGCACGCGCACCACCAGGTCGGTGGCGCCCTTGATCAGCTCGGCTTTCTGCTCGCGCGTGGCGCCTTCGCGGGTGATCTGGATGTTGATGTAAGGCATGCGGATTCCTCGATGCGGGATAGGCCGGCGCGCGCGCCGGCGGGGCGGGTCAACGGGCTTACCAGCGGCCGGCCGCGGCGCCACCGTCGACGGGGACGATGGCGCCGGACGTGAACGACGAGTCGGTCAGGTACAGCACCGCATCGACCACGTCGCTGGTGTGTCCGCGGCGGCCGGACGGCGACAGGCGGTCCAGGAAATCCGTGTCGCCGCCGTCATGCATGGGCGTTTCGATGATACCCGGGGCGACGGCGTTGACGCGGATATTGTGCGGCGCCAGTTCCAGCGCCAGCGCCTGCGTCGCCTGGTTCAGGCCGCCCTTGACCAGCACCGGCAGCAGCGCCGGCACCTGCTGCTGCGGCTGCAGCGCGATGCTGGCGGTGATGTTGACGATGTGCCCGCCGCCGTGGGCGGCCATGTGGGCGGCGGCTTGCTGCGACGGGTAGAAGAAGCCCTTGAGATTGGTGCCGAACAGCGCGTCGGCGTCGTCGGGGGTGTATTCACCCAGCGGCTTGGCGATGAAGATGCCGGCATTGTTGACGAGCACGTCGACCTTGCCAAAGGCCTGCGTGGCGCGGTCGAACAGGGCGCGCGCGGTGTCGGGGTGGCCGATGTCGCCGGCCACGCCCAGGAAACGCGGCGGATTGCCCAGCTGGCGGGCGGCCTGCGCCAGGCGCTCGGCGCTGCGGGCATTGCCCACGACGTTGTCGCCGCGCTCCAGATAGGCGCGGGCGATGGCCAGGCCGATGCCGCTGGAGGCGCCGGTCACGATGATGGTCTTGGGTTGCTTGGACATGTGTGGACTCCGAGATAAGAGGGGGTAGCGCCACTCTACTTATGACTCGAAACGTGATAAACACACCAAATATCAAATCAATGAATACACCGTGTAATGAATAGGGGCCTGCCATGCAACGCCGTTTCGAAGACCTGATGCTGGGCAGTGTCGAACTGTTCTGCCTGGCGGCCGAACTGCAGAGTTTCACCGCCGCCGCCAATGCCGCCGGGGTGACGCCGGCCGCGGTCAGCCGGTCGGTGTCGCGGCTCGAAGAACGGCTGGGCGTGCGCTTGTTCGTGCGCACCACGCGGCAGATCCGCCTGACCGCGGCGGGCCAGCGCTACATGGAGCAATGCCGTTCGGCCCTGGCCCTGCTGAACGAAGCAGAGCGCGAAGTGACCGGCCAGCAGGCCGAGCCGGCCGGCAAGCTGCGCATCAGCCTGCCCACGCCTTACGCGCATCATCGCGTGCTGCCGCTGCTGGGCGAGTTCCGCCAGCGCTACCCGCTGGTGCAGGTCGATGTCCACATCAGCAACCGCAACATTGACTTTGCCGAGGAAGGCTACGACCTGGCGATCCGGGGACGCCTGCCGCCCGATTCCAATTTGGTGGCGCGCAAGCTCGAGGACGCGGAGATGGTGCTGGTCGCCGCGCCCGGCTATTTGCGGCGGGCGGGCACGCCGCGCACCCTGGACGATCTGCGGGAGCACGACTGCATCCAGTTCGAACTGCCCAGCACCGGTCGCAACATTCCCTGGATCTTCATGCGCGATGGCCGACAGATCGAGGTGCCGACGGCAGGCGGCACCAGCTGTTCGGGCGACGTGCTGGGCGGGGTCAGCCTGGCGCGCCATGGCGCCGGATTGTTCCAGGCCTATCGCTTCTCGGTACGGGAAGACCTGCGGCGCGGCGATCTGGTTGAAGTCATGCAGGCATTCGGCGGCGCTTCGCGCGCGTTCACCCTGCTTTATCCCCATGTGCGCCACGTGTCGCTGCGGGTGCGGACGTTTGTGGATTTCCTGCTGGAGCGCCTGCGCCAGTGAGCGTCGCGCGGCGCTGCGCCCGCTGGCTCAACCACACGCTGCCCACCACGATCGCCATGCCGGCCATCTGCGCCGCGCTCAGGCGCTGGTCGAGCAGGGCCCAGCCCAGCAGCACCGCCGAGACCGGACTCAGGAAGCCCAGCGACGACACCACGGCGGGCTCCAGGCGCGCGATGCCGCGGAACCAGATCACGTAGGTCAGCGCCGCGCCGATCAGCCCCAGGTAGGCGATGCCCAGCACGTTGAGCGCGGTCACCGGCGGCAGCGCGGGTTCGGCCAGGAGCGCCACCGGCAGCAGCAGCACGCCGCCCGCCGTCAGCTGCCACGAAGTGAAGGTCAGCGCCGACACCGGCGGCTGCCAGCGGCGGCTCAGCACGGTGCCCAGCGCCATCGACGCGGCGCTGGCCAGCCCGGCGGCCACGCCCACCGGATCCAGCGCCGCCTTGGGGCCGAGCACCAGCAGCGCCACGCCGCCGATGCCGGCCAGCGCCGCCAGCACCGCCAGTCCGCGCACCGGCGTGCCCAGCAAGGCGCGCGCCAGCAGGATCACGACCAGCGGCTGGATCGCGCCCAGGGTCGCGGCCACGCCGCCCGGCAGGCGGTAGGCGGCCACGAACAGCAGCGCCCAGAACACGGAGAAGTTCAGCGCGCCCAGGATCGCGGTGCGCAGCCACCAGATGCCGTGCGGCAGCTGGCGCACGGCCAGCAACAGCAGCAGGCCGGCGGGCAGCGCCCGCAGCATCGCCACCGTCAGCGGATAGCCCTGCGGCAGCATCAGGGTAGTGACGACATAGGTGCTGCCCCAGATGGCGGGGGCGGCGGCGGTCAGGAGCAGGTCGGCGCTGCGGGACATGGCGGGATTCCTTCAGGCCGGCTGGCGCCAGGGAGGGCGGGCCGGCGGCTTCGATACCGACAGGCTAATTGAATCGCCATCGAACGATAATATCGATTCCGGTCGCGACATCATTCACTGGCAGTAAATAAAAAAAGGGCCGTCCCATGGATCATCTCACCGCGCTCAAGGTCTTTCGCCAGGTGGTCGAGCAGGGCGGGTTCGCCGCGGCCTCGCGCCAGTTGCGCCTGTCGCCCGCGGCCGTCAGCAAGAACATCGCCGAGCTCGAGGCGCACGTCGCGGCGCGGCTGCTGAACCGCACCACGCGCCGCATGAGCCTGACCGAGGCGGGGCGGCAGTACTACGAGCAGGTGGCCCGCATCCTCGACGATCTGCGCGACGCCGAGCAGGCGCTGGGTCCGCTGCAGCAGGAGCCCGGCGGCACGTTGCGGGTCAGCGCGCCGATGTCGCTGAGTCTGACGCTGCTGTCGGCCGCCATGCCCCGGTTCCTGGCGCGTTACCCGCGCCTGTCGCTCGACCTGCATCTGGAGGACCGCCGCATCGACCTGGTCAAGGAAGGCTTCGACGTGGCCATCCGCGGCAGCGACCGGCTGGAGGATTCGAGCCTGGTGGCGCGCAAGCTGATGGCGCTGGAACACGTGCTGTGCGGCGCGCCGGCGTACTTCGACCAGCATGGCGAGCCGGCGCAGCCCGCCGACCTGCGGCGCCTGGAGTGCGTGCGCTTCACGCTGTCGGGGCATGCGGACGAATGGACCTTCCGGCGCGGCGCGCAGGTCGAGCGCATCCCGGCGCGCGGCCGCTACAAGGTCAGTTCCAGCCTGGCGGTGTGCGATGCCTTGCGGGCCGGATTCGGCGTCAGTCTGGTGCCGCGGGTGTATGTGCGCGACGACCTGGAGCGCGGCACGTTGCGCGCCGTGCTGCCGGACTGGACGCCGGTGGAGACGGACGTGTACGCGGTGTACCCGTCGCGGCGTCACATGGTGGCCAAGGTGCGCGCGCTGGTGGACTTCCTGGTCGAGGAACTGGCGCCGCCGCCGGCGTGAGGCCGGCGGGGCGACAGGCCGGGCGACGGGCGGCATCGCGCCGCCGCCCGTCGCCCGGCGCGCGTCAATACATGTGCTGGCCGCCGTTCATGGCGACATTGCTGCCGGTCATGAACGCCGCCGCGTCGCTGCAGATGAACGCCACCAGCGCGGCGATCTCGTCGGGCTCGCCCAGCCGGCCCAGCGGAATCTGCGGCAGGATCTTCTCCTTGAGCACGTCCTCGGGCACGGCCTTGACCATGCGCGTGGCCAGGTAGCCGGGCGACACGGTGTTGACCGTGACGTTCTTCCTGGCCAGCTCCAGCGCCAGCGCCTTGGTGAAACCGTGGATGCCGGCTTTCGACGCGGCATAGTTGGTCTGCCCGAAGGCGCCCTTGGAGCCGTTCACCGACGAGATGTTGACGATGCGTCCCCAGCCGCGGTCGGCCATCGGCCCGCACAGGGGCTGCGTCATGTTGAACATCGAGTCCAGGTTGCTGCGCAGGACGTCGTTCCAGTTCTCGTAGCTCATCTTGCGCAGGCTGGCGTCGCGCGTGATGCCGGCGTTGTTGATCAGGATGTCGATCTCGCGGCCGTCGTCGGCCAGGCGCCGCGCCAGCGCCTGGCAGGCGTCGTAGTCGGCCACGTCGACCTTGACCATGTCGTAGCGGCGGCCGGCGGCCGCCTCTTCGTCGAGCCATTCGCGCGTGGCCGCTTCGCTGGAATGGCAGGTGACGATGACGTCGTGGCCGGCGTCGTGCAGGGCCCGGGCGATGGCGCGGCCCAGGCAGCCCGCGCCGCCTGTGATGAGCGCGGTGCGTTTAGTCGCCATGGCGGGCTCCGAACTGGCTGGCTTCGCGCATGGCCGAGCAGGCCGAGGTCATCTGGTCGCAATACGACGACCACATGCGTGTCAGCGGCGAGTCGGTCAGGCCGCCGCTGGCCGCGGCCGAGGCGTTGCGCAGCCAGCCGCTCACGGCTTCGCTGACGCCGGCGGCCAGCGCCGCCTGGTCTTCCAGCGCGGCGTGGGTGATGGCCTGGCTGGCCTCGAGCTGGCACTGCCATTGCTTGCGCGTGACCTCGCCCAGCGCGGGGGCGATGTTCTGCCAGTTGCCGTCGAGCTTGAGCGGCGCCAGGGTCGACAGGTACTGGCCGGTGCCGTCGCTGGCCAGGCGCTGGCCCAGCTGCAGCCAGCGCTGCTGGCTTTCGCGCGCCAGCTCGCCCAGTCGTTGGCAATAGGCGGCGTTGGCGCCGGCGAGGTCCTGGGGCGTGGGGGCGGTTGTCTTCTTCATCATGCGTCCTTTTAAGAGAGTGGTAAGGGGCAACGAATGCACAGGCCTCACGCCATCTGGCTGAGGGTCTTGCGGAATCGGGTCAACGAGAAGGCGAACAGGACGCTGCCGATCAGCGCCAGCGCCAGGAAGGGCTGCCACACGACGCTCAAGCCCGCGCCGCGGAAAAGAATGGCCTGGCCGAGTTCCACGAAATGGGTGGTGGGGGCGGCCAGCATGATGTTCTGCACGAAATCCGGCATGCTTTCGCGCGGCGTGGTGCCGCCCGACAGCATCTGCAGCGGCAGCAGCACCAGCACCAGCAGCATGCCGAATTGCGGCATGCTGCGTGCGAGGGTGGCCATGAAGATGCCCATGGAGGTGGTCGCGAACAAGTGCAGCGCCACCCCGGCCAGGAACAGCGCCACCGATCCCTCGACCGGCACCTGCAGCAGGCCACGCACGACGAATGTCAACGATAGCGCAGCCGACACCAGGACGACCAGCCCCATGGACCAGACTTTCGCCAGCATGATCTCGGTCGGTGTAACAGGCATGACCAGCAGGTGCTCGATGGTGCCGTGCTCGCGCTCGCGGATCAGGGCCGCGCCGGTCAGGATGATCGACAGCATCGTGACGTTGTTGATGATCTCCATCAGGCTGCCGAACCAGGCCTGCGTCAGATTGGGGTTGAAGCGCATGCGCACGGCCAGGTCCACCGGCAGCTCGGTCGGCTTGCGGTAGCGCTTGACGAATTCATTGATCTCGTCGGTGATGATCTGCTGGATGTAGCTGCTGCCGGTGAACGCCTGGCTCATGCGGGTGGCGTCCACGTTCAGCTGGATCTCGGCCGGCTTGCCGGCCAGCACGTCGCGCTGGAAGTTGGGCGGGATGTTGACGGCGAAGGTGTAGCGTCCGGCGTCCATGCCGGCGTCGGCCTCGGCCGAGGTGATCATTTCTGGCCGGGTGAAGTGCGGCGGGTAGAAGGCCGAGGTGATGCGCGCCGACAGCGGCGAGGCGTCCTCGTCCACCACCGCGATCGCGGCGTTGTGCAGCGACTCGGGCACGGCGGTGGCGGCCGTGTAGATCATCAGCGTGAACGACACGAAGATCAGGACCAGCATCATCGGGTCGCGCGCCAGGCTCCACAGTTCCTTCACGCCCAGCCGGAAGATATTGGCGGTATGTCGCGGCATGGTTCAGGTCTCCTGTTTCTTCAAGAGCAGCACCGAGGCGCCCAGGATCACGGGGATCGCGACGAGCAGGGGCCAGAACGAGCCCTGCAGGTTGGAGAAATCCAGCGCCTTGCTGAACACGCCGCGGCTAATCGTGAGCATGTGGGTGGCGGGGTAGACCTGGCCGATCAGCTTGCCGGCGCCTTCCAGCGACGACACCGGGTTGAGCAGGCCGGCGAACTGCACCGCCGGCACCAGGGTGCCGATCATGGTGAAGAACAGCGCCGCGATCTGGCTGCGCGTGAAGGTCGAGGCCAGCAGGCCGATGGCGGTGGCGACCACGTTGTAGATCAACGCGGCCGCCAGCAGCGTGAGGAAGCTGCCGGTGATCGGCACGCCGAACAGCGTCACCGCCAGCAGCGTCATCAGCAGGAAGTTGAGCATCGCCAGCGCCACGTAGGGCGCCTGCTTGCCCAGCAGGAATTCCAGCCGCGTCACCGGCGTGACGTACAGATTGATGATCGAGCCAAGCTCCTTCTCGCGCACCACCGCCAGCGCCGTCAGCATCGCCGGCATCATCAGCAACAGCAGCGGGATCACGGCCGGCACCATGGCCGGCAGGCTGCGCACGTCCGGGTTGTAGCGAAAGCGCGTCTCGATGCCGACCTGCTGCGTGGCGCCGGCCCCCAGCCGTTCGCGCGCCTGCTGCTGCAGCCAGCCCTGGTGCATGCCGAGCACGTAGCCGCGGATGGTCTCGGCGCGCTGCGGCATGGCGCCGTCGATCCAGACGCCGACCTGCGCGTTGCGGCCGCGCTCGGCGTCGCGCGCGAAGCCTTGCGGAATCTCGATCGCCAGCGACAGTTCACCGCTGCGCATGCGCGCGTCCATGTCCTGGTAACTGCTGATCGGCGGCTGTTCGATGAAATAGCGCGAGCCCGCCAGGTTCAGGCTGTAGTTCTGGCTCAGCGTGGTCTGGTCGCGGTCCATCACCGCGTAGCGCAGGTCTTCCACGTCCAGGCTGATGCCAAAGCCCATCACGAACATCAGCAGCAGCGAGCCGGCCAGCGCCAGCGTGGCGCGCACCGGGTCGCGGCGCAGTTCCAGCGCCTCGCGCCACATGTAGCTGAAGGTGCGCTGCAGGCTGACGCCGCGGGTCTCGTGCGCCGGTGGCTCCGGGGCGGCGGCCGGCGCGGGCGCTTCCGCCTCTGTCTGGGCCTGGCCCGGCTGGGTGCCGGCCCCGGCGTCGATCAGATAGGCGATGAAGGCCTCTTCCAGCGTCCTGGCGCCGCGCATCCGCGTGATCTCGTCGGGCGCGGCGCTGACCAGCACCTTGCCCGCGTGCATCAGCGACATGCGGTCGCAGCGCTGCGCCTCGTTCATGAAGTGGGTCGAGATGAAGATGGTGACCTGGTCGCGCCGCGCCAGCGCGATCAGCAGGCGCCAGAAATTGTCGCGCGCCACCGGGTCCACGCCCGAGGTCGGTTCGTCCAGGATCAGCAGCTCGGGCTTGTGCACCATCGCGACCGCCAGCGACAGGCGCTGGCGCACGCCCATCGGCAGTTTCTCGGGCAGTTCGTCCAGCACGTCGCCCAGGTCGAAGCGCGCCGCCATCTCGTCGACCCGGCCGGGAATCTCGGCCTCGGGAACGTGGAACAGCCGCGCATGCAGCACCAGGTTCTGCCGCACCGTCAGTTCGCCATACAGCGAGAACGCCTGCGACATGTAGCCGACGCGGCGGCGCGTGTCGATGTTGCGCGGGTCGACCTCGGCGCCGAACAGCCAGGCCTTGCCCTCGCTGGCCGGCAGCAGGCCGGTCAGCATCTTCATGGTGGTGGACTTGCCGCAGCCGTTCGAGCCCAGGAAACCGAAGATCTCGCCCTTGCGGATGCGGAAGTTGACGTGATCGACCGCGACGAAGTCGCCGAAGCGCATGGTCAGGTCGCGCGCCTCGATGGCGATGACGGCGTCGTCGTCCAGCGTCAGCGGCGGGATCTCGACGGGCTTGTGGCCGCGCCGCTTTTCCTCGGGCAGCAGCGCGATGAAGGCGGCTTCCAGCGTGTCGGTGTCGGTGCGCTGGCGCAACGCATCCGGCGTGCCGGTGGCCAGCACGCGGCCCGCGTCCATCGCGATCAGCCAGTCGAAGCGCTGGGCCTCGTCCATGTACGCGGTGGCGACGATCACGCTCATGCCGGGGCGGTCGCGGCGGATGTCGTTGATCAGGTCCCAGAACTGCGCCCGCGCCAGCGGGTCGACGCCGGTGGTGGGCTCGTCCAGGATCAGCAGGTCGGGGTCATGGATCAGCGCGCAGCACAGGCCCAGCTTCTGCTTCATGCCGCCGGACAGCTTGCCGGCCGGCCGCGACAGGAACGACGCCATGCCGGTGCTTTGCGTCAGGCTGTCGATGCGGCGGCGGCGCTCGGCCTCGCCGTGGCCGAACAGGCGGCCGAAGAATTGCAGGTTCTCTTCCACCGACAGGGTCGGGTAGAGGTTCTTGCCCAGGCCCTGCGGCATGTAGGCGATGCGCGGGCAGACCGCGTCGCGGTGCGCCTTGCTGGCCATGTCGCCGTCCAGCACCTCGACCGTGCCGGCCTGCACCGCGCGCGACCCGGCGGCCAGCGCCAGCAGGCTCGACTTGCCCACGCCGTCGGGGCCGATCAGGCCCACCATGCGGCCGGCGGGGATGTCCAGGGAGATGTCGTCCAGCGCCAGCGTCTTGCCATAGCGCAGCGTCACCCCCGACAGCTTGACCACCGGGGCGGGGGAGGCTGTCGTGGTCGCGGTCATCACGGCACCTTGACTTCAAGGTTGGCGGGCCATTGCGCGTCGCCGTCCAGCTTCAGCCAGGCCACGCCGGGCAGGCCGGTCTTGACCTGTTGCAGGTGCTGCCGCAGTAGTTCGGGATCGATCTGCGCCTTGACGCGGAACATCAGCTTCTGGCGCTCGGTGGCGGTTTCGACGGTCTTGGGCGTGAACTGCGCGGTGCTGGCCACGAACGACACCTTGGCCGGGATCACGTATTGCGGCGCGGCGTCCAGCACGATGCGCACGTCCTGTCCCAGCGCCACGCGGCCGGCGGCCTGCTCGGGCAGGAAGAAGGTCATGTAGACGTCGGCCAGGTCGACCATGTTCAGCACCTTGCCGCCCGCGCCCAGCACTTCGCCGGCCTGCGCCACGCGGTATTGCACGCGGCCGTCGCGCGGCGCGCGCAGTTCGCTGTCGGTGATGTCGGCCTCGATGCGGGCGATGGTGGCCAGCGCGGCGTTGACCGCGGACTGGGCGCCCACCTGGGCCGCCTTGGCCGCGTCGATGGCCGCCTGCGCCGCCTTGACCTGGGCGCGCGCGGCGTTGACGGCGGCCTGCGCGCTGCGCATGCGGGCGCGGTCGTCATCCAGTTCCTGGATCGACGAGGCGCCTTCCCTGGACAGCGTCTCGGAGCGCGCCAGGCGCCGGCGCGCGGCGTCCAGCTCGCTTTCGCGCTGCGCCACCACGGCCTCGGCGGCCAGCTTGTCGCTCTCGCGCTGCGCGATCTGGGCGCTGGCGCTGGCGGCGTTGTTGATGGCCTGCTGGTGCTGGGCGCGCGCTTCCTCGCGCTGCGCCTGCAGCGTGTCGATCTGCATGCGGGCCAGCGGCTGGCCGGCGGCGACGAAGTCGCCCTCGGCCACCAGCACGTCCTGCACGCGGCCGGCCAGCTTGGTGGCGACGTCGACCTCGGTGGCCTCGATGCGGCCATTGCCGCTGACGAAGCCGGCGCCGGGGCCGGTGTCGGACAGCATGCGCCAGCCGTAGTAGCCGGCGACGGCCAGGGCCAGGATCGCGAGGACGGGAATCAGTTTTCGGGTAGGCAGCTTCATGGTGCGGGTCCTGTGTTTATCGGCTCGGGGCGGCGGGGGCGGCAGCCTGGGGGGCGGGGGGCGCCTGCGTGCCGCCGCCCAGCGCGGCGTACAGGCCGACCCGGGCCGACAGCAGCGCGCGGCGCGTCTGCACCAGCGTTTGCTGGGCCGCCAGCAGGTCGCGTTGGGCGTCCAGCACTTCCAGGTAGGGCGAGGCGCCATGGTCGTAGCGCAGCTTGGCCAGGCGCGCGCGCTCGGCCTGCGCGGCGACGGTGGCGCGCAGCACCTGCACCTGTTCGGCCAGCCAGCGGCGCGCCGACAGCGCGTCGGCGACATCCTTGAACGCGCTCTGGATGGCGCGTTCGTAGCCGGCCACGGCCTGGTCGCGGCGCACTTCGGCCAGGTCCAGGTTGGCGCCGCGGCGGCCGGCGTCGAAGATCGGCAGGTCGATGCTGGGCGCGAAATTCCAGGCGCGGCTGCCGCTGCCGAACAGGCCGTCCAGTTCGGCGCTGGCGGTGCCGAAGGCGCCGGTCAGCGTGATGCGCGGGAAGAAGGCGGCGCGGGCCGCGCCGATGTTGGCATTGGCCGCGCGCAGCTGGTGTTCGGCCGCGACGATGTCGGGGCGGTTCGCCAGCAGGTCCGAGGGCAGGCCGGCGGGCAGGTCGCGCATCACGCTGTCGTCATCCAGGCCGGCTTGCGGCAGCGGCAGCGCCAGCGGCTTGCCGGTCAGCAGCTCCAGCGCGTGGGCCTGGGTGGCGCGTTCGCGCTCCAGATCGGCGCCGAGCGCCCGGGCCTGCTGCCACAGGGTCTCGACCTGGGTCAGGTCCAGCTTCGAGATCGAACCGACTTCGTAGCGGCGGCGGAAGATGCGCAGCGATTCCTCGCGCGAGGCGATGGTCTCGCGCGTCAGCGCCAGGCGTTCGTCCAGTTCGCGCAGCGACAGGTAGCCGTCGGCCACCTGCGCCACCAGGCTCAGCGTGGCGGCCTCGGCGGCGGCGTCGGACGCCAGGTAGTTTTCCAGCGCGGCGTCCTTCAGGCTGCGCACGCGGCCCCAGAAATCGAGTTCCCAGGTCGCCATGCCCAGGCCTACCTGGTATTGGCTGGCCACTTGCGGCTGGCCGGTCAGGTTCAGGTCGCCGGGGGGGCGGCCGCGGGTGCCGTCGGCCTGCGCGCCAAGGGTGGGGAACTGGTCGGCGCGCTGGATGCCGTAGAGCGCGCGCGCTTCCTCGACCCGCAAGAGCGCCGTGCGCAGGTCGCGGTTGTACGCCAGCGCGTCGGTGATGAGACCCTGCAGCGCCGGGTCGGCGAAGTAGTCGCGCCAACCGATGCGGGCCGCGTCGCGCGTGGCGGTGTCGGCGCCGGCCTGCTCCGGGTAGGCGGCGGCCACCGGCAGGTCGGGACGCGCATAGGGCGGGGCCATGGACACGCAACCCTGCGCCAGCAGCACGGCCAGGACGGCCGGCGCCAATCGGGCGGCGCGCCAGGGCGGAAGGGGACGGCGGGTCATGACTCATTTCTCCATTACGTAGACGCCGGGCGCTTCGCCCAGCGGGGGATAGCCCTTGCGCGCGGCGCCCAGTGCGGGCGGCCTGGCGGGCGGGCCGGACAGCGCATCGAGCCAGGCGCGCCAATGCGGCCACCAGGAGCCCGCGTGCGCGGTCGCCGCCGCCAGCCAGTCGTCGGGCGCGAGCGCCGCGTCGCCGGCCGGCCGCAGCAGGCTGCGGAAACGCCGGCGCGGATGGCCGGGTTCACTGACGATGCCGGCGTTGTGGCCGCCGCTGGTCAGCACGAAGGTCAGCGGCGCGGGCGACAGGTCGTGCAGCTTGTAGACCGAACGCCATGGCGCCACGTGGTCGGTCTCGGTGCCGACGCAGAACGTCGGCAGGGTCAGGTCGCGCAGCTGCACCGCGCGGCCCTCCACCGGGTAGCGGCCCGCGGCCAGGTCGTTGTCCAGGAACAGGCGGCGCAGGTATTCGCTATGCATGCGCGCCGGCATGCGGGTGGCGTCGGCGTTCCAGGCCTGCAGGTCGGTCATGGGGCGGCGCTGGCCCAGCAGGTATTCCGAAGTCATGCGCGACCACACCAGCTGCTGCGAGCGCAGCAGCTGGAACGCGCCGCTCATCTGCTGCGCCGGGAAGTAGCCCAGCGCCGCCATCTGCGCTTCCAGCAGCGCGACCTGGAACGGGTCGATGAACAGCCCCAGTTCGCCGGGTTCGCTGAAATCGGTCTGCGCCGCCAGCAGCGTCAGGCTGGCCAGGCGCCGGTCGCCGTCGCGCGCCATGGCGCTGGCGGCCATCGCCAGCAGCGTGCCGCCCAGGCAGTAGCCCATCGCATGCACGGCCGCGCCGGGGACGATCGCCTCGATCGCCGCCAGCGGCTCGCGCACGCCCAGGCGCAGATAGTCGTCCATGCCCAGGTCGCGCTCGGCCGCCGTGGGGTTCTTCCAGGACACGCAGAACACCGTGTAGCCCTGGCCGACCAGATAGGCGATCAGCGAATTGTGGGGCGACAGGTCCAAGATGTAGTACTTCATGATCCAGGCCGGCACGATGAAGATCGGCTCGGGCCGGGTCCGGGCGGTCGTGGGGCGGTACTGGATCAGCTCGGCCAGCGGGTTGCGCAGCACCACCTGGCCGGGCGTCGTCGCCACTTCGCGGCCGGGGCGGAAATGTTCGGCGCCGGCCGGCGGCAGGCCGCCCAGCTGGCGCAGGCCGTCTTCCCAGGCATGGCGCGCGCCGCGCAGCAGGTTGGCGCCGCCTTCGCGGACGGTCTGGCGCAGCACCAGCGGATTGGCGCAGGGAATATTGTCGGGGGCCAGCGGCTCCAGCCACTGGCGCGCCGCGAAGGCCGCCAGCGCGCGTTGATGGTCATCGGCCAGGGGCAGAGCGCGGGCAAACGCGTCCCAGCCGCGCTGGGCCTGCAGAAAGCCCTGCGACCACAGCGCATAGGGCCACTGCCGCCAGGCGTCGTCATCGAACCGGCCTGCGTGCGCCGCAACCTGCTGGGGGACTGGCGGGGGCTTGTTCGGCATGATGGCTCCGAGGCGCACGGGCGGCGGGAGTGCCGCGGGTGGGGGGCGGATCGTCGCGCAACCGGGCTTGTGGCTCGGCGTCGGACAGATCCGACCTCGTAACCATTGTGCCGCCGCCGTCCTGCGCAATCCTTGATCAAAATCAAGTTAGCGACTGACTGGTCGGTTTTTAATGGATGCGTTGGCCGGTGGCGACACCGCGCGCCAATTCGCACAGGGAGCAGTGGTGATGAGCACGCAACGTCAGCGTCTCCCCCCAACCGTGCGCGTCGGGCAGATCCTCGACGCCGCGCTACAGGAATTCTCGGCCGCCGGCTATGCCGGCGCCCGGATGGACGACATCGCCGCCCGCGCCGGCCTGTCCAAGGGCGGCCTGTACGCGCATTTCGCCAGCAAGGAAGAGGTGTTCGAGGCGCTGCTGGCGCGCTACCTGAGTCCGCCCCGGCTGGACGCCCGCGCCCTGGTCGAGGGCTCGGCCACGCCCCGGCACCTGGCCGAACGCCTCGTCAACCACCTGCACGCCAGCCTGGCCAATCCGGCCATGATCACCGCCATGCGCCTGCTGCTGGCCGAAAGCGGCCGCGTGCCGCACCTGGCGCGGCGCTGGCGCCAGGACACCGCCGACGCCCACCAGGCCGATATCGCCCACCTGCTGCAACTGGCGCGCGAGCGCGGCCTGTGCGGCGACGGCGCCGCGCTGCGCCATCCGTGGCTGCTGCTGTCGCCGGTGGTCCACGCCATCTTCATGGCGATCCTGCTGGGGCCGGACGAGCGCCTGAACCTGCCGGAACGGCGCGAGGCCCACGTGGCGTTGATCTGTGGGTTGCTGTAGTGGCGGTCCGGGTGACCGGCCGGATGCGCGGCGCCGCGCCGCCCTGTATCCTTGCGTAACTCCCCAACGACTGAAGCTGCGAGGACCATGTGCCTACCTCCGGAATGACGGTTCGCGTGCCGTCCTGGCGCTATTTCCCCGTGGCCCTGGCCCTGGTGTTGCCCGTGCTCGCCTGCGTCGCCTGGACCTGGCTGCACGCGCAGCGCAGCGAACGCGCCGACGCGGCCACGGCGGCCCAGATCGTGCGGGTCCAGACCGAGCAGATACTGGCGCGCGCGCTGGACATCCTGCCGCGGGTCACCGACCTGGCGGCCAGATCCTGCGAGGAGGCGCGTCCCGACTTGTACCGCTGGGGCACGCTCAATCCCTATTTCCGTTCCCTGCTGCTGGTCGAGCGCACGCACATCTACTGTTCGTCCGCGCTGGGCGAGGTGGACTACGACTCCGGCGTGTTCCATCGCTGGCCCGTCGGCACGCCGCCGACGCAATGGTTCACCAGCGTGGCCGGCACGCCGCTGGCGCCGGACCGGCCGGCCCTGTTGCTGGGCATGGCCGGCGGCGACGGCCGCGGCGGCGTGGTGGTGGTGGACGGCCGCTATGTGCAGGACGTGCTCAACGCGGTCTCGTCGCTGGGCGCTTATCAAGTGGAGGTCAGGCTGGGCAATGGCGCGCCGATCCACAACGATGGCTGGTCGGCGGCGGGGCTCGAGCAGATGGCCGGATCGACGCATTCGGTCGCCGGGCGCGGCGATCTCGCCATCCGCGTGATGGCGCCGCCCGAGGCGGTGGTGCGCGCCTGGCAGCAATTGCTGGTGGGATATCTGCCGGTGGCCCTGCTGTGCGGCGCGTTGCTGGCGTTCGGCGCCTATCGCCTGCAGGTGAGCCGGCAATCGTTCAAGGAACAACTGCGCCGCGCGATGGCGGCCGACGAATTCCACGTCGAATACCAGCCGGTGTACGGCAACCGCACCGGCCGCTGCGAAGGCGTCGAGGCGTTGATGCGCTGGACCCGGCCGGGCGTGGGCCCGGTGCGGCCGGACATCTTCATCGCGGCGGCCGAGGCCGACAACATGATCGTGCCGCTGACGCAGCACCTGCTCAAGCTGATCCAGCGCGACATGCAGGGCTGGGCCACGCCGCCGGATTTCCACATCGCCGTGAACGTGGCACCGGAACACCTGTCCTGCCCCGCGCTGGTGGAGGACGTGCAGGCCTTCCGGAGCGCCATCCGGCCGTCGCTGATGGTGCTGGAGATCACCGAGCGCAGCCTGATCTCGGACAGCGGCCAGGCCCGCAGGAACATCGACACGCTGCGCGAACAGGGCGTGTTCGTGGCCATCGACGATTTCGGCACGGGGCATTGTTCGCTGTCGTACCTGCAGAAATTCCCGGTCGACTATCTCAAGATCGACAAGGGGTTCGTGCAGGCCATCGAGCCCGGCGGCGAGGAAACGCCCGTGCTCGACGTGATCATCACGCTGTCGCACCGGCTGGGCCTGGCCGTGGTGGCCGAGGGCGTCGAGATGCCGGAGCAGTTCACCTACCTGACGGCGCGCGGCGTGGCCTTCATCCAGGGCTACCTGTTCGCGCGGCCGATGCGTTCGGCCGACTTTGTCCGCTGGTATGCCGAGAACGCGGCGCGGCCGCCGGTGGCGGATGCGGGCGCGCCGGAACCCGCGTGACGCGCGCTAGCTCCAGCAGATGCGGGGCGCCTCGCGCGGCGACGGGAACGACAGGCGCGGCAGGTTCAACAGCGAAAAGCGATGGCTCAGCGACCAGACGGCGGCGACGCGCGGCGACTGCGCGTCGTCGTCGCCGCGGCAGGCCGACGCCGGCGCACAGTCGCCGCAGGCATCCGGCAGGGCCAGCGAGACAAGCAGCAGCGCGACGAGTAGCGAGGCGAGCGCGAGGGCAAGCCGCATGATTTACCTCTTAGGATAAAAAATTATTGTTTTACGATAATTTGTTGCTACACTACAGCAACTTTATGACCCTCGCAACGTGTTCTGGAGACCCCGTGGCTGCAGCGCTGACACCCCCTACCGCCCGGCAGAAGGCCCCCGCCAGGCAGGCCCGCAACCGGCTTGAACGCATTCGCGGCCTGTCCCGCTGGATGCGCGGCCTGCTCATCGCCGCGGCGGTGCTGCTGGTCGCCGCGATGATCGGCATGTGGTTCTTCACGTCCGAGGCGGTGCTGGCTCGCGGCATCTATTCGTTCCTGGGCGTGACGCCGTCGCCCACGCCGACCGATGGCGAGGCCCTGCGCATCAGCCTGTCGCCGACGTTGAACGCGCCGCGCCTGCAATTGGGCTTCGGCTACCGCGTGCTGGGCTTCGCGCTGTTCGGCGTGCTCGCCGGCCTGGCGCTGCGGGGCATCGCGCATGCCTACGCCATGTTCACCGACTTCGGTCGCGGCGACGTGCTCACCGTCGCCACCGCGCGCCGCCTGCGCGGCATCGCCGCGCTGGTCACGGCCTTCAGCGTGGCGGTGCCGGTGTTGAAGACCGTGCTGGTGCTGGCCCTGACGCTGGCCAACGGGCCGGGCGGGCGGCACATGCTGATCGACATCGACGTCAGCGACATCCTGCTGGCCCTGCTGGGCGGCCTGCTGTTCTCGCTGGCCTGGGCCATGGAAGAGGCGGCCCATGTCGCCGAAGAGAACCGGGGATTCATCTGATGGCCATCGTCGTAAGGCTGGATGTGATGCTGGCGCAGCGCAAGATGAAGGCGCGCCAGCTGGCCCAGGAGATCGGCATCACCGAGCCGAACCTGTCGTTGCTCAAGTCGGGCAAGGTCAAGGGCATGCGCTTCGACACGCTGGAACGCATCTGCGAAGTGCTGCAATGCCAGCCTGGCGACCTGCTCGAGTACCAGCCCGGCGCGCCGCCGGACGACGCCGGCGCCGACTGACCGGACCCTCCCGATTTTTCACCGCCCTGCGCGCGGGGGCCACCCGCGCGCAGGATTCCCCACGTCCCTTTGATGGATGCCTGTCGTCATGCCTGTCCTGTTTGCGATTGCCCGCGCCGCGCCGCGCGTCGTTTCCCTGCTGGCCTGCGCCGTGCCATTGGCCGCCTGCGCGCCCACCGCGCTGGCGCCCGGCGCCGCCGCCAACGTGCGCATCACCCATAACGAGCCCGGCAAGGACTGTGCGTTCCTGGGCGATGTCACCGGCAGCCAGGGCAACTTCCTGGCGGGAGCGATCACCTCCAACGCCGACCTGGAGACGGGCGCGCGCAACGACCTGAAGAACCGCGCCGCGGCGCTGGGGGGGAATGTGGTCTACCTGCTGACGCAGCGCGCCGGGCAGACGGGCGGCAAGGACCACCAGGAACAGACCAACGTCACGCTGTCGGGCAACGTCTATCGTTGCGGCTAGCGCGTAGGGGAAGGGACTGGCGCGGCCAGCAACCGCGCCATCGCCGCGGCGGGCGGCCTCAGCCGGCCTTGGTCTGCGGCGTGGCCTTGGCGAAGAACAGCTCGGTGATCGACTGGCTGTCCAGCGGCTCGCCGTTGATGGCGCGGGTCAGCAGTTCGGCGCCGAGCAATTGCACCGAGAACACCAGGTCCGGCTGCACCCGGCGGATCTTCTCCAGGTGCTTGCTGGTGTTGACCAGCGCCACCGTCTTGGCGCCGTCGTCGCCGGTGGCCTCCTTGGCGGCCAGCACGATGAAGGCGTTCTCGGCGTCGTCCTCGCGCAGCGCCAGCACGTAGCGCGCGCGGGCCACGCCCGCGCTGCGCAGCACCTCGACGCTGGACGGATCGCCCTCGATCAGGTCGGTGGCGGCCGGGTATTCCTGCGGCACGCCGGCCGGCACGATGACCGTGACCTCGTCGCCCCGGCGGCGCAGGCCGTCGTAGACGCTCATGGCCAGGGGCGTGGCGCCGGCGATGATGATGTGGTTCTTTCTCATGGCGTTGGAAAACCGGCCCTTGACCAGCCGTTTCAGGTTGCCGCCGATCACCGGGCCGGCGATCGCGCTGATGGAGGTGGCGAAGACGGTGATGCCAAGGATGATAATCGACGCGGTGAACAGCCGCGCCGCGTTGCTGTGCGGCGTGATGTCGCCATAGCCCACCGTCGACATCGAGACGATCGAGAAATACAGCGCGGTCGCCGCGTCCTTGATCGGCGGATTGAATTCATCGCCCAGGTAGAGCGTGCCGAAGACCGCGTAGATCAGCAGCGATACGATGCTGACCAGCGCGAACAGCGAGCCCGCGGTGACGCTGGCGCGGTCGAAGCGGCGCCAGTACGCGATCAGCGCGACCACCAGCACCAGGGTATAGATGCCCAGCCCGGCGCGTCCGCCGTCGCCCAGGATGGCGAAGGTGCCGATACCGATCAGCAGCACCAGCGAGAAGGCCCAGGCGATGCGCGCCTTCAGGATCAGCCCGAGCGCGATGATCTGCAGGCCCACGCCCAGCACCAGCCGCGGGATCTCCAGCAGGCCGACCACCTGCATCACGTCATGCCAGTTGTCGAGCGCGAGCCAGAAGGAATACTCGCGGGCGCGCACTTCGCGCAGCACCGGATGCATGAAGGCATACCCATCCAGCGCCACCAGGATGGCGAGGCACCAGTTGGGCGGAACGAGGGCGATGGTGCGGCGCAATCGGCGCGCGGCGCGGGTCAGCAGAGAGGGCATGGCGGGGGCGTCCTTTGGCAGCATTCTATCGGCCCCCATGCATGGCTTGCTATATCCAATATGTATAGAAGGCTATCAACAAAGAATTACTTGAATTGCGGCCGACGTCCTAAACTTCCTTCATCACGCGGCTATCCGAAAGGAACGCCGCTGATACGGGCGACAAGCCCGCCAGCTGCTAGGGCGGACGAAATCCCCGGGCGTTAATCACGCTGCAGCTTGGGCGGGGACTAGAGACCCCAACCGGGCTCACGGCTAGCCCGTGCGTGAGTTGTACGAGGCACGAATGTTGGAATCGCGTGATCTAGGTAGAAGGCATCAGTGCCGGCTGATGACTCCAGGCTCACGTGTTGTTTTAGCGCGGCGTCTTACCTTCGGGGCAGCGCCGCGTTTTTTTCGCCTGGCGCCAGCCTCCTGGCCCGTAGCGTATCAGTAAGAGGGCGCGTTCGCATCCAGCGTATAGCGGCGCCAGTCTCCCTGTCCTTCCGGACGACCTTCCTCTCCCCCCTCCCGCGGTTCCAGTTCCAGCGTGATGTCCGCCGCGAACATATAGCCCCAGCCATGCACGGCGCGGATCGGCAGCGTCATGTGATGGGCGGCTGCCTTGCGCCGCAGCCGGCTGATCATCACGTCGACGAAGCGGCGCCGCGTGATGGCGCCGTCGGCGTCCTCGGCGCCGTCCGGGTAGAACGCATCGCGGCTGACCTTGCGGTCCGGCGCGTTCACCAGCCGGGTCAGGAAATCGCGCTCTCCCGTGGTCAGGCCGAGGCTGTAGCCCCTCGGGCTGATCAGCGTCCAGCCCTTGTTGACCAGCCGCCAGGCTTCCTGCTGCGGCTCGTCGGCCGCGCCGTCGGCCATCTGGTCGGACATGTCCAGGCCCACCGCGCGCCGCACCAGCGCCTGCAGCACGGCCGCCAGCTCCAGCCCGGTGACATCGGGCGGCAGGCAGGCATCGGCGCCACAGAGCAGGGTGCGGATGCGGTTCTCTTCATTGCCGAAAGGCGCGATGGCGACGATGCCCAGGCCGCGATCGATGGCGCGCAGCCGCACCGCGGCATTGTGGATGTCGGGCAGCGGCGCTTCCAGGATGACCAACGGGCTGGGGCGGCGGGAATAGCGGTCGTAGACGTCGGCCAGGTCATGGCAGCGGCGCACGCTGAATCCGAGGTGGGACAGGGCTTCGACCAGCCGGGCGTGCCTGGCGTCCTCCAGGCCGAGAAAGATGACATCCAGCGTATTGTTCATGGATGCCCGCCTGCGCCTGCGTTGCGTGTCATGCCCCTCTCCCTCTGCTGCGCCATGATGTGGCGGCATCTGGCGATGTTGTCTGGTGGCGGGCGAAGGTCTGAACTGTTGATCCGTGCCGGGGCCACGGCCCGCTGAGGCTACGGTCGGGGTCTGGGACGGCGCCTGGCGCAAGCGCGTTGCGCTCTGGCCGCCGATGATCCGATTCCGCATGGAAGTCACGCCCGTGTTTCATTTAAACACGGGCGTGTTTTTTTGTGAAGATACGTTTCTGTAGTTTCTGCTGGTAACACGGGCTTCGCCGCATATCCGTCCGAAGCGCTTGAAACACTGTTTGTTTATGCAGTTGCGACAATAAAATATTAAGTATTACCGATACATTATTTTCTATTTTTAATCGCTGAATGCCCATAAACTCGGGCCGGCCTTAATGCCCGGCCTGGCGCTTGCGGACCTTGGAGGAGGGAGGCGGGGCCGGCCCAGGCGCATGGACGCAAGCCGATGATAGCAAGGGGTTTTTTCGATTCCCCGCGGCTCCCGGCGCTGGCCGGGGACGGCGTGCCGACACGGGCCGGAGCGGGCCCGCGATTTACGGATTAGCCCCGGAATTGGGGTGTAATCCGTTTATTTGGCGGCAGTATTGAGATGTTTTAATCAAATAAATAAATTCATATTAATGTCTCAGGTTGATCGATTGGACACGTTTAGCCATCGTCTGCGCAATGCAAGAATGCTTCAGGGATGGACACAGAAAGACTTGGCAGTCGCGAGCAACCTGTCGCAAAGCGCTATCGGCAACTATGAGAGCGGCCAACGTCTGCAGCCTTCCAGCGACGCGCTCATCAAGCTGACCCGGGCACTGCGGGTCAATCCCATGTGGCTCAGCACCGGCGAAGGGCCGATGCTCAACCCCGCTTATGCCGAGCCTGCCACGAACGCGAGCGACCGTCCCGAGCAGCCGCCCTGGCCGTTCGAAACGGTGTCGTACGCCACCTATGCGCGCCTGAGCCAACAGGAAAAGCGCCAGATCGAACAGGTGCTGGCGGCCTACATCAAGGCGCGCGGCGAATAGTCCCCACGGCGGCGGATGCGGCGGCTCGTTGCCGCGGCGCCTTCCTGCGCGACGCATCGGGCGCGGCCGCCGTGCCCGTGTCCGCCGGCGGCGGGGCCGCGCGCAGGCGCCGGCGCAGGCGTTCCACCGGATCGGCGATCAGGCTGTTGAGCAACGCGGCAAAGCCGATACAGCCCGCCACCACCAGGGCCGTGAACATGGCCGGCTGGCGCAGCTGGGTGCCGTCGAGCAGCCAGCCGAAGAACAGGATGACCAGCGCGTGGCAGATGTAGATCGGGTAGCTCAGCTCGCCGATGATCTTGTCCAGCCGGTGGCGCGACTGGAACAGGAAGGCCAGCGGCAGCAGCGCCGCGAACAGCAGCACCGCCAGGCCGTCGCGCAGCGTGTGCGGCAGGCCGATGGAAAAATGGACCAGCACGTACAGCGCCAGCAGGCCGGTGCCCAGTTCGGGCAGCCAGGCGGCGCGCCGGCTCCATGCCTGCCAACGCGGCAGCAGCACCTGGTGCGACAGGGATCCCGCCAGGAACAGCGCCAGTTCGGTGGGGAAGAAGCGGTAGGTCCAGGGATCGCTCAGGCCGATGCCGCTGGCGATCAGCGCCGCGCGCAGCGCCAGCGATGCCGCCAGCAGGACCAGCAGGCGCCGCGGCGAATGCAGCACGAAGGGGGCGATCAGGTAGAAACTCATTTCGACGCCCAGCGTCCAGGCCTGCGGCACCAGCAGGCCCTGGTACAGCGGCACGTCGCTGCGCGCGAAGCTGCCAGTGAAGGCCAGCGCGCCCTGGTCGATGCCGAAGAACATCAGCCAGTCCTGCCCCAGGATCAGCAGGTTCGACAGCGCCAGGAACAGCGTGGCGGCCAGCGGCAGGCCGTCGTAGACGCGCCAGAACGCGGCGCCGCCGCCGATGTAGGCCAGCAGCGTCAGCGCGGCCACGGCCAGGTAGACCGGGTACAGGCGCAGCGCGCGGTTGGCGTAGAACCTGCCGGGCGCGCCGCGGTAGTGGTCGGTGGCCGTCAGCACATAGGAGATCAGGAAACCCGAGATCACGTAGAAAAGCTGCACCGCCAGGCGTCCGCCCACCAGCCAGTCGGTCGTGCCGCCGCCCAGGTGATCCAGCACGACGGACAGCGCCAGCAAAGTTCTCAGCATGCCCATCGCCGTGTCTCCGGAAAGGATGGATCTGCCCGGTTCCACGGCCGGTCTGCGCCGGCGGGGCGGAAGGGGTCAGTCGATTCTGCGCGTGGCGCGGGCGCGCCGCCATGCGGCATTCGATGCAGGCCCCCCTGCGCCCGGCGTAACGCATACGGGGCGGCGTGCAGCTTTCGGATTCGGCTGTCGGGGGGAGGCACGGGACGTGCGGGTCCCATGGCGGTTACAGTCGGGGGTGTGTCTTTTCAGGAGTGCTGTCCATGTTTACTTCCCTGTCTTCGCGTTGCCGCCTGCTTGGCATCGGGGTGCTGGCCGTGGCGCTGGCCGGCTGCGCCGGGTCGACCGGGGGCGCGCGCGCCCAGGGCGCCGCGGCCGCCAACGCCGCCAGCAGCGCCGACTCGCTGGCCCAGACCAGCTGGGAACTGGTGCGCTGGACACGCGCTGGCGGCGCCTTGCGCGACATTCCGCATGGCGACAACGGCGAGCCGATCCGCCTGACCTTCCTGGCGCAGGGCAAGCTGTACCGCGCCGAGGGCTTTTCCGGCTGCAATGAATACAAGGGCACGTACAAATTGCAGGCCGGCAAGCTGTCCATCGACGCGCCCGCCTCCACCCGCATGGCCTGCGTGCCGGCCCCGCGCGCCGAGCTGGAAGACGACTATCTGCGCGGCCTGACCGCGATCGACACGTTCACGCTGGACAGCGGTGGCGCGCCGCGCCACCTGACCTTCAACCTGCGCGGCGGCGACGTGCTGGAGTTCGAGCGCCGCCAGGATCCGCCCACGCCCTGAGCGTCGCGCCGCGCTTACAATGGGCGCTGCCCGAGCCCCCCGGCAAGCGTGCCGGCGGCGGGCCGTCTTTGTTTCTTGCGGGAGAGTTCCATGGCCTTGTCCACTTCCTGGCGCTGGATCGCGCCGTGCGCCCTGGCGTTGACGTTGGCGGCCTGCGCATCCCCGCCGCGCACCGCGGACGGGCGCGATCCCCGCTTCCAGCCGGCCGCGGCGTCGGACGTGCTGGCGCAGACCAGCTGGGACCTGGCGCGCTGGACCCGTCCGGGCGGCGCGCTGCGCTCGATCCCGCACCCGTCCTCGGGGTCGCGCCCGCTCACCATCGGCTTCATCCATGACCAGGGCGCCACGCGCGCCACGGGCTTCGCCGGCTGCAACACCTACAGCGCGCCCTACACGGTGGCCAACGGCCAGCTGATCATCCAGTCCAACCCGGTGGCGACGATGATGGCCTGCGCGCCCGTGAGCATGCAGCTCGAACAGGAATTCCTGGCCGGGCTGACGCGCATCACGGCCACCTCGTTCGACAACACCAACAATCCGCAGCGCATGACCTGGGCGCTGAGCAACGGCGATACGCTCGATTTCGGCCGCCGCACCGACCCCGTCGCGGGCGGGCAGGTGGGGCCGACCAAGCTGGTCTACGTCAATGCCGAACGCGTGCCGTGCAATGCCGGCGCCGGCCGCGCCATGTGCTACCAGGTGCGCGACAGCGCGGCGCAGCCGTGGCAGCTCTGGTATGGCGAGATCACCGGCTTCAATTTCCAGCCGGGCATCCGCTACCGCCTGCGGGTGGTCGAGGTCCGGGATCCCAATCCGCCCGCCGACGCCTCGGGGCTGCGCTGGGTGCTGGATACGGTGGTGGAACAGGAAATCGTGCGGCGCTGAGCCGTCGCGTCCACGGCCGCGCTTGACCTGCGGCAAGCGGGCGGCGCGGCCCAGCGATTACTATTACGGGCTTCGCCGTTCCATCCCCGCTTTGCCATGTCTTCCGTCGTCAATATCGCTGCCTACAAATTCGTCTCGCTGGAGGCGCTGCCCGAGCTGCGCGCCCAGCTGCTGGCCGAGGCCGGGGCGGCCGGCCTGAAGGGCACCATCCTGCTGGCCGAGGAAGGCATCAACCTGTTCCTGGCGGGCACGGCAGACGGTATCGACGCCTTCCTGCGGGATCTGCGTGGCGACGCCCGCTTCGCCGACCTGGAAGTGAAGTTCAGCCACAGCGCGCAGGTGCCGTTCCGCAAGCTGCTGGTGAAGATCAAGCGCGAGATCATCCGCATGGACCACCCGACGATCCGGCCCGAGGCCGGCCGCGCGCCGGGTGTGGACGCGAAGACGCTGGCGCGCTGGCTGGCGCAGGGCGCCGACGACAATGGCCGTCCGGTGGTCATGCTTGACACGCGCAACGCCTTCGAAGTCGACGAAGGCACGTTCCGCGACGCCATCGACTGGCGCATCGACCGCTTCACGCAGTTCCCGGCGGCGGTGCAGGCGCACCGCGCCGAGCTGGAAGGCAAGACCGTGGTCAGTTTCTGCACCGGCGGCATCCGCTGCGAGAAGGCCGCGATCTACATGAACGAGGCCGGCATCGACAACGTCTATCAGCTCGACGGCGGCATCCTCAAGTACTTCGAGGAAACCGGCGGGCCGGGGTTCGACGGCAAGTGCTTCGTGTTCGACGAACGCATCTCGCTCGATCCGGCGCTGGCGCCGAGCCAGGACTGATCGCGGGCCCCGGCAGGCGCGCCCGGCGCGATACCGCCGTCAAGGTCTGCCTCAATGAAAAAGCCCGCCGATCGGCGGGCTTTTTCATGGCGCGATTGTGAGGATCAGCGCACGCGCATGCCGGGCTTGGCGCCGGGGAACGGCTCCAGCACGTAGATGCCGGCGTCGACCGCCTCGTCGGCGTGGCTGGCGGCCAGCACCATGCCTTCGGAGACGCCGAACTTCATCTTGCGCGGCGCCAGGTTGGCGACCATGACGGTCAGCTTGCCGATCAGGTCCTCGGGCTGGTAGGCCGACTTGATGCCCGAGAAGACGTTGCGGTGGCGTCCCTCGCCCACGTCCAGCGTCAGGCGCAGCAGCTTGGTCGAGCCTTCGACGTGCTCGCAGTTGACGATCTGCGCGATGCGCAGGTCGACGCGGGCGAAGTCGTCGATCGAGATGGTCTCGGCCAGCGGCTCGCCGCCGGGGATCACGGCGGGGGCGGCGGGCGGCTCGAACAGGTCTTCCAGCATCTGCGGCTCGACGCGCTGCATCAGGTGCTTGAACGGCGCCACGCGCTGCGGCAGCACCGCGGCGTCGGCCCAGGTGAAGTCGGCGTCGGCGGCGAACAGTTCGCGCGCGACGCGCTCGGCCAGGGCCGGCAGCACCGGCGCCAGCATCACCGACAGGGCCTTGAAGCCGGCCAGCGAACGCGAGCAGATGTCCTGCAGCGCGGCCTTCTGCGCGTCGTCGGCGGTGGCGATGCCCTTGGCCAGCACCCACGGCTGGGCCGTGTCGAACGCCTGGTTGATGCGGTCGGCGTAGGCCATGATCTCGCGGATGGCGCGGTTGTACTCGCGCGCCTCGAAGGCGGCGCGGATCGACTCGGCCTGCGCGGCGTATTCGGCCGCCAGCGCGGCGGTGTCGCCCGAATAGGCCAGGGCGCCGTCGAAATGCTTGGTGATGAAACTGGCGGCGCGGCTGGCGATGTTGACGTACTTGCCGACCAGGTCGCTGTTGACGCGGGCGATGAAGTCCTCGGGGTTGAAGTCCATGTCTTCGACCCGGGCGTTCAGCTTGGCGGCAATGTAGTAGCGCATCCATTCGGCGTTCATGCCGAGTTCCAGGTAGCGCAGCGGCGAGATGCCGGTGCCGCGGCTTTTGGACATCTTTTCGCCGCTGACGGTGATGAAGCCGTGCACGTTGACCGCGTCCGGCGTCTTGCGGCCGGCGAACTTCAGCATCGCGGGCCAGAACAGCGCGTGGAAATAGACGATGTCCTTGCCGATGAAGTGGACCTGCTCGGTGCTGCCGGCCGGGTCGAGCAGGGCGTCGAAGTCCAGCCCTTTGACGGCGCAGTACGACTTGAGCGAGGCCAGGTAGCCCACCGGCGCGTCCAGCCAGACGTAGAAGTACTTGCCCGGCGCGTCCGGGATCTCGATGCCGAAATAGGGCGCATCGCGCGAGATGTCCCAGTCGCCGAGCTTGGCCTCGCCGTCCTCGGCGCCCAGCCATTCGCGGGTCTTGGCCAGCATTTCGGGCTGCAGGTGCTTGCCGCCGTTGGCGTTGCTGCCGGTGGTCCATTGCTGCAGGAATTCGACGCAGCGCGGGTCGGACAGCTTGAAGAAGAAGTGGTCCGACGACTTCAGCACCGGCGTGGCGCCGGTCAGGGCCGAATACGGATTGATCAGCTCGGTGGGCGCGTAGACCGCGCCGCAGACCTCGCAGGAATCGCCGTACTGGTCCTTGGCGTGGCACTTGGGGCATTCGCCCTTGATGTAGCGGTCGGCCAGGAACATGCCCTTGACCGGATCGTAAAACTGCTCGATGGAGCGGGTCTCGATCAGGCCCTGGGCCTTGAGCGCGCGATAGATGTCATGCGACAGCGCCACGTTCTCGGGCGAGTCGGTGGTGTGCCAGTGGTCGAAGCGGATGTGGAAGCCGTTCAGGTATTGCGGGCGCTCGGCGGCGTAGCGCGCCACCAGGGCCTGCGGCGTGATGCCTTCCTTCTCGGCCTTCAGCATGATCGGCGCGCCGTGCGCGTCGTCCGCACCCACGAAGTGCACCGTGTGGCCCGCCATTCGCATCGAACGAACCCAGATATCGGCCTGGATGTACTCCATGATGTGGCCGATGTGGAAAGATCCGTTGGCGTAGGGCAGCGCAGTGGTGACAAAAAGGGTGCGAGACATGGTTGTCGATAGAGGTTGAGGGGAAAAAGGGGTTGGCCGGCCATTTTAGGGCAATGGCGCGCAGGGGGCGGACGCGGCCCCCTGAAACGACGCAACCCGCCGGTCGCGCGCGCGGCGCCAGGCGGGTTGGGGGACAGCGTGCCGGTGAACCGGCCGAGCAGGTGCGGCGCGGCCGCCGCGAGGCGCGGCGGGCGCCGGCGATGCCGCGCTCAGCGGATCTCGCGGGCCTCGACGTCGATCACGTCGCCGCGCGGCTGCGTGGCGAACGGGGCGGTGGCGGACTGGAACGGACCCGGACGGGCGCCCTGGCGCTGGCTCCAGTAGGCGCGCACGCCGAAAGGCTTGCCGCGCACCTTGGCGACCACGTACAGGATCGCCACGGCGATCGCCGTGGACAGCATGAAGACCAGCGCCATCGCCATGCCGATCAAGGCCAGGGCGGCGAATAAGACGGCTCGGAAGAAGCGGATAAGAGTATTGGTCATGAAGGTCGGATGCAAAACGCAGCGAAAGGTTCCCGTGTATCCGCTATCCTTTAGGGGATGGCGGCCCGCAGAAGCCGCGCTGCCTACGGAACCATAGTGACATGAGTATAACGATAGAACACATCCGCGCCGCCCTGCGCGCCGCGCACGACCCCAATACCGGCCTGGATCTGGGTGTATCTGTAAAAGATCGTGACATCCAGATCGACGGCGGCCGCGTCGCCGTGGCGCTGGAACTGGGCTATCCGGCCGATGCCGTCCGCGATCAGGTAAGCGAGATCGCCGTGGCGGCGCTGGCCGCCGCTGGCGCGCCCGGGGCCCAGGTGAGCGTGTCCTGGAAGGTGGCGGCGCATGCGGTGCAGAAGGGCCTGAAGCCGCTGCCCAATGTGCGCAACATTATTGCAGTGGCCTCCGGCAAGGGCGGCGTGGGCAAGAGCACCACGGCCGTGAACCTGGCGCTGGCCCTGGCCGCCGAGGGCGCCAAGGTCGGCCTGCTGGACGCCGACATCTACGGCCCCAGCGTGCCGACCATGCTGGGCGTCTCGGGTCGTCCCGAGAGCCTCGACAACAAGAGCATGGAGCCGCTCACCGGCCACGGCCTGCAGGCCAATTCCATCGGTTTCCTGATCGACGCCGATTCGCCCGCCATCTGGCGCGGCCCGATGGTCACCCAGGCGCTCGAACAACTGCTGCGCCAGACCAATTGGCGCGACCTCGACTACCTGATCGTCGACATGCCGCCGGGCACCGGCGACGTCGCCCTGACCCTGGCGCAGAAGGTGCCGGTGGTGGGCGCGGTCATCGTCACCACGCCGCAGGACGTGGCGCTGCTGGACGCCCGCAAGGGCCTGCGCATGTTCCAGAAGGTCGAGGTGCCGATCCTCGGCGTGGTCGAGAACATGGCCATCCACATCTGCTCGCAATGCGGCCATGCCGAACACATCTTCGGCGAGGGCGGCGGCCAGCGCATGGCCCAGCAATATGAAACCCCGTGGCTCGGCAGCCTGCCGCTGACGCTGGCGATCCGCGAGCAGACCGACGCGGGCACGCCCACCGTGGTGGCGGATCCGGGCAGCGAAGCCGCGGGGCTGT
Organism: Achromobacter insuavis; assembly: GCF_902859645.1. Classification (GTDB taxonomy): domain Bacteria; phylum Pseudomonadota; class Gammaproteobacteria; order Burkholderiales; family Burkholderiaceae_B; genus Achromobacter; species Achromobacter insuavis. Next base: position 104,689 of record NZ_CADIJR010000005.1, on the reverse strand, counting down.
ACCGCGCCATCGCCAGGAAGCTGGCGGCCGGCGTCGCGGCATTGCCCCGGGACATGGCCGGGAAATTCCCGTCCATCGTCGTGCAGCAGCCGACCTGACGCATGCGGTGGACAGCCCGGGCCTTCTTGGCAGGACTTTGCGTAGTAGCGGGCGAGGCCGTGGCCAAGCGTCCGGAAATCATCGTGGATCCCGGCGGCGTGCCGCCGGCGGCGCTGCAGGCGATCACCGAGGCGGTGGGCGCCATCGCGCGCCTGGCTGAAGACCAGGACGGCGGTGAAATCAACCGCCTGCGCCGCCGCGCGCGCGACGCCACGCTGGCGGCGCTGGCCACCCAGGGCTATTTCTCCCCCACCGTCACGCTCGAGGCCGGCACCGATATCGGCGGCGAAACCTGGGACATCGGCATCGTGCCGGGCAAGCGCACCACGGTGTCGTCGGTCGACCTGACCTTCACCGGCCGCATCACGCGGCCGGAATACGCGCAGCGCGTGCAGAAGCTGCGCGACGACTGGCTGCTCAAGCCCGGCCAGCCGTTCATCAACGCCGACTGGAACAAGGCCAAGTCCGCCCTGCTGGACGAGACCTCGGTGCGCGACTTCATGCTGGCCCGCATGACGGCGTCCGAAGCCGATGTGCAGGCCGACACGGCCTCGGCCGCGTTGCGCGTCACCATCGACAGCGGACCGCAGGTGCGCATGGGCGAACTCAGCACCGATGGCCTGGAGCGAGTGCCGCCCAAGCTCATCACCCGCTACGTGCGCTATTCGCCGGGCTCGCCCTACGACCAGAACCGCCTGGACGAATGGCAGCAGGACCTGCAATCCACGGCTTTCTTCCGCGGCGCCTTCGTGGCCCTGCGGCAGCCGGGCAGCGACGCGCAGGCGACCGAGCCGTTGTCGGACCGGGCCCGCGCCCCGGGCGCGGCCAACCCGGCCGAGGCCGCGCCGGCCGGCGACCCGGTGGTGTCCGGCGCCATGCCGCCGCCGCCGCCCGCCTACGATTCCGACGGCGAGGTGACGCTGCCGGTGCAGGTGCGGGTGGTGGAAGCGCCGCCCAAGCGTTTCTCGGCGTCGCTGGGCGTCGATGACGAGGCGGGCGTGCGGCTGGAATCGCTCTACCGCCAGAACGTGGTGTTCGGCCAGCCGGTGACGATGGAGTCGGGTTTCAGCGTGGACCGGCTGCAGCAGCGCGTCTACACCGATATCCTGCTGCCGCCGACCGAGCGCGGCTACAAGGATTCCGTCGGGGTGCTGGCGCAGCATTCCGACATCCAGGGCCTGGCGGTGACCCGCTACGCCCTGGGCGCCACGCGCAGCCAGGAACGCAAGGGCGCCGGCGACAGCCGCGTCACCTACGAGACCCGCTGGGGCCTGCTGCTGGCGCACGATGACGTCAAGATCGACGGCGGCGACGAATATTCGCTGCCCACGCTGACCGCCACCGGCGAGTGGCTGCGGCGCGACGTGGACAACAAGTACGACCCGCGCGAAGGCAACCTGATCGCGCTGGGCGGCGGCGTGGGCGTGACGCTGGATACCGGCGAGCCCTACACCCGCGCCCGTTTCCGCGCCCAGAAGTGGTGGCCGATCGGCAAGCTGGACGTGCTGACCGTGCGCGGCGAGGTCGGCCGCGTCTGGGCCAACGGCAACGTGCAGGTGCCGGACGATTTCGGCTTCCGCACCGGCGGCGCGCGCTCGATCCGCGGCTACAAGTACCAGAGCATCGGCCTGCAGCGAGACAAGGCCACCGTGGGCGCGCCCACGCTGGTGGTCGGCAGCATCGAGTACGACCACTACTTCAATGAACGCTGGGGCATGGGCGTGTTCGTCGACGCGGGCGACGCGGCACAATCGTTCGGCGACATGTCGCTGGCGGTCGGCTACGGCGTCGGCGCGCGGGTGCGCACGCCGGCCGGTCCGCTGTTCCTGGACGTGGCCTATGGCCAGCGCGAGCGCGACCTGCGCCTGCACTTCTCGCTGGGGATCGCGTTTTGACGGGGCTGCGCCGCTTCCTGCGCCACGTGCTGGTCTGGTGGTTGCCCGGGCTGGCGATGCTGGCCGTGCTGGCGTGCAGCTTCGTGTTCTGGCTGCTGGCCTCGCAGACCGGGTCGCGCCTGCTGCTGACCACCGCCGCCGAGCAACTGGACGGCCAGGCGCTGGCGGTGCGTGGCTCGGTCCTGCGCGGGCTGGAGGTCGGCCGGCTCGACCTGAATGTCAGCGGCACCCGCATCGGCATCAGCGACCTGCGCCTGAACGTGAATTGGCGCGCGCTGGGCAACCGGCTGCTGCACGTGCGCGAACTCTCGGCCAGCAACGTCGAGATCGGCCTGACCGCCGGCGAGGATGCGCCGGCCGATGACAAGCCTGAAGAACCCTTCAGCCTGCCGGCGCTGCCGGTGGACATTGCCGTGGACCGGCTGGCGCTGGGCGAATTCCATCTGCTGCAGGACGGCCAGCCGCTGCCGGTCGAACTGGGCGACCTGAGCGCCACGTTCGCCGCCGGCCAGCAGGGCGCGCAGTTGCGCATCGCCAATCTGCGCGTGGGCCACGAGATCGGCCAGGCCCAACTGAGCGGGCAGGCCGAACTGCTGGGGCTGGCCGACCCCTGGCCGTTCGCCGCGCGGCTGGACGTGACCGCGCGCGGGTCCGGTCCGGAATCGCCGCTGTGCCAGGCCGATCAACTGAGCGGCAGGTTCGCGCCGCCGGCGAAAGCGCCGTCCGAGACGCCCAAGGCGTCGGGCGCGCCCAAGCCCCGCGCCGGCGCGGCCAAGCCGGACGCCGCCAGGGGCAAGGCCGACGCCGCCAAGGCCGCCGCCAGCGGCAAAGCGCCCGCCGGCACTTCGCCGCAGGCCGCCAAGGAAACGGCCGCCAACGTATTCGTCGGCCCGCCCGCGCCCGTCTGCCAGGTGATCCTGCGCGCGGACGCGGCCGGCTCGCTCGAGAGCATCCAGGCCAAGCTGGATGGCGCCGGGGCCGGCCTGGTCGTGGACGTGGCGGCCGACCTGGCGCCGCGCACGCCGCTGGTGCTGCGCAGCGCGCGGGCCGACGCGCGGCTGCCGGACCAGTCGACGCTGTCGGCGCGCCTGGACCTGCAGGCGGTGGATGGCCAGCCGGGCCGCGACCGCATCGTCGGCACGCTCGGGGCGCAGCGCCTGGATCTGGCGCCCTGGCTCGGCGACGCGCTGCCGCCGGCCGTGGTCAGCGCCAATGCGCAATTGAGCGCCGAATTCGAGAACCTCAGCCAGTTGCGCCAGGCCGCGATCGACCTGCGCTTCGACGACGGCGCGCGCTGGAACAGGCAGGTGCTGGCCGGCACGGTCAAGGCGCAGGTGGATATCGCCGCGCCCGCCGCCAACCCGGCCACTCCGGCCGCCGCCGATCTGTTGGCCGGCCTGCGCATCCACGGCCTGGACGTGGACCTGAAGCTGGGCCCGAACCGGGTCCGCGCGCAGGGCGAGATCGGCGGCGCCGACGGCGCGCTGACGCTGGACGCGCAGGCGCCGCAGCTGGACGCGTTCTGGCCCGGCATCCCGGGCGGCGCCGACCTCAAGGGCAAGCTCGGCGGCACCGTCGCCGCCCACAAGGGCGAAATCACCGCCGGCTACAACCCGGCCAGGCCGCGTCCCGGCGTGCTGGGCGAATCGCGCGCCCAGGCCGCCATCGCCTTCACCGGCGGCTGGGGCCAGGGCGCGGCGGGCGAGCCCGATGCCGCCCTGACCGGCTGGCGCGGCACGGTCTCGCGCCTGAGCGCCGACAGCGCCGGCTTCACCGTGTCGGTCGACCGGCCGGTGACGCTGTCATACCTGCCGGCGGCGGTGGCGCCGCAATGGCAGTGGCAAGTGGGCCAGACGGTGATCGGCGTGGCCCTGCCGGGCAAGGAAAAACTGGCGATCGCCCACAAGGGTTCGCGCGGCGACGCCAAGCGCTGGGAAACCGCCGGGCAGGCCGACAACCTGGTGATCACGGCCGCCATGGCGCGCCAGGTGATCGCCGCCGTCGACCCCGAGGCCGCGGCGAAGATGGGCAAGGGCCCGAAGCGCGTCAACGCCACCGTGGCCGAGAGCCAGCGCCGCATCGCGCTGGATGCGTCCTGGGACCTGAAATTCGACGGCCGGCTGGCCGGCCGCGCCCGCATCGCGCGCCGCGACGGCGATCTGCTGATTCCGGGCGATCCGCCCGTGCCGCTGGGGGTGAAGGCGCTGGTGCTGGACCTGACGGCCACGCCGACCTCGGCCAACGCCAGCCGCCTGGACGCCAGGCTGGACCTGGCCACCGACAAGATGGGCAAGATCGCCGGCAACGGCACGGCGGTGCTGGCGATCGACGCCAAGGGCGGCATGGCGCTGGACCCGCGCCAGCCGATCCGCGCCAAGCTGGACGCGGACATCACCGACCTGGCCTGGGTCGGCCTGTTCGTCGGCGATTCGATGGAAATCGGCGGCCAGGTCAAGGCCAACCTCGAGGCCCAGGGCACGCTCAATGGCAAATGGAGCGCCAGCGGCGCGATCCAGGGCGACAAGCTGCGGGTGGTGCGCATCGACGACGGCGTGCGCCTGATCGAGGGCAAGCTGTCGGCGCGCCTGGATGGCGACAGGCTGGTGCTGGACAGCCTGCGCTTCCCGGCCTCGCTGCGGGTCATGCCGGCCGAATGGCGCACCAAGGAATGGATCACCACCAATCCCGAGGCCAAGGACGGCTATGCCGAGGCCAAAGGCCAGTGGAACCTGATCGACGGCGGCGGCAACGTGCGCCTGACGCTGTACCGCTTCCCGGCGCTGCAGCGCTCGGACCGCTACGCCATGGTGTCCGGCACCGTCGACCTGACCGCCGCGATGCCGCGCATCGACATCGTCGGCGACCTGAAGGCGGACGCCGGCTGGTTCAGCCTGGAGATCCTGCAGGGCGTGCCCTCGCTGGACGATGACGTCAAGGTGCGGCGCGCCGGCGACGATCCCGGCGCCGTGTCGACCCCGTTGCAGACCAGCATGAACCTGAAGTTCGACATGGGGCCGCGCTTCTACATCACCGGCATGGGGCTGGACGCCGGCCTGCTGGGGTCGATCCAGATCCTGCTGAACGACGGCCGCCTGACCGGCGTGGGCGCGCTGCGCACCCGCGGCGGCGGCATCGAGGCCTATGGGCAGAAGCTGCGGCTGCGGCGCGGCACGCTGACCTTCCAGGGCCGCCTGGACAATCCGCTGCTGGACATCGAGGCCCTGCGCACCGGCGAACAGGTCGAGGCGGGTGTGAAGGTCGTTGGCACCGCCCAGCGCCCGCGCATCGACCTGGTGTCGTACCCGGATGTCAGCGACGTCGAGAAACTGTCGTGGCTGCTGCTGGGCCGGGGGCCGGACGAAAGCGGCAGCGACGCGGCGCTGCTGCTGTCGGTGGGCACCGCGCTGCTGGGCGGCGGCCAGCCGTTCTACAAGCAGTTCGGGCTGGATGACGTCAGCGTGCGCACCGGCAACCTGGGCAGCTCGGGCAGCATCCTGCCGGACCGCACCGTGGCCGGCGACGTCAACCGCGACAGCGACAGCCAGCTGGCGACGCAGTTCCTGGTGGCCAGCAAGTCGTTCGCCAATGGCATCACCCTCAGCGTCGAGCAGGCGCTGGCGGGCAGCGACACGGTCGGCCGGGCCAGCTACCGGCTGGCGCGCGGCCTGTCGCTGGACCTGAAGGGCGGCTCGGTCAATGGCATCGCGCTGGTCTACCGGACCTTCTTCGGCGATTGACGCCCGTGGCCGTTCCGTCCCCGTTCGGGGACGGGGCGGCGCGCTCGGGATAAAATGACGCCCATTCCATTTCCCCAAGCACTCTCGCCACCATGAGCATCAAAAGCGACCGCTGGATCCGCCGCCAGGCCGAAGCCGGCATGATCGAACCCTTCGAAGCGGGTCAGGTCCGCACGGCCAATGGCGGGCGCATCGTCAGCTACGGCACCAGCAGCTACGGCTACGACGTGCGCTGCGCCGACGAATTCAAGATCTTCACGAACATCAATTCCACCATCGTCGACCCCAAGAATTTCGACGAAGGCTCGTTCGTGGACTTCAAGGGCGATGTCTGCATCATCCCGCCCAACTCGTTCGCGCTGGCCCGCACGGTGGAATACTTCCGCATTCCGCGCAGCGTGCTGACGATCTGCCTGGGCAAGAGCACCTACGCGCGCTGCGGCATCATCGTCAACGTGACGCCGCTGGAACCCGAATGGGAAGGCCACGTCACGCTGGAATTCTCGAACACCACGCCGCTGCCGGCCAAGATCTATGCCGGCGAAGGCTGCGCCCAGATGCTGTTCCTGGAAAGCGACGAGATCTGCGAGACCTCGTACGCCGACCGTGGCGGCAAGTACCAGGGCCAGCGCGGCGTCACGCTGCCGCGCACCTGATAGCCAGCCGCGGGGCGCCGGCCGGCGCGCCCCGCCTTGCCTCGATGCCTGTCAGGGGCGCCCCGGCGCCGGGCGCAGGTATTCGATGTCCCACTCGCTTTCCGACACCTGCGCGAAGCCGTGGCGGCGATAGAAGCGGTTCGAGTCGCTGCCGCGCAGCGCGCCGACGCTGACCGGCAGGCCGCGCCGGTCGGCATCCCCCAGCAGGCGGCCCAGCACCTGGCCGCCCACCCCCAGCCCTTGTGCCGCGGGCACCACGTACAGATGATCCAGCCGCAGGCCGTTGCCGTCGGGACGCAGCGCGTAGAAACCGACGCGCGCGCCGTCGCGCTCGATGATCCAGGTGTGATCCGGCCGGAAGGTGTCGCGCAGGCGGGCGCGGGCCCGCTCGGGATCGAAGCGGCCCAGGCGTTCCAGGCTGTCGCGCATGGCCTCGATGCGCATGGCCAGCAGGGCCTCGAAATCGGCCGGGGTGGCCGGGACGTCGCGTAGCGCGCCGGCCGTCAGCGCGTCGTAGCCCTGGCCCAGGAACCGCAGCAGGCAGATGCCGTGGCCGAACGGATCGCTCAGGTGGGCGATGCGGCCCCAGTCATGCGAAACGGGGGGATCCTCCAGCGTGGCGCCCGCCGCCACCGCCCGTTCGACAGCGCTGTCGACGTCGTCGACCACCACATCCAGATGCACCGGCGTCCAATGGCGGGCGTAGTCGCGCGGTTGCCGCGCGGCGCTCGCGGCGGGCGTGCCGGCGGCCTTTTCCAGCAGGTAGATCGGCGCCGACGCGCCCAGCATTTCCGCGGCCCCGGGACCGAGGCGGCGATGCAGCGCCAGGCCGAAGGCGCGGCTGTAGAAGTCGATGGCCGCCTCGAGATCGGGCACGTCGATGTTGACCAGGATGCGCATGAGGTCTTTCCACAAGAGGGGGATCGCAGAACATAGCATGGCGCGCACGCCGCGTTGCGATTGCGCCAGCGGCTTGCGCGGCGCTAAAGAACCTGGGGGCGCGACCGTAAAATGACATATGTGTTTGCCGATTTGGCGACGTCATCTCAGCAAGCGTGAGCAAGGCCTATCCGTGCGTTACCCCCATATCCCCTGGCTGCCCCTGTTGTTCTATCCCGCGCTGCCGGTGATTGCGGCGGTGGGGCTGTTGTTGTGGCGCCAGTGGCCGCCGGCGCTGACGCTGATCGTGCCGTTCGTGCCGTGGGTCATGGCGCTGGTCGGCGCGGCGATCTGCCTGATGTACCAGCGCTCGCAGACGCTGGCGTTGATGCTCGGCGTGCTTACGGCCGTGGCTATCTGGCCGATGCTGGCCAGCGAGGCGCCGTGGGCGTTGGGGCCGGCGCTGGTGTGGTGGTCGCTGGCCTACACCATCAACGCGCTCTGGCCGGAACGCGCCGGCATGCTGTGGGACCTGGCCGCGCGCATCGGCCTGATGGCGGTGGGCGCCGCGGCCATCACGCTGGCCGGCAAGGACGGCGTGGGCCAGTGGTTCGGCACGCTGGCGGTGCAGGGCATGCTCGGCCGGCTCGGCATTCCGGCCGAGGCGCTGGCGGCGCTGCTGGTGACCGGGCTGACCCTGACCCTGCTGCTGTTGCGCTACGGCCGCCCGCAGCAGGCCGGCCAATGGCTGGGTTTCGTCTGCATGGCCTGGGCGCTGCCGCGCGGCGGCGCCCATCCCATCGAGCTGGCCGTGATGGCCTCCGCCGCGCTGACCTCGCTGTCTATTTCGCTGGCGCACGAGGGCTATCACATGGCCTTCCGCGACGAACTGACCGGCCTGCCGGGCCGCCGCGCGCTCAACGAGCGGCTGCAGCGCATGGGCCGCGTCTATACGTTGGCGATGGCCGACGTCGATCACTTCAAGGCATTCAACGACACCCACGGCCATGACGTCGGCGACCAGGTGCTGCGCATGGTGGCGGCGCAACTGCGGCGGGTGTCGGGCGGCGGCTATGCCTACCGCTACGGCGGCGAGGAATTCACGCTGGTGTTCCCGGGCAAGACCGCGATCGAGGCCATGCCGCACCTGGAAACCGTGCGGCGCGCGATCGAGGCCTACCAGATGCGGCTGCGCGACAAGCCGGCGCGGCCCAAGGCGGACCAGGTCGGCCTGCGCCGCCGGGGCGGCCGCGGGCGCAACGCGCGGCCGCTGCGGGTCACGGTCAGCATCGGGGTGGCCGAGCGCGGCGAGACGCTGCGCGCGCCGGACGCGGTCATCAAGGCGGCCGACCAGGCGCTCTACAAGGCCAAGGACGGCGGCCGCAACCAGGTCTGGGCCTACGGCTCGCGGCGCCGCGCCGGCGCCGCCTGACGCTGGCGGCCTGTGCGAGGCGCCTTGCCGTGAGCAGGCCCTAGCGGCCCGGCAGCGCCAGCGCCATCAATACCTCGTCGTACAGCTCGCCGTTGACGCACAGCGCTTCGCGTTCGAGGCCGTATTCCTCGAAGCCGAGGCTGGCGTACAACTGGCGCGCCGCCGCGTTGTTGGCGGTGACGCTCAGCTGCACGGTGCGCACGCCGCGCATGGCGCCGGCATGGTCGATGGCCGCCCGCATCAGCTGCCGCGCCAGGTCCCGGCCGCGCCAGCCGGGCGCCACGTAGACGCTCCAGATGTGCGCCTTGTGGCGCATCTTCAGCTTGCGTTGGCGGGTGACGCCGATGATGCCGGCCAGCGCCGCCTCCGAGAACACGCCGAACATCGCGCTGTCGTCCGCGGGGGCGATCCAGCCGCGTATGTCGTCCAGTGTCAGCGTGTGTTCCTCTTCGTAACTCGATCCGAACGCTTCCGGGGTCTCGCGCAGGGCGTCCAGGCGCAAGTGGCGCAGCGCCTGGGCATCCAGGGGGATCAGACGTCGGACAAGCGGCTCGGCTGCGGAATTCACGGGACGGGGCAGTGTTGGGAATAGGGTACGGTCGGGGCCGCGTTGGGCCAGTATAGGCGCGGGGGCTGCCTATAATGGGAGCAACGCCGCTTGCGGTTTTCACAAAGGAGCCAATGATGTTCGGTTTCCTCAAGATAAACCATGAGGCCGAGCGCGACGAGGTCCAGGAAGAGTTCGTGGCCCGCGTGGCTCACGCCGCCGAGGATTTCGTCCAGGCCGCCGGTTCCGCCGGAGCCGGGCTCGACTACACGCCGTCGAGCGTCCATGCGCTAGACGATGCGCTCGAAGCCGCGCATGTGGGCACCTTGCCCCTGACCCCCATGCAGACCGTCGGCGCCGCCGCCTACCTCTACGAGGTGGCCCGGCGCGCCCATGGCGGCCTGTACGAGGTCTGCGACGACGAGGACCCGGTGGTGCTGGTCTGCGGCGAGCCCGAGGCCGAGGTCTGCTTCGGCGCCATCGCCAAGGTCGAACGGCGCATCCGCTATGGCGCCGCCGAGGCCATCCCGCCGTACTTCGACCGCTTCATCGCGGCCCTGGACGCGGGCGAGGCCCGCACCCTGCGGTAGGTCCGCGCGCCTCGCGCGGGGGCCTGGCCGGCGTCCTGCCGGCCGCCCCGCGGGGGCCGCTCGCGGACTCGTTGCAACGGTCTTCGGGAAAACCATAGGGTCTGGAGAAAAACGGCCCTACAATTCGGCCATTCCCGCCGCCGGCGGGGACCTCGCGCCCGCCTGTCATCAGACGGTTTTTCACTAGAAGTACACTCGCGTCCGCCAACACGGTCCGATTCGCCTTGCCCCCAGGAGCGCCTGCATGAAATTCCGCTTCCCCATCTTCATCATCGACGAGGACTACCGTTCCGAGAACGCGTCCGGTCTGGGTATCCGTGCTTTGTCTTCGGCGATCGAGGCCGAGGGCGTCGAGGTGATCGGGGTGACCAGTTACGGCGACCTGAGTTCGTTCGCCCAGCAGCAGAGCCGTGCCAGCGCCTTCATCCTGTCGATCGACGATGAAGAATTCGACGTGGATTCGCCCGAGGACGTGGCCAGCGCGATCAAGAACCTGCGCACCTTCATCGGCGAACTGCGTTTCCGCAACGCCGACATCCCCATCTACCTGTACGGCGAGACGCGCACCTCGGAACACATTCCGAACGACATCCTGCGCGAACTGCACGGCTTCATCCACATGTTCGAGGACACCCCCGAATTCGTGGCGCGCCACATCATCCGCGAAGCCCGCAGCTACGTCGACAGCCTGCCGCCGCCGTTCTTCCGCGAGCTGGTCAAGTACGCGCAGGATGGCTCCTATTCCTGGCACTGCCCCGGCCACTCGGGCGGCGTGGCGTTCCTGAAGAGCCCGGTGGGCCAGATGTTCCACCAGTTCTTCGGCGAGAACATGCTGCGCGCCGACGTCTGCAACGCCGTCGACGAACTGGGCCAGCTGCTGGACCACACCGGCCCGGTGGCCGAGTCCGAACTGAACGCGGCGCGCATCTTCCACGCCGACCACTGTTTCTTCGTGACCAACGGCACCTCGACCTCGAACAAGGTGGTGTGGCACGCCAACGTCGCCGCCGGCGACGTGGTGGTGGTGGATCGCAACTGCCACAAGTCGATCCTGCACGCCATCACCATGACGGGCGCGATCCCGGTGTTCCTGCGCCCGACGCGCAACCACCTGGGCATCATCGGCCCGATCCCGCTGGAAGAGTTCCACCCGGACAACATCCGCAAGAAGATCGAGGCCAACCCGTTCGCGCGCGAAGCGGTGAACAAGAACCCGCGCATCCTGACGCTGACGCAGAGCACCTACGACGGCGTGATCTACAACGTCGAGATGATCAAGAAGGAACTGGGCAGCTACGTCGACACGCTGCACTTCGACGAAGCCTGGCTGCCGCACGCCTCGTTCCACGAGTTCTACCAGGACATGCACGCGATCGGCCAGGACCGTCCGCGCAGCCAGGACGCGATGGTGTTCGCCACGCACTCCACGCACAAGCTGCTGGCCGGCATCTCGCAGGCCTCGCAGATCATCGTGCAGGAATCCGAGACCCGCAAGCTGGACCGCAACGTCTTCAACGAAGCCTACCTGATGCACACGTCGACCTCGCCGCAGTACGCGATCATCGCGTCGTGCGACGTGGCCGCGGCCATGATGGAACCCCCGGGCGGCACCGCGCTGGTCGAGGAGAGCATCCGCGAAGCCATGGACTTCCGCCGCGCCATGCGCAAGGTGGAATCCGAGTTCGGCAAGAACGACTGGTGGTTCAAGGTCTGGGGCCCGAACCGCCTGGTGTCCGAAGGCATCGGCAACCGCGACGAATGGATCCTGGAGTCCAACGAGCACTGGCACGGCTTCGGCGACCTGGCCGAAGGCTTCAACATGCTGGACCCGATCAAGGCCACGGTCATCACGCCGGGGCTGGACATGTCGGGCAGCTTCGGCGAAACCGGCATCCCCGCCGCGCTGGTCTCCAAGTACCTGACCGAGCACGGCGTGGTGGTCGAGAAGACCGGCCTGTATTCGTTCTTCATCCTGTTCACCATCGGCATCACCAAGGGCCGCTGGAACACGCTGCTGACCGCGCTGCAGCAGTTCAAGGACGACTACGACCGCAACCAGCCGCTGTGGCGCATCCTGCCGGACTTCTGCCGTGGCCATCGCCGCTACGAGCGCATGGGCCTGCGCGACCTGTGCCAGCAGATCCACGAGGCCTACCGCGAGCGCGACGTGGCCCGCCTGACCACCGAGATGTACCTGAGCGACATGGTGCCGGCGCTCAAGCCGTCCGACGCCTTCGCCCGCATGGCGCACCGCGAGGTCGAGCGTGTCGACATCGACCAGCTGGAAGGCCGCGTCACCGGCGTGCTGCTGACGCCGTATCCGCCGGGCATCCCGCTGCTGATTCCGGGCGAGCGCTTCAACCGCACCATCGTCCAGTATCTGCAGTTCGCGCGCGAATTCAACGAGCGCTTCCCGGGCTTCGAAACCTACATCCACGGCCTGGCCGACGAAGTGGGTCCGGACGGCGAGAAGCGCTACTACGTTGACTGCCTGATCGAAGACTGATCGGGTCCGGAGTCTTGATGTTCGATGTCGCCGTTCTCGGCGCCGGCGCCGCTGGCATGATGTGTGCCGCGGTCGCCGGTCAGCGCGGCCTGCGCGTGGTGTTGGTGGATCACGCCGAACGGCTGGCCGAGAAGATCCGCATCTCCGGCGGCGGCCGCTGCAACTTCACCAACCTCGGCGCCGGCCCCGCCAACTTCCTGTCCGACAATCCGCATTTCTGCCGGTCGGCGTTGGCGGGCTACACGCCGCAGGACTTCCTGGCGCTGCTCAAGCGCCACCGCATCGCCTGGCACGAGAAGCACCGCGGCCAGCTGTTCTGCGACGATTCCAGCGAGTCCATCATCGAGATGCTGCGCGCCGAATGCGACGCCGGCGGCGTGCAGTGGCGCATGGGCTGCCAGGTGGCCGAAGTGGCCCATGGCGAGGCCGGCTTCGAGCTGCGCACCAGCCAGGGCGCGATCCGCGCGGCCAAGCTGGTGGTGGCCACCGGCGGCATGGCGATCCCGCAGCTGGGCGCCACCGACTTCGGCCTGAAACTGGCGCGCCAGTTCGGCCTGAAGGTGGTCGAGCCGCGGCCGGCGCTGGTGCCGCTGACCTTCGACGCCGCGCACTGGCAGCCGCTGGCCGAACTGTCCGGCGTGGCGCTGGAGGTCAACCTGGCCACGGGGCAGGGCAAGGCGCGTGGCGAGTTCCTCGAGGACCTGCTGTTCACCCATCGCGGCCTGTCGGGCCCGGCCATCCTGCAGATCTCCAGCTTCTGGAAGCCGGGCGAGCCCATCGTGATCGACCTGGCGCCGGGGCGCGACCTGGCCGCCGAACTGCTGGCGGCCAAGTCGGGCAACCGGCAGCAGTTGCACACGGTGCTGGCCGGCCTGTGGCCCAAGCGCCTGGCCGACCGCTGGCTGCAGCTGGCGGAGCAGGGCGGCAAGCCGGGCCTGGCGGCGCTGCGCCTGGCCGACGCGCCGGACAAGACCCTGCGCGCGCTGGCGCAGGACATTCACCAGTGGACGCTGGTGCCCAGCGGCACCGCCGGCTACAAGAAGGCCGAGGTCATGCGCGGCGGCGTCGACACCCGCGGCCTGGACCAGAAGTCGATGCAGGCCAGGACCACCCCCGGCCTGTACTTCATCGGCGAGACCGTGGACGTCACCGGCTGGCTCGGCGGCTACAACTTCCAGTGGGCCTGGGCCTCGGGCGTGGCCTGCGGCAACGCACTCTAGGCGGGTACGACGCTTGCTGCGCGGGCGATAGCCTGTCTGCATGACAGGCATTGCAACGTTATCGTTGTGATATCAAATAAAAATACCTATCATTTGTATTTTCAAAAAATCGGACGCTGATCGTCACCGGCAGCGTCGCCCGAAGGAGACCGCCTTGGCCTACACCCTGCCGCCCCTGCCTTACGCCTACGACGCGCTCGAGCCGCACATCGACGCCCTGACGATGGAGATCCACCACAGCAAGCACCACCAGACCTACGTCAACAACCTGAACGCCGCGCTGGAAGGCGCCGGCATCGCCACCGATGAACCGATCGACGCCCTGGTGGCGCGCATCGACCAGCTGCCCGAGGCCATCCGCGGCGCGGTGCGCAACAACGGCGGCGGCCACGCCAACCACAGCCTGTTCTGGTCGGTCATGTCGCCGCAGGGCGGCGGCGAGCCCGATGGCGCGCTGGCCCGCGCCATCGATGCCGAACTGGGCGGCCAAGCCGCCTTCCGCGAAGCCTTCACCAAGGCGGCGCTGACGCGCTTCGGCAGCGGCTGGGCCTGGCTCAGCGTGACGCCGGCCGGCAAGCTGGTGGTGGAAAGCAGCGCCAACCAGGACAGCCCGCTGATGCATGGCAACACCCCGATCCTGGGCCTGGACGTGTGGGAGCACGCCTACTATCTGAAGTACCAGAACCGCCGGCCGGAATACATCGGCGCCTTCTACAACGTGATCGATTGGTCCGAGGTGGCGCGCCGTTACGCCGCCGCCGTGGGCTGATCCCGGTTCGCGCGGGAGGCAGCGGTCCATGAACACCTTCAGCCGTCATCGCGTCCGGCCCGCGGCCACCAGCGTCAGCGTCTGGACGCTGGCGGTGCTGGTGGCCTGCCTGGGCCTGCACCAGGCCTGGGTCTATTTCGGCGCCCACGCGCCGCACGTGGCGGACGCGCTGCTGGGCGGCATGGTCGCGGCCGGCGCCACGGCTGCCGGCACCGTGCCGGTGCTGTTCGCGCGCACCATCCCGCAGAAGATGCAGGACAGCATGTTCGGCTTCGGCGCGGGCGTGATGCTGGCGGCCAGCGCCTTTTCGCTGGTGGCGCCGGGCATCGCGGCGGCCGAGGCCGGCGGCGCCGGCCCGTGGGGCGCGGGCCTGACGGTGGGCGCGGCGATCCTGCTGGGCGCGGCGGTGCTGCTGCTGATGGACCGGCTGCTGCCGCACGAGCATTTCATCAAGGGCCGCGAAGGCATCGAGGCGCACCGCCTGCGCCGCACCTGGCTGTTCGTCTTCGCCATCACGCTGCACAACCTGCCCGAGGGCCTGGCCATCGGCGTGGGCTACGCCGGCAACGATCCGGTGCGCGGCACGGCGCTGGCCACGGGCATCGCCATCCAGGACATTCCCGAAGGGCTGGTGGTGGCGGTGGCGTTGATCGCCGCCGGCTACAAGCGCGCCTTCGCGGTGGCGCTGGGCATGCTGTCAGGCCTGGTCGAGCCGGTCGGCGCGGTGCTGGGCGCGGCGGTGGTGGGCTGGTCGGCGGCGTTGCTGCCGTGGGGGCTGGGGTTCGCCGCCGGGGCCATGCTGTTCGTGATCAGCCACGAGATCATCCCCGAATCGCACCGCAAGGGGCACGAGGTCTACGCCACCTGCGGACTGATGCTGGGCTTCGTGCTGATGATGCTGCTGGACACCGCGCTGGGCTGAGCGGGCGTTGCGTGGGGGGGCGGCCCACGGCCGCGGATCTAGGCCGTGGATCAACAACGCAGCGGCGTTTCGCGGTATGCTTTCGGCGCTGTCACGCATGTTGCGGGAGAGAGCGGCCGCCCGCGGTCGCCGCCGAAGGCGCAATTCGCCCAGAATCGCTCAGGTATCCCATACCGCGCATGTTTGCCCTGTCCCGGTTTTTACCGCGCGGACGCGGCAAAGCAGCACTCTGGAGAGACCTGGCGCCGCTGCCCAAACAGGGACATAGCGCGCAGCCCAGGCGCCGAAGGTGCAAACCCGCCACGCGGGGCAACTCTCAGGCAAAAGGACAGAGGGGCGGAAAATTCAGCCGTTGCGCGGGCGTTTCCTGTCCGTCAGCGGCATTCCGTAACCCTGGCACCGCTGCCGCTCCGGAGTATCCGCGCATGTCCGCAACCCTCAAACGCACCCCGCTGGCCGACGAACACATCGCCTCCGGCGCCCGCATGGTCGATTTCGGCGGCTGGGACATGCCCCTGGCCTACGGCTCGCAACTGGAAGAGCACCACGCGGTGCGCCAGGACGCCGGCATGTTCGACGTCTCGCACATGCTCAACGCCGATATCGCCGGCCCCGACGCCTTCGCCTTCCTGCAGCGCCTGGTGGCCAACGACGTGGCCAAGCTGACTGTGCCCGGCAAGGCGCTCTACACCTGCATGCTGAACCCGCAGGGCGGCGTCATCGACGACCTGATCGTGTACTTCTTCGCCGCCGATGAATGGCGCGTGGTGGTCAATGCCGGCACCGCCGACAAGGACATGGCCTGGATGCAGCGCGTCAAGCAGGCCGGCAAGTTCGACGTCACCATCACGCCGCGCCGCGACCTGGCCATGATCGCCGTGCAGGGCCCCAATGCCCGCGCCAAGGTCTGGGCCGCGCGTCCGGCCTGGCAGACCGCCAGCGAGCCGCTGACTCCGTTCGTGGCCGCCCGCGTCGGCGACGACACCCTGGTGGCCCGCACCGGCTACACCGGCGAAGACGGCTTCGAGATCGTGCTGCCCGCCACCGAGGCGGTGCAACTGTGGCGCGACCTGGCGGCCCAGGGCGTGCGCCCGGCCGGCCTGGGCGCGCGCGACACGCTGCGCCTGGAAGCCGGCATGAACCTGTACGGCCAGGACATGGACGAACTGACCCAGCCCGGCGAAGCCGCGCTGACCTGGACGGTGTCCCTGAAAAACCCCGAGCGCCGCTTCATCGGCCGCGACGCGCTGGAGCAGTTCGCCACGCCCGCCGCCTTCATCGGCCTGAAGCTGCAGGAACGCGGCGTGATGCGTGCCCACATGGCGGTGCGCACCAAAAACGGCGTGGGCGAGCTCACCAGCGGCACGATGTCGCCGACGCTGGGCGTCTCGATCGGCTTTGCCCGTCTGCCGCAAGGCGTGGTCGCGGGCGACACGGTCGAGGTCGACATCCGCGGCAAGTGGGTGCCCGCCCTGGTCTGCAAACTGCCGTTTGTCCGTAACGGCAAAGCCGTCGAACACTCGTAAACTCGAAGCTTCGCGCCGCTGGTCGGGCCCTCGGGGCAGGCCGCCGGCGCGAGGCGCGCAACACCATTTCCTTATCCGAATCCCCCAGGAGTCCCCATGAGTCTGCCCACCGATCGCAAATACACCGAGTCCCATGAATGGGTCAAAGCCGAAGGCGACGTATTCGTCGTCGGCATCACCGATACCGCCCAGGACCAGCTGGGTGACCTGGTCTTCGTCGGCGACGTCAAGGTCGGCGCCAAGCTGAACGCGGGCGAGACCGCCGGCGTGGTCGAGTCGGTCAAGGCCGCCTCCGACATCTACGCGCCCGTGGCCGGCGAAATCGTCGCGTTCAACGACGAGCTGGAAAGCAACCCCAACCTGATCAACGAATCGGCCTTCACCGCCTGGATCTTCAAGATCAAGCCGGTCAACGCCGCCGATGCCGACAAGCTGCTGGACGCCGCCGGCTACGAAGCCGTCGCCAACGGCTAAGCCCGTCAGGGCGGGCGCGGCGCTGGCGCCGCCGCCCGTCCATGCATCACCGTCCGTCCTTCCGACGACACCGCCATCTCGAGATCCCCCCATGTCGCGCGCCCTAGACACCCACACCGACTTCATTCCCCGCCACATCGGCCCCTCCGACGCCGACCAGGCCGCCATGCTCGCCGCGATCGGCAGCCCCAGCCTGGACGCCCTGATCGAAGAAGTCGTGCCGCCCAAGATCCGCAGCCAGGCGCCGCTGGCGCTGCCGCCGTCGCGCAGCGAAGCCGACGTGCTGGCCGAACTGAAGCAGATCGCCGGCCGCAACAAGGTCTTCCGCAACTACATCGGCCAGGGGTACTACGGCACGCAGACGCCCAACGTGGTGTTGCGCAACATTCTCGAGAATCCCGCCTGGTACACGGCCTACACGCCCTACCAGCCCGAGATCTCGCAGGGCCGCCTGGAGGCCCTGCTGAACTACCAGACCATGGTCGCCGACCTGACCGGGCTGGACATCTCCAACGCCTCGCTGCTCGATGAAAGCACCGCCGCCGCCGAAGCCATGACGCTGGCGCGCCGCGGCGCCAAGTCGCAGAGCCCGGTGTTCTTCATCTCGCGCCACGTGCATCCGCAGACCATCGAAGTCGTGCGCACCCGCGCCGAGGGCCTGGACATCGAGATCGCCATCGGCGACGAGGCCGACGGCCTGCCGGAATGCTTCGGCGTGCTGCTGCAGTACCCGCACAGCACCGGCTCGGTGGCCGATTACCGCAAGCTGGCCGAGGCCGCCCACGCGCAAGGCGCGGTGGTGGCCGTGGCCACCGACCTGCTGGCGCTGGCCCTGCTGGCCGCGCCGGGCGAATGGGGCGCGGACATCGCCATCGGTTCGGCCCAGCGCTTCGGCGTGCCGTTCGGTTTCGGCGGCCCGCACGCCGGCTTCATGGCCTGCAAGGACGCCTTCAAGCGCAACATGGCCGGCCGCCTGGTCGGCGTGTCCAAGGACGCCCAGGGCAACCCGGCGATGCGCCTGGCGCTGCAGACGCGCGAACAGCACATCCGCCGCGAGAAGGCCACCTCGAACATCTGCACCGCGCAGGTGCTGCTGGCCGTGATGGCCGGCATGTACGCCGTCTGGCACGGCCCGGCCGGCATCCGCCGCATCGCCGAGCGCGTGCAGCGCTACACCGCCATCCTGCGCGCCGAACTCGGCAAGCTGGGCATCAAGGTCGCCAACGACACCTTCTTCGACACGCTGCTGCTGGAAACCGGCCCGGCCACCCCGGCCATCCTGACGGCCGCCGAGTGCGAGCACGTCAACCTGCGCCGCGTCGACGGCGCCCGCCTGGCCGTGTCGCTGGACGAGACCGTCACCGCCGCCGACCTGCAGGCGCTGGTGAACGTGTTCGCCGCCGGCCTGGAGCGCGATGACGTCGAACTGGACATCGACGCGCTCGACGCCGCCGCCGCCAGCGGCATCCCCGCCGCCGTGGCCCGCGAAAGCGCCATCCTCAAGCACCCGGTGTTCTCCAGCGTGCAATCGGAAACCGACATGCTGCGCTACCTGCGCAAGCTGGCCGACAAGGACCTGGCGCTGGACCGCACCATGATCCCGCTGGGCTCGTGCACCATGAAGCTGAACGCCACGGCCGAGATGATCCCCATCACCTGGCCCGAGTTCGCGCTGGTGCACCCGTTCGCGCCCGCCTCGCAGAGCAAGGGCTACGACGAACTGATCACGCGCCTGTCGGCCGCGCTGTGCGAAATCACCGGCTACGACAACATCAGCCTGCAGCCCAACTCGGGCGCGCAGGGCGAATACGCCGGCCTGCTGGCGATCCGCGGCTACCACCAGGCCAACGGCCAGCACCAGCGCAACGTCTGCCTGATCCCGTCGTCGGCCCACGGCACCAACCCCGCGTCGGCGCAGCTGGCCGGCATGGAAGTGGTGGTGGTGGCGTCCGACGCCAACGGCAACGTCGACCTGGGCGACCTGCGCGCCAAGATCGAACAGGTCGGCGACAAGCTGGCCGCGCTGATGATCACCTACCCGTCCACGCATGGCGTGTTCGAGGAAGCCGTGACCGAGATCTGCGACCTGGTGCACCAGGCCGGCGGCCAGGTGTACCTGGACGGCGCCAACATGAACGCCATGGTCGGCGTGGCCAAGCCGGGCAAGTTCGGCTCGGACGTGTCGCACCTGAACCTGCACAAGACCTTCTGCATCCCGCACGGCGGCGGCGGCCCGGGCGTCGGTCCGGTCGCGGTGCGCGCGCACCTGGCGCCGTACCTGCCGGGCGTGGTGAACGAGCAGGGCAAGCTGCCGGGCGAAGCCAAGGTCGGCCCGGTCTCGGCCGCGCCCTTCGGCTCGGCCGGCATCCTGCCGATCCCGTTCGTGTACATCGCGCTGATGGGCGCCGACGGCCTGCGCCGCGCCACCGAAGTCGCGATCCTGAACGCCAACTACATCGCCACCCGCCTGCGCGGCCACTACCCGGTGCTGTACGCGGGCCGTAACGGCCGCGTGGCGCACGAGTGCATCCTGGACGTGCGTCCGCTGAAGGAAACCAGCGGCATCAGCGCCGAGGACATCGCCAAGCGCCTGATGGACTACGGCTTCCATGCCCCCACCATGAGCTTCCCGGTGGCCGGCACGCTGATGGTCGAGCCGACCGAATCCGAAGGCGTGGCCGAACTGGACCGCTTCATCGACGCGATGATCTCGATCCGCGAGGAAATCGCCCAGGTCGAGCGCGGCGAACGCGATCGCGAGGACAACGTCCTGAAGAACGCGCCGCACACCGCGCAGATGCTGCTGGCCGAGGAATGGCTGCACGACTACCCGCGCCAGCAGGCCGCCTATCCGGTGGCCTCGCTGCGCGACGCCAAGTACTGGCCGCCGGTGGCGCGCGTGGACAACGCCTATGGCGACCGCAACCTGGTGTGCGCCTGCCTGCCGATCGAAGCCTACGCCTGATGCCGCATGATGGTTCGCCCCGCGGGGCGAACCATCGGGGCCCGCCTGGCGACAGGCAAAAAAAACCCCCATCGCAAGATGGGGGTTTTGTTTTTGTGCGGCCGCCTTACTTCCTGGCCGGCGCCGCCGTGATGGCGGTGGCGAATTCCTCGGTGATGCTGAAGTAGGTGTTCAGCAGGATCTGCAGGTTCTTCTTGCCGATGCCGCCTTCGGCGTTCATGTCCATCTGCAGCACGGCCTGGTTCTTGTCGTCCAGGTAGGCGCGGGTCCAGCGGTATTCCTGGTTCCAGGCGTTGATGGCCTTGAGCGTGGCCGGCTTCTTGCTGGCGTAGGTCGCGGTGGCCACCAGGTCGTAGCACTTCTCGGAGAAGTCGTTGCACAGGAATTCCAGGCGCAGGTCGGTGGCGCCGGAATTGCTGGCGTCCAGGATCAGCACCGGGCCTTCGTCGCCGTCGGTCTTGCGGGTGGTGTAGCCCATGTCTTCCAGCATGTGGACGACCATGTCGACGTCGAATTCGTTCACCACGTCGGCGTTGCTGGTCGCGGCCATGTCGTTGTCCATGGCGGTGGCGCCAGCGGCCGGCTCGGCTTCCTCTTCATCGTCGTCCATCGCGCTGTTCATGCCGGTCGCGCCCAGCAGGCCCGAGAACAGTTCGTCGGCCGGGATCTTCTTGCCGTTCAGGTCGCCCATGCCGTCGGCGAAGTGGAACTTGCCGACGATGTTGTCGCCATCGTTCTTGCCGACATTGAACATCTCGGCCATGCCGGACATGCTGCGCACGTTGTCGGCGGCCTCGGCTTCGGCCTTGTCGGCCGCCATGCCGTCCTTCTTGATGGCGTACTGCACCATCAGGTCCTGCACCATCGGCTTGGAGATCACCAGGGTGGCGTCGATCTGCTTGATCGCCTTGACCACGATTTCCTGCGGCGTCAGGTCCTTGACGTTGGGCGGGTTGGCCAGATCGAGGGTGACGTTCAGCTTGCTTTCGCCCTTGGCGGTCTTCCAGCTGATCGGGTCGATGCTGAACGAGGGGTTGCCGGCCAGCAGCTTGCCGGCGTTGTCCAGCAGCACCTGGAACTGCTCGTCGTTCAGGCCTTCGTCGCGGGTGTCGGCCATGTACTGGCGCATCAGCTGGTTGTAGGTGTCCGACAGCTGCTTGACCGCGGCGCCGTCCAGCCTGGCCAGCTTGATGACGGCCTGGCCGTTGCCGAGGGCCACGTCGTTCACGTTCAGTTCACCGGTCTGGTAGGCGGCCTGGATGTTGATGTTCTTGTCGTCTTCGGAGAGCTTGACGGTGTAGCCGAAGTTGTCGAGCGCGACCTTGACGTCGACGTCCGGCTTGGTGACATCGATGCGCTTGATCTTGATGGCCGAGTCGCCGACCGACAGGCCGAACTTGCCCATGCGGCTGTCGACGTCCATGGACAGGCCCGTCATCTGCATCTTGATCGGGTCGCTGCTCTTGGAGCCGTCGACGGCGAGCGTGTCCGTCTTGGCGTTGGCGGTGATCGCCTGCAGGCCGCGGTCGAAGGTGCCGGTGATTTCCATGCCGCTGAAATCGACCGAATTGCCTTCATGCGTCACTTTCACCGGCGCGATGCGGGCGGTCGAGGCGGTGTTGCCGCCAAAGCTGACCACGGCATCGGTGATGAGGGGCGAGACGTCCTTGGTCAGCTCGAACACCGGCTTGACGTTGTCCGTCTTGGCCATTTCGGTGTGGACGAAGGCCAGCTTCGGGGCGATGGCGCCGCGCGCCAGCGCGCTCTTGGGGAACGGGCCGTGTTCGATGCGGGCGTCGAATTCCAGCATGCCGTCGGGCAGCTCGCTCAGGCTCTTGTCGCTCTTGACGAACGACACGCCGTAGCGCGCCTGGGTCGAGAACAGGCCGCGTTCGTACTTGATCTGGTCGATGCGCAGGCCGAACAAAGGCGTGATCTTGGCCAGCTTCTCGTTGGCCTCGGCCAGGCGGTGCTGCGCGCCTTCCTCGATGCGCTTGCCGGTGTACCACGTGGCACCCACCCAGCTTCCCGCTCCCACTATGACCACGGCTAAGGTGATCGCTACGCTCTTTTTCATGTTTTGCTTTGTCGTTGATTGTCGAGTCTTGTCCGTGCGGCGCGGCGCCGTTGGGCGGTGCGGGCAATTGGGACATATTCATCGGCCTGTCAGGACCCGCGGCGAGTATACCGAGGCGAGATGGCCTGTTGCAGTGCGCGCCGTTACCGAAGATTTCAAAATGAAAGCCGGCGCCCTCGGGCGCCGGCCATATTGTCGACAAAACCGGTTTTACAGCGGGTCGAGGGGGTAGATCGGCCGCCGTACGTGCTGGAAGTCGAGCTGACTGTAATCGGAGGTGGTGACGCCCACGCCGGAGCATTCGATGATCTCGGTGGCCATGGCGGAGAAGCCCGCGCGCCAGTGGACGCGGCTCTTGAGCACCACATAGCGTTTCTGCAGCGGGTCGATTCCGGCTGACAGCAGGCAATTGATGTCGAAGGGCTCCTGGTGGCGCGACACCACCACGATCTCGACCCGCCCGGTGTCGATCACCACGGTCAGGCCGGTGTCGTTGCGCACGCCGCGGTACATGGGGCCGCGGTTCAGGTACACGCCGTCGAACACCAGCTTGACCCGCCCGGTCACGGTCAGCGGCTCGCCGGCGCGCTGGATGGCCGGCATGTCGACCTTGCCGCCCAGCGGCAGGGTGATGGTGCTGCCGACGCCGGCCGTGGCGGCCTCGCGCGCCGCCTGCGGATCACAGATGGCGTAGAACACCACGTTGTCCAGTTCCTGGCGCAGCACTTCGGCCAGCACCGCGGTGGTGTCCATGGTGCCGCCGGAGCCGGTGTTGTCGAAGTGGTCCAGCAGCACCACCGGGCCTTGCTCGATGGCCTTGGCGCGGGCGATGGTGGGGGCCAGCGGTTCCGGATGGAACACCCACTTGGCGCGGTCGTTCCAGGCGCGCTCCAGCAGTTCGTCGCGGTATTGCTCGGCCTGCGCCAGGTTGGCGTCCGTACAGACCACCGCGCTCAGGCCGGCCTCGCGGATGTCGGCATGCGGGAAGCCCACGAACACCGACGCCGCCAGCACGCCGTCGGCCTCCAGCTGGCGGCAGCGTTCCTGCAGCGATTTGTTGGGCTCGGCGTGGGTGCCCTGGCACATGACGTGCGGCAGCATGGGCTTGCCGGCCCAGGTCATGACCGGCTTGATCTCGCCCCGCAGCGTGCGCACGATGACGTTGGCGGCGCGCACGCCGGCCTCGCGGATGTCCACGTGCGGATAGGTGTGGAAGCCGCTGATGACGGTGGCGTTCTCGACGATGTCGGCATAGATGTTGGCGTGCATGTCGAGCGTCACGGCCACCGGGGTCTTGGGGTCGAGCTCGCGCAGGCGCCGCAGCAGGTCGCCCTCGGCGTCTTCCACGCCCTCGGCCACCATGGCGCCGTGCAGGTCCAGCAGGATGGCGTCGTAGCCGCCCTTGGCGACCTCGTCCAGCACCAGCTTGCACAGCAGTTCATGGGTCTCGGCGCTGGTCGGGCCGCTGGGCCAGGACTCGGCCGCCACCGGCACCACGATCTCGGCGCCGACCCGGCGCGCCACCTCGATGTAGCCGCCCAGGCCGCTGTCGGTGTTCTCGTAGGCCCGGATGGCGCGTTCGCCAGCCAGGATTTCAGGGTTGCCGCGGAAGAAACGCGCGAGCGGGGTGGGCACGGGCGAGAAGGTGTTCGTCTCGTGCTTGATCATTGCCAGAAGCCAACGCATGGAAATTCCTGTGGGTTGCCAAAGGGAAGGGGATCGGGCCTGCCAGCGAACGTCAGGCGGCCTGGGGCGGCCGCGGCCAGGGATGCTGGGCCGGGCGCATGCGCTCCCAGGCGCGGGCCACGCGCAGCACGCCGAGGTCATCGAAGCGCGCGCCGGCGATCTGCAGGCCGATCGGCAGGCCGGCCCGGGTGTAGCCGCAATTGACCGAGGCGGCCGGCTGCTCGCTCATGTTGTAGGGCAGCGTGTAGCCGATGTGGTGCATGGTCGTGGCGACCTCGTTGGTGGGCGCGGCCCACTCGGCGTTGTAGGCGACCACCGGCGCCACCGGCGACAGGACGTAGTCGAAGGGAGCGGTGGCGGCGACCGTCCTGGCGCGCACGTTGAGCGTTTCGTAGTAGCTGCGGAACACGGCTTCGCCGGACTGGCCGCCGCCGCTTTCGGCCCAGGTGCGGATGAACGGCAGGATCTTGGCGCGGCGTTCTTGCGGCAGGCCGCCCAGGTCGATGGCCGAACGGGTGCGCCAGAAGCGGTCGACGCCGTCCAGCATGTCGGGCGTCATCCACGGCTTGAGCGGCGTGACGATGGCGCCGGCGGCCTCGAACAGGCGGGCCGCGGCCTCGACCGCCGCGCGGATCTCGGGATCCAGCGGCAGGCCGCAGCCGGCGTCCAGCTGCAGGCCGATGCGCAGGCCGCGCACGTCCAGCTCCAGGTTGAGCCAGTCGAAGTCCTGGAACGGCAGGCTCATGTGGTCGCGCGCGTCGGGCTGCGACAGCACGCCCATCATCAGCGCGGCGTCGGCGATGTCGCGCGTCATGGGGCCGGCGCAGCGGCCCATGAAGGGCGGGTCGATGGGGATGCGGCCCAGGCTGGGCTTGAGCGTGGCGATGCCGCACCAGGCGGCCGGCAGGCGCACCGAGCCGCCGATGTCGGTGCCGATGTGCAGCGGGCCGTAGCCCGCGGCGGCGGCCGCGCCGGCGCCGGCGCTGGAGCCGCCCGGGTTCTTGGTGAGGTCCCAGGGATTGCGCGTCAGCGCATGGAAGCTCGACAGCCCCGAGGACAGCATGCCGTAGTCGGGCATGGTGGTCTTGCCCAGCACCACCGCGCCGGCCTCGCGCATGCGCGCCGCCGGCGGCGCGTCGGCCGCGGCCGGCGTCAGGTCGGTGGCGGCCGTGCCCAGCGGCACCGGCACGCCGCGGGTGGCGATGTTCTCCTTGATGGTGGCGGGCACGCCGTCCAGCGAGTAGCCGCCGCAGGCCTGCGGCTCACCCTTCATCCAGCGCGCTTCGGAGGCGCGTGCCTGGGCCAGCGCCTGGTCGGGGTCGAGCGCGTAGGTGGCGTGGATGTGCGGTTCCCAGCGGGCGATGTGATCGAGCACCGACCGGGTCGCCTCGACCGGCGAGAGGGTCTTGTTGCGATAGGCGGCCAGCAGTTCCTGGGCCGAGAGTTCATGCGGTTGCGACATGGCGGGTTCCAATGGAAGGTGGGGGGCCTGGAGGCCGCTACGCGGCGGGGGACGCGAGGCCGGCCGCCACGGGCCGGAAGTTGCGGAAGTCCCAGTCGCGTCCAGGCGCCGCGTCGATCAGGGCGCGGGTGTACTCGTGGCGGGGATCGGTCAGCACGGCCTGGGCGGCGCCGGTCTCGACGACCTTGCCGCGCTGCATGACCATGATGGTGTCGCAGATCTGCGCGGCCACGCGCAGGTCATGCGTGATGAACAGCACGCCCACGCCGGTGCGTTGGCGCACCTGCTCGAGCAGTTCCAGCACCTGCGCCTGCACCGACACGTCCAGCGCCGACACGGCCTCGTCGGCCACCAGGATCTCGGGGTCCATCACCAGCGCGCGGGCGATGCAGATGCGCTGGCGCTGGCCGCCGGAGAACTGGTGCGGATAGCGCCGCATGGCGTCGGGGCTGAGCCCGACCACCGACAGCGTCTCGCCGGCGCGCTGCTCGGCCTTGTCGCGGGGCACGCCGAAGTTGAGCAGGCCTTCGATGATCGATTCGCCCACGGTGCGGCGGGGGTTGAGCGAGCGGTACGGATCCTGGAACACGATCTGGATGCGGCGGCGCACCGGGCGCAGGGCCGCGCCGGACAGCGTGCTGAGGTCTTCGCCGCCCATCATCATGTGGCCGGCGGTGGGCTCGATCAGGCGCACGATGCAGCGCGCCACCGTCGATTTGCCCGAGCCGGATTCGCCCACGATGCCGAGGATCTCGCCCTTGCGCAGCGTCAGGTTGACATCGGCCGCGGCGATCACGTTCTGCGGCGCGCGGCGCGAGAGCAGCGCGCGCTTGCCGCCGTAGGTGCGGCCCAGGCCCTTGACGTGCAGCACCGGCTGGCCGGACGGCGCCTCGCGGTGCGAGGGCACCAGGCTGGGCACCGACGACACCAGCCGCCGCGTGTACGACTGCTTGGGCTCGGCCAGGATCTCGTGGCGCGTGCCGCTTTCGATCAGGTCGCCGCGGTTCATCACCACGATGCGGTCGGCGATCTCGGCGACCACGCCGAAGTCGTGCGTGATGAACAGCACGGCGGTCTGGTGCTTGACCTGCAGTTCCTTGATGAGCAGCAGGATCTGCTTCTGCGTGGTGACGTCCAGCGCCGTGGTCGGCTCGTCGGCGATCAGCAGCTTGGGTTCGAGGATCAGCGCCATGGCGATCACGATGCGCTGGCGCTGGCCGCCCGAGAGCTGGTGCGGATAGGCATCGTAGATGCGTTCGACGTCGGGCAGATGCACCGAGCGGAACATCTCCAGCACCTTGGCGCGGCGCTCGGCGGCCGACATGCGGCGATGCAGCCGCAGCACTTCGTCGACCTGCTTGCCGACGGTGTGCACCGGGTTCAGCGCGGTCATGGGTTCCTGGAACACCATCGCCATGCGGGTGGCGCGCAGCTCGCGCAGGCGGCGCGGCGTGGCGCTGGCCACATCCTCGCCTTCGACCCGGATCGAGCCCGCGCTGATGCGCAGCACGCCGGGCGGCAGCAGGCCCATGACGGCCAGCGAGGTGACCGATTTGCCCGAGCCGGATTCGCCGACCACGCACACGGTCTCGCCGGCATGCACGTCCAGGCTCAGGTTGCGCACCACGCGGTTGCCGGCGCCGCCGACTTCCACCGACAAGTTGCGGATCGCCAGCACGGCGGACGAGGTATCGCCCGCGGGGGGAGTGGGATAGTAGGTCATCGGCATCAGATCCTGCGCACCATTTTCGGATCGAGGGCGTCGCGCAGCGCGTCGCCCAGGATGTTCACGCTGAGCACGGTCAGCGACAGGAACAGCCCCGGGAACAGGATCAGGCCGGGCAGCATGCGGAAATACATGCGGCCCTCGGACATGATGTTGCCCCAGGAGGCGATCTCGGGCGGGATGCCCGCGCCCAGGAAGCTCAGGATGGCCTCGGTCAGCATGGCCGAGGCGAACACATAGGTGCCCTGCACCGTCAGCGGCGCGATCGTGCTGGGCACCATGTGGCGCCACAGCAGCAGCGGCAGCGGCGTGCCCAGCGCCAGCGCGGCCTCGACATAGGGCTCGCCGCGCACGGTCAGGATCTGGCCGCGCACCAGCCGCACCACCCGCGGGATCTCCGGAATGGTGATGGCCACCAGCACCGTGGTCAGGCTGGCGCCGGTCACCGACACCAGCGCGATCGCCAGCAGGATGCCGGGGATCGCCATGATGGCGTCCATGGTGCGCATGATGATGCCGTCGAGCGAGCGGAACCAGCCGGCGATGACGCCGACCACCAGTCCGATGGCGACGCTGACGACCGCGGCCCCCAGGCCCGCGATCAGCGAGACGCGCGCGCCATAGGCCACGCGCGACCAGACGTCGCGGCCGAAGGCGTCGGTGCCGAACAGGTAGTCGGTGAACGGCTGCTTCAGGCGCGCGCCGGGATTGATGAACGTCGGATCGACCGTGCCCAGCAGCGGCGCGAACAGGGCGATGGCGACGATGATGAGCAGCACCACCAGGGCCAGCATGACCGGCCAGCTCCTGAGGCCCTGGCGGATCTGGCGCCAGGCGGTGACGTGGGGCGTGCCGCCGCCGGGAAGATCGGCGGCCGCTTGCGCGGCGGCGTCGGTGGGCGTTTGCATGGCGTGGCCTCAGTATCGGATACGGGGGTCGAACACCGTGTAGGCGCAATCGACAACCAGATTGATGAACACGTAGACGAAGGCGAAGAACAACGTCAGGCCCTGGATCACGGGGTAGTCGCGCGCCAGCACGGCTTCGACCACCAGCCGGCCCAGGCCGGGGATGTTGAACACCGATTCGGTCACCACCACGCCGCTGATCAGCAGCGCGATGCCCAGGCCCACCACCGTGGCGATGGGCACGGCGGCATTGCGCAGCGCGTGGCCCAGCAGCACGCCGGTCTCGGTCAGGCCCTTGGAGCGCGCGGTGCGGATGAAGTCCTCGCCCATCACCTCGATGACGCTGGTGCGCGTGATGCGCGCGATCAGGGCGATGTACACCGTGGACAGCGCCAGCGACGGCAGGATCAGCCGGTGCAGGAACAGCCAGAAGCCATTGGCCAGCGGCGTGTAGCCCTGCACGTTGAACCAGCCCAGCTTGATGGCGAAGGCCCAGATCAGCAGGTAGCCGGTGACGAACACCGGCACCGAGAAGCCCAGCACCGAGAAGCCCATCACCGCCCGATCCAGCAGCCGGCCCTGGCGCCAGGCCGCCAGCACGCCCAGCGGAATCGCCACGATCAGCGTGAAGACCAGCGTCAGCACCGCCAGGCTGAGCGAAGGCTCGAGGCGCTGGCCGATGAGCTGGGTCACGGGCACGCCGGACATCAGCGAGGTGCCGAGGTCGCCCTGCAGCAGCTTGCCGCCCCAGATGACGAATTGTTTGACGACCGGTTTATCCAGGCCCATCGTCTGGCGTATCTGTTCGATACGCTCGGGCGTGGCGCCATCGCCCGCCATGATGATGGCCGGATCCCCCGGGCTCAGACGCAATATCGCGAAGACCACCACCGCGACCATCACCAGAACGGGGATGGTCGCGAGGAGCCGGCGTGAGACGAATGCCAGCATGTATTTCCCCCTGAACTACCTGCCCATCAAGGGGCTTTCTTGACGTTCCAGAACGCGAACACCGGCGCGTGCACCAGGCCCGAGAGCTTGGTCGTGTAGACGGTGGGCACGGACATCTGGCCCAGCGGCACGTACAGGCCTTCGTCGATGCCGATGCGCTGCAGCTCGTCGGCGATCTTCTTCTGCTCGGCCGGATCGGAGGTCAGCGCGAACTTGGTGCGCAGTTCCTCGACTTGCGGGAAGTCGGGCCAGCCGAACCAGGCGTTGTCGCCGTTGGCCGCGGCCGGGGCCGAGCGCACCGGGTCCATCACGTCGGTGGCGTACCAGTTGGTGTTGTGGATGTTCCAGCCGCCTTCGGCCGGCGCCGCCTTCGAGGCGCGGCGGGTGGCCACGCTCTGCCAGTCCATCGCCGCCAGGTTGACGTTGAAGCCGGCCTTGCGCAGGGCCTGGGCCATCACCACCGGCTGCGCCGACAGCGTGCCGACGTCGGTGGCGTGCATCACCAGGATCGGGGTG
The DNA here is from genome assembly GCF_902859645.1 of Achromobacter insuavis. GTDB lineage: Bacteria > Pseudomonadota > Gammaproteobacteria > Burkholderiales > Burkholderiaceae_B > Achromobacter > Achromobacter insuavis. The sequence goes on along the minus strand of NZ_CADIJR010000005.1, from coordinate 75,146 downwards.
TTGTCATAGCCGGCTTCCTTCAGCAGGGCCTTGGCCTTCTCGATGTTCGAGGGCACCACCACGTCCTTGCCGATGTCCGATTCCAGCGGCGTGCCGCAGCCCCACAGCGAGGCGCAGGTCTTCCAGTACTTGGGATTGCCGACCAGCGCCTTCATCACGTCTTCCTGGCCGATGGCGTACATCGCGGCCTGGCGGATCTTCTTGTTGTTGAAGGGCGGGTACTTGAAGTTGAAGCGGTACATCGTGAAGTAGCCGACCGGGCTGAGCGACTCTTCCTTCAGGTCCTTGTTGCCCTCGACCATCGGCAGCAGGTCGTAGGGGAACTGCTCGACGAAGTCGATCTCGCCGCCCAGCAGCGCGTTGGCGGTGGTCAGGGCGTCGGGCATCACGTCCCATTCGACCTTGTCCACGTTCACCACCTTGCCGCCGGCCAGGCCGCTGGCGGGCTCTTTGCGCGGCACGTAGTCGGCGTTCTTGGCGTAGACGGTCTTCACGCCCGGCTTGAACTCGATGACCTTGAACGGACCCGAACCGGTCATGTCGGTGATCGGCTGGCCGATGGGCAGGTCGGCGATGCGCTTGGGCATCATGAACGGCGCGGTGCCGGTCGGCTTGGACAGGGCGCGCAGCGCCAGGTCCGTGGGTTCCTTCATGACGATGCGGAAGCTGTTGTCGTCGATGACCTCGATCTTGTCGGTGAATTTCAGCAGCGTGCGGCCCATGCCGTCGCCCGCGGCCCAGCGCTTGATCGACGCGACGCAGTCCTCGGCCGTGACGGGCTTGCCGTCATGCCATTTCTGGCCCGGGCGCAGCGTCATGGTGTAGGTCTTGCCGTCGGCCGAGACATCCCACTTGTCCAGCATCTGCGGCTGGATCTTGTTGTCGGCGTCGGTGGCCAGCAAGGTGTCGTAGATCATGTAGCCGTGCCACGTCGTGATGTACGCGGTGGTGGCGTGCGGATCGGTCAGGCGCAGCGGCGAGTGCATCACCGCCTTGATGACGGTGTCGGCGTAGGCGCCATGGGCCATCAGCAGGGTGGCGCCGGCGAACGCGGCCGCGCGGACGAACTTGAGCATGAAATTCCCCTTTTATGCGTAGTGAGCGGCGCGGATTGCCGCTACGTCGTTGACGCGCCGCGCCTTGGCGCGGCGTGCGAGGGTCAATCGGTTGCGGCGCCGGCAAAGACCGGGCCGCAAGGCGCCATTCTGATGCCCGGACGCAACCGTGTCCATGGTTGTTTTGCCGCATCCATCAGCATCGAGCCGGGCGCGGCGCAAACCAGGATCGTGTGCGCGATCGGCGTGAAATCCGCGCGGAAATGCGCCGAGCTTTTCACCGCCAGAATGGCCGCGCGGCGCGGCTCGACGCCGGCGAAGCGGAACATCTCCTGGTCGGCCATCTGCACCTTGTTGGACGCCACCACGATGCGCACGCCGCCGATGCGCAGACAGGCGCTGGGACCCAGGTCCATATGGAAGCCGCGGTAGAACGCGCCATGCGTATCGAAGCGCCCATCCGAAGTTTTCTCCACGATGAACTCCGCGTCCAGCGGTTCGTCGTCGGGAATACCCGAATGTCCACCTAGTGCAATGCGGACCGTTTTACCAACGCCTGCGCGATGTGCGGCCAGCGCCGCTTCCGGATCGACGATCAGTCCGATGGCGGCGTCGCGCACCTGGTGGCGGATCAAAGCCCGCAGCAGGCCGGTGGTGTCCGAACTGCCGCCCGCGCCGGGGTTGTCCTGCGCGTCGGCGATGACGACCGGGGCATTGGCCTCGCGCGCCAGGCGCAAGGCGGTGGTGACGGCGTCATCCGGTGTGTGGAGCGTGCCGCCGAAGTCGCGTTCGGCATCGAGCACCGCGCGCGCCAGCGTGTCGGCGGCCGCATCGGCCTCGGCCTGGGTGGCGCCATAGGCCCACACCGCTGGCAGGCAATCGGGGAAATCCGCCGCCGGAAAACCGGTGGCCAGCGACACGCTCTGGGCGCCGCGCGCCTCGATCTCGCCCACCATCCGGTACAGGCTGCGCGCCGGTTCGATGTCGGTCGATTGCCAGCACAGCGGAATCAGGTAGGGCAGTTGCCGCAGCGCCACGCAGGGCCGCGGCGCGCCGGCCAGGCGCCGCGCCAGCAGCGCGGCGGCGCGCTGGCCGGTCTCGGCCATGTCGATATGCGGATAGGTGCGATAGCAGACCAGCGCATCGGCGTAGCGCACCATCGCCGGTGTCATGTTGGCGTGCAGGTCGAGGCTGGCCACCACCGGCACGTCGGCGCCGACCAGCGCGCGCACGCGCTTGAGCAGTTCGCCCTCGCCGTCGTCCAGGTGCTCGGTGACCATGGCGCCGTGCAGGTCGAGGTACACGCCGTCCAGCGGCATGGCCGCCTTCAGGCCCTGCAGGATCAGCGCGCTGATGCGCTCGAACGCATCCTCGGTGACCGGGCCGGACGGGCTGGCCGCGGCCCACGTGGCCGGCAGCAGCGTGTGCTGCCGCATGGCCTCGATAAAGCCGGCCACGGGAATGTTAGCCCCCGCCACGGCCTGGAACATCGCCGGGCCGCTGACCAGTCTTGGCCAGCCGCCGCCCTTGTCGGCGAAGTCTTCCCAGGCCGCGCGCGAAGGCGCGAAGGTATTGGTTTCATGCTGAAAGCCGCCGATCCCGATGCGCATCAGGATTCCCCTTGTTGTGTGTCTTTCGGCAAAACCCCGGCCGCTTTGCGGCTCGGGGCGGTGAGAGCGTCTACATGATTACTTGGCCACCGGCATGGTGAATTCCGCGCCCTTGGCGATGCTGTCCGGCCAGCGCTGCATCACGCTCTTGTAGCGCGAGTAGAAGCGGATGCCTTCCTCGCCGTAGGCGTGGTGATCGCCGAACAGCGAGCGCTTCCAGCCGCCGAACGAGTGCCAGGCCATCGGCACCGGAATCGGCACGTTGATGCCGACCATGCCCACCTTGATCTGGCGGGCGAAGGCGCGCGCCACGCCGCCGTCGGACGTGAAGCAGGCCACGCCGTTGCCGAATTCATGGGCGTTGATCAGTTCGACCGCGGCGGCGAAGTCGGGCACGCGCACCACGCACAGCACCGGTCCGAAGATCTCTTCGCGGTAGATGTTCATCGTGGGCTTGACCTTGTCGAACAGCGTGCCGCCCAGGAAGAAGCCCTTTTCCGCGCCCGGCACCTTCAGGCCGCGGCCGTCGACCACCATCTCGGCGCCGGCGGCGACGCCGTCCTCGATGTAGCCAATGACCTTGTTGCGGTGCTGCGCGGTGACCAGCGGGCCCATTTCGGCATCGCCCTGCATGCCGTCCTTGACCACCAGCGCCTTGACGCGCGGGACCAGGCGTTCGATCACCTTGTCGGCCACGTCGCCCACCGCCACGGCCACCGAGATTGCCATGCAGCGCTCGCCGGCCGAGCCGTAGGCCGCGCCCATCAGCGCGTCGGTGACCTGGTCGAGGTCGGCGTCGGGCATCACCACCAGGTGGTTCTTGGCGCCGCCCAGGGCCTGCACGCGCTTGCCGCGGCGCGTGCCTTCGGCGTAGATGTATTCGGCGATCGGGGTCGAGCCGACGAAGGACAGGGCCTCGACGTCGGGGTGCGCGATCAGCGCGTCCACGGCCTGCTTGTCGCCGTGCACCACGTTGAACACGCCCGGCGGCAGGCCGGCTTCGGTCAGCAGCTCGGCCAGGCGCAGCGAGGCCGAGGGATCGCGCTCGGACGGCTTGAGCACGAAGGTGTTGCCGCAGGCGATGGCCACCGGGAACATCCAGCACGGCACCATCATCGGGAAGTTGAACGGCGTGATGCCGGCCACCACGCCCAGGGCCTGGCGCATGCTCCAGTTGTCGATGCCGCCGCCGATCTGGTCGGAATACTGGCCCTTGAACAGATGCGGAATGCCGCAGGCGAATTCGACGATCTCGATGCCGCGCATCACTTCGCCCTTGGCGTCCGAGAACACCTTGCCGTGCTCGCGCGTGATCAGCTCGGCCAGTTCGTCCTGGTGCTTGTCCAGCAGCGCCTTGAAGTTGAACAGCACGCGGGCGCGCTTGAGCGCGGGCGTTTCGGACCAGGCCGGAAAGGCGGCCTTGGCCGAGGCCACGGCCAGCGCCACCTCATCGGTGGAGGCCAGCGGCACGGACGTGATGATCTCGCCCGTGGCCGGATTGAAACCGTCGGCGTAACGGTTGCTGCGGCCATCGTAGGGCTGGCCGTTGATGTAGTGGGAGAGGTTCTTCTTCATGGGAAAGCTCGGAGCGGGGTTCTTTGAAAATGCCGGAGGGCGGCCCGGGGCCGCCCGCCATTGCGTGCGATGCGCGGCGCCTGCGCCGCGCGGGAGTTACGCGACTTCCTTGAGCACCTTGCCGATCTGCTCGAAGATCTGGCCGATCTGGGCCTCGTCGATGATCAGCGGGGGCGAGACGGCGATGATGTCGCCGGTGTAGCGCACCATCAGGCCGCTGTCGAAGCACTTCTGGAACACTTCGGCGGCGCGCGCGCCCGGCGCGCCGGCGCGCGGCGCCAGCTCGACGCCGGCCACCAGGCCCAGGTTGCGCACGTCGATCACGTGCGGCGCGCCCTTCAGGCTGTGGGCCGCCTGCTCGAAGGCGCCGGACAGCTTGCGGGCGCGGCCGAACAGGTCTTCGCGGCGGTAGATGTCCAGCGTCGCCAGGATGGCGGCGGCCGCCAGCGGGTGGGCCGAATAGGTGTAGCCATGGAAGAATTCGATGCCGCCGGCCGGGCCGTTGACGATGGCGTCATGCACTTCGCGGCGCACCGCGACCGCGCCCGCGGGCACGGCGGCGTTGCTGACGCCCTTGGCCATCGCGATCAGGTCCGGCGTCACGCCGAAGAATTCCGACGCGGTGGCCGCGCCGAGGCGGCCGTAGGCGGTGATGACTTCGTCGAAGATCAGCAGGATGCCGTGCTTGGAGGTGATCTCGCGCAGCTTTTCCAGGTAGCCCTTGGGCGGGATCAGCACGCCGGTCGAGCCGGCCATCGGTTCGACGATCACCGCCGCAATGGTCGAGGCGTCGTGCAGCGCGACGATGCGTTCGAGTTCATCGGCCAGTTGCGCGCCCCAGGCCGGCTGGCCCTTGGAATAGGCGTTCTGCTCCAGGTTGTGGGTGTGGGGCAGGTGGTCGACGGCGGGCAGCAGCGCGCCGGAGAAGGTCTTGCGGTTGGTCGAGATGCCGCCGACCGAGATGCCGCCGAAGCCCACGCCGTGGTAGCCGCGCTCGCGGCCGATCAGGCGGGTGCGTTGGCCTTCGCCGCGGGCGCGGTGGTAGGCCAGGGCGATCTTCAGGGCGGTGTCGACCGACTCCGAACCCGAGTTGGTGAAGAACACGCGGTCCAGGCCCTGCGGCATGAAGCTGGCGACCGCGGTGGCGGCCTCGAAGGCCAGCGGATGGCCGAGCTGGAAGCCGGGGGCGTAGTCCATGATGCCGGCCTGGCGCGAGATCGCCTCGACGATCTCCTGGCGGCCGTGGCCGGCGTTCACGCACCACAGGCCGGCGGTGCCGTCCAGCACCTGGCGGCCGTCGGCCGAGGTGTAGTACATGCCCTTGGCCGACGCCAGCATGCGGGGATGCGCCTTGAACTGCTTGTTGGCGGTGAAGGGCATCCAGAGATGGGACAGGTCGGGCAACTCGGCGGGGGCGTTCATGGCGGCTCCAGGGGTAGGACAGACGCCGGAGCCCTGCGCGCGTGTCGGGCGGGCGGCCGGCGGGATGCGATTGATTCTGGTACGTCCGGCGAGGAATGAAAATATACAATCCGCGCAAACCGGGCTAACTGTATAGTTGCAAGCATGACAACTGTACAGTTAGCGTAGCGCCGTGATCGACTTCAAGCCCGTGCGTGCCCGCGGCCAGGCGCCGACCCTGGTGGACCAGGTGGTGGCGGCCGTGTTGCGCGCCATCGAGGCGCAGGAGCTGCGTCCGGGTATGTCCCTACCCTCGGTGCGCGACTTCGCGCGCCAGCACCAGGTCAGCACCTTTACCGTGGCCAGCGCCTACAGCCGCCTGGTTTCGCTGGGCTGGCTGGCCGCGCGCCCGGGCGCCGGCTACCGCGTGGCCTCGCCCGACGCGCCGCCGCGCCGGGGCGAGCCGCAGTCCTGGGAGCCGCCGCGGCTGAACGCCGCCTGGCTGCTGTCGGACATCTTCGCGGACCACTCCATCCCCATCAAGTCGGGCTGCGGCTGGCTGCCGGGCGAATGGCTCAATGAAGAAGGGCTGCACATGGCGCTGCGCCACATGGGCCGGGTGCCGGCCATGCGCATCGCCAACTACGGCCATCCCTATGGTTACGCGCCGCTGCGCGAGACCATCGCCGCCACGCTCAGCGCCCAGGGCATGGAAGTGGAGGTGTCGCAGGTGCTGCTGACCCAGGGCGTGACGCACGGGCTCGACATGGTGATCCGCACGCTGCTGCGTCCGGGCGATACCGTGCTGGTCGAGCAGCCGGCCTACGCCAACCTGCTGCAGATGCTGCGCCTGGCCGGGCTGCGGGTGGTGCCGGTGGCGCGCACGCTGGACGGGCTGGATTGCGAGGCGCTGGAGCAGGCCGCGTCGCAGCACCGGCCGCGCGCGCTGTTCGTCAACACCGCCCTGCAGAACCCGTCGGGCGCCAGCATCAGCATGGCCAACGCCTTCCGTATCCTGCAACTGGCCGAGCGCCACGGGCTGTGGGTGGTCGAGGACGACATCTCGCGCGAACTGGCGCCCGGCGTCACGCCCATGCTGGCGGCGCTCGATGGCGGCCGCCGGGTGGTCTACCTGGGCGGCTATTCCAAGGTCATCAGTCCCTCGGTGCGGGTGGGCTACGTGGTGGCGCACCGCGACCTGGCGCGCGACATCGCCCGCACCAAGATGGCGGTGGGCCTGACCTCGCCGGAGATCATGGAGCGCATCGTGCACCAGGTCATCCGCGAAGGCCGCTATCGGGCGCACATCGAACGCACCCGCGAACGGCTGGCCCAGGCCCACGCGACGGTGGCGGGGCTGATGGCGCAGCATGGGTTCGAGATCTATGCGCGGCCGCAGGCGGGCCTGTTCCTTTGGGCCAAGGTGGCCGGCCAGTGGCGCGCGCGCGGCGCCAACGGCCTGGCCGGGCTGGCGCTGAAGGATGGCATCTGGCTGGCGCCGGGGTCGTACTTCGAGGCCGACGAGGCCGATACGCCGTGGGTGCGTTTCAACGTGGCGTATTCGGAAGCCCCGGCGTTGTGGCGCTTCATGCGCAACGAGGGCGCGGCGTAGTCGTTCCGGCGGGACGTCCCGGCGCGGCCGGGAGCGGCGGCAACCCGGCCGCCGTCATCGCCAGGGTGGGGTTCAGGCGCGTTCGTACGTCACGAAGTCGTAGCGGTAGCCGTTTTCCTCGGGCTGCGCCTCGCGCGCGGTTTCGCGCCACTGGAAGCCGGGCAGCAGCGGGAAGAAGGCGTCGCCCTCGACTTCGGCATGGACTTCGGTGGCCAGGATGCGGCTGGCCAGCGCCAGGGCCTGCGTGTAGATCTGCGCGCCGCCGATGACGAAGGCTTCGGCGCTGTCGCCGCAGGCGGCGATGGCGGCCTCCAGCGTCGGCACCACGGTGGCGCCCGCGGCCTCGAAGGCGGGGTTGCGGCTGATGACGATATTGGCGCGGCCGGGCAGGGGGCGGCCCAGCGAGTCCCAGGTCTTGCGGCCCATGACGATGGGATGGCCCAGGGTGCTGCGCTTGAAGTGCGCCAGGTCGCCCGGCAGTTTCCAGGGCAGGGCGTTGTCGCGGCCGATGGCGCGGTTGGTGGAATAGGCGACGATCAGGGTCAGGCGGGCGGACATGCGGGCGGGGCGCTCAGGCAAGGGGAGCCGGCATGGCCGGCGGAAAGACCCCAAGCGTAGCAAATCTGGCCGGCGCCGTTTCAGCTGGAGGCGTGTTCCAGGAATTCGTCGGCCGGCATCGGCTTGCCCAGCAGGAAGCCCTGCAGCGAATCGCAGCCCAGGCCGGTCAGGAATTTCTGCTGCGCGGTGGTTTCCACGCCCTCGGCCACGATGCGCAGGTTCAACTGCTGCGCCAGCGCGACGATCGCCGAGATGATGGCGGCGTCCTCGTTGTCGTTGTCCAGCTGGTTGACGAAGCCGCGGTCGATCTTCAGCTCGGTCGCGGGCAGGCGCTTCAGGTACAGCAGGCTGGAGTAGCCGGTGCCGAAATCGTCGATCGAGATGGTCACCCCCAGTCCCGACAGGCGCTTGAGCACCGTCAGGCTGGCCTCGGCGTCGCGCATCGCGGTCGATTCGGTCACTTCCAGCGTCAGGCAGGCGGGCGGCACGTCGTGGCGCGCCAGCGCGCTGCGCACGGTCTCGACCAGGCCGGAATGGGCGAACTGCAGCGCCGAGATGTTGACGGCGATGGTCCAGTGGCCCTGTCCGGCGTTGATCCACTCGCGCATCTGGCGGCAGGCCTCGTTGATGACCCATTCGCCGATCGACAGGATCAGTCCGGTCTTTTCCGCCGTCGGAATGAACTGGTCGGGGCCCACCAGGCCGCGGGTCGGGTGGTTCCAGCGCAGCAGCGCCTCGGCGCCCATGATGGGGCCGGCGGGCGCTTCGTACTTGGGCTGGTAGTGCAGCACGAACTGGTCGCGCTCCTGCGCCAGGCGCAGGTCGTGCAGCAACTCGATCTGCTCGTGCGCGTCGGCGTTCATCGACGGCTCGAAGAAGCTGTAGCCGGTGCCGCCCAGGCGCTTGGCGTGGTACATCGCGGCGTCGGCGTTGGTCAGCAGGGCGTGGGTGTCCTCGCCGTCGTTGGGGTAGATGGCGATGCCGACGCTGGAGGTCACCAGCACTTCGTGGCCGTACACCATGACGGGGCGGGCGATCGCCTCGATCAGGCGGTCCGCCACGTTGGCGGCGTCGGTCGGTTCCACCACTTCGCTGAGCACGATGAATTCGTCGCCGCCGAGCCGCGCCACGGTGTCGTGGGTGCGCAGCGTCTGGCGGATGCGCTGGGCCAGGTCGATCAGCAGGGCGTCGCCGGTATGGTGGCCGTAGGCGTCGTTGACCGCCTTGAAACCGTCCAGGTCGAAGAACAGCACCGCGAAATAGCCCTTGCGGCGGCTGGCGCTCTCGATCGCCTGCTCCAGCCGGTCTTCCAGCAGGATGCGGTTGGGCAGCTTGGTCAGGGTGTCATGCAGCGCCAGCTGCACCAGTTCCTCGTTGGCCTCGGCCAGCGACGAGGCCAACGCCGAGGTGCGGGCTTCCAGGCGGTTGTCCAGCACCGCCACCACCAACGCGATGGCCAGCACGCTCAGGGTCACGGCGGTGACGGCGATGGCCAGCCAGCCGGCCGAGATGCCGGTGTTCGCCGCCATGCAGATGCTGTCGGCGGGGAAGCCGGCGGCCTTCATGCCCGTGTAGTGCATGCCGACGATCGCCAGCCCCATCACCACGGCCGCCAGCGGCCGCGACAGCGCCACCCGCGGGCCGTCGTGGCGCAGGCGGTAGGTGATCCAGAGGGCGGCGCCCGAGGCCGCCACCGCGATGGCGATGGACAGCGCGAACCAGGTCGGGTCATAGATGATGCCCGGCATCATCCGCATGGCGGCCATGCCGATATAGTGCATGGCGGCGATGCCCGCGCCCATCAGCAGGGCGCCCATGATCAGCCGGCGCCAGGGCAGGTCGTCCTTGCAGACGATCCACAGCGCGAAGGCGGAGCAGCCGATGGCGATGGCCAGCGACAGCAGCGTCAGCGGCAGGTCGTAGCCCATCGGGATGGGCAGGTTGAACGCCAGCATGCCGACGAAGTGCATGGACCAGATGCCGATGCCCATGGCGAGCGCGCCGCCGGCCAGCCAGTAACGCGCCGCCGGCAGTCCGTTCGCCGCCCTGACGCGGTTGGCCATACCCAGCGCCGTGTATGACGCCAGGATGGCGACCCCTAGGGATACGAGGACGAGCGAAGGGTTATATGTTCCAACGAGCATTTTTGGGGTCCTGTCCTGAGCGCATACAGCCGCCGCGCCGGCCTCAATTCAAATCAATTAGTAGTCAACAGTTGCAAACGAGCCGCAAGAGGATCCTGCTGTCGACGCTGGCGATTTACGTACTCACTAGTCTGGATGGGGGGTGCGGCGCTGCACTGCAGGCGGTCGGCGAGGTCGGGCGGCTTGCCCGGCTACGCGGCGAGTGGCAGGCACGGCGCGACATGGGCCGTTCAGAAACCAAGGCGCGCAGGGCTTGATGGCCGCGCGTCCGAGGCTAAGGGATGGGTTATACCGAAAACGCGCCTCCAGAAGCTCACCAATCTTCACCTGCGCGAGAGGGGCGCTCCCGGCGCCTGGGCGGCCGGCCCGTGGCCGGTGTGCAATGCCGCTCGCCGGCCTCAGACCGCCATGGGCGCCGTCAGCGGGGCGTGGTGAGTGTAGCCCTCCAGCGAGAAATCGCCCGGCTCGACCTTTTCCAGCCATTCCGGCTCGTAGCGGCCGGTCTGGGCGAAATCGGGAATGCGGTCGGACAGCACCAGCCGCGGCGCCGCGTGCGGCGTGCGGGTCAGTTGCTCGCGCAGCATCGGCAGGTGATTCTCGTAGATATGCGCGTCGCCGATGAAGTAGGTGAACCAGCGCGGCGTGTAACCGGTCAGCCGGCCCACCAGGTGCAGCAGCGCCGCGCCCTCGGTCAGGTTGAACGGCGTGCCCAGCCCGACATCGTTGGACCGGATGTACAGGCACAGCGAGATCTCGCGGGTGGTCGCATTCGGCAGGAACTGATAGAGCAGGTGGCAGGGCGGCAGCGCCATTTCCTCGATCTGCGCCCAGTTCCAGCCGTGGAACAGGATGCGGCGGTCGCCCGGACGCTCGTGGATGGTATCCAGGCACTGGCGCAACTGGTCGACCGCTTTATAGAGCAGCACCTTGGACACGCCGCCGTCCTGCAGATCGGCCACCTTGGTGTAGCCGCGCGCCAGGGCGTCATCGACCTGGCCGGCGCGGTCGGCGTCCAGCACCTTGTACGCCGGCCACTGGCGCCACTGCACGCCGTAGACCGGGCCCAGGTCGTCCGGGCCCTCGCGGTAGGGGTTGGCCAGCCACTGGGCGTTCTCGTTGGCGTTCTGGTCCCAGACCTTGCAACCCAGTTCGCGGAATTGCGCCGCGCTGCGCACGCCGCGCAGGAAGCCGACCATCTCGCCGATGGCCGACTTGAAGGCCAGCTTCTTGGTGGTCACGGCCGGAAAGCCCTGCTGCAGGTCGAAGCGCAGCGAGGCGCCCGGCATGCTCAGCGTGCGTATTCCCGTCCGATTTTCCTGCCACGCGCCGGTGTCCAGGATGGATTGAACGAGGTCCAGGTATTGTTTCATGGGTACAGAATCTGAAAAGGCTGAGGTGGCGTGCGCGGCGGGCCGCGTCAGGCCGCCGCGGGGGCTTCCTGGGTGTCGACGATATCCACCGAGAAGGTCAGTTCGGCGGTCTTTTCGAGCATGGCGGACGCCGAGCAGTATTTCTCATGCGACAGCTGCACCGCGCGCTCGACCGCGGCGCGCGGCAGGTTGCGGCCGGTGACCGTGAAGGCGAAGTGGATACGCGTGAACACCTTGGGGTCGACATCGGCGCGGTCGGCCTGCAGCTTGACGCTGCAGCCGGTCACGGCATGGCGGCCGCGCTTGAGGATCAGCACGACGTCATAGGCGGTGCAGCCGCCGGTGCCGGCCAGCAGCATTTCCATGGGGCGGGGCGCCAGGTTGTGGCCGCCGCCGTCCACCGCGCCGTCCATCACGGCCACGTGGCCGCTGCCGGTGCTGGCGGTGAAGAGCATGCCGTTGGGGCCGCCCCAGTCGATCGTGCATTCCATTTGTCAGGTCCTTGTGCTTGAGCGCAGTCAATGGCTGATGATACCCGTTGCGTACAATTCCGCTTGAGAGCCCCGCCCCGCATCAGGGGTGTGCGGCCAATCCAGGAGCCGTCCATGTCCCCCACCTTGTCCCAATCCGGTCCCGCCGCCTTCCTGCGCCGCTCGAATCCGCTGGATGCACTGTTGGCGGAAGCCGACCGCGCGCTGCGCGTGCTGTCCGGCAGCGCCAGCGCCGGCCGGCCCAATCCGGCCACGGCCGAAGAGGCGCCGGACACCTTGTCGGCGCAGGAAAAGCGCCACGCGGCCGGGCTGATGCGGGTCAACCACGTGGGCGAAGTCTGCGCCCAGGCGCTGTACCGCGGGCAGGCCGCGGTGTGCCGCGAACCCGGCCCGCGCGCCCTGTTGCTCGAGGCCGCCGGCGAGGAAGTCGACCACTTGGTGTGGTGCAACCAGCGCCTGACCGAGCTGGGCAGCCGCCCCAGCCTGCTCAATCCGGTCTGGTACGCGGGCTCGTTCGCGCTGGGCCTGCTGGCCGGTTATGCGGGCGCGCCGCGCAACCTGGGCTTCATGGCCGAAACCGAAAAACAGGTCGAGGCGCACCTGGAAGGGCATCTGCGCACCCTGCCCGAGCAGGATGCCCGCTCGCGCCAGATCGTGCAGAAGATGAAGGAAGACGAGGCCCAGCACCGCGCCAGCGCCGAAGCCGCGGGCGGCGTGCCGCTGCCCGGTCCGGTCAAGGCCGCCATGCGGGCGATGTCCAAGGTCATGACGACGACCGCCTACCGCATCTGAGGCGGCCGGCCTGCGGGCATGCCTGCCCGTGGGGCATGAAAATGTTGCAATGCGCAAAAATTGCAGCATATTGGTGCCGCATGCACCTTTCCGGTGCAAGGAATAGGGCGGGAATACCCGGAATCAGCTAGGGTAAGTCCGCAAGGGGTTTACCCCTTCGGCAATAACCCTCCGTTTTCGAAGGTCATTGCTGCATGCGGCTTTCCGGGCGACGGTCAGGCGAATTGCGGCAAAAATGCAACGCGGAATGGTGCGGTGCGTTGGGCTTAAAAAAAATCTTGCATCGCACAAAAAAACCCGATACTATGCATCTCATCGGATGTTGAAACGCAGTCGGCGCGGTTCAAAAGCAAAGTCCAAGCAGGACAAGCACCACAGAACCCCGACAGCGCAGTGAGCGAAAGCGGCTCCCAGCATGCCAAGGTTGTCTCCTCCACCCTCCTCCTTTGGTGGATTTAGCCCGAGATCTCACGATCTCGGGCTTTTTTTTAGGCCAAATCAATGCGTCCCTATTTATGCCGGATGTCCGGTCTTTCGCGCCGGGCGAGACAGGGGCGAAAGGGCCGTGGTCCTACCTTGGCGCGCTCCGCGTTTTCCCTTGGATATTTCGCATCGACAGAGGCGGAAAGCTCTACAATTAATGCATGAAATCCGCATTTCCGCGCGCCGCCGGCCGCGTTGCAGCATCTCCCGCCAAACGGGGGTCCCCGCACGTGTCCTGGCCGGGGTTGCGGACGTTACGTTCTGTCCCGGTGATTTGCACTTCCTTATCCCTCCCATATATGGGCGTTACACCTGCCGCCGATAATGGCCGGCCTGTCTCGATAGACCAACCAGAGGTGACCTTGTGACCTGGCTGTACATATGCGTGGTCGCGTTCATGGTGGGGGGACTCATCGTGGCGTCGGAGCGCTGGCATGGCGCCTTCACCGGCGACAGCGATCTCAACAAACCGCAAGCGAACCATTCGCGCGCCACGCCTCGCGTGGGCGGACTGGCCGTGCTGGCGGGCACGCTCATGGGCCTGCTGGTGCTCGGGCCCGAAAACATGACCCTGACCTGGCTGTGGCCCGCGCTGTTCGTGTCGGCGCTGCCCGTGTTCGTGGCCGGGTTGCTCGAAGACATCACCAAGGACATCGGCGCCAGCAAGCGCCTGCTGGCGGCGTTCGCGTCGGCCGCGATCGCCTGGTGGCTGCTGGGCGGCGTCAGCCGCGTCGGCATGGCCCCGGTGGATTATGTCCTGTCCTATTGGCCCGTTTCCCTGATTTTCACGATGTTCGCGGTGGGTGGCTGTACCCATGCCCTGAACATCGTCGACGGCATGAACGGCCTGGCCGGCATGGTCGCGACGCTGATGGCGGTGTCCATCAGCCTGGTCGCGCTGCAGGTCGGCGATGTGCCGATCTTCCTGGTGGCGGCGGCGCTGGCTTCGGCCACGCTCGGCTTCCTGGTCTGGAATTTCCCGTTCGGCCGCGTCTTCCTGGGCGATGGCGGCGCGTACTTCCTGGGTTTCATGCTGGCCGAGCTGGCCGTGCTGCTGGTGGTGCGCAACCCGTCGGTGTCGCCGTTCTACGCGCTGGCGGTGCTGTTCTACCCCGTATTCGAAACCGGCTTTTCCATCTGGCGCCGCCGCTTCAAGCGCGGCGTGCCGGTGGACCAGCCGGATGCCTTGCACCTGCATCAGCTGGTGTTCCGCCGCCTGGTGCGCGTGACCTTCAGCCGCGGCCGCCGCCATGCGGTGCCGGCGCTGTGCAATGCCCTGGCATCGCCCTACATGTGGGTGCTGGCCCTGATCGGCCTGGTGCCCGCCACCATCTGGTGGGACAACGCCTGGGCGCTCAGCGCCAGCCTGGTGGTGTTCGCCAGCGTCTATATCTGGCTGTATGCGCGACTGGTGTCGTGGCGCCGTCCGGGGTGGCTGCTGTTGCCCTCCGTCCTGCGAGCCGATTAAGTGTTGGGCGCCCCGGTGATTGCCGCCGGGGGCCCGGTTATCCATCACCCCGACCATATTTAAAATGCCGTAATCGTTTTACGGTGAGGGAGAGTTATGTTGCGTATTCAGGATGTGAAACTCGCGGTCGTCGGCCTGGGCTATGTCGGCCTGCCGCTGGCAGTGGAATTCGGCAAGAAGCGCTCGGTCATCGGCTTCGATATCAACACGCGCCGGATCGACGCCCTGAAGGCCGGTCACGACCACACGCTGGAAGTCAGCGACATCGAACTGGCTGAAGCCAAGCAACTGTCCTACACCGCCGACCGCGCCGAACTCGGCCAGGCCAATGTGTTCATCGTCACCGTGCCCACGCCGATCGACGAGTACAAGCAGCCCGACCTGACCCCGCTGGTCAAGGCCAGCGAGACCATCGGCTCGGTGCTCAAGCGCGGCGACATCGTCATCTACGAATCGACCGTCTATCCCGGCGCCACCGAGGAAGACTGCGTGCCGGTGCTGGAACGCGTGTCGGGCCTGAAGTTCAATGTCGACTTCTACGCCGGCTACAGCCCCGAGCGCATCAACCCGGGCGACAAGGAACACCGCGTCAGCACCATCAAGAAGGTCACCTCGGGCTCGACGCCCGAAGTGGCCGAGCTGGTGGACCAGCTGTACAAGCAGATCATCACCGCCGGCACCCACAAGGCTTCCAGCATCCGCGTGGCCGAGGCCGCCAAGGTGATCGAGAACACCCAGCGCGACGTCAACATCGCGCTGATCAACGAGCTGGCGCTGATCTTCAACAAGATGGGCATCGACACCGAAGCCGTGCTGCAGGCCGCCGGCACCAAGTGGAACTTCCTGCCGTTCCGTCCGGGCCTGGTGGGCGGCCACTGCATCGGCGTGGACCCGTACTACCTGACGCACAAGGCGCAGTCGATCGGCTACCACCCCGAGATCATCCTGGCGGGCCGCCGCCTGAACGATTCGATGGGCGGCTACGTGGTGTCGCAGTTGGTCAAGGCCATGACCAAGCGCCGCATCCACGTGCAGGGCGCGCGCGTGCTGGTGATGGGCCTGACCTTCAAGGAAAACTGCCCCGACCTGCGCAACACCCGCATCGTCGACATCGTCAAGGAACTGGGCGATTACAACGTCGACGTCGACGTGTACGACCCGTGGGTCGAGGCCGAGGAAGCCGTGCACGAATATGGCATCACGCCGGTCGCCAAGCCCGACGAGGGCAAGTACGACGCCGTGATCCTGGCGGTGGCGCACCACCAGTTCAAGGATCTGGGCGCCGAAGGCATCCGCAAGCTGGGCAAGCCGGAACACATTCTTTATGACCTGAAGTACGTGTTGTCGCCCGCCGAATCCGATCTGCGCCTGTAAGGAGGACGTCGCATGACCACACGCTTTGAATCCGTCACTCAGGAACTCGCCGCCACGCCGCGCAAGTGGCTGGTGACCGGCTGCGCCGGCTTCATCGGCTCCAATCTGCTGGAGACCCTGCTGAAGCTGAACCAGACCGTCACCGGCCTGGACAACTTCGCCACCGGCCACCAGCGTAACCTGGACGAGGTGCAGGCCTCCGTCACGCCCGAGCAATGGGCGCGGCTGACCTTCATCGAGGGTGATATCCGCGACCTCGAGGCTTGCCGCCGCGCGGTTCAGGGCGTGGACTTCGTGCTGCACCAGGCGGCGCTGGGTTCGGTGCCGCGTTCGCTGAAAGACCCGATCACCACCAACGAGGTGAACATCGGCGGTTTCCTGAACATGCTGGTGGCGGCGCGTGACGCCGGCGTGAAGTCGTTCGTGTACGCGGCCTCCAGCTCGACCTACGGCGACCATCCGGCCCTGCCCAAGGTCGAGGAAAACATCGGCAAGCCGCTGTCTCCCTACGCCGTCACCAAGTTCGTCAACGAGCTGTACGCCGACGTGTTCGCGCGTTCCTACGGCTTCGAGACCGTAGGCCTGCGTTACTTCAACGTGTTCGGCAAGCGTCAGGATCCCAACGGCGCCTACGCCGCGGTCATCCCCAAGTGGACCGCCGCGATGATCCAGGGCGAAGACGTCACCATCAACGGCGACGGCGAGACCAGCCGCGACTTCTGCTTCGTCGACAACGCGGTGCAGGCCAATATCCTGGCCGCGACGGCGCCGGCCGAAGGCCGCAACCAGGTCTACAACGTGGCCGTCAGCGGCCGCAGCACCTTGAACCAGCTGTTCGGTTTCCTGGTGCAGGCGCTGGGCAACCAGGGCGTGAAGTACGGCAAGCAGCCGGTCTACGCCGATTTCCGCGCGGGCGATGTGCGCCATTCGCAGGCGGACGTCAGCAAGGCCGGCCGCCTGCTGGGCTACCAGCCCACGCATACCGTGCTGCAGGGCCTGGAAGTGGCGATGCCCTGGTACACGCAATTCCTGCGTTGATTTGAAAGCACTCATCCGCAAACTCGGCAGCATCCACCCGGACCACCAACGCATTTTCAAAGGTGCGTTCCGGGTGGCGGTGTTTCTGCTGCTGGGCAAGGCCGCCGGCGCCATCAAGGAGATGGCGGTGGCGTACCGCTACGGCGTCAGCGACGCCGTCGACGCCTACCAGTTCACGATGACCATGGCCACCTGGCTGCCGGTCACGATCGTGGGCGTGCTGTCGGTGGTGCTGATTCCGGTGCTGGTGCGGCTGCGCCGCGCCGAGGACGCCGAACGCGAACAATTCATCCGTGAACTGCAGGGCTGGGTGGCGGCCGCGGGCATCGCGCTGGCCGCGCTGACCTGGTTCGCCTGGCCCAAGGTGCTGGGCGCATTGGGCCAGGGGCTGTCCGCCCGGGTCGGCGAGATGACGGGCGAACTGCTGCTGGCCTTCGCGCCGGTCGCGGCCCTGTTGCTGGTTGCCGGCATCAGCGCCGCGCGGCTGCGCTCGCACGAGCGCCACGTCAATACGCTGCTGGACAGCGTGCCGGCGGTGGCGACGCTGGCGTGGGTCATGCTGGCGGCCAGCGCCGAGAGCGTCGGTCCGCTGCTGTGGGGCACGCTGGTGGGCTACGCGATCCAGACCGTGTGGCTGGCCTGGCTGGCCGCGCGCGCCGATGGCGGTTTCTGGGGCGCGCCAAAACTGACCCTGCGATCGCCGCACTGGCCCGAGCTGATGAGCGCCGCGGGCGTGATGCTGATCGGCCAGGTGGCCATGAGCTTCGTCGGCCCGCTGGACCAATACGCCGCCGCCAACCTGGGCGCCAATGCCAATGCCACGCTGGGCTACGCCAGCCGGCTGCTGTCGCTGCTGCTGGGCATCGGCGCGGTGTCGGTCGGCCGCGCGGCGCTGCCGGTGCTGGCCGATGTGCAGGCGCGCGGCGACAGCGCGCGCGCGCGCGGCATGGCGTTGAAATGGTCGGTGCTGATGGTGGCGGCCGGCGCCGTCGCCGTGGCGCTGGGCTGGGTGCTGGCGCCGTGGGGCGTGTCGGTGCTGTTCCAGCGCGGCGCCTTCACCGCCGAGAATACCGAGGCCGTGGCGCATGTGCTGCGCTGGGGCCTGTTGCAGCTGCCGTTCTATTTCGGCGTGCTGATCCTGGTGCAGTTGCTGGCCAGCCAGAACCGCTACCGCATCATGGCCGCCATCGCGGTCGGCAATTTCGCGTTGAAAGCCGCGCTCAACACGGTGCTGGCGCCGAAGATGGGGGCGGCCGGCATCATGCTGGCCACCAGCCTGATGTACGTGCTGTCCTATGTCTGCTACCTGGTGGTGGCCCTGCGCCGCGCCGAACCCAAAGAGGCCGCCTGAATGCCCGCCGTTCCCGAGTCCGGCCGCCCGTTGCGCGTGCTGCTGTTCATCCATTCGCTGCACGGCGGCGGCGCCGAGCGGGTCGCCGCCGACCTGAGCGCGCATTGGGCCGGCATGGGCCGCGAGGTCATGGTGGTGACGCAGGCGAGCGCCGACGGCGACGTCTACACCCTGCATCCGCGGGTGCGGCGCGAGGTGCTGCACACGGCGGGCGAGGGCGGCGGTCTGCGCGGCATCTGGAGCAATGTGCAGCGCGTGCGCGCGCTGCGGCGCGTGATCAAGGCCTTCCGCCCCGATATCGTGCTGGGCATGATGACCACCGCGTCGGTCCTGTCGGTGCTGGCGTCCACCGGGCTGCCGTGCCGCGTCATTGCCACCGAACACACCCATCCGCCATCGCAGACCCTGTCGGGTCTCTGGCAGCGCCTGCGCCGCCTGACCTATCCGCGCGCCGCGCGCGTGGTGGCCCTGACCCGCGGCACCGCGCAATGGATCGAGCAGCATGTGCCGGGTTCGCGCCTGGCGGTGATCCCCAATCCGGTGCATTGGCCGCTGCCCAAGGGCGAGCCGGTGCTGGCGCCGCCCGCGGGCGACGGCCGCAAGCGCCTGCTGGCGGTGGGACGGCTGCATGGGGACAAGGGTTTCGACCTGCTGTTGCAGGCCTACGCGCGGCTGGCGCCGTCGCATCCGGACTGGGATCTGGTTATCCTGGGCGAGGGCGATGAGCGCCGCGCGCTGGAAGCGCAGGTGCGCGAGGCCGGCCTGCGGGATCGCGTCAGCCTGCCGGGACGGGCGGGCAACGTGGGCGACTGGTATCAGAGCGCCGACCTGTATGTGCTGACGTCGCGCTTCGAGGGGCTGTCCAACACTCTGCTGGAATCGATGGCCAGCGGCCTGGCCGCGGTGGCGTTCGATTGCGATACCGGGCCGCGCGAGATCGTGCGCGAAGGGATCGACGGCGTGCTGGTGCGGCCCAACGGCGATGTCGACGCGTTGTGCCGCGAACTGGCCGCGGTGATGGGCGACGAGGCCCTTCGCCGCCGCATGGCCGACGCGGCCACGGCGGTGCGCGAGCGTTTCTCCGCCGAGCGGGTGCTGGGCCAATGGGAAGAACTTTTTGACGGTGTGCGCGCGTCAGGCCGCTAGGCCGCGCCACACCGTTGCTGCGGTGACCACGAGAACCTGAAATCATGTGTGGAATTGTCGGAATTTGGGGCCCCCTGGGTGACAAGGCGCAAGTGCTGGCGGAAAGCTGCCGGCGCATCCGCCACCGCGGGCCGGACAGCAACGGCTTCTGGGAAGACACCGGCGCCGAGCTGGCGCTGGCGCACGTGCGCCTGGCGATCCAGGACCTGACCGAAGCCGGGCATCAGCCGATGGTGTCCGCCTGCGGCCGCTACGTGATGGTGTTCAACGGCGAGATCTACAACCACATGGACATGCGCCAGCAGCTCGAGGCATCGGGCCTGGCGCCGTCCTGGCGCGGCCATTCCGATACCGAGACGCTGCTGGCGGGCTTCACCGCGCTGGGCATCGAGGCGACGCTGCAGGCCTCGGTCGGCATGTTCGCCATCGCGCTGTGGGACCGCGCCTCGCGCAAGCTGGTGCTGGCGCGCGACCGCATGGGCGAAAAGCCGCTGTACTACGGTTACTCGGGCGCCGAGCTGGTGTTCGCCTCGGAACTCAAGGGCCTGATGCCGATCCCCGGGTTCGGCCGCAACCTGAACCGCAATGCGTTGGCGTCGTTCATGCGGCACAACTACATTCCGGCGCCGCAATCCATCTACGAAGGCATCGCCAAGCTGCCCCCGGGCACCTGGATCGAATTCACCGCCGACGACACCCGCAGCCGCCGCATGCCCGAACCGCGCGTGTACTGGTCGGCGCGCGACGCCGCGGATACCGCGGCGCAATCGCTGCTGTCGTTCGATTCCGACGCGCAGGCCACCGATGCGCTCGAAGGCGTGCTGTCCAAGGCCGTGGGCGGCCAGATGCTGTCCGATGTCAGCCTGGGCGCGTTCCTGTCGGGCGGCATCGACTCGTCGACCATCGTTTCGCTGATGCAGGCGCAGAGCTCGCAGCCGGTGCGCACCTTCGCCATCGGCTTCCATGAAAAGGGCTACGACGAGGCGCAGCACGCCAAGGCGGTGGCCATGCACCTGGGCACCGACCATACCGAGCTGTACGTGACCGCCGACGACGCGCTGGCGGTGGTGCCGGGGCTGGCCGACATGTACGACGAACCATTCGCCGATTCGTCGCAGATCCCGACCTCGCTGGTGACGCGCATGGCGCGCCAGCACGTCACCGTGGCCCTGTCCGGCGACGGCGGCGACGAACTGTTCGGCGGTTATTCGCGCTATTTCCGCGTCAACAACTGGTGGCAGAAGTGCGAGCGCATTCCGTCGCTGCTGCGCACGCCGGCCGGCGCGCTGCTCAGCGCCTCGACCCAACTGCCGGGGCGCGGCGCCTGGCGCGGCAAGGTCGGCAAGCTGGGCGAATTGCTGCGCGCCGACTCGCGCGGCGATTTCTACCGCCTGTTCGTGTCGTACTGGTCGGACCCGGCGCGCGTGGTCAAGGGCGGCGTGGAGCCGGTGTCCGAGTTCGCGCGGGCGATGCGCGGCTCGACCTTCGAGTCCATGATGAAGCTCGACACGGTGACCTACCTGCCGGACGATATCCTGGTGAAGGTGGACCGCGCGGCCATGGCGGTGAGCCTGGAGACCCGGGTGCCGCTGATCGACCATCGCGTCTACGAATTCGCCTGGAGCCTGCCGCACCAGTACAAGGTGCGCGGCGCCACCGGCAAATGGCTGTTGCGCCAGGTGCTGTACCGCCACGTGCCGCAGGCGCTGGTCGACCGGCCCAAGCGCGGCTTTGCCGTGCCGCTGGCGGCCTGGCTGCGCGGACCGCTGCGCGACTGGGCCGAGGCGCTGCTGGATCCGGCGCGCCTGCGCCAGGAAGGCTGGTTCGAGCCCGAACCCATCCTGCGCAAGTGGCGCGAGCATGTGTCCGGGCATCGCAATTGGGATAGCCATCTGTGGGGCGTGCTGATGATGCAGGCCTGGCTGGACCGCTACCGCGCCGGTGGCGAACAGGGAGGATCGGTTGGGAGTCGCTGACGAATGAAAATACTGATGCTGGTCAGTTCCATGCACGCCGGCGGCGCCGAGCGCGTGGCCGCCACGCTGGTCAACGCGTGGGCTGAACGCGGTGACGACGTCACCCTGACGCCGACCTATTCGTCCAAGGGCACCTGCTTCTACCCGCTGTCGGACAAGGTCAAGCTGGACTGGCTGGCGGACCTGGCGGGCACCCGCGTGTCGGGGCCGATGGCCGCGTTCAAGCGCCTGCTGACGCTGCGCCGCCACATCCGCGACACGGCGCCGGACGTGGTGGTGTCGTTCCTGACCAACGTCAACGTGGCCGCCATCCTGGCCACCCGCGGCCTGCGCGTGCCGCTGATCGTCTGCGAGCGCACCAACCCGGTCGCCGAGACCACCACCGGCACGGTCTGGCGCCGGCTGCGCCGCCTGCTGTATCCGCGCGCCGACATGGTGACGGTGCAGGCGGCCGACACGGCCGGCCCGTTCTCGCGCCAGGTGCCGGGCATCAAGCGCCTGGCCGTGATTCCCAATCCCCTGCCGGCGCCGCTGCTGGACGCGCCGCTGGTGCCGCAGCATGACGACGGCGCGCCGCGCACGCTGCTGGCGATGGGGCGCCTGGTGACCGACAAGCAATTCGATCTGCTGATCGACGTCTTCGCGCAGCTGGCGCCGGACTTTCCCGACTGGAACCTGCGCATCTGGGGCGAAGGCCCCGAACGTGGCGCGCTGGAGGAACAGGTCGCGCGCCTGGGCCTGCAGGCGCGCATCAGCCTGCCGGGCCGCACCGAAGCGCCGTGGGATGAATTGGCGCAAGGCCAGGCCTTCGTGCTCAGTTCGCTGGTCGAGGGCTTTCCCAACGTGCTGCTGGAAGCGATGGCGCTGGGCCTGCCCTGCGCCGCGTTCGATTGCCCCAGCGGGCCGCGTGAAATGACGCGCGACGGCCAGGATGCGCTGCTGGCGCCCGCGGGCGATCGCGACGCGCTGCGCGAGTCGCTGCGTCGCTTGCTCGGCGATGCGGCGTTGCGTCGGCAACTCGGCCAACGCGGCGCCGCGGCGGTGCGCCAGCGCTATGCCCTGGCCAGCGTGCTGATGGAATGGGACGAATTGTTCGAAGCCGTGAGGGAAGGCCGATGAGCGCGGCGACCTTGCGCGTGGTGCATGTGATCGCCGGCCTGGGGCAGGGCGGCGCGGAATCCGTGCTGTGGCGCCTGTCCACCTATCCGGGGCAGGCCGTCGAGCATATTGTCGTATCGCTGACCGACGAAGGCGTCTACGGCGAGCGGCTGCGCGCCGCCGGCGTGACGGTGCATACGCTGGACATGCCGCGCGGCCGCATCACGCTGGGCGGCTTCATGGCCCTGCGCCGCCTGATCGCCGCGGCGCGGCCCGACGCCGTGCAGACCTGGATGTATCACGCCGATCTGATCGGCGGCCTGGCGGCGCGCCTGGCCGGTGTGCGCGCCATCGCCTGGGGCATCCGCAATTCCGGTGCGCACCTTGAGCGCAGCAGCCGGTCGGCCCGCATGGTGCTGCGCGCCTGCGCGCTGCTGTCGGGCGTGCTGCCCGGCGCCATCGTCTGCGCCGCGCAGGACGCGGCCGAACGGCATGCCGCCAAGGGCTACCGCCGCGATCGCATGGTGGTGATCGCCAACGGCTACGACCTGTCGCGCTATGCGCCCGACACGGCCGCGCGGGAACGGGTGCGTGGCCAATGGGGCCTGGCCGGCGACGTGCCGGTGATCGGCTGCGTGGCGCGCTGGGATCCGTTGAAGGATCATGCCAACCTGTTGCGCGCGGTGGCGGCGCTGGTGCGCGACGGCCGCGACGGCGGCCTGCGCTGCGTGCTGGTGGGACGCGGCATGACCGCGGACAACCCTGAATTGATGGCGCTGGTCGACAAGCTCGACCTGCGCGAACGGCTGGTGCTGGCCGGCCCCAGCGACGACGTGCCCGCGGTGATGAACGGGCTGGACCTGCACGTGCTGTCCAGTTGCGCCGAAGGCTTCCCCAACGTGGTGGCCGAGGCCATGGCCTGCGGCGCCTATTGCGTGGCGACGGACGTGGGCGATGCCGCCTACATCATCGGCGACACCGGCGTGGTGGTGCCGCCCGAGCAGCCCGAGGCGCTGGCGCGCGGCATCGAGAGCGCGCTGCGCGAGGTGGCATTGCGCGGCCGAAGTCGCGCCGGCGAGGCCGGACGGGCGCGGGTGCTGGAGAATTTCGACCTGGCGCGCATGGTGCAGAGCTACGCCGCGGTGTGGCGCCGTCTGTCCGGAGCATCGGCATGAGCGCCGCCCGTCGTCTGCTGTTCGTGGTCAACAACCCGGCCTTCTTCATGTCGCACCGGCTGCCGGTGGCGCAGGCCGCGCAGCGCGCCGGCTACGACGTGCACGTGGCCACGATGGACGGCCCCGCCGTCGCCGACATCGTCGCGCTGGGCATGACCCATCACGTCATTCCGATGACGCGCAGCGGCAAGCATCCGCTGCAGGAACTGGGCACGCTGCTGGCGCTGCTGCGCCTGTTCCGGCGGCTGCGGCCGCGGGTGGTGCACCTGGTGACCATCAAGCCCGTGCTGTACGGCGGCATCGCCGCGCGCCTGGCGCGCGTGCCGGGCATGGTGGCGGCGATTTCCGGGCTGGGCTTCGTGTTCCTGTCCAATTCCCTGAAGATGCGCCTGGTGCGCTCGGTGGTGGCGCGCCTGTATCGCCTGGCGCTGGGTCATCCCAACAGCCGGGTGATCTTCCAGAACGCCAGCGATCGCGATCTGCTCAAATCGCTGGGCGCCGTGCGTGATGAGCAGGTGGTGCTGATCCGCGGCGCCGGCGTCGATCTGGACCTGTGCCAGGCGTTGCCCGAGCCGGCCGCGCCGCCGGTGGTGGCCACCATGGTGGCGCGCCTGCTGCGCGACAAGGGCGTGTGGGAATTCGTCGAGGCGGCGCGCCTGCTGCGCGCGCGCGGCGTGCCCGTGACGATGCGGCTGGTGGGCGGCGTGGATGCAGGCAATCCGACGTCGGCCACGCCGGCCGAGGTCGAGGCCTGGCAACGCGAAGGCTGCGTGGAGGCGCTGGGCGAGCGCTCGGACGTGCCGCAACTGTACGCGGCCTCGCACATCGCCGTGCTGCCGTCCTATCGAGAGGGCCTGCCCAAGTCGCTGATCGAGGCCGCCGCCTGCGGCCGCGCGGTGGTGACGACCGATGTGCCGGGCTGCCGCGATGCCATCGATCCGGACAAGACCGGCCTGCTGGTGCCGGTGCGCGACCCGCAGGCTCTGGCCGACGCCATCGCCCGGCTGGCGGGCGACGCGACGCTGCGCCAGGCGATGGGAACGGCCGGCCGCGCTTTGGCCGAGCGCGAATTCAACATCGAGCGGGTGGCCCGCATCCACGTCGAGCTGTACGACACGCTGAGCGCCTGAGTCGGCCTCAGTGGCCCAGCGCGGCGCCGTCGCGGCGGGGATCGGCGGCGCCATCCAGCCCTTGCGGCGTCACGCGGATCGCGGCGGCGCCGCTTTTCATTTCCACCTGTTCGATCTTGTGGCCCCGCGCGGCCAGCGACGCGCTGGCGTCCGCCGGGACGCGGCCCTTCTCGACCTGGCTGCGGCCGGTGTTGCCCGCCACGTGCGGCAGCGCCAGCGCATCGGCCGGGCGCAGGCCCCATGCCAGCGTGCCGACCACGGCCTGGGCGATGTAGTCGACGATGTAGCCGCCGCCCGCCGAGCCGGTGACCAGCGCCAGCTTGCCGTCGCGGTCGAACACCATGGTGGGCGCCATCGAGGTGACCGGCCGCTTGTTGGGCGCCATGGCATTGGGCGCGCCCTTGCCATGCGCCGACGAGAAATTGGTCAGCGCGTTGTTCAGGAAGAAGCCGTGCGGCATCAGCCACGAGCCGAAGTTCAGGTTGATGGTGGTGGTCATCGACAGGGCGTTGCCCTGCGCGTCGACGATGGCGACCTGGCTGGTCTCGGTGGTACCGGGCGCCTCGGCGCCGGCCGGCGCCGGCACGCCCGCGAACACGCCGGGACGCGGATGCGTCACTGCCCTGGCGGACAGCAGCGCGGCGCGTTCGCGCGTGTAGTCGGGCGCGATCAACTGGCGCACCGGCGCCTTGACCTGGTCCGGATCGCCGATATAGGCCAGCCGGTCGGCGCGGGCGATGCGGGCGGTGTCGATCAGCAGGTGGTCGGCCGCGGCCGAGCCGGGCGCCAGCGTATCGATGCGGCGCGCGGCCAGCATGCCCAGCTGCTGCAGCACGGACACGCCGCCGAAGCTGGGGGGCGGGAAGGTGCAGACCTTCCATGACAGGAAGGGGCCGCAGATCGGCGTGCGTTCGGCCGGGCGATAGGCGGCCAGGTCCTGCGCCTGGATCAGGCTGGGGTACTTGCCCGCGCCCACCGCGGCGAGGACGTCGGCGGTCAGCGCGCCGTGGTTGATGGCGTCGGGATCGGCCGCGACCTTGCGCAGGGCGTCGGCCAGCAGCGGATTGCGGACGGTGGCGCCGACCGGCAGCACCTGGCCCTGCGTGTCGTAGAAGACCTTGCGGATCGCCGGATTCTCGGCCAGCTGCGGCAGCCGCTGCAGGCTGTCGTGCAGATAGGGCGACATCGGGAAGCCGTCTTCGGCGCTGCGGATGCCGGCCTGGAACAGGCTGGCCCATGGCAGCTTGCCGTAGCGCTGGTGCGCCAGCGCCATGACGCGCACGGTGCCGGGCACGCCGACCGGACGGCCGTAGCGCGCCACATCCTTGAGCGGCAGGGTTTCGCCGTTGACGTCGGTGCGCAGGCTGGCGGTGGCGCGCGCCGGCGCCGCGGCCAGGCCGTCCAGGGCCGACAGCGTGGCGCTGCCCTGGTCCCACACCAGCATCAACGAGCCGCCGCCCAGGCCGGACGATTGCGGTTCCACCACGGTCAGCACCATCTGCACGGCGATGGCGGCGTCGACCACGCTGCCGCCGCGCTTGAGGGCATCGAGTCCGGCCGCCGCGGCCAGCGGATTGGCGGCGGCGACCATGCCGGCCGGGGCCTGGGGCTGTGTCTGGGCCTGGGCGGAGGCGGCCGCGCACAAGGCGAGGGCGGCCAGGAACCGTGCGGGGCTGCGGGCTAGCGTAGGCATGGGGCGCTCCGGGAAGGACGACGGGCCATTATTCGCCCGTCATGGCGTCCTGTCCATAGCGGCCCCGGGGCGGGCCGGCCGGCCGCTTTGGCCGGGGCCTAGTCCTGGTGGCGTCGCGCGATGGCGTCGATCCAGAAGCGGGTCGAAGGGTCCTGCGGCGCGACCTGCTGAGATGGCGCATCCAGTTCGCGGATGATGTTCTTGGCCAGCGCCTTGCCGAATTCCACGCCCCACTGGTCGAACGGGTTGATGCCCCAGATCACGCCCTGCGCGAACACCTTGTGCTCGTACAGCGCCAGCAACGCGCCCAGGGTGTAGGCCTCCAGGTGCGGCAGCACGATCAGCGAGGACGGCCGGCCGCCCGGATGCACCTTGTGCTGGGCCAGCAGGCGCGCGCGCGCCGGATCGGCCTCGACCTGCGAGGTCTCGGCCAGCGCTTCCTCGAACGATTTGCCGCGCAGCAGGGCGGCGCGCTGGGCCAGGCAATTGGCGATCAGCAGTTCATGGTGACGCGCATAGGCGTGGTCGGGCTGCTCGCACAGGATGAAGTCGACGGGCGCGCCCGCGGCATCCTGGTGCAGCCACTGGAAGAAGGTGTGCTGGCAGTCGGTGCCCGGCATGCCCCAGACGGCCGGGCCGGTCGGCACGCCGGTCGGGCTGCCGTCCGCCGTGGCCACCTTGCCCAGCGATTCCATTTCGAGCTGCTGCGCCCAGGGCACCACGTGGAAGAGGCGCGAATCGTACGGCGTGATGACCAGCGAGTCGAACCCCAGCACGCTACGGTTGACGACGCCGGCCAGGGCCAGTTGCAGCGGCGCGTTCTCGGCCAGCGGCGCATGGTGGAAGTGCTCGTCCATGGCGGCGGCGCCGGCCAGCAGCTGGTCGAAGGTGTCGTTGCCCAGCGCCAGCGCGACCGGCAGGCCGATGGCCGACCAGAGCGAATACCGGCCGCCGACCCAGTCCCAGATCTGGAAGATGTGGTCCGGCGAGATGCCCAGGTTGAGCGCGGCCTCGACGTTGGCGGTGACCGCCACCACCTGCTTGATCGGGTCCGCCACGCCGGCATCGCGCAGCCAGTTCATAGCGACCTCGGCATTGGCCAGCGGTTCGGTGGTGGTGAACGATTTGGACGCCACGATCACCAGCGTCTCGTGCGGATCGAGGCGCACCATGGCATCGGCCACCGAGTGCGAATCGACGTTCGAGGCGAAGTGGACTTCGCGATGGATGCCGCCGTAGCGCAGCGCCCGGTTGACCAGGCGCGGCCCCCAGTCGCTGCCGCCGATGCCCAGGTGCAGCACGCAGCGGTAGCGCTTGGCGGCATCGGCCTCGCGCACGAACTGGCGCACGCGTTCGCGCTCGGCCAGCACGGCCGCGGCCACCTGGGCCGGGGGCTGGGGCGCGCGCAGCGCGGTATGCCAGGCCGGGCGCTGTTCCGTCCAGTTGGCGTCGCCGCCGTCGAACAGTTGCGCGCGGGCGGCCTCGAAGCCTTGCTGCTCCAGCAGCGCGACGGCGGCTTCCTGCAATGCCGGCGAATGCGCCTGCGCGGTCAGGTCCAGGCGCAGCCCGGGGGCATTGATCAGCCGCAGTTGCTCGCCGCGCCGGTCGGCGTTGCGTGCGGCGGTGGCGAAGCGGTTCCAGGCTGGGCTGTTGAGCAGGGACATGTCTTTTTGTTTTTAGAAGGGCAGGGAGGCGTCGGGCGCCAGTTTAGCCAGTTCGCGCCGGAAGTCACCCTGGATGCGGGCCAGCGCCTCGGCGGTCTGCGCCTCGAAGCGCAGCACCACGACCGGCGTGGTGTTGGACGGACGCGCCAGGCCGAAGCCGTCGGGATACTCGGCGCGCACGCCGTCGATGGTGACCACGCGCACCGCGCCGGGGAACTGGCCCTGTTCCTGCAGCGCCTGCACCAGCGTGAAAGGCTGGCCTTCTTCCATTTCCAGTTTCAGTTCCGGAGTCGATACGTCCTGCGGCAAGGCCTCCAGCGGCGCGCCGGCGTCGGCATGGCGCGAGACGATTTCCAGCAGGCGGGCGCCGGTGTAGAGCCCGTCGTCGAAACCATACCAGCGTTCCTTGAAGAAAATATGGCCGCTCATCTCGCCGGCCAGCGGCGCGCCGGTTTCGGCCAGCTTGGCCTTGACCAGCGAGTGGCCGGTTTTCCACATCAAGGGTTCGCCGCCCGCGGCCTGCACCGACAGCCCGACATGGCGGCTGCACTTGACGTCGTAGATGATGGTGGCGCCGGGATTGCGTTCCAGCACGTCGCGCGCGAACAGCACCAGTTGGCGGTCCGGCCAGATGATCTGGCCGGACTTGGTCACCACGCCGAGGCGGTCGCCGTCGCCGTCGAAGGCCAGGCCGAGTTCGCAGTCGGTGGTGGCCAGGCAATGGATCAGGTCCTGCAGGTTCTTCGGCTCGGCCGGGTCCGGGTGGTGGTTGGGAAAGGTGCCGTCCACCTCGCAGAACAGTTCGGTGACCTCGCAGCCCAGGGCGCGGAACAGCTTGGGGGCGATGGCGCCGGCGACGCCGTTGCCGCAGTCGATCGCGATCTTCATGGGGCGGGCGAGCTTCACGCCCGAGGCGACCCGCGCGATGTACGCGGCCACCAGGTCCAGCTCGCGGCGCACGCCGGTGCGGGCGGCGGGCGCGTCCGGGGCGCCGTTCATGCGGCGCGCCAGGGCCTGCACGTCCTCGCCATACAGGGCGCGGCCGCCCATCATCATCTTGAAGCCGTTGTACTTGGGCGGGTTGTGGCTGCCGGTGATGGCCACGCCGGAGCCGGTCTGCATGATGTGGGTGGCGAAATACACCAGCGGCGTGGGAACCTGTCCGATATCCAGGGTATCGACGCCGCCTTCCAGCATGCCTTCCTGCAGCGCCTGCGACAGCATCTCGCTGCTCAGGCGGCCGTCGCGGCCCACCACCAGCGTCTGCACGCCCTGGTCACGCGCGACCGCGGCCAGCGCCGCGCCCAGCGAGCGGGCGAAGCGCGCGTCGATCAGATCCGGGACGGTGCCGCGGATGTCATACGCCTTGAAGACGGAAGAGGGGAATTGCGCGTTGTCGGCCACGTCGGATCCTTATTGTTTGCTACGGCTTGCCGTGGCAGGACCGCCCGGGATGCCGGCAGCCTGCTGGTAAACCCGGATGCCGGCGCATGCCGGCCAGGGGGCGGAGTTGAATTATCCTCCATCGGGCGGCCGTGTGCCGCCCTGATCTGGTGCGCAAAGGAATCCCTTTTCGCCTTGTTCCGGTGCGTCGGCGCAACGGAAGCGGACCCTTCCTGTCTTGGCGGGCGGTGGCATGGAACTTGCTGGTCATCCGAAGGTGATACGCTTGTCATGCAAGCGGAAAGACCAGAAAGACCGGAGGGGGCCATGGGAGCCAAAGTATCCACAGTCACGTCATCAGGCGGCGCCAGGCGCAGGCGCGGGCCGCCCACGGACTTCGCCGGGCCGGCGGCCGGGCGGGAACGCCGGCTCGACATTCATGTATTCGTATCGCCCGAGGGCGAGCTGGCGACGGGCCGCGCCTGGGAGCGCTGCGTCTGGCGCGACGCCCGCGTGCTGATCGCCGAATGCCCGGCGCCGCATCTGCCGGCCTCGGTCGAAAGCGCCTTGCGCGGGGTTGCCGCCAGCGTGGCGCGGGATCGCGCCTGGCAGGGCATGGGCACGGTGGCCTTTTCGCTGGATGACCGCAGCGGCGTGTTCCGCGTGATCCGCGCCGAGGCGCAGCCGCGTTCGGGCGCCGCCGTGGCCGATTTCGAGCCGGTTGCGGCCCATGCGCTGGAAGTGCGCATCGACGGTTGCGCCGATCGCCACATGCCGTGCACCCACCTGCTGGTGTGCGGCGCCACCCGCGGCGAAGCGCTGCGGCGCGCCTATCGCGCCCTGTCCGAACTGCCCGGCCCCGCCGGCGTGGACCGGGCCTTCCTGCTGAACCGCATCGCCTCGCGCGCCTATTGCACGGGCCTGACGGGCACGCGCCTGGACCAGGCGGTCGGCTAGGGCCGGTTCAGCCTCTACAATAGTCCGCACTACCCTTGAACAGCGCCCGGGCGCGGCCCGGCGCGATCTTTCCGTGCGGCGCCTATGACCTTGCTGAGCGAATTGCAGTCCCTCCTGGGCGAGTCCCATGTGCTGACCGGCGCCGATGCCGAACCTTTCGCGCTGGACTGGCGCCGCCGCTATCGCGGCGAGGCGCTGGCGGTGGTCCGCCCCGGGTCCACGCAGCAAGTGGCCGACGCCATCAAGCTGTGCGCGCGCCATGGCGTGCCGGTGGTGCCGCAAGGCGGCAATACCGGCCTGTGCGGCGGCGCCACGCCCGACGGCTCGGGCAGCGCCGTGGTGCTGTCGACCGCGCGCCTGAACCGGGTGCGCGCGCTCGATACCGACAACGACACCATCACCGTGGAAGCCGGCTGCATCCTGCAGGCCGTGCAGCAGGCCGCCGCCGACGCCGGCCGGCTGTTTCCGCTGAGCCTGGCGGCCGAGGGCAGCTGCACCATCGGCGGCAATCTCGCCACCAACGCCGGCGGCACCCAGGTGCTGCGCTACGGCAACACGCGCGACCTGGCCCTGGGCCTGGAAGTGGTCACCGCCGAGGGCGAGATCTGGAACGGCCTGCGCGGCCTGCGCAAGGACAACACCGGCTACGACCTGCGCGATCTCTACATCGGCAGCGAAGGCACGCTGGGCATCATCACCGCGGCCACGCTCAAGCTGTTCCCGCGGCCGGTCGCGTCCTGCACCGCGCTGTTGACGCTGGACAGCATCGACAACGCGGTCGAGCTGCTGTCGCGGGCCCGCGCCGGCTTCGGCGCCGCGCTGACCGGCTTCGAGCTGATGAGCGGCGACTGCCTGCAGGCGGTGGTGCGCCTGTTCCCGCAGCAGCGCCTGCCGTTCGAGGGCGCGTCCGCCGCCTCGCCGTGGTTCGCGCTGCTGGAGCTGTCCGACAGCGAAAGCGAGGCGCATGCGCGCGAGCGCTTCGAGACGGTGCTGGGCGAGGCCATCGAGGCCGGCCTGGTGAACGACGCCGCCATCGCCGCCAACGTGGCGCAGAGCAAGGCGTTGTGGCACCTGCGCGAGAGCATTCCGCTGGCCGAGGCCGAGCTGGGCAAGTCGGTCAAGCACGACGTCTCGATCCCGATCTCGGCCATCGCCGGCTTCGTGCACCAGACCAATGGCCTGCTGCAGGCGCGCTTTCCCGGCGTGCGCCACGTGATCTTCGGCCACCTGGGCGATGGCAACCTGCACTACAACGTCGCCAACGCGCCGGGCCAGACCGAGGCCGAGCTGCTGGCGCTGCAAAGCGACATCTACGGCGTGGTGCATGACAGCGTGCATGCGCATGCCGGCTCCATCAGCGCGGAACACGGCGTCGGCCAGCTCAAGCGCGACGAGCTGCCGCGCTACAAGAGTCCGGTCGAGCTGGCCCTGATGCGCCGCATCAAGCGCGCGCTGGACCCGCAAGGCCTGATGAATCCCGGCAAGGTGCTGCAAGCCTGAGCGGGGCGTACACAACCTTCTTTCCATGGGGAACGAGAACATGGCGGCCAGTCCCGCAGCGGGTGCGAATCACCGGATCCTGATCGTCGAGGACGATCACACCATCGCCGGCAATCTGTACACCTTCCTGGAAGCGCGCGGTTTCCTGCCGGACGTGGCCTATAGCGGTCCGGCCGCGCTCAAGCGCCTGGAAGAACAGCGGTTCGACGCGATGATCCTGGACATCGGCCTGCCCGGCATGGACGGCAATGCGGTCCTGCACACGGTGCGCGCGGATCGGCGCCTGCCGCTGCCGGTGCTGGTCCTGACGGCCCGCGACAGTCTCGAAGACAAGCTGGCCGGTTTCTCCCATGGCGCCGACGACTACCTGACCAAGCCCTTCGCGCTGCTCGAGGTCGAGGCGCGCCTGCTGGCGCTGATCCAGCGCGCCAAGGGCTCGACCGTGGACACGGTGCGGGTGTTCGGCGAGCTGT
Source organism: Achromobacter insuavis (assembly GCF_902859645.1). Lineage (GTDB taxonomy): Bacteria > Pseudomonadota > Gammaproteobacteria > Burkholderiales > Burkholderiaceae_B > Achromobacter > Achromobacter insuavis. Next base: position 42,629 of record NZ_CADIJR010000005.1, on the reverse strand, counting down.
CCTATGACACCCGCAGCCGCATGGTGTCGATCGGCGGCAAGCCGGTGCACCTGACGCGCAAGGCCATCATCATCCTCGAAGCGCTGCTGCGCGATCCGGGCCGGGTGGTCTCGCGCGAGGAGCTGGAATCGCAGTTGTGGGGCAGCGAGCCGCCGTCGTCCGACGCCCTGCGCAGCCAGGTGCACCTGCTGCGCCGCGCCCTGGCGGATGCCGGTTTCGACGGCATCGAGACCATGCACGGCACCGGCTGGCGCCTGGTGACGGGGGAGCGCAGCGCATGAGCCGGATCGCGGGCGGCGGGACCCTGACGCAACGGGTGGTGTGGGCGCTGACCGGCACCGTGGCGCTGTTCGTGACGGCGCTGGCCCTGCTCGCCTACCTGACGTTCGACCAGATGGAAGACGATCTGGTCAACGACATCCTCAATACCGAAATGGACCGCCTGGTGCAGCACGCCCGCACCAGCGACCAGTTCCTGCCGCGCCGTGGCGCCCGCGAACTGGGCGGCTCCATGCGCGCCTGGCTCAGTGTCGACGGCCTGGCCCCGGTCGGCATGCCGGAGGAAATCCGCGGGCTCGACAACGGCCTGCACCTGATCGAGCCCGGCGCCTACACCTGGCACGTGATGGTGGCCGACACCGGCACGGGCAAGGTCTACCTGCTTTACGACGCCACCGACAACGAAGAGCGGGTGCACGATTTCGGCCTGATCGTGCTGGGGGTCGGCGCGATCTGCGTGGTCGGGGCCTACGCCCTGTCGCGACGGGTGGCGGCAGTGGCCGTGGGGCCGCTGTTGGAGTTGACCGACCGCCTGTCCACCTGGGCCCCCGGCGCGCCGGACCTGGCCGTGACCCGCGACGACGAGGCGGGCCGGCTGATCGAAGCCTTCAACCGGGTGCAGAACCAGGTCGACCGCTCGATCGCGCGCGAACGCGAGTTCGCCGGCAACCTCAGCCACGAGGTGCGCACGCCCCTGGCCGCGATCCGATCCGACAGCGAGCTGATGCTGCTGACCCAGGAACTGACGCCCGACCAGCGCCAGCGGCTGACGCGGGTGATCGACAACGTCGACGACGTCATCGTCTGCCTGGAAAGCGCCCGCGCCATGGCCCGCGACCAGATGCGTCCGCCCGAGCCGGTCGACCTGTCCGAATGCATGCTGGACGCCTGGCGCGGTTACGAAACCCAGGCCGGCATGGCCGAACTGCGTTTCGACAATGTCATCCCGGCGGACCACATCCGCATCCTCGACCGCTATGCCTTGCTGACCGTCCTGCGCAACCTGGTGCGCAACGCCGTCGAGCACGCGGCGCCAGCCACGCTCACGGCCAGCCTGGGCGCCGACGGCGCGCTGCAGCTGAGCGACGACGGCAAGGGCATCGCGGCGGACGACCTGCCGTTCCTGTTCCGCCGTTACTACAGCGGCCGGTTGCGGGATTCGGGGATGGCCGGACGCGATGAAACCGCGCGCGGCCTGGGCCTGGCCATCGCCAAGCGGGTCTGCGACATGCAGGGCTGGACGCTGACGGTGGATTCGTCGCGCGAGGGGCCGCAGCGCGGCACCCGTTTCACCTTGCGCCTGGACGCGGCGGGGGGCGCGGCGTAGGGCGACCGCAAGGGGGGTGAGCCGCCCCTTTCCCGGCCAGGCCGAATTTGACGAATTTTCGACTGTCGGCCGCCTAAGCTGTTTGCTCCGGCCGATCGCCATCGCCCCTCGCGCTACATGTCACCCTTTTCTCCGCCAGCGGCCGTGCGGCCGACGCCCGCTTTCTACTTTTCCACGCATGTCCTCGGGGTGACGCTGATGCTGGCGTGCCTGGCGTGGTGGGCCAACGCCTCCGGCCTGGACCTGGCCATCGCCCGCGGCCTGTTCAGCGTGCCGCTGGATGACTTCCCCCTGCACACCAACCGCTGGCTCGAACTGGTCGGCCATCGCATGGTGCTGGCCCTGCCCATCGGCATGGCGCTGGGCGCGATCGCCGTCGTCGCGGCCAGCTACCGCATTCCCGCCTGGCGCCACCTGCGCGGCGCGGCGCTGGCGGTGGCGGTGACCTGCATCGTGGGGCAACTGGCCGTCACGCAGCTCAAGCACCACACCACCTTGCCGCGTCCCTATGACCTGGAGACGCTGGGCGGGTACACCCCGTATCCGCTGTCGTGGTGGACCTGGGATCGCGCCAAGGCGGGCGGCGCGCTGCCGAGCGGTCACGCCGGCGCCGGTTACTCGATGTTGACCCTGTATTTCGCCGGCTGGGCCGCGCAGCGGCCCGGATGGCGCTGGTGGGGCCTGGCCGTGGGCATCGCCGCGGGCGTCGGGTTCTCGATCGTGCGCGTGCTGCAGGGCGCGCATTTCCTGAGCCAGACGCTGTGGTCGGCGGCCCTGATGTGGCTGCTGGCCGCGCTGTTCTTCTGGCCGGTGCTGCGGGGCCCGGCCGCGTCGCGTGGTCCGGCCCGCATGCCCGGCGTTCAATTCAGCAGCACGCCCGGCAGCCACAGCGAGAACGCCGGCACGTAGGTGACCAGCGCCAGCGCCGCCAGCAAGGCGCCGTAGAACGGCCAGATGGTCCGCATCACCGTGCCGACCGAGACCCCGCCGATGGCGCACCCCACGAACTGTGTGGTGCCCACCGGCGGCGTGTTCAGCCCCAGCGCGCAGTTCAGCAGCATCACCATGCCGAATTGCACCGGCCCCATGCCGTACTGCATGCAGATCGGCAGGAAGATCGGGGTGCAGATCAGGATGGTCGCGGCCATGTCCAGGAACGTGCCCAGCACGAACAGGATCACGTTGACCATCAGGAAGATCGCCCACGGGCTGGTGGACACCGATGCCATCAGCTCGCCGGTCTTTTCCGCCACGCCGTAGAAGCTGATCAGGTAGCCGAAGGTGGCCGAGATGCCGATCAGCAGCAGCACCACGCCGGTCGTCTTGACCGCCTTGCTGGCGGCGCGCACGAACTGGTCCCAGGTCAGCGAGCGATACACGAAGACCGTCAGCGCCAGCGCGTACAGCACGGCCACCGCGGCCGATTCCGTGGCGGTGAAGACCCCGCTCAGGATGCCCACGATGATCAGCACCACCACGAACAGCCCGGGCGTCGCGGCCACCAGCGAGCGCGCCACGATGTGCCAGCCGGGAAACGTGCCCGCCGGATAGCCGCGGCTGCGCGCCACGAAATACGCCGCCGCCAGGTTGCACAGCGTCAGGATCAGCGCCGGCACCACGCCGGCCGCGATCAGCGCCGCGATCGACACCTTGCCGCCCGCCGCCAGCGTGTAGATGATGATGTTGTGGCTGGTCGGCATCAGCGCGCCCACCAGCGCCGCGTGGGTGGTGACGTTGACCGCGTAGTCGGCGTGATAGCCCTCGCGCTTCATCATCGGGATCATCACCGAGCCCATCGCCGACACATCCGCCACCGGCGAACCCGACACGCCGCCGAACAGCGTGCAGGCCACCACGTTGGACATGCCCAGGCCGCCGCGCACGTGGCCCACCAGCGACTTGGCGAAGGCGACGATGCGGTCGGCGATGCCGCCGTACAGCATCAACTCGCCGGTGAAGATGAAGAACGGGATGGCCAGGAACGAAAACGCATTCATGCCCGAGGTCATCTGCTGGAAGGCCACCGCCAGCGGCAGGTCCTCGTACATGATCGCGGTGATGGACGACAGCCCGATGGCGAACGCCACCGGCACGCCGATCACCAGGAAGCCCATGAAGGTGAAGGAGAGTAGGGTCAGCGCCATGCCGGTACCACCTTTTGGTTGCGCAACAGGGCGATGATGTGCTCGATCGAGAACAGCGCGATCAGGACGCCGGAGAGGGCCGCGGGCACGTACTTCCAGCCGTTGGAGATGCCCAGGTTGGGGATCTTGTAGGCCCACACGGATTCGGCCAGCAGGGCGCAGTTCCACGCCATCAGCGCGCCGAACAGCAGCACCAGCAGGTGGATGAAGATCTTCAGGCGCCGCTGGCCGGCCGCCGGCAATGCGTCGACCAGCGACTCGAAGCCGATGTGGCCGGCGTCGCGCACGCCGACGGCGGCGCCCAGCATGGTGACGTACAGCACCAGCAGCAGCGCCAGGCTTTCGGCCCAGGTGGGGGTGCTGTTCAGCACGTGGCGGCCGAAGATCTGCAGGGTGACCGCGACGATCAGGCAGACCAGCCCGAACACGCTGGTCCACATGCACAGGCGCGCCAGCCGGGCGCAGCCGCGGGAATAGGCGTCCAGCGGGGCAGCCGGGGCATGCGCCCGGCCCCCCGCCGCGACATCCGGGTCATGGGTGGAGGTAGCCAACATGCGGATTCCTTATTGGACGGCCTGGATCTTGGCGACCAGGTCTTTCATGTCGGGCGTGGTGACGAAGCGGTCGTACACCGGTTTCATCGCCGACTGGAACGAGGCCTTGTCGACCTCGACGATCTGCGAGCCGGCCTTCTCGACCACCGCGCGCGACTTCTGCTCGCGCTCGTCCCACAGCTTGCGCATGTAGGGCACCGACTCGCGCGCGGCTTCGCGCAGGATCTTCTGGTCCTCGGCCGACAGCTTGTCCCATTGGCGCTTCGAGAAGATCAGCATCTCGGGCGTCATGGTGTGGTCGGTCAGCGCGTAGTACTTGGCGACCTCGTAGTGGTGCGCGCTCTCGTAGCTCGGATAGTTGTTCTCGGCGGCGTCGACCAGGCCGGTCTTGAGCGAGGTGTAGACCTCACCCATCGGCATCGGCGTGGCGTTGCCGCCCATGGCTTCCACCATCGCCACCGACAGATCCGACTGCTGCACGCGGATCTTCAGGCCCTTGGCGTCGGCCAGCGTCTTGATCGGCTTGTTGCGCGTGTACATCGAGCGCGAGCCGCTGTCATACCAGGCCAGGCCGACGAAGCCGGCCGACTCGCAGGACTTCAGGATCTGTTCGCCGAGCTCGCTGTCGAGCACCTTGTGCAGATGGTCCTTGGAGCGGAACAGGAACGGCAGCGACGGCACGCGGGTGGTCTGGCAGATGTTGTGCATGGCCGCGCTGGACACGCGCGCCATGGCCAGCGCGCCCATCTTCACCTGCTCGATCGAGTCGTCTTCATTGCCGAGCGCGCCACCGGCGTACACCTTGACGGTGATGCGGCCGTTGGTGCGCTGCTTGACCAGTTCGCCGAACTGGCGCACGGCTTGCACGGTGGGGTAATCGTCGGGATGGATGTCCGCGGAGCGCAGCTCGGCGGCATGGGTGGCGGGGATCAGCGTCAGCAAAGCGGCCGCGGCCAGGATGGCGCGGGTCAGGGTCGGGCGCAACATGTCTACCTCCGGTTGGGAGTACGGCGTTTCGTTGAGGGCCATTGCGGCCCCGAAGCTCTTCGATGTGTACGGACCTGCTCACTACTCGTGCTTGGGCGCCTGGGGCGCCGCGGTCGGGTGCTAACCGGCGCTTGCGGTTTCCTCCAGGCCCCGCGCGCCGGGGCGCAGGGCAAAGACGGCGCCGGCGGCGGAATCGGGGGCGGCGTCCGCGGGGCGGATGGACGTGACCAGCAGCAGGTCCAGGTCCGGCCCGCCGAAGGCGCACATGGCGACGCGGGCGGCCGGCACATCCAGGCTGCGGTCGAGGCGGCCGTCAGGCGTATAGCGGTAGATGCGGCCGGCCTCGTTGCCGCAGATCCAGTAGCCGCCGTCGGCGTCGACGGCGGCGCCGTCGGGCCGGCCGGCCGGCAGTTTCGGGATGAAGACGCGGCGGTTGCGCGGCAGGCCGCTGTCGATGTCGTAGTCGAAGGCCCAGACCACCTGCCGCGACGGGTGCGAGTCGGACAGGTACATGGTCCTGCCGTCGGGGCTGAAGGCCAGGCCGTTGGGCACGATCAGGTCGTCGACGATCGCTTCCAGCGGCTGGCCGGGCGCATGGCGATACAGTTTGCCGGCGTTGCGGGCCAGGCCCATGTCCATGACCATGGTGCCGGCCAGGAAGCGGCCCTGGCGGTCGCAGCGGCCGTCATTGAAGCGCATGCCGGGCGCGCCATGGCGCACCGGCGCCAGCGGCCGCGGCTGGCAGGGTTGGCCGGCCACGAGCGGCCCGCAGGCGTACAGGCCGTCCTCCATCGCCAGCAGCCAGCCGTCGCCGCGCGGGGCGAGGCAGCCGGCCATCTGCGGCAGCGTCCAGTGATCGAGCCGGTCGCTGGCGGGCGTCCAGCGCCACAGCGCGCGGCCGGGGATGTCGGTCCAGTGGAAGGCCTGGTCGGCGGCGCGCCACACGGGGCTTTCGCCCACGCCGCAGAGCAGGGTTCCGATGCGTTCGGCAGAGGTCGCCATGGCGGGGAAGTGGCGTATCAGCGCGGAGGAAAGGGGAACGGGCCGGCCTTGACGAACGCGCCGCCCTGGTAGCGCGCGGCGGGGTCGTCGGCCGCCAGCGGCGGCTGCGCCTCGACCTGCGCGCGGAAGATTTCGGAGGAGTCCCCGGGGGCGAAGCCGAGCGCGGCGGCGCCGTGGTTGTCCCACCAGCTGTCGCGGTTGGCCGAGGCGCCATAGGCGATCAGGTGGCCGACGTTGGGCGTGAACAGCGAGCGGACCACCAGGTCGGTCAGATCGTCGTAGCTGAGCCAGGTCACCATCATGCGGCGGTCCCTGGGCTCGGGAAACGACGAGCCGATGCGCAGGCAGACCGTCTCGATGCCGTAGCGGTCGTAGTAAAAACGCGACAGGTTTTCGCCGTAGGCCTTGCTCAGGCCGTAGTAGCCGTCGGGCCGCAACGGCACGTCGGCATCGAGTTGCGCGCCCTGCTCGTAGAAGCCGATGACGTGGTTGGAGCTGGCGAACACCACGCGCCGCACGCCATGGAGGCGGGCCGCTTCGTAGACGTGATAGACGCCCTGGATGTTGGCCGGCAGGATTTCTTCGAAAGAACGCTCCACGGAAACGCCGCCCAGGTGCACAATGGCGTCGGCGCCGCGCACCAGCTCGGAGACGGCGGCGGGATCGGCCAGGTTGCACGGCACGACTTCCTCGCCGGCCGCGGCGGGCGCCATGGCCGCGACGTCGGAGACCCGCAACACGTCGGCATGGGCTTTCAGCCGCGGGCGCAGGACCCGGCCCAGGTTGCCGGCCGCGCCGGTCAATAACAGGCGATGACAGCGGGGGGAGGCAGGCATGCGGTCGACGGTTAGGCTCATGGCGCAACGCTCGGTGGATGGCGCGGTGGAGTGGACTTACCTGGTACGTTATCGTACAACCTGTCCAAAGTATAATAAGCCCGAAATTTTGCAGTCAAGCGCCACGCAACCGCTCCCGGATAATCCCTGATGAACGCTCCTGTCGATACCCCCGTCTTGCCGCAGCGTCGTCCTCGGAACCTGGCCCAGGGCCTGGTCGAGAGCATCTCCGAACGCATCCGCGGCGGCGACATCCGCCCCGGCGACAAGCTGCCCACCGAATCCGAGATCATGCGGCAGTTCGGCGTCAGCCGCACCGTGGTGCGCGAAGCCCTGTCGCGGCTGCAGGCCTCGGGCCTGGTCGAAACCCACCACGGCGTCGGCACCTACGCGCTCGAGCCCAGCGGCGGCGGCGATTTCCGCGTCGATCCGGCCGATATCGCCACGGTGCGCGACGTGCTGGTGCTGCTGGAACTGCGCATCTGCCTGGAAAGCGAGGCCGCCGGCCTGGCCGCGGTGCGCCGCAGCGAGACCCAATTGGCCGAGATGCGCCGGGCGCTGGATGCCTTCAAAAGCGCGCTGGACAGCGGCGGCGACACCATCACGCCCGATTTCCAGTTTCACCTGCTGGTGTCGCAGTCCACCGACAACCGGTATTTCGCCGACCTGATGTCGCACCTGGGCTCGGCCATCATTCCCCGCACCCGCATCAATTCCGCCAAGTTCGCCCACGAAGACCGCGCCGCCTACCTGGCCCGTGTCAACCTGGAGCACGAGGACATCTACAGCGCGATCCTGCGCCAGGATGCCGAAGGCGCGCGCGCCGCGATGCGCACCCACCTGAGCAACAGCCGCGAACGCCTGCGCCGCGCGCAATGACGCCGATCCGCGAGCGCGCGCGGCGGTAGCCGGGCGCCTCACGTTGCGCTTTGGCGTCGAAATCAGATGTCGTACAACATGACAGGGGTGTCATTCGTCTGATAGGGGCCTCGCGCCGCGCTGCCGCCGGCGCTGCGGCGCGTCAATCCGCGTTAACCTTGGCCGTTTTCAATCACCGGACGGCAGGCATGGTTTGGCTGGGTAATCGCGGGCAAGGTAAGCGCGGCGCATCAACGGATTTCATTCGTCCGGGGAGGGCCGCCGCATGCGCCGCCTGACGCTCCGTTTCATCGTGTCCGTGCTGGTTCTGCTGACGCTGAGCCGGCTGGGCCTGTCGTTGTGGATGTGGGACCGGGTCGAGGCGGCCGGCGGGCTGTGGCCGGTGCTGTTCGGCGGCCTGCGCATCGACGTCTGCCTGCTGTCCATGGTGATCGCGCTGCCGGCGGTGTTCTCGCCGTGGCTGGGGCATCGGCCGTGGGCCGCGCGCGTCACCGCCTGGTGGTTCCGCGTCTGGTGGATGCTGTACGTGCTGCTGGAAGTCTCCACGCCGCAGTTCATCGCGGAATACGACACGCGCCCGAACCGCCTGTATTTCATCTACCTGCTCAACCCGAAGGAAGTCGGCTCGATGCTGTGGCAGGGCTACAAGGGCGTGCTGCTGGCCGCCCTGGTGGTGTTGCTGGTGGCCGCGTGGCTGGCGGTCAAGCTGTTCCCGGTGCGGGTGCGCGATCCGTTCCTGGCGTGGTGGAAGCGGCCGCTGGCGTCGCTGGCGATCCTGGCGCTGGTGGTGCTGGGCGCGCGCGGCACGCTGGAGCATCGCCCCATCAACCCGGCCAAGGTCGCGTTCAGCTCGGACGCCATGGTCAATTCGCTGGCGCTCAATTCGCTCTACAGCGTGTTCGACGCCGCCTACCGCATGCGCGATGAGCGCTCGTCGGCCGCGATGTATCCGAAGATGCCGGTCGACGAGATGAACGCCATCGTGCGCGACAAGGCGGGCCTGACAGGCGCGCCGCTGGATGCGCGCTACCCCAGCCTGCACGAGCAGCAGGCCACGGTGCGGCGCGACAAGCCGCTCAACCTGGTGATCATCCTGCAGGAGAGCTTGGGCGCGCAGTATGTCGGCAGCCTGGGCGGCAAGGACCTCACGCCCAATATCGACCGGCTTGGCAAGCAGGGCTGGATGTTCCACCGCGCCTACGCCACCGGCACGCGCTCGGTGCGCGGCATCGAGGCGGTGACGGCGGGCTTCCTGCCCAGCGTGGCCGACGCGGTGGTGAAGCTGCCGCGCTCGCAGACCGGGTTCTTCACGCTGGCGCAGGTGCTGGGCAAGCATGGCTACCACTCGCGTTTCGTGTATGGCGGCGAGTCGCACTTCGACAACATGCGCGCCTTCTTCCTGGGCAACGGTTTCAACGAGGTGGTGGATCGTCCGAAGTTCGAGAACCCGGTGTTCGAAGGCTCGTGGGGCGCGTCCGACGAAGACATGTTCACCCAGGTCGACCGCCTGCTGCGCGCCGACGGCGACAAGCCGGTGTTCACGCTGGCGTTCTCGGTCAGCAACCATTCGCCGTGGGAGTATCCGGCGGGCCGCATCCAGCCGGTGGGCGATCCGGCCAGCGTCGACAACACGGTGCGCTATGCCGACTGGGCGCTGGGCCAGTTCTTCGACAAGGCGCGCAAGGCGCCGTACTGGGACAACACCGTTTTCCTGGTGATCGCCGATCACGATTCCCGCGTGTACGGCTCGATTCCGGTGCCGGTGCGGCACTTCCAGATCCCGGCCCTGATCCTGGGCGCGGGCATCGCGCCGCGCCAGGATGAACGCATCGTGAGCCAGATCGACATGGCGCCCACGCTGCTGTCGCTGATCGGGCTGGACAACGTCAACCCGATGCTGGGCGCGGACCTGACGCAACGCGATCCCAACCGCGCGCTGATGCAGTACGCCGACAATTTCGGCTACCTGCAAGGGGACAAGCTGCTGGTGCTGGAGCCGTCCAAGGCGCCGCGTGAATTCCGCTACCGCGCGGCGCCGGTCGGGCAGGACGAGACCTACGAGCCGGTCGAACCGGTGGACGAAGCCTTGATCAAGGAGGCGCTGGCGCACGCGCTGTGGGCCAGCTGGGTCTACCGCGAAGAAAAATACCGCCTGCCTTGACTTCACCCCGTCCGGGGCTGGGGCTGGTTTGATCCCGCTCAAACCGGCCCGAAGCCAGCCCTCGCACACTCGCGCTCATGACTTTTCCCGATCCGCTCGCCGGCACGGTCCGGCCTCCCGCCCCTGATGCAACCGACGCGCCCGCGTCCGTCCCGGCCGCGCGCTGGCGCGGCTGGCCGGTGCCGCGCGGCCGCCTGGCCTGGCTGACCGGCGTGTTCAGCACGCTCATGATCGGCGTCAGCACGCTGTTCTGGTGCCTGCTGCTGTTCCCCATGGCGCTGCTGAAGCTGGCGTTGCCCTTCGCCGCCGCCCGGCGCCGCATCGATCCGATCCTCAATGGCATCGCCACGGCCTGGATCAGCGTCAATACCGCCTGGTTCACGCGCATCCAGCGCGCGCCCTGGGACGTGCGCGGCAATACCGGCTTGCGCTACGCCGACTGGTACCTGGTCAACTGCAACCACCAGTCCTGGGTCGATATCTTCGTGCTGCAAGGCTCGCTGAACCGTCGCATCCCGCTGCTGAAGTTCTTCCTCAAGCAGCAGCTGATCTACGTGCCGGTGATCGGGCTGGCGTGGTGGGCGCTGGATTTCCCGTTCATGAAACGCCATGGCAAGGCCGCGCTGCGCCGCAATCCGGCCCTGGGACGCGAGGACCAGGAAACCGCGCGCCGCGCCTGCCAGAAGTTCTCATTGGTGCCGACCAGCGTGATGGTGTTTGCCGAGGGCACGCGCTTCACCCCGGCCAAGCGTGACGCGCAGGGTTCGCCGTACCGCCACCTGCTCAAGCCCAAGGCGGGCGGGCTGGCGGTGTCGCTGAACGCGATGGGCACGCGCTTTCGTTCGATGATCGATGTCACCATCGCCTATCCGGCGGGCGTGCCCAGCTTCTGGGACATGGCCTGCGGCCGCATGGGCGAGGTGCGGGTGCGCATGCATCACGTGCCGGTGCCGCCGGCTTTCTGCGAAGGTGACTACAGCCGCGACAAGGCCTTCCGCACCGAATTCCACCACTGGCTGGGCCAGCAGTGGCAGGCCAAGGACGACGAGATCGAGGCGTTGACGGCCGATGCGGCCGCCAAGCCCCGATCGTGACAGGCGACGCTCAGACCCGCGCCGGCAGCACCGTGCCCGAGCATTCGCCGAAGCCGATGCGCGGGTAGCCGGCCTTGACGCACTCGGCGCGCATGATGACCTGGTCGCCATCCTGCAGGAAGGTGCGCTTCTCGCCCCAGGGCAGTTCGATCGGGTTCTTGCCGCCGTGGTTCAGTTCCAGCAGCGAGCCGGCTTCCGACGGCTGCGGGCCCGACAGCGTGCCGGTGCCGAGCATGTCGCCCGGCTGCAGGTTGCAGCCGTTCACCGTGTGGTGCGTGATCAGTTGCGCCACGTTCCAGTACGCATCGCGGAAGTTGCTGCCCGACAGGCGGGCCGGCGCCTGCTTGCCGGCGCGCGACTGTTCGGTCGTCAGCAGCACTTCCATCCGCACGTCGTAGGCGCCCTTGGCGCGGTTGGCGTCGGAGGCCAGGTACGGCAGCGGCTGCGGCTCGGACGGGCCGCGGTTCCATTGCGTGCGGAACGGCTCCAGCGCTTCCAGCGTGACGATCCACGGCGAAATGGTCGAGGCGAAGTTCTTCGCCAGGAACGGGCCCAGCGGCTGGTATTCCCAGGCCTGGATGTCGCGCGCCGACCAGTCGTTCAGGATGCACAGGCCGAACACGTGGGCGTCGGCGTCCGCCAGCGCGATGCGGTCGCCCTGCGCGTTGCCGGTGCCGACGAAAATGCCCAGTTCCAGTTCGTAGTCCAGCCGTACGCACGGGCCGAATTGCGGCGCCTCGCCCTCATTGGCGGGACGCGTCTGGCCGACCGGGCGGGCGAACTTCTGGTCCACGCCGATGCTGGAGGCGCGGCCGTGGTAGCCGATCGGCACCCACTTGTAGTTCGGCAGCAGGGGATTGTCGGGGCGGAACTGCTTGCCCACGGCGGTGGCGTGGTGCACCGAGATGTAGAAGTCGGTGTAGTCGCCGATGCGGGCGGGCGTGGTGTATTCGGCGTCGGCCTGGGCCACCAGCAGCGGCTCGACCGTGGCGCGCAGCGCGGCGCCTTCGCGCAGCGCGCGCGACAGCGCCAGGCGCAGCGCGCTCCAGTGGGCCTGGCCCAGGGCCATCAGCGCGTTCAGGCTGTCGCCCTGGCAGGCGGCCAGCGCCTCGGCGGCGGCGCCCTCGAACGGCTTGGCCGCGGCCAGCGCGGCCAGGTCGACGATCTGGTCGCCGATGGCCACGCCGGGCCGGAACGATTCCTGCGAGTCCTTGCGGCGGAACGCGGCGTAGGGCAGGTTCTGCACCGGGAAGTCCGACGCGCCGGTGTTGGCGCTGGCGACCCAGCTCTTCAGGGACGGGTCGTGGGTTTCGTTGATGGGAGTGGTCATGGCGGGAATGTCTCGTTCAGTGTTTGTAAGGGGCCGGCGGGCGCCGGGAAAATCCAAAGCCAAACGGCGATGCGCTTGCGCGCATCGCCGTGGGCGGGCGTGACGGCGGAAACGCCGGTCACGCCTTGCGGGGATCGAAGTGCTTCTTCAGGCCCTGCCAGCACCGGTAATAGTCGCCCTGCAATTCTACCGAGGCCAGCGCCTGCGCCGTCGGGCGGATCACGCGCCGCGTCTCGAACATGAAGGCCATGGTCTCGCGGATGTAGTGCGCGTGGCTGGTGTCGGCGTGCGAGGCTTTCTCGAAGGTCTCGGCGTCGGGGCCGTGGCCGCTCATGCAGTTGTGCAGGCTGGCGCCGCCGGGGGCGAAGCCGTCGGCCTTGGCGTCGTACACGCCCTGGATCAGGCCCATGAATTCGCTGGCGACGTTGCGGTGGAACCAGGGCGGACGGAAGGTGTTTTCCATCGCCAGGATGCGCGGCGGGAAGATGGCGAAGTCCATGTTGGCCGTGCCCGGGGTGTCGGACGGCGCGGTCAGCACCGTGAAGATCGACGGGTCCGGATGGTCGTAGCTGATCGAGCCGATGGTGTTGAAGTGGCGCAGGTCGTACTTGTACGGCGCGTGCGTGCCGTGCCAGGCCACCACGTCCAGCGGCGAGTGGCCGATCGCGGCGCGCCAGAAGCCGCCGGTGAACTTGGCGATCAGTTCGAAGTCGCCTTCCACGTCTTCGTACCAGGCCACCGGCGTCTTGAAGTCGCGGGCGTTGGCCAGGCAGTTCGAGCCGATCGGGCCCAGTTCGGGCAGGCGCAGCGCGGCGCCGAAGTTCTCCAGCATATAGCCGCGCGCGGTGCCGTCCAGCAGTTGCACGCTGAAGCGCACGCCGCGCGGGATCACGGCGATCTCCAGCGGCTCCAGGTCGATCAGGCCCAGTTCGGTGGCCAGGCGCAGGCGGCCCTGCTGCGGCACCAGCAGCAGCTCGCCGTCGGCGTTGTAGAAATAGCGGCCCTGCATCGAGCGGTTGGCGGCATACAGGTGGATGCCGACGCCGCCCTGTTCATCGGGGCCGCCGTTGCCGCCCCAGGTCTTCACGCCCTCGACGAAGTCGGTGGGCGTGGCGGGGATGGGCAGGGGGCTCCAGCGCAGCTGGTTGGGCGTGACCGGGCCGTGGCCGAACGCGCTTTCCCAGCCGGCGGCGCCGCCGAACGGCTCGAACGGCAGGTGCTGGGCGCCCGGGCGGATCCGATACAGCCACGAACGGCGGTTCTCGCTGCGCGGCGCGGTGAAGGCGGTGCCGGACAGCTGTTCGGCGTACAGGCCGTAGGGGCATTGCTGCGGCGAATTGCGGCCCAGCGGCAGCGCGCCGGGTAGGGCTTCGGTGGCACAGTCGTTGCCGAAGCCGGTCTGGTATTGCAGTTCCATGGAATCCTCCTGGGTGGCGCGCGATGCGTGGCCGCGCGGTCTTGGTCTTGGCGCGCCGGATGGGGCCGTCCGGCGTCGATACGTCATTGTCGGAAAAATCCCCCGCTACGGCTACGGGAATGCAAAAATAGCAACTATAAATTTTGTGAATAGTAGGGGTGCCTGATGGCGGACTTGCGCGACGTCGACCTGAACCTGCTGATCCTGTTCCAGCACCTGCTGGAGGACCGCAACCTGTCCGCCGTGGCGCGGCGGCTGGACCTGTCGCAGCCGGCGGTCAGCAATGCCCTGCGCCGGCTGCGGCTGGCCTTCGGCGACGAGCTGTTCGTGCGCACCGCGCAAGGCATGCTGCCGACGCCGCGCGCGCAGCGCCTGGCCGGCCCGGTGAGCGAGGCGCTGGCGATGCTGTCGCAGGCCCTGCAGGACCAGGACGCGTTCGACGCCACCGCCAGCACGCGGCGTTTCCGCGTGGCGATGACCGACGTCGGCGAGATCCATTTCATGCCGCGGCTGATGGAGGTCTGCGTGCAGGTGGCGCCGCAGGTGCGCATCGATTCGGTGCGGGTGCAAGGTCCCGATCTCTCGCGCGAGATGGAGGCGGGCCGGATCGACCTGGCCATCGGCGCGTTCGACGAGATGGGGGCGGGGACCTTGCAGCGCATGCTGTTCCGGCAGGGCTACGCCACGCTGTTCCGCCAGGCGCATCCCACCGCCCATGCCGGCATGGGGCTGAAGGCATTCCGCGCCGAGCGCCACCTGATCGTGTCGCGCGCCGCGCCCTACGGCCAGGTGGTCCAGTCGATGGAGCGGGCCGGGGTGATGCTGGCCGAGCATTTCAGCGTGCCGCATTTCTCGGCCGTGCCGTACATCGTCAGCGCCACCGACCTGTTGGCCACGGTGCCCGAGAAACTGGCGGCCAGCGCCGCGCCGCCCTTCGGCCTGCGCTACATGACGCCGCCGGTGAAGGTGCCGGCGCTGCAGACCAATATGTACTGGCAGCGCCGCTACGACCGTGATGGAGGCAACCAGTGGCTGCGCGCCCTGATCGTCAATGCGTTTGCGGTGGGTTCGCCGCCGGCGTGACCGACGCGCGCGCCTGCGCCAGCGCTTCGCGCAGCACCGCCATGTCGCCCAGGTGGTTGGCCAGCAGCAGGATCAGCGCCGCGTTCATCTCCTGGCTCTGTTCGTTGCTCAGGTCGCGATGGGCGTCGATCAGCGCTTCGTAGAAGTCGTCCGGCGCGGCCAGGTTGGTTTCGGTGTTCAGCATGGATAGGGCCTCCGGGTTCAGGCGCGGCCAATCGCGCGGTTGACGGCCGACGTCACCGCGTCGGGCTGGAAGGCGCGCCAGCGCGCGGCGATGTGCTGGTCGGGGCGGATCAGATAGGCGGTGCCGGACAGCGCGTCGTAGCGCTGGGCCAGCAGGCCCTCGTTGTCGACGACGTGCGCCATGTCTTCCGGCCAGCCGGCGGTATCGCAGCCGGGTCCGGCCACCAGCACGGCTTTCACCGGCACGGCGGCCAGGCGCAGCGCGCGCAGGGCCTGCAAGGTGTCGATCGCGGGCGGCTGGTCGCCGCAGAACAGGGCCAGCGTGAAACCCGCGTCCAGTTGCGACAGCCACCACGGCGAGTCGCCGGGTCCGCGCACCGGCGCGTCCAGCGCCACCGCGCCGGGCCGCATGCGGCCGGCGAACGTGTCGCGGTCGGGGCTGTTCAGCGGCGAATCGGCGTAGGTGGCGGGCAGCGACAGGCGGCCGCTGTTGACTAGCGTGCGCGCGAACGCATGGGTGCGGGCCAGGTTCAGCACGGCGTTGCGGAAGCTGCGGCTGATGTCGCTCTTGGGCGTGATGAAGTCGGTGGCGCGCGACGAGTTCAGGATGTTCTCGTCGGCGGCGTGCTCGCGTTCGGCGGCGTAGCTGTCGATCAGCGATTCGGGCGCCTGGCCGGCCAGCACCAGGCGCAGTTTCCAGGCCAGGTTCTCGGCATCCTGCACGCCGCTGTTGGCGCCGCGCGCGCCGAACGGCGAGACGCGGTGCGCCGAGTCGCCGGCGAACACCACGCGGCCGTGGCGGAACTTGTCCATGCGCTCGCAGGCGAAGGTGTAGACGCTGACCCATTCCAGGTCGAATTGCGCGTCCGGGCCGAGCAGGGCGCGGATGCGCGGCAGCACGTTCTCGGGCTTGACGGCCTCGACCGGGTCGGCGTTCCAGCCCAGCTGGAAGTCGATGCGCCAGACGTTGTCGGGCTGCATGTGCAGCAGCACCGATTGATTGGGGTGGAAGGGCGGGTCGAACCAGAACCAGCGCTCGGCCGGGAAGTCGGCCTTCATCTTGACGTCGGCGATGAGGAAGCGGTCGCGGAAGATGCGGCCATGGCTTTCCTGGCCGATCAGCTTGCGCACCGGCGAACGGGCGCCGTCACAGGCCACCAGCCAGTCGGCGCGCAGCGCGTAGCCGCCTTCGGGCGTGTCGATCGACAGCACCACGCCGTCGCCGGCCTGTTCCAGGCCCACCACCTTGTTCTTCCAGCGCAGGTCGATGTTCGGTTCCTGGCGCGCCTGTTCGTACAGATAGCCTTCGGCGTAGTACTGCTGCAGGTTGATGAAGGCGGGGCGGCGATGGCCGGGTTCCGGCAGCAGGTCGAAGCGCCAGACCTCCTGGTCGCGGAAGAACACCTTGCCCACGTTCCACGACACGCCCTTGTCGACCATGCGCTGGCCGACGCCGAGGCGGTCCCAGATTTCGAGGGTGCGCTTGGAAAAGCAGATGGCGCGCGAGCCGGTGGACAGGCGGTAGTCGTCGTCCAGCACCACCACCCGCACGCCCTGGCGCGCCAGATCCAGCGCCGTGGTCAGGCCGACCGGGCCGGCGCCCACCACCACCACCGGGTGGCGCGCCTGCGTCGCGGCGGCCTGGTCGGCGTGCTTCTCATAGGCGAATTCCATCGCCTGAAAGTCGATGTCTCCCACGGTTGTCTCCTGTGTGGGTCATTTTGTTTTTATGCGCGGCGCCGCGCGTCGCCCGCGGCGCATGGCCGGCGGGTCGTGCGGCGCCGTTTCAATCGGTGGAACCGCGGCCGGCGGACCGGCCGCGCGGGATCAGCCCTCCAGCTGGGCCCACATTTCCAGGTCGCGCTTGTCGGTCCAGATGCGCGGGTGGACGTGGCCGCTGGCCTCGTCGTAAGCGCGCGACACGTCGAACGGCATGCAGTGGTCGAAGATGACCCAGTCGCTGTAGCGCGGCTTCATGAAGTCGTAGACCTCGCGGTAGATCGTCTTCAGGTCCTTGCCCTCGGCCACGCCGCGGTTGACCGCGCCGTACAGGTCGGTCAGGAAGGCGCGCGTGCCGGCCAGGCCCTGGCGCACTTCGGTGGCGTTCTTCAGCGCGGGGCCGCGGCCGGGCACCATCTTTTCGGCCTCGAAGCCCGACAGCGCGTCCAGCGTGCTGGGCCAGTCGCGGAAGTAGGCGTCGCCGCAGTAGGGGGTGGACTGGTATTCGACCAGGTCGCCGGCGAACAGGATCTTCTGCTCGGGCAGCCAGGCGATGGTGTCGCCCTTGGTGTGGCCGCGGCCGACCTGCAGCAGCTTGACTTCCAGGTTGCCCAGGTTGACGGTCATCTCGCCCTTGAACGTCATGGTGGGCCAGACCAGGCCGGGGGGAATCGATTCGGCGTTGCGGAACAGGCGCGGGAAGCGGCCGATCTCGCTGGCCTTGTCCTGCTCGCCGCGTTCGGCGATCAGGTCGTAGGTGTCGCGGCTGGCCAGGATCTCCTGGGCGTTGTAGGCCGAGGCGCCGAACACGCGCACCGCGTGGTAGTGCGACAGCAGGATGTACTTGATCGGCTTGTCGGTGACTTCGCGGATGCGGCGGATGACGTCCTGCGCCATCACCGGCGTGGCCTGGGTGTCGACCACCATGACGGCCTCGTCGCCGATGATCACGCCCGTGTTGGGGTCGCCTTCGGCGGTGTAGGCATAGGCGTTGTCGGACAGCTTTTCGAACGACACGACCTTGTCGGTCAGGTCGGCGTGCGAGGCGAATTGCTTGCTCATGGAGGCTCCTTCCACTTTTATAGGAATAGGGTGTGTGGAAGGACTATAGCTTGGCGTTAGTGGTTGTGCAATACGTTTGCTATAAACGAATCGCGCCTTTTTGGCAGGGATTTCCCTTGGATTTCCAGGGCTTGCCCAAATGCATCCGGGCCGCGCAGGGCGGCCCGGACGGGAACCTTTCGGGCCACGGGCGGCCCCAGGGGTTTGGATGTTTCAAGCGGCGCGCTCAGGTCTTCTGGCACTTGGGGCAGTAATAGGTGGCCCGCTGGCCCTGGACGATGCGCTTGATCGGCGTGCCGCAGACCCGGCAGGGCTGGCCGGCGCGCTCGTAGACCGCCGCGTGGATCTCGAAATACGCGCCCGGTTCGCCGGTGGCGCCGACGTAGTCGCGCAGGGTGCTGCCGCCGGAGGTCAGGGCGTCGGCCAGGGTGGCGCGCACCATGTCCGCCAGGCGGTCGCAGCGGGCGCGCGACAGTTTGTTGGCCGGGGTCTTGGGGTTGATGCGGGCGCGGAACAGGCTTTCGGAGGCGTAGATATTGCCCACGCCGACCACCGCCATGCCGGCCAGCAGCACCTGCTTGATCGCGGCGCCGTGGTTCTTGAAGTGGTGGTGCAGCCAGGCGCCGTCAAAGCGCGGATCGAACGGCTCGATGCCGAGCTTGGCCAGCAGGGGGTGGTTTTCGACCGGTCCGTCCGCATCGGGGTGCCACAGCACCGCGCCGAAGCGGCGCGGGTCGTGCAGCCGCAGCACGGCCTGGTCGAAGATCCATTCGACGTGGTCGTGCTTGCGCAGGAATTCGCCCGGGGCCACGCTGCGCAGCGACCCGGACATGCCGAGATGCACGATCTGGGTGCCGTGGTCGAAGCGCAGCAGCAGGTATTTGCCGCGGCGGCCGCATTCCAGCACGGTGCGGCCGCCCACCAGGGCGGGCAGGTCGGCCGGGATGGGCCAGCGCATCCGGGACTCGTGGACGACCAGCCGCGTGAGGGGGCGGCCGGTGATGACGGCGTCGATTCCGCGACGCGTGGTTTCAACTTCAGGCAGTTCCGGCATGAGCCAGTGTAAGATCATCAATTGCGTGTACGAAGATTGTGCCACCAACCGGACGGGCCGCGTGAAGTCGTCTTTCAAACAAATGAATATCGGGATTGCCGCGCTGGCGCTTGCGTTGGCCTCCGCCCTGGCCCCTCAGGCCCAGGCCGCCGACAGCCGGACGCGGGATGCGACCGGCCCCCGCATGGCGCCCCAGAACCGCCAGCCAGAAACCGAGGTGATCCGCCTGCGTCCGGGCCAGCTGCCCTACGTGTCGCTGACCGCCGACATCTTCTACCGTGTCCTGGCGTCGGAAATCGCCGCCCAGCGCGGCATGTACGGCACCGCCGCCAACACCATGGTCGGCCTGGCGCGCGACACCGGCGATCCCCGCCTGGCGCGCCGCGGCCTGGAATTCCAGCTGGCCGGCGGCAACCTGCCGGGCGCCCTGGACGCCGCCCGCGTCTGGGCCCGCCTGTCGCCCAACGATCTCGAGGCCAGCTCCACCGAATTGGCGCTGGCCGCCGCCAACGGCCAGACCAAGGGGCTGTCGCAGGCCCTGCGCAACCGCATCGAGGCCTCGCGCGACAAGCCGGCCGCCATCGGCCAGGCCCTGGCCGTGCTGAGCCGCCTGAACGACCGCCGCCTGGCGCTGCGCATCCTTGACGAAGCGCTGAGCGACAGCGTGCGCAAGCTGCCCGCCGCCCACCTGGCGCTGGCCGACGTGGCCTCCGCCGCCGGCGACTACCCGCGCGCCTCCCAGGAGGCCCATGCCGCCCTGGCCGCCGACCCCAAGTCCGAACCGGCCGCCCAGCGCGTCCTCGAGTACGGCGCCAAGGTCGACCCGCAGCGCGCGCAGGCCGATGCCCGCGCCTACATCAACCGCAATCCCAACGCCCGCAAGGTCCGGCTGATGCTGGCCGGCCAGATGGCCGACGCCGGCGACTACAATGGCGCCCTGGCTGAATTGCAGGCCATGTCGCGCCGCTCGCCGGAAGACTTCGACCTGCTCTTCATGCAGGCCCAGCTGGCCTACAAGGCTGGCCAGCTGCCGCAGGCCAAGACCTTGCTGCAGCAGTACCTGGACGTCCAGAACCAGCGCCAGCGCGCCATCGTGCCGGGCGCCACCGACGCCGGCGCCGCCGCGGCCGATGCCCACGTGCTGCTGTCGCGCATCGCCGAAGACCAGGGCCAGTACGACGAAGCCATCGCCGAACTGGGCCGCATCGACGATCCGTCGCTGCGCTTCTCGGCGCGCATGCGCCAGGCCGCCCTGCGCGCCAAGTCCGGCCGGGTCGACGACGCCATCAAGATGGTCGACGCCGCCGCGCCCCAGGACGAGGAAGAGCGCACCCTGGGCGTGCTGACCAAGGCCCAGATCCTGCGCGATGCCGACCGCATCGGCCAGGCCGTGTCGGTGCTGGAAGCGGCCGACCAGGCGCTGCCCGACACCGTCGAGATCAAGTACGAGCTGGCCATGCTGTACGAGCGCCAGGACCGCCTGGCCGACCTCGAACGCATGCTGCGCCAGGTCATCGCCCTCGATCCCGAGCATGCCCACGCCTACAACGCGCTGGGCTACACGCTGGCCGACCACAACCAGCGCCTGCCCGAAGCGCTGGACCTGATCACCCAGGCGCTGGAACTGTCGCCCAACGACCCGTTCATCCTGGACAGCATGGGCTGGGTCAAATTCCGCATGGGCGACCAGGTCGCCGCCGCCGACTACCTGCGCCGCGCCTACAGCGTGCGTCCGGAAGCCGACATCGCCGCCCATCTGGCCGAAGTGCTGTGGACCCAGGGCAAGCGCGACCAGGCGGTCGAACTGCTGCGCGCCGCCTTGGCCAAGGATCCCAAGAACAAGACCGTGCTCGAGGTCGTCAAGCGCCTCGGAGTCAGCCTGTGACGGCAGCGGTCGCGACGACGCCTCGCGGGTTGGCCGGCGGCATGGCCTGGATGCGCTGGGCCCTGCTGGCCCTGCTGGCCTTCGCGCTGGCGGCCTGCACCACCACGCCCAAGCCCATCGAGGGCGTCTCGGCCGACGCCTTCTCGCGCATCGGCCGTTTCGCCATCACGGTCAACGAGGAAAGCGGCAAGCAGAATGCCGTGCAGGGCGGCTTCTCCTGGTCGGACGACGGCCGCCGCTATGTGCTGGACCTGACCAACCCGCTCGGCTCGACCGAGGCGCGCGTCGAGGGCCAGCCCGGCGCGGCCAGCCTGACCAAGGCCGACGGCACCCGCCTGGTGGCCGACAACCCCGACGCCCTGGCCGAAGACGCCCTGGGCAGCAGCATGCCGGTGTCCGGCCTGCGCGACTGGCTGCGCGGCAGGCTGCCGGGCCAGCCCGAGGCCACCGACGTCTCCAACGACGAGCTGGGCCGCCCCGTGGCGTTCGAGCAGGGCGGCTGGCGCGCGCGGTTGTCGCGCTATGACACGCTCGGTCCGCAGATGCTGGTGCTCGAGCGCCAGGAGCCCGGCCGCCGCATCATGGTGCGGTTGGTCGTCAACAAGCCCTGATTGCTTCCGGTCTGTGACGTTCGCGACGGCCCTTCGGGGCCGTTGTGTCGTCTGCCGGTAGCACGTCCGTTTCGCCTCAATCGGCAAATAAGCGTTGCAAAAGCGACTCTGTTACTGATTGATAGATTCTGTTTAACCTGAATAATTCCTCCACACTCGCGCGCGCGACCCCTGCGCGCGGCATGCAAGGCCGGTGGTCGCGGATCGCACCGCCGCTTTTTTACGGAGAATGCCAATGTTCAGGAATACGCGGATCGCGACGATGCTCTTGGGGATCATCGCGGTGTTTTTCACTTTCCAGCTGCTGGTGGGCGGCATGGGTTTCGTCGCGCTGCGGCAGACCAATCAGGACGTCGGCCAGCTCTATCGCCTTTCCTCGCAACAGGTCAACGCCGTGAACACGGCCGCGCTGTCGCTGGTGGCGGCGCGCACCGACCTGAGCCGCTACGCCACGCGCGTGGCGCAGGGCAATGCCAGCGACACCACCGCGCTGCGCCTGGCGCGCCAGCGCATCGCCGCGGGCGACCGCGCCTTCCAGACCTTTGCAGGCGGTCTGTCGGCCGACGAGAAGGTCGTCTCCAAGGACCTGATCGAGGCCTACACCAACCTCAGCAACAACCTGCAGAGCGTCGGCAAAGTGCTCGAGGCCGGCGACATGGACGCCTATTTCAAGCAGGGCACGCAGCAGGTGCAGGAGCTGCTGGTGTCCGAGCGTGACGCCTTCATGAAGCGCGCCGAGACCACCGGCCA
This sequence comes from Achromobacter insuavis, assembly GCF_902859645.1. Classification (GTDB taxonomy): domain Bacteria; phylum Pseudomonadota; class Gammaproteobacteria; order Burkholderiales; family Burkholderiaceae_B; genus Achromobacter; species Achromobacter insuavis. The sequence goes on along the minus strand of NZ_CADIJR010000005.1, from coordinate 20,272 downwards.
GGAGGTGATGGACGAGATCTCGCTGTTCCACATGATCTTCTCGTATCTGCTGGCCGGCATCCTGGTGCTGGGCCTGCTGATGGCGGTGGGCGCGCACGTGCTGATCCGCCGCATGATCGTGCGTCCGCTGCTGGAGGCCGGCGAGATCTTCCGCCGCATCGCCGAAGGCGACCTGACGCGCCGCGTGGCCGATCGCGGCCGCAACGAGATCGGCGCGCTGCTGAGCGCGCTGCGCGCGATGCAGGACAGCCTGGTGCGCACGGTGTCCACGGTGCGCCGTGGCGTCGATGAGATCAACGTCGGCGCGCGCGAAATCTCGTCCGGCAACGCCGACCTGTCCAGCCGCACCGAAGAGCAGGCCGCCTCACTCGAGGAAACCGCGGCCAGCATGGAAGAGCTGGCCACCACGGTGAAGCAGAACGCCGACACCGCGCGCGAAGCCAACCGCATGGTCGCCGCCTCGGCCGCCGTGGCGCAACGCGGCGGCGAGGCCGTCTCCAGCGTGGTCGAGACCATGCGCGCCATCTCGGGCAGCTCGTCGCGCATTTCCGACATCGTCGGCGTGATCGACGGCATCGCCTTCCAGACCAACATCCTGGCGCTCAATGCGGCCGTGGAAGCCGCGCGCGCCGGCGAGCAGGGCAAGGGCTTTGCCGTGGTCGCCAGCGAGGTGCGCACGCTGGCCCAGCGCAGCGCCGCCGCCGCCAAGGAAATCAAGCAGCTCATCGAGGACTCGGCGCAGAAGGTCGGCGTCGGTTCCGAGCAGGTCGAAACCGCGGGCGCCACCATGCGCGAGATCGTCGATTCGGTGCAGCGCGTGACCAGCCTGATGGGCGAAATCTCCGCCGCGTCGGAAGAGCAGGCCACCGGCATCGACCAGGTCAACCGCGCCGTCACGCAGATGGATGGCGTGACGCAGCAGAACGCCGCGCTGGTGGAGCAGGCCGCCGCCGCGGCCGGCGCGCTCGAAGAGCAGGCGCGCCAGCTGGCGGGCGCCGTGGCCGTGTTCAAGCTGCCGGAGGGGCAGGTGATCGAGGCGCCGGCCGAGCGCCTGGCCGGCCGCGTCGCGCCGCAGATCGCCTGATCCGGGGCCGTGCCGACGGTCCTTCTTTGCCGCGCCTGGCGCCGCCGTGTCCGGCGGATCGCTAAAATCGACGCAATCGTCCTTTTTCCCGATCCGCCGTGACTCTCTACGACGTACCCGCGCCCGCCAAGGTGAACCTGTTCCTGCACGTGGTGGGCCGCCGTCCCGACGGCTACCATCTGCTGCAGACCGCTTTCCGCTTCATCGACCTGTGCGACACGCTGCATTTCGAGGCGCGCGCCGATGGCGTCATCAGCCGCGCCACGGAATTGCCCGGCGTGTCGGAACAGGACGATCTCACCCTGCGCGCCGCCCGCGCGCTGCAACAGGCCACCGGCACGCGCCAGGGCGCGCAGATCGCGCTGGAAAAGCGCATTCCGCAGGGCGGCGGACTGGGCGGCGGATCGAGCGACGCGGCCACCGTGCTGATCGCGTTGAATCGCCTGTGGGGCACCGGCCTGTCGCGGCGCGAGCTGATGGACCTGGCGCTGCCGCTGGGCGCGGACGTGCCGGTGTTCGTGTTCGGCCAGTCCGCTTTTGCCGAGGGCGTGGGCGAAAAACTGACGGCGCTGGACCTGCCGGCGCGGGCCTATCTGGTGGCGCAGCCGGACGCGAGCGTGCCGACCGTTGGAATTTTTTCCGCACCCGATTTGACAAGGGATTCTTCTTACATCACAATAGCGGACTTTCTTGCTTCGCCTACATTTTCCTTCGGGAAAAATGATTTGGAGCCGGTGGTCTACCGTCTTTATCCTGAGGTTCTCAGGGCATCGCGGTGGCTTGCAGAGCAGGGTGTGTTGAAAGACACGGGAACCCAAGTTCGCATGTCGGGATCTGGCGCGTGTTTGTACGCCGAGTTTTCCGAACTTTCGGAGGCCGTTTTGGCGAAAACGGAAATTACCGCTACAATGCGCGGCGCTGTTGAATTAAACAGCACAACGCATCCACGGTTCCGGTTAGTGCAGGCATGTCCTGGGTTGACTGAACATCCGTTGCGGAATTGGATTGCAAGATAGTTGGGGAGTCGCCAAGCTGGTTAAGGCACCGGATTTTGATTCCGGCATGCGAAGGTTCGAATCCTTCCTCCCCAGCCAACCGAATACATAACAAAGCTGTTGAACACGCCTGTAAGACACTGGCCCGGGTTCAGCAGCTTTTTTATTTTCCGGTTTCAGCAGGTTCTCGCATCACCTCGTTAGTGTCTCGAAACGACCATCGCATCATCCATCATGGCAAACGATAGCTTCATGATCTTCACGGGCACGGCCAATACTCGGCTGGCCGTGGACGTAGTCAACCACCTCGATATGTCCCTGGGCAAGATGACCGTCGGTCGCTTCTCCGACGGCGAGGTGATGGTCGAGATCAACGAAAACGTGCGCGGCAAGGACGTCTTCGTCCTGCAGCCCACCTGTGCGCCTACCAATGACAACCTGATGGAAATCATGGTGATGGTCGATGCCCTGCGCCGCGCTTCGGCCGGCCGCATCACCGCCGCGATTCCCTATTTCGGCTACGCCCGCCAGGACCGCCGCCCGCGTTCGGCGCGCGTCGCGATCTCGGCCAAGGTCGTGGCCAACATGCTGCAAGTGGCTGGCGTCGACCGCGTCCTGACGATGGACCTGCACGCCGACCAGATCCAGGGTTTCTTCGACATTCCCGTGGACAACATCTACGCGGGCCCGATCCTGCTGGGTGACATCTGGCGCCGCAATTTCTCGAACCTGGTCGTCGTGTCCCCGGACATCGGCGGCGTGGTGCGGGCCCGCGCGCTGGCCAAGCAGCTCGAAGCCGACCTGGCCATCATCGACAAGCGTCGTCCGCGCGCCAACGTGTCGGAAGTGATGAACATCATCGGTGAAGTCGACGGCCGCACCTGCATCATCATGGACGACATGGTCGACACCGCCGGCACGCTGTGCAAGGCGGCCCAGGCCCTGAAGGACCGCGGCGCCGGCGCCGTTTACGCCTATTGCACGCACCCCGTGCTGTCGGGCGGCGCCATCGACCGCATCGAGGCGTCGGAACTGGACGAACTGGTCGTCACCGACACCATTCCGCTCTCCGAGCAAGGCCAGGCCAGCGGCAAGATCCGCCAGCTTTCGTGCGCCGCGCTGCTGGGCGAGACCATCCTGCGTATCTCGAACGCGGAATCGGTCAGCTCGCTGTTCGTCGACTGACGCCAGCCTCCCCGTTTTTTGTGTCTTGCTGGTCGCGGCAAGACGCAAGCAACACGGCGCACCTGTTGTGCGCCGTGATCACAACCGGCGAAGTCCGCTTCGCCAATTTTTGTTTTTGGAGTTTTCCATGAAATTTACTGCCACTGCGCGTAGCGTCCAGGGTTCGAGTGCGAGCCGCCGCCTGCGCCGCGCGGGCCGCGTTCCCGCCATTGTCTATGGTGGTACGGCTGCCCCGTTGAACATCGAACTCGACCACAACGAGATCTACCACGCCCTGCGCAAGGAAGAATTCCACGCTTCGATCCTGCAAATGCAGCTCGAAGGCGCCAAGGACGAACAGGTCCTGCTGCGTTCGGTTCAATGGCACGCCTACAAGCCGCAAGTCCTGCACGTGGACTTCCAGCGCGTCGACGCCAACCAGGCGCTGCGCACCAAGGTGCCGCTGCACTTCGTGAACGCTGAAGTCTCGCCGGCCGTCAAGCTGAGCGGCGCGATCATCAGCCACGTCGCCACCGAACTGGAAATCACCTGCCTGCCGTCGGCGCTGCCCCAGTTCATCGAAGTCAACCTGGCCGACATCCTGGCCGGCGCTTCGATCCACCTGGCCGACATCAAGCTGCCGATGGGCGTGACCTACGTCCCGCACGGTGGTGAAGAGAACCCGCTGCTGGCCGCCGCTGTCGTCAAGGGTGGCGCTGCCGCCGACGACGCCGACGCCGCTCCGGCTGCTCCCGCCGCCTAAGTCCTGCCGGAAAGCTTCGGCTTTCCCGCGGCTTGCGCCCGAAACCCTGCGTGTGCATTTGCATGCGCAGGGTTTTTTGGTTTAAACACCCCCCATCATGTCTATTCCCATACGCCTCATCGTGGGATTGGGTAACCCCGGTCCCGACTACGAAACCACCCGCCACAACGCGGGCTTCTGGCTGGCCGACCACCTGGCGGACGACCTGCGCGCTTCGTTCGCGCTGGAGAAGTCGTTCTTCGGCATGGTGGCCAAATCCCGCCTGGGGGCCGACAACGTCCTGCTGCTCAAGCCCAACACCTACATGAACCGTTCCGGCCAGGCGGTCGGGGCGCTGGCGCGCTTCTACAAGCTGACGCCGGAGCAGGTGCTGGTGCTGCACGACGAACTCGACCTGATGCCGGGCCAGGTGAAACTCAAGCAGGGTGGCGGCCACGCCGGCCACAACGGCCTGAAGGACATCCAGGCCGCGCTGGGCAGCCCGAACTTCTGGCGCCTGCGCATCGGCATCGGCCATCCGCGCACGCTCGGCCTGGCGCAGCAGGTGGCGGACTTCGTGCTGCATCCGCCGCGCCGCGAGGAACAGAAGGAGATCGAGGCGGTCATCGACCGCTGCCGCGCCGTGGTGCCCGCCATGCTGGCTGGCGACTTCGCGCTGGCCACCCGCCAGTTGCACAGCGGCAACGACGCCTGATGGACGGCGCTCCGGCTTTCGCCGAACCGCGCAAGCTGCGTTTCCGCAGCGAGCTGGCGGACTTCTGGCGCTTCGTGCGCCATCCGCATCCGGCGCGCCGCCTGCCTGGCCGCACGCCGGCGATCGGTTGGGTGTCGGACTGGTGGCCGGGCGTCGGCCCCGGACGCCTGCTGGCCTGGGCCGCGGTGCTGTGGCTGATCAATCTGTTCGCCCTGGGGCCGGTGGCGGTCGCCGCGGCCGGCGCCGGCGGCGTCACGCATCGGCTGGACCCGGCCAACATCCCCTGGCTGACGGCGGTGATCTGGGCCCCGCTGGTCGAGGAAATGCTGTTCCGCTATGGCCTGCGCCGGCCCAAGCAGGCGCTGTGGCTGTGCCCGGCGCTGCTGCCGGTGGTGCTGTACGGGCCGCGCATCTGGACCGGCCTGCTGCTGGCCGCCTTCGTGCTGCTGGCCTGCTGGTCGCTGCGCCCGCGTTCGGAGCCGCTCAAGGGCTGGAACACCGCCTGGCGGCGCCATTACCTGAAGCACTTCGGCTGGGTCTTCCACCTGGTGGCGCTGACCTTCGCCGCCGTGCACCTGACCAACTTCGTCTTCAATCACACGCCGTACTGGCTGCTGCCGCTGCTGGTGCTGCCGCAATGGGTCACCGGCCTGGTGCTGGGCTGGATCCGCATCCGCCGGGGCATCGGCGCGGCGATCGCGCTGCACGCCATGTTCAACGCCGGCCCCATTTTGCTGATCTGGGCCGTGATGCGCTGGGCTCCCACGGCGGCCGGTTGAGCCGTCCGTCCCCCTGGGCGCGGTCATCATGGCGCGTCGCCCGGCGGGGTAAACTAGAACGTTAACGATCAATACCGTACTTACACAGGATTCCCATGGCTCTGCAATGCGGCATCGTCGGCCTGCCCAACGTTGGCAAATCGACACTCTTCAACGCTCTGACCCGCGCCGGCATCGCCGCCGAGAACTATCCGTTCTGCACCATCGAGCCGAATGTCGGCGTGGTCGAGGTGCCGGATCCGCGTCTGCAGAAGCTGGCCGAGATCGTCAAGCCCGAGCGCATCCTGTCGGCCACGGTCGAGTTCGTCGACATCGCCGGCCTGGTGGCGGGCGCCAGCAAGGGCGAAGGCCTGGGCAACCAGTTCCTCTCGCACATCCGTGAAACCGACGCCATCGTCAACGTGGTGCGCTGCTTCGAGGATCCCAACGTGATCCACGTGGCCGGCAAGGTCGACCCGATCGCCGACATCGAAGTCATCGAAACCGAACTTGCGCTGGCCGACCTGCAGACCGCCGAAAAGGCCCTGCAACGCCACCAGAAGACCGCGCGTTCCGGCGACAAGGAATCGCAGCGCCTGGTCGCCGTGCTGGAAAAGTGCGTGGCGCAGCTGAACGAAGCCAAGCCGATCCGCGCGCTCGACCTGTCCACTGAGGAAAAGGCCGACATCGCCCAGCTCTGCTTCATCACCGCCAAGCGCGCGATGTACGTGGGCAACGTGGCCGACGACGGCTTCACCGACAACCCGCTGCTGGACCGCCTGACCGAATTCGCCGCCGCCCGCAACGCGCCGGTGGTCGCCATCTGCGCCGCCATCGAATCGGAAATCGTCGACCTGGACGACGCCGACCGCCAGGCTTTCCTGTCGGACATGGGCATGGAAGAACCGGGCCTGAACCGCCTGATCCGCGCCGCCTTCAAGCTGCTCGGCCTGCAGACCTACTTCACCGCCGGCGTGAAGGAAGTACGCGCCTGGACCGTGCCGATCGGCGCCACCGCGCCCCAGGCCGCGGGCGTGATCCACACCGACTTCGAACGCGGCTTCATCCGCGCGCAGACCATCGCGTATGAAGACTACATCGCCTACAAGGGCGAGCAGGGCGCCAAGGAAGCGGGCAAGATGCGGGCGGAAGGCAAGGAATACATCGTGCAGGATGGCGATGTGATGAATTTCTTGTTCAACGTCTGATCGTTGTTCCCAAGCGCGTTCGGTCGCGCTTCATGAATGTGAACGGGGCAGGCCCTTGGCAACAAGGGCCTGCCCCGTTCATTTAGAACTTCGCCTGCAGGCTCAACGTCACCCGCCGCGGCTCGCCGTAGATCAAGCCGTTATAGAACCCATACTGCCGATAGTAGGTCTTGTCGAACAGGTTGCTGACGTTGAGCATGGCCGACAGATGGCGGTTGATGTCGTAGCGCGCCATCGCGTTGAACAGCGCATAGCCCTTCAGCGGAATCGGCGAGCTGTCGAAGCCGCCGTGGCCATCCGGCTGGCCGGGATAGGGCTCGGACACCGTCTTGCCTTGCCAGGTCAGGCCGCCGCCGATGGTCAGCCCCCGCAGCATTCCCTGCAGCCGGTAGGTGGTGTTCAGCCGCAGCAGATGGCGCGGGTCGGGACGGTCGGCGGTGTCGTTGTTGCCGACGTCCAGGTAGGTGTAGCCCAGATAGACGTTCCATGCGGCGGTCATGGCGCCGGCGATTTCGGCGTCGACGCCCTTGACGATGACGCCGGTGCCGGGCCGGTAGGCCTGGTCGCCATCGGGCGTCAAGCTGTCGCCGTCTTTCAGGGCGACGTTCTTCTGCAGGCTGCGGAATGCCGACACGGCGGCATTGAGCGCGCCATTGAACCATTCGCCCTTGATGCCGGCCTCGTAGCTCGCGCCCGTGATGGGCTTGAGGGTGTCGCCGCCTTCGTTCTTGCCGGTCTGCGGCGTGAAGACATCGGTGTAGCTGGCGTAGACCGAGTAGTTCGGTGTCAGCCCATAGACCAGGCCGTAGTAGGGCGTCCAGGCGTGGGCGGCGTTTTCGCCGGTGCGCGCCCCGCGGACACCCGCCGCGTTGTAGTTGTCGCTGTGGATCTGGTAGACGCTGCGGCGCAGCCCGGTGATCAGGGTCAGGTCGTCGGCGAGCTCGAAGCGGCCCGCGACGTAGCCGCCATATAGCGTTGTCCGGGTGACGCGGCGGGCGTCGGTGCGGAACGCGCGGATGTTGCCGTATTCGTCGCCGCGCCAGGCGCGCCAATCCGCCACGGGCAACTCGGTGCGGTATTGGCAGCGGCCCTTGAAGCCGGCGATGCCATCGATGCTGCAGTTGCTGCTGTTGAAGGTCCAGGACGGTTCGTCCATGCGGGAGCCGTTCAGGCCGACGAGCAGTTCATGCCGGCGTCCGAGCAGTTCCAGCGGGCCCGACAGATCCAGCGAGAAGGCGTCGGTTTCGCCTTCCGTTTCCGAGTGGATGGCATTGAGGTAGGCGCCGCTGCCGTCCTGCTTCCAATGGGGCCAGCGGACCTTGCCGTTGTTGACCTTGATGGCGCCCTTGTTGCTCAGGTCCGCGCGCGAGGTGTGGGCATAGTCGGCGCGCAGCTTCCAGTCGTTGTCGAAGCGATGGTCGAGCGAGGCGAACAGCGTCTTCGCTTCCATGTCGCTCTTGCTCCAGTCCGCCGCGAGGTTGAGGCTGCGGCGGAAATGGGTCGGCGAGCCGTCCGCGAACCAGGCGGGCACGTTGGCGCCCCAGGAGGCGCCGTGGAAGATGCTGTGTTCGTACTGGAAGCCCAGCCCCACCTGCGTGCGGGCGGTCACATCCATGGCGACGCTGGCCAGGAACCCCTGCCGCTCGATGCCCGAGCGGTCGCGGAATCCGTCGGAGTTCTCGCCGCTGAACACCAGGCGCGAGCGGACGCGGCCGTCCGCCGCCAGCGGTATGTTGATGTCGCCGACGGCATTCTTCTTGTTCCAGCTGCCGGTGCGCAGGATCAGGCTCGCGCCGAGCGTGCGGCCAGGGCGCTTGCGCAACAGGTCGACGGTGGCGGAGGGATCGCCGATGCCGCCCATCAAGCCGTTCGCGCCGCGCACGATGCTGACGCGGTCGTAGAGGTCCATGTTGATCGCGCCGCTGCCGCCGCCGTTGAACGAGGATCCGCCGATGATCGACAGGCCATCGACCTTGTAGTTGGTGATGTCGAATCCGCGGGACCGGTAGGTGGTGCGCCCGCCGTTGTCCAGCTCGACGAAAGTGATGCCGGTGGTGCTGCCCAGGACGTCGCCGATGGACTGCATGCCCTGGTCGTCCATCTGCTGGCGCGTGACCACCGACACGGACTGGGGGGTTTCCTTGGGGCTCAGGGTCAGGCCCGTCGAGGCGCGGGTGGCGGGAACGGTATAGGCGCGTGTCGTCTCGGTGGGTTCGTCGGTCTGCCCGGTCACTTCGATGGCGGGCAGCGTGGCCGGGGCGGGCGAGGCCGTGGCGCCGGCGTCCGGCTGCCGCGCTTGGGCGGGGGCCGATGCCAGGGCCAGGGCAATCAGGCCGAGCAGGACGGACGAGCCAGACGGATGTGGGTGCATGAAGGGATCCCTTGAAACTTGAAAAGCAATGCCATTGATTGGCATTTCCATTTCGTAAATGAGGCGCCAAGGGAATATGCCGGATCTCTGGCGAAATGGATCAAGCCGGGCCGCGTGGCCCGCAAAAGAAGACTTGTTCAAGGCAGGCGCGGCGCGAGCCCCGCTGCGCGCGCGGCGGGCAGGACGATGGTGTGCCCCGCCGGCCGTCAGGCGCCGTCGATTGCGTTCACCACGGTTCCAGGAGCCAGCCCTGTTGCGTGGCGTGCAGCCGATCCGTGAGCGCGAGGCTGTCCAGGAACGCGTCGTCGTGCGACACCACCGCCAGGGCGCCTGGGTAACCGCGCAGCATGCTTTCCAGCGCGAGCGTGGAGGGCAGGTCGAGGTGATTGCTCGGTTCGTCCAGCAGCAATAGCCGCGGCGGCGGATCGGCGTAGAGCGCGCAGGCCAGCGCCGCCTTCAGGCGTTCGCCGCCGCTGAGCGCGCCGCTTGGCGCCGTGATCTTGCGCGCGTCCAGGCCGAGGTGCGCCAGTCGCATGCGCAGTTCGCCTTCGTCGAGGGCGGCGTTGACCGCTTGCAGTTGTTCGAGCACGGGCCGATCCGAGACCAGGTCGGTCAGGCGCTGGTCGAGATAGACGCATTCGGACGCGCCCTTGCGCTCGCCCGACAGGGGCGCGAGCAGGCCCGCCAGCACCTTGAGCAAGGTCGACTTGCCGCACCCATTCGGGCCGGTGACCGCGATGCGTTGCTGGCCGCCGAGCAGCAGGTCGACGTGGCGGGTGGGGCCTGCGATGAAGGGCAACGTGACGGCGTCCAGCTCCGCCACGCGCCGCTGCGCCGCCTGCGCGACGGGCAGGGCATGCAGCGAGATGTCGGCGTCCTTTTCCACCTGCGCCGCGGCGTCGCGCACGGCCTGGGCGAGGCGTTCGTGGGCGGCGGCATGTTGCTGCCGCAGCCTGCCGGCCGAGTCCTCGCTGCGGCCCTTTTGCCGGTCGAGCAGGATCTTGGCCTGGTTGGCCTCCTTGCCATGCCGCTGGCCGCGCGCCTGGCGGCGTTCCTGCCGCTCGCGCTGCGCTTGCATGGCCTGTTCTTCGCGCCGGCGTTCGAGCTTGTGGTGTTCGAGCCGCTCCAGGGCATTCGATCGTTCAAGCGCCTTGCTCGCGGCATAGGCGCTGTAGTTGCCGCCGTAGCCGCGCAGGCCCAGCGATGAGAGCTCCACGATGCGCGCCAGGGTGTCGAGCAGTTGCCGGTCATGGCTGACGACCAGCAGGCCGCGCGGCCAATGGCGCAACTGGTCGATCAGCGCCTGCCGGTTGGGCCGGTCCAGGTGATTGCTGGGTTCGTCGAGGATGAGGAAGTCGGCCTCGGACAGCAGGGCGCTGACCAGCGCCACGCGCATGGCTTCGCCGCCGCTCAGGGCGCTGGCGGGCGTCGCGGCGTCGAGGTGGCCGAGGCCGTCGCGTTCCAGCACTTGCCGCAGGCGTTGGCGGATGTCCCAGCGGTCGCCGACGCGCTCGAAGTCTTCCGGCGCGCTGCTGCCGGCTTCGATGCGCGCCAGGGCGTCCAGCGTCGTTTGCACGCCGGCCAGGCTGGCGACCGTGGCGCCGGCGGGCAGGGAGACCTGCTGCGCCAGGTAGAAGACGCTGCCCGATCGCAGGCAACGCCCGTTCGACGGCGGCAACTGGCCGGCCAGGATCCGCGCGAGCACGGTCTTGCCGGCGCCATTGCGCCCGACCAGGCCGGTGGGGCGTTGGTCGAAGGTTTCGTCGAGTCCGGAAAAAAGCGGGCTGCCATCGGGCAGCAGGTACGACACGCTTTCGAGCGTGAGATAGGGAGTCGTCATGCGTGATGCTTCCAGGGATGCCAGGAACTCCCCCTGCGAACGGGGGCGGGTGGAGACTGGCCGTCATTGCGACGGCGGCATCAATGGCGCATGGGACGAATACCTCGATGGATGGAGTTCAGGCCGTTACTTTAAAAGCCCTTGGCGGAATTGGCAAAACGCGAGCGCGGCCAAGCCGTGCGCGGCGGCGGGAAGCGCGGGGCAAAGATGCCCATGCACCTGAGCCCGCGCGCCGAGGCGCGGCGTCTCAGGCGTCCAGGCATGCCGCGACCAGCCATCCCGCCAGGTACAGCCCGACGCCGAACGACGCATGCGCCATCAGGCTGCGCAGCCGCGCCACGCCGGGTTTCGGCATCCGCGAGGCCGCGATGCCGGCGCCCATGCCGGGTTGCAGGATCAGGAATGGCGCCGCGACCGTGGCGATGCCGACGATCAGCGCCGGCAGCAGCGTCGGCCGCGCGGCCCAGGCCGGGCCCCAGAGCGCCAGCAGCAGCAGGGCGAACAGGACGCCGATGGCGTAGTGGGCGATCCAGCCGATGGCGCGTTCGCCCGCGATGGGCGCCGAGCGCGCGATGCCGGGATGGGTCAGGCGGCCGCGCGGCAGGTGGCCGATCCAGCGGCCGACCATGGCGTAGTCCAGCGACGGCGCGTTGAACAGGCGCTTGAGCAGCAGCGCCCACAGATCCATGACGAGGGTGGCGCCGACGCCGATCAGCACGGCGCGAAGCAGGAGGTCAGAAGGCATGCGGGGATTCCGGCAAGATGAAATAACAATCAATAGATTAATTGAATGTTATTCAATAACCTTTCCGGGTGTCAATGGCACGGACGAATGGCGGGGCTTTGCCCGCGCGTAGCGGCACGGGGGGATGGCTTTGGTCGCGACCGTTGGCGGGCTGCCCTGGGCGGCCCTGGGCGTGGTTACTCGCCCTTGTTGCCGCTGGCGGCGCGCAGGAAATTCTCTTCCAGCACGTTCAGCACGCGGTTCAGCGTGTCGATGTCGGTGGCCGACAGGCCCTTGAGCGATTCGTCGAAGAAGGCGGCCCGCTTGGGCAGGGCCTCGTCGACCACGGCCTGGCCGGCGGGCGTGAGGCGGGCGTTGGTCAGGCGATTGTCCTGCGCGTCGACCGCGCGCGCGATCCAGCCGAGCTTCTGCATCGCCTGCAGCTGGCGGGTGAGCGAGGCGGGATCGAGGCGGCAGCGTTCGGCCAGGTGCTTCTGCGAACACTGGCCGTTTTCATGCAGCGCCAGCAGGATGCGCCAGCGCGGCAGCGCGTGGCCGACCTGGCCGCTGAAGGCGCTCTGCATGACGCGGTAGGTCTGGCCCATGTGCTGGATGACCTGCAGGCCCTGTTGTTGTTTGGGCAAAAGCTACTCTCCGACGCTGGCGGGCTCCGGTTTGGAGACGCGCGCCAATTGCACCAGGGGGACGCGCCGCACGCACCAGAGCGCCAGCACCGCGACCGCCAGGGCGATGAGTTGCCCTTCGTGGATGGCGCTGACCAGCGCCACGCGCGCGATCTCGATCAGCGACGCTCCATCCTGGCCTTGATGCGCCAATTGTGCCAGGAACTGCGTCTGGGCCTCGGGATTGACCAGCATCTGCGGGTCGTCCAGCTGCGGTAGCCAGCGCGCCGAGGCGCCGCGCAGCGTCGATTCGACGCCGCTGAAGTAGCTGTGGTTGACCATGGTGCCGACCACGGCGGTGCCGAGCATGCCGCCGATCATGCGCAGCGATTGCAGCAGCGCGGTGGCGATGCCCAGGTGGGTGCGCCCGGCGGTCTGCTGCGCGAACACGGTCAGGTTGGGCATGATGAAGCCCATGCCCAGGCCGGCCATCAGCATGTAGCCGGCGATCAGCCAGTGCGCGGTGTAGTTGTGGGTGGTGACGATTCCCAGGCAGGACAGCGCCATCAGCAGGAAGCCCGCGTACAGCATGCGGTTGGGGTTGCGGATGCGGGTGATGATGCGGCCGTTGATGATGCTGCCGACGGTGATGAAGACCACCAGCGGCGTGATCAGCAGGCCGGCGTCCTGCGGCGACAGGCCGAAGCCGCCCTGCAGCAGCAGCGGCGCGTAGAACAGCAGCGAATACATGGTCACGCCGACCAGCAGCGCCAGCGTGAACAGCGTGGCCAGGCCGCGGTTGCGGAACATGTCGAACGGCAGCAGCGGATGCGGGCAGCGGCGTTCCCACCAGTACAGCAGGCCGAAGGCGGCGATGCTGCCGACGCCCAGCAGCACGATGGTGGCGCTCAGGCCTTGCTTGGGCAGCAGCTCCACCAGCAGCTGCAGGCCGCCGAGCGCGACGGCGATCAGCAGCGCGCCCTGCCAGTCCAGGCGCACCTTGCCCTCGGTGTGGTTGCGCAGGTGCGGCAGGTAGCGCGCCACGAACCACAGGCCGAGGATGCCGATGGGCAGGTTGACGTAGAACACCGAGCGCCAGCCGTAGTGCTCGGTCAGCGCGCCGCCCAGCGTCGGGCCGACCGCGTTGGCGATGCCGAAGGCCGAACTGAGCATGACCTGCCAGCGCAGCCGCACGTGCGGGTCCGGGAACAGGTCGGGAATGGAGGCGAAGGCGGTGCCCACCAGCATGCCGCCGCCCACGCCCTGCAGGGCCCGCGCCAGCACCAGCGTGAACATGCTGTCGGCGGCGCCGCACAGCACCGAGGCCAGGGTGAACAGCACGATCGCCGCCACCACGAAGGGCTTGCGGCCGTAGTAGTCGCCCAGCCGGCCGAAGATCGGCACGGTGATGACGGAGGTCAGCAGGTACGAGGTCGCCACCCAGGCATACAGCTCGAAGCCCTTGAGCTCGGCCACGATGGTGGGCAGCGCGGTGCCCACCACGGTCTGGTCGATGGCGACCATCATCATGACGAAGCACATGCCCAGCATGGCGAGCAGGGTCTGCCGGAAGGGAAGCACCTGGCCGGGTGAATAAGGGGTGCTGGGGGCGGGGGCGGGCATTGTTGGACGGATCAATTATTGATGGATCAATAATTCTAGTCCTACAATCGCCGAGACAGAAAACCGTCAGTTTCAGGCCTGGCGCGCAGGCGGGCCCGATTTGTTACGATAGCGGTATGTGCACGCTGGTCATGCCGGCGTCTTCAGCAGGTCTTTCCATGGCAGTCCCTCTCCGCTTGGCGTATCGGCCCCCGGCCTGACGCACGCGGCGGCATGCGATCGAAGACGGACAAATCATGAAGCCGCGCGTCCGGCGCGACGGCAAAGCGCCATTCCCGCGCCAGGCGCGGCGGGTGGCATTCTAGGATTACCAGTCGAGGTACCGACGGGGCGGCAATGAAAACGTGGTTCAAGCGCATTCTGATAGGCCTGGTGGTGTTGGTTGTCGTGGCCGTCGTTGGCCTGGCCATCTTTTTGCTGACGTTCGACCCCAACGCGTACAAGTACAAGCTCGAAGAGCTGGTCCAGGAACGCTATCACCGCACGCTCACGATCGACGGCGAGATCGAGCTGTCGCTGTTCCCGCGCATCGGCCTGTCGGTGCAGGGCGTGTCGCTGTCCGAGGTCAATAGCACCGAGACCTTCGCCTCCATCGAGAGCACCCGCCTGGCGGTGGCCGTGTGGCCGCTGCTGTCCAACAGCTTCGTGGTCGATCATGTCGCCATCAGCGGCTTCAAGGCGCGCGTGGTGCGCGGCAAGGACGGCCAGTTCAACTTCAGCAACCTGGTGGGCGGCACCGCGCCCGTGGTGGCCACGCCCGCCAATCCCGCCGAGGCCCTCGCGGGGGCGGCGCAGACCGCCGCGCAGGCCCTGACCAGCGGCACGCTGCCGCCGTCGCGCAACAACATGCAGATCGACATCGCCGGCCTCGACCTGAAGGACGGCGAGGTGCTGCTGCAGGACGAGATGTCGGGCATGGCCGTGGCCGTGACCAAGATCAACGCCAACACCGGCCGCGTCACCTTCAACCAGCCCTTCGATGTGCGCCTGACGGCGCGCCTGGAAGGCGGCAATCCGCGCATCGACGCCAATCTGACCGGCCAGGCGCTGCTGACGCTGGATCCGTCCGCCAAGCGCTACGCGGCGCAGAAACTCGACCTGCGCATGGACGGCAAGCTGCCGGGCGCCGAGGCCAAGAGCCTGGCGGTGCGCGGCAACCTGGCGTTCAACGGCCAGAAGTCGGCGCTGGACGTGGCCGGCCTGGAAGTCGTGTTCCAGGGCGACGTGACCGACCCGGCCGCGCGCGCCACCAACGTCGACGCCAGCGTGGCCATGCCCAAGCTGTCGATCGACCCGCACAAGAGCCAGTTGCAGATCGAGAAGCTGGCGGTGCGCGCCAAGGGCGGCGTGGCCGACGGCCCGTTCGAATTCGCCGTGGACGCGCCGGCGCTGAACATTTCGCCGACGCAGGCCACGGGCGAGGCGCTGACCGGCCGCGTGCGCATCAGCGGCCTGGACGCCAGCTTCGGCCTGAACGGC
Organism: Achromobacter insuavis; assembly: GCF_902859645.1. Classification (GTDB taxonomy): domain Bacteria; phylum Pseudomonadota; class Gammaproteobacteria; order Burkholderiales; family Burkholderiaceae_B; genus Achromobacter; species Achromobacter insuavis. Next base: position 4,946 of record NZ_CADIJR010000005.1, on the reverse strand, counting down.
ATCAGCGGCAACGCCACCGAGCTCGACATCAAGGAAGCCAAGCTCGACAGCACATCCAAGAAGGGCGAGCGCGTGGTCAAGCTGACCTTCGCCTCGCCGCTGTCGCTGAACCTGCTGCAGCGCCAGGGCGGCCTGGCGGGCCTGCGCGGCGACGTCAACATCACCGACCCGGGCCTGCCCAAGGGCAGCCTGCAGATTCCCGTGATCGGCAGCCTCAACGTCGACCTGTTGAAAGACACGGCCAGCAGCAAGATCAACGCCGTGCTCGAAGGCGGCAAGTTCGACCTGACCGCCGACATCGCCAAGCTGAGCGACGCGCCGCAGGTGAACTTCGCGCTGGCGGTGGACACGCTGGACCTGGACAAGCTGGTGCCGCCGGCGGCGGCTGCCGCCGCGCCGGCCAAGCCGCCCGCCGACGGCAAGAAGGACGAAAACAAGCCGGTTGCGCCGGCCGCGCCCGCGGACGATTCGATCAACCTGTCGGCGCTGGTCGGCCCGAGCGTGAACGGCACGCTCAAGGTCGGCAAGCTGGTGGTGCGCGGCCTGAAGGCCGATGACGTCGCCGCCGCCGTCAAGCTCGATCGCGGCAAGCTCGACATCTCCAGCCTGACCGCCGGCCTGTACGGCGGCAAGCTGGCCGGCGCGCTGTCGGTGGACGCGGCGCAGGGCAACCAGCTGGCGACCAAGATGTCGCTGGCCGGCATTTCGATCGAGCCGCTGCTGATGGACCTGGCGCAGCGCAACGTGCTGAGCGGCACGGGCAGCCTGGCGCTGGACCTGAAGACCGCCGGCGCCAACGCCTATGCCATGAAGAGCGGCCTGGGCGGCACGCTGCAGGTGCGGCTGCGCGATGGCGCGGTCAAGGGCATCAACCTGACGCAGACGCTGCGCGAACTGAAGGCCGCGCTCAAGCCCGAGTCGCAGGACGAAACGGTGGCGGCCGACACCAGCAAGCAGACCGCGTTCTCGGAAATGGATGCCGACCTGGCCTTCACCAAGGGCGTGGCGAGCGTCAAGCGCCTGAACGTCGTGTCGCCGCTGCTGCGCGTGACGCAGGGCGAGCCGGCCACCATCGACTTCGTCAAGAACGAGCTGGACCTGGTGGCGCGCGCGCGCGTCGTCAATCCGGCCGCTGACCCCGAAGGCAAGGAACTGATCGACCTGAAGGACGTGACGATTCCGGTGCACGTGCGCGGTCCGTTCGAGAAGCCCACCTACACGCTGCTGTGGAAGGACGCCATCGCCGGCATCCTCAAGCGCAGCCTGGAAAACAAGCTGCGCGAAGCCGTGACCGGCAAGGGCAAGGGCGGCGCGGCCGTGGACAAGGCGCTCAAGGGCCTGCTGGGCAAATGAGCGCCGCCTTCCAGCCCATCGCCCAGTGCGGCCACACGGAACAGGCCGAAGCCGCCGCCTATCACCGGCAGTGGCTGGTCGCCAATGATTCGGGCCAATGGCTCAATCGCGAGCTGTGCCCGCGGCTGGCCGACGTGACGGTGGAATTGCGCCTGGGCTACCTGGTGCTGCGCGCGCCGGGCATGCTGCGCATGGATATTCCGCTGGACGTGATCGAGGACGACGACAGCGTGCGCTACAGCATGAAGGTCGGCGAGCAGGTCATCGACGTGGTCGACGAGGGCGAGCTGGCCGCCGCCTGGATCTCGAATTTCGTGCAGGTGCCGTGCCGCATCATGAAGGTGCATCCGGACACGCCGGTGACCGCCTGGCCGGACTGACCCGGCGCGGCCAGGCGCCGCGCTCAACGCGGGGCGAGACCCGCTTCAGGCCGCCTGCTTGCGCTTGAATTCAAAGACGGTGTGGGCCAGCAGGCCTGCCACCAGGCCCCAGAAGGCCGAACCGATCCCCCAGAAACTGAAGCCCGACGCCGTCGCCAGCAGCGTGATGAGCGCGGCTTCGCGCCGCTGCGGATTGGCCATGGCGGCGGCCATGCCGCCCATGATGGTGCCCAGCAGCGCCAGGCCCGCCAGGGCCGCCAGCAGCGCGGCCGGCAAAGCCTGGAAGAACACCGCGACCGCGCCGGCGACGATGCTCAGCGCGAAGTAGCTGACGCCGTAGGTGGCCGCGGCGATGTAGCGCTTGGACGGCTCGGCGTGCGCCTCGGGGCCGGTGCAGATGGCCGCGCTGATCGCGCCCAGCGTGACGCTGTGGGCGCCGAAGGGCGCGGCCAGCAGGCCCAGGAAGCCGGTGGCGGCGACCAGCCGCGAGGCCGGCGGGCGATAGCCGGCGGCCTGCAGGATGGCCAGGCCGGGCAGGTTCTGCGAGGCCATCGCCACCACGAACAGCGGCACGCCCAGGCTGACCGCGGCCTGCATGCTGAAGACGGGCGTGGTCCAGACGAATTCGGTCAGGTGCCAGTCGAGCTGGTCGACCTGCACGAGGCCCAGGCCGGCGGCCATGGCGACCGCCACGGCCATCACCATCAGCACGGCGTAGCGCGGCGCCCAGCGCCGGCACACTAGGTAGGCGGCGCACATGGCCAGCACCAGCGCCGGCTGCTTGCCGACGTTGGTGAAGATGCCCATGCCGAAGTTGAGCAGCACGCCGGCCAGCATGGCGGCGGCCACTTCACCGGGAATGCGGCGCAGGATGGGATCGATCCAGCCGAACAGGCCGCAGGCCAGCGTCAGCGCGGCGGCCAGCACGAAGGCGCCGATGGCTTCGGGGAACGGCACGCCGGCCAGCGCGGTGACCAGCAGCGCGGCGCCGGGCGTGGACCAGGCCATGACGATGGGCAGGCCGGTGCGCAGGCTGTAGGCCGCGCCGCCCAGGCCCAGCACCAGGCTGAGTGAACCGATCCAGGAACCGATGCGGGCGGCATCCAGGCCGGCGGCGTGGCCGGCCTGCACCATCAGCACCGCGGTGCCGCCGAAGCTGACCAGCACGGCGACCAGGCCGGCCGCGATCGCGGAGGCGGACAGGTCGCGGCGGGCGTTGGGGCGGGAGGAGGGAGTGTCGAAGCCGGGCTGGGCGGTGTCGCTCATGCGGCACCGGTCAGGCGGCGGTACTTGGCCATCAGCTGTTCCTGGCCTTCATTCCATTGCGGATGCAGCTCGATGCATTCCACCGGGCAGACCACCTTGCATTGCGGCTCGTCGTGATGGCCGACGCATTCGGTGCAGCGGTCGGGGTCGATGACGTAGTAGTCCTCGCCCATGGAAATCGCGTCGTTCGGGCACTGGGGCTCGCAAACGTCGCAATTGATGCATTCTTCGGTGATGGTCAGGGCCATGATGGAGGGGCTACGGAATCCGGCAGGGATATTGCAATTGTACTGCCGGGCCCGCGGCGGGCCGGGCAAGCCCCTGGCGCCGACCTGCCCATCGCCGCTCATGAGGGGCGCCGAGCGGGCCGCCAAAACGCAGGGAGGGCGCGCAAGGCGCCCTCCGGGAGGGTTCGGTGAGGCGGAGAGCGGGGACGCTCAGCCCGGCCAGGATTGCTCGCGGCGTTCCTTGGCCTTTTCCTGCAGCCAGCGTTCCACCGAGGGGAACACGAACTTGCTGACGTCGCCGCCCAGCTGGGCGATTTCGCGCACGATGGTGCCGGAGATGAACTGGTATTGATCCGACGGCGTCATGAACAGGGTCTCGACGTCGGGCAGCAGATGGCGGTTCATGCCGGCCATCTGGAATTCGTATTCGAAGTCGGACACGGCGCGCAGGCCGCGCACGATGACGCGTCCACCCTGGTCGCGCACGAAATCCTTGAGCAGGCCGCCGAAGCTCTGCACTTCCACGTTGGGATAGTGCCCCAGCACTTCGCGCGCGATGTCCACGCGTTCGTCGATGCTGAAGAAGGGCTTCTTGTTGCGGCTGTGCGCGATGCCGACCACGACTTTGTCGAAAAGCGTGGCGGCGCGGCGGACCAGGTCTTCGTGGCCTCTGGTCAGCGGGTCGAAAGTGCCAGGGTAAACAGCGATGATCATGCGAGCTCCGTACCGTTATTAGTGGTGTACACCATCCTCCGAAGCTCGGATTATTGATCTATTTGCGCAATGCAGCAAATTCCAGGAGGTGGTAGTGCACCGCCCCGGCCTTGTCCTGGCGCAGGATCGTGAATCCCTCGGGGGGCTCGATGGCGTTTTCGGCCTCGACGTAGACCAGGCCGCCCTCGGCCAGGATGCCCGGCAGGATCGGCCACAGGCGCGGCAGCCAGCCTTGTCCGAAGGGCGGATCGAGCAGGATGAGATCAAATCGGGACGCATCCATTCTTTCGGCGACCTGCATCGCATCGCCCACGTGGATGCGTATCATGTCGGCTTTGAGCTTGTCGCGCAGTGTCCGCAGCGCGGACGCGGCGGTCTTGTCCCGCTCGACCATCTGTACATGCGCCACGCCGCGCGAGGCCGCCTCGAAGCCCAGGGCGCCGCTGCCGGCGAACAGATCCAGCACCTGTTTGTCGGCGAATTCGCCGCCCCACAGGTGGTTGAGCCAGTTGAACAGCGTTTCCCGCACCCGGTCGGGCGTCGGGCGGAGCGTCTCCACGTCGGGCACGACGATAGGGGTGCGCCGGTATTGGCCCCCGACGATACGAATATACTTGTTACCCATGTTTAGCCGCTTCTTCAAGAAAAAATCCCCTCCGCCCGCCGCGCCGGCCCAGCCCGCGCCGCCGCCGGAGCAGGTGGACGCCGGGATCGCGCCGCAAGCCGAGGTCGAGGTCCCCGCCCAGCCCGTCGAACCCATCGTTCCGGCCCGCGAATTCGCGCCCGTCGCGACGCCCGAGGTGACCCTGCCGGTGCCGTCCGCCGAGGTGCCCGCGCCGGCTTCGGCCAGTGTGCCGCAACCGGCGCCGGCCGTGGTGCCGCAACCGCAGGCCTCGGCGCCCGTGGTTGCGCCTGCCGCCACGCCCGTTTCCACACCTGCTTCCGCCGCACCCGCTTCCGCGCCCGTAGCCGCCGCGCCGGCCGTGACGCCCAGCGCCGCCGCGCC
>NZ_CADIJR010000004.1 GCF_902859645.1 Achromobacter insuavis | reverse complement strand
GTTCTGCGGGCTGGATCCGCGGCCCAACGAATCTGGCCGCAAAGTTGGCCGGCGACGCTTGAGCAAACAGGGCGACAAGGCCGCCAGGACGTTGCTGTACAACGCGGCCAGTTCGGCAGCCCGCACGGATCACTTCAAGAATTACTACGCCATGCTCAGGGCCCGTGGGCTGGCCTCGACGGCAGCGCTGGTGGTGATTGCGCGCAAGTTGTTGCGTATTGCTTACGGGGTCTGGCGCACCGGGCAAGCCTTCGATCCCGGGAGGTTGAACCTGAAAGCAGCTTGATCCGGACCATAGAATCTCGTCCGCCTTCGGCTCCCTACGGTTTCCGTCGGGCGCATCTGAACGGCGCGCCCACCCGTGCGCCCACCGCCCCGGGCTACCGGGGTCGAGGAATGGGGCGCTGCTGCAGCGTGGGGTAAGGAGAGAGTTTTGCGTCGCCCGCCGATGATGGCCGCGCGGGCGGCCATCATCGGCATACATGGTGTGTGGCGTTGGGGCGGTGTGCGCTGCGCGGGGGTGACGAGTGGGGTGCTGATAATTCCGCATGGTCAGGGGAGGGGCGGTGGTGGTCGGCGCGGCGTAGAACGTATTGCGCGTGACGGACCTCTCGCGCCGACCAACACCACACGTCGCCCCACCAGCGGCTCCGCCGCCATCCTTTCGACGCCCCACATCGCGTAAGCCCAAAAAGGCCGCCCGCGCGGCCGGCTTTGGGCGGGCCCCGCAAGATCCTCCTCTCCCCCCAGTCGCTGGCAAAAACGCCAAGCACACAATTCGCCCCTGCGATATTGAACCCGAGACGACGTGAGCCCGTTGCGTTGGCGGTCGGGGGTGGCGGGGCGTGTAGATGCGCCCGAGGGAAACCGTAGGGAGCCGAAGGCGTACGAGGTTGACAACGGGGCAGTCCGGAGCGAAGGCTCCGGACCGCAATCGTAGCCCCGCCACCCCCGACCGCCAACGCAACGGGCGGCTCAAGAACCCTTGAGCCGCCCGCAAAAACAACCGTAAACAACAAACCCTCAAGGCAACGCTTCAGGCACCCCAAGGTCCGCGGCCAGCTTCTTCAATCCATCCCAGATTGGGGGCGCGAATTCCAGCGACTCCGCGTTCAGCTCACGGTTGCGGGCTTCGTACTCGCCCGGATACTGGACGCCGTCCACGCCTGGTTGCGGCGGGCAGGCATGCAGGTAGTCGATGAACGCGCCCACTTCCATCGAGCGCCAGTCCGTATTGAAGTCCACCTGCGGATCCAGCAGCAGCGCGAACATGTTGTTCGTCGCCACCCCGTTGCGCGGATGCTCCGGCTGGATCGTGCCGCCGCCGGACAGCACGCCCGCCAGCAGCTCGGCCACCAGGCCCATCGCGTAACCCTTGTGGCCGCCGAACGGCAGCAGCGCGCCCGGCGGATCTGTGAACAGCGCGCCCGGGTCCGTGGTCGGATTGCCTTGCGCGTCGATCAGCGATCCCGGCGGCGCCTGCTCGCCCTTGGCCGCCAGCACGCGGGCCTTGTTCACCGCGATCGAGCTGGTCGCCATGTCGACGATGAACGGCGGGCGGCCGCCTGGCAGCGGGCCGGCGAAGCACAGCGGATTGGTCGTCAGGCAGGCGCGCGCGCCGCCGAACGGCGCCACCGTGGGCGCGCGGTTGATGACGTTGGTGAAGGCCAGCAGGATCAGGCCCTTGGCCGCCACCATCTCGCCGTAGTGGCCCATGCGGCCCAGGTGATGGCTGCGGCGCAGCGTCAGGATGCACTGGCCGTGCGCCTGCGTGCGTTCGATGGCCTTTTCGATCACGACCTTGCCGACGTACTGGCCCAGGCCGTTGTGGCCGTCATAGGCGAGCATCGCGCCGCGGTCGTTGAGCAGCTCGGGGCGGCCGTCGGCCTGCGCCAGGCCTTCGCCCAGCACGCGTCGGTAGTTGGTCAGGATCGACAGGCCGTGGCTGGTGTAGCCGACCCGGTCGGACTCCACCAGGTGCTCGGCCACGTCGCGCGCGATATCTTCGGGCACGCCTTGCGCCATCAGCACGCGGCGGCCGTATTCATTGGCTTGGGCAATGGAGATTTTCATGATGCGACCTCCTTACAGCCAGCCCAGCCAGCGCCAGTAGGTCATGCCCATCAGCATCATCAGCGCGTAGCCGATGATGGTGACCAGGATGCCGACCTTGGCGAACTGCTTGGCGTTGAAGGTCTCGGTGCCCAGGCAAACCATGTTCTGCGGCGCGTTGATCGGCAGGATGAAGCCGTAGCTCACCACGAAGCCCAGCAGCATGGTCATGCCCAGGCGGCTGAAGTCGCCCGGCAGCGTGGCCAGCACCGAGATCAGGATCGGCAGCATCGCCGATGTCAGCGCGGTGGCGCTGGCGAACCCCAGGTGGATGATGATCAGGAAGGCCGACAGGATCGCGAAGATGGCGAGCGGGCCGAGGTGGTCCAGGCCGGTGTGTGCCACCACCTGGTTGCCCAGCCATTGGCCGGCCTGCGTGGTCAGCAACGCGGTGCCCAGGCTGATGCCGACGCCGAACACGATCACGGTGCCCCATGGGATGCGCGACTGCACATCTTTCCAGGTCATCACGCCAAAGCGCGGCAGCAGCAGCAGGACCAGGCCGAAGTAGGTGGTCGAGGTGGTGTCGAACTTGTGCAGCTTGCCTTCGGTCGACCAGAACAGCAGCAGCATGACCGACACGGCCATCAGGCGTTTTTGCGCGCCCGTCATGGGACCCAGTTCAAGCAGCGATTTCTCGACGGCTTCCTTGCCTCCCGCGATGCTGTCGCTTTCCGGCGGCAGCAGCTTGAGCACGATGATGATCAGCACGGCCGACATGATCAGCGACCAGGGCGCGCCGGCGATCAGCCAGTCCGACCAGGCCACGCGCTGGCCCAGCATCTTTTCCATGAAGCCGACCGTCAGCAGGTTCTGCGCGGCGGCGGTCTGGATGCCGACGTTCCAGATGCTGGTGGCCTGCGCCACGATGATCATGATGCCGGCGGCGATGTTCGAGCGCTTGTCCACGCCGAAGGCCGCGATCACGCCCATCATGATGGGCACCACGGCGGCGCTGCGGGCGGTGGCGCTGGGCACCACCAGGCTCAGCACGATGGTCACCGCGATACATCCGATCAGGATGCGGCGCGTGCTGGTGCCGACCTTGGACAGCGTCACCAGCGCGATGCGCCGGTCCAGTCCGGTGAAGGTCATGGCCGCGGCGATGAACAGGGCGCCGGTGACCAGCGCCAGCGCCGAGTTGGCGAAGCCGGTCAGCGCCATGCTGATGGCGGCGGAGGTGCCGTACAGCACCTGCGGGTCCTTGATGGTGGGCGCGGTGCCCAGCAGGAAGGCCATCAGCGTCGTGATCATGATCGCGCTGGCTTCGTAGGACACGGCTTCCGTGATCCACACCACCACCGCGAACGCCAGGATCGCCAGCATGCGATGGCCGGCGACGGGCAGGTCGGCTGGCAACGGCAGCATCAGCACGCCGATCATGACGAGGAAGCCGGCGACCAGGCCGATCGGGATTTTTGTTTTCTTGGGGGCTTGCGAGGCAGGGACAGCGGTTTCCGCAGTCATATCCATCTCCGGTTGAGGTCAAACTGACGGCACCTCGTCACAGCCCTGGGCTGGATCAAAACGAAGTGCCGACGCTACAGAATGATCGTGACGGCATTGAGGAAAACCCGTATTGATGCATATCAATTCGAGGGACAATCGTGCTTGTCGGAAAACCGATCCGGAGATTATGCTCGTCGGCCGGCGAAAATCGCAACCCTGTGAATGTTGCGTAAAAACAAACAAATAACGCGAGCGCGGTCGTGCGGGACCGCTAATTCGTTCGGGTCATGACGCGAATCAGGTCAGCCCAGCGCCAGGCGCAATTGCTCATCCAGGTGCAGCGTGGGCGCCACGCGCCAGCCGCTCTGGGCATAGCGCAGCCATCGTCCCAGCACCAGGTGCGTCAGCAGGCTGGCATGCGCGGCCACGTTGGCCTCGGGCGGCAGGCCGCCATCGGTGACGGCGATGCGCAGCGATTGCTTGATCGACGCCTCGATGCGGTCGTTGATGTGGTTGATGCGTTCCTGCAGGCGGTTGTCCTCGGTGACCAGGGCGTCGCCGGTCAGCACCCGCGTCATGCCCTTGTTGCGTTCCGAGAACGTCAGCAGCATCGACACCGTCTGGTGCGCTTGCGACAGGCCGTAGGGTTCGGCCATGGCGATCTGGTTCACCAGCGTGAAGATGCTGGTCTCGATGAACTCGATCAGCCCCTCGAACATCTGCGCCTTGCTGGCGAAATGCCGGTAGAGCGCGGCTTCCGAGACCTCCAGGCGGGCGGCCAGCGCCGCCGTGGTGATGCGCGAGGCGTGCGGCTGCTCCAGCATCTCGGCCAGGGTCTGCAGAATCTGGGTCTTGCGCTCGCCGGGTTTGCTCGCCATGGACGGGTCTGGTGGTACGCAGGCAGGGGTGGGGGAGGGGCGCTAGCCCCGCAAGGGACGCCGGCGCAGTAGCAGATCACTGACGCAGTTTACCCGCAAGTCGACATACGACGGCCGCTGTGCGCGGCCGCGTGAAAACGGCGTTCCCGGATGGAACACGTGCACCGTGCGCAGCCCCGCGCGGCGGGCGCCGCGCAGGTTGGCGAGGGTGTCTTCGACCAGCACCGCCTGGCGCGCCGGCACGCCTTCGCGCGCCAGTACGTAGCGCAGCAGCGCGGGCGAGGGCTTGGGACGGAATTCACCGTGCAGGCGCATGTGCTCGATGGCCCACAGGCTGTCGAACTGGCGCAGGATGCCCAGCCGCCGCAGCACGGCGCGCGCGTAATGCAGCGGCGCATTGGTCAGCAGCACCTTGCGGCCGGGCAGTTGGCGCAGTTTGTAGGCCAGTGCCTTCTCGGCGCGCACCAGCGGGTTGACGTCGAAGTCGTGGCTGCGGTGCAGGAAGGCGTGCGGGTCGACGCCATGGTGGCGCACCATGCCGATCATCGTCGCGCCGTAGCGATGCCAGTACTGCTTGCGCACGGCGTTGGCGGTGTCGATGTCGACATCCAGCGCCTCGGCTACGGCCATGGTCATGCCGTGGTCGATCCGCGGAAAGATGGCGTGGGAGGTGTCGTGGAGCGTGTTGTCCAGATCAAACAACCACAGGCGCCCGGGGGCGCCTGTGGCAGTGCGGCGCGAGCGGCGCTGGCGCACCGCCGGCCGCAGCAGGGTGCGCAGCGCTCGCATCAGTGCGAGCTGATCATCGTGCCAACGCCTTGGTCGGTCAGGATTTCCAGCAGCAGGCAGTGCGGCACGCGGCCGTCGACGATGTGCACCGAGTTGACGCCGTTCTTGGCGGCATCGAGCGCGGACGAGATCTTGGGCAGCATGCCGCCCGAGATGGTGCCGTCGGCGAACAGCTCGTCGATGGTCTGGGCCGACAGGCTGCGCAGCAGCTTGCCCGCCTTGTCCAGCACGCCCGGGGTGTTGGTCAGCATCAGCAGCTTTTCGGCGCCCAGCACTTCGGCCATCTTGCCGGCGACAACGTCGGCGTTGATGTTGTAGGCGGTGCCGTCCTCGCCGTAGCCGATGGGCGAGATGACCGGAATGAACTGGTCGTCCTGCAGGGCCTTGACCACCGCCGGCTCGACCAGGGTGATGTCGCCGACGAAGCCGATGTCGATCGGTTCGGCGGGATTTTCCTTGTTGGCCATCAGCTTTTTCTGGGCCTGGATCAGTCCGCCGTCCTTGCCGGTCAGGCCCACGGCCTTGCCGCCGACCTCGTTGATCATCATGACGATGTCCTGCTGGACCTGGCCGCCCAGCACCCATTCGACCACTTCCATGGTCTCGGCGTCGGTGACGCGCATGCCCTGGATGAAGGTGCCCTGCTTGCCGATGCGGCGCAGCGCGTCGTCGATCTGCGGACCGCCGCCGTGCACCACCACCGGATTCAGACCCACCAGCTTGAGCAACACCACGTCATGCGCGAAGCTGCGTTGCAATCGCTCTTCCGTCATGGCGTTGCCGCCGTACTTGACCACGATGGTTTTGCCGTGGAATCGTCGGATATAAGGCAGCGCTTCGGAGAGCACCGCGGCTTTGACAGCAGGAGACGAGACGGCAGCAGGGTCGGGGGTGTCGGTCATGGCAGCTAAGTCGGCAATAAGTAGGGTATGAAAGTTAGAGGTTGAAAGCCTGCGCCGATGATGGCGCGATGGCATTGCCCCCCCGTGGGGGCGTGGGGTCCGGCAGTAAAAAATGCCTGCACAGGAACGCGTTGGCAACGCGGTAGCGCAAGCATACGACGGATTGTAGTCCGCGCAGGTTCCTTATGCTTTAAACCCATGTTCATATGCCCGACAAATAACCGGCATTGGGGTAAATTGGGGGCGTTTTCGCAACGGAGCGCCCCTCATGAGGGGGATTCTCCACACCGGCTGGGCATTTGCCCCCAATTTCTACCTATAAAAGAGGCAACTCATGCGTTTGAATTTCGTCCGTTCCGCCCTGGTGGCGTCGGCTCTCCTGGTGGCGGCCACCGCCGCTCACGCCGAAAAGATCGTGGTGGGCGCCACCCAGGTCCCGCACGCCGAGATCCTGGAAGTGGTCAAGCCGCAGCTGGCCAAGGAAGGCGTGGAACTCGACATCAAGGTCTTCAACGACTACGTCCAGCCCAACCTGCAACTGGCCGACAAGCAGCTCGACGCCAACTTCTTCCAGCACAAGCCGTACCTGGACACCTTCAACAAGGACCGCAAGGCCACGCTGGTGCCGGTCGCCCTGGTGCACGTCGAACCCTTCGGCGGCTACTCCAAGAAGATCAAGACCCTGGCCGAACTGAAGGACGGCGCCATCGTCGCCATCCCGAACGACCCGTCCAACGGCGGCCGCGCGCTGGTGCTGCTGCAGAAGCAGGGCATCATCAAGCTGAAGGATCCGTCCAACATCCTGGCGACCGCCGCCGACGTGGTCGAGAACCCCAAGAAACTGAAGTTCCGCGAACTCGAGGCCGCCATGCTGCCGCGCTCGCTGGATGACGTCGACCTGGCCCTGATCAACACCAACTACGCGCTCGAAGCCGGCCTGGTGCCGACCAAGGACGCGCTGTTCATCGAAGGCGCCGACTCGCCCTACGCCAACATCCTGGTGACCCGCGCCGACAACAAGGACGCGCCGGGGATCAAGAAGCTGGTCAACGCGCTGCACTCGCCCGAGGTGAAGAAGTTCATCCTCGACAAGTACAAGGGCGCCGTGGTGCCGGCGTTCTGATCGCGACGCGGGCCTGACTCCGCCGCCGAAACCGCCCGCGCATGCGGGCGGTTTCTTTTTGGGCCGGGACACGGCGTCGGGTACGGGCAGGGGCCGCGTGGCCTGGCCCCGGGGGCGGCGCCGGCGCGTTGGGGCGAGACTCAATGAAAACCGCCCGGCAAGCGGGCGGTTCTGAACAATGGCGGGGCGGGATCAGCCGGCGGCCAGGGCCTTTTCGACGGTGGCGTGGAATTCGGCCACGTCGTATTCACCCAGGTAGCGCTTGATAATGTGTCCCTGCTTGTCGATCAGGAACGCGGTGGGCGTCAGGCGGATGTCGCCGAAGGCGCGGGCGATGTCGCCCTTGGTGTCCAGCGCCACCGGGAACGGCAGCTTGCGGCTTTCGGTGAAGTTCAGCACGAAGTTGGGCGGATCGTAGTCCATGGCGACCGCGATGGCCTCGTAGCCCTTGCCCGCGTACTCGTTGTAGGCGGAGATGGTCTCGGGCATCTGCTTGACGCAGGTGACACAGCTGGTGGCCCAGAACTTCACCAGCACCACCTTGCCGCGCAGGTCCTGCATCGAGAAGGTCTTGCCTTCCAGCGTGGTGAAGGTGACGTTGGGCGCGGTCTGCGCCGGGCGCATGACGAACCAGGCGCCGATGCCGACCGCCACCAGGACGGCCAGGGCTACGATGGCTTTTTTCATTTGATGGGCATGGCCTCTACGGCGCTGCCACCGCTGGGCGCGCCGCCGCCGCTGCCGGCGGCATTCGGGTCGCTCTCGATGGGGGCCTTGGTTTCAGTGGTGGTCGACTTGCTGCCGCTGTTCGACAGGCGAATCGCTTCCTCGCGGCTGATGGTCTCGAACAGTTTAACCACCTTTGCGACGCCGCCGAGATCCGCCACGGCGTTGGCGGCGTAGTCGCCCTCGGCCTGCGTCACCTTGCCCATCAGGTAGACCACGCTGTGGTCGGTGGTGACGGCGATGGTGCCGGAGGGCACGTACTTGGTGTTGAGCAGGGCGGTCTTGGCCTTGGAGGTGAGCCAGGTGTCGTTCGAACGCACGCCGAAGGACGCGATCGGGCCGACGGTGAGCTGGTTGATCACCTGCTTGACGTTCTCGACGCTCTGGGCGATGGCGGTGGCCTGGGACTTGGCTTCCTCGGTGGGCACGTCGCCGGTCAGCAGCAGGTGGCCGCCATAGGCCATGGCATTGACGCGCGCCGTTTCGCCCAGCTTCTGGGAGATCTGGCTCTGGGCCTTGAAGGCCATGTTCTGGTCTTCGAGCTGGATGCCCGAGGTGCGGCGGTCGGTCACCACCAGCGCGGTGGTGGCGGCGGCGCCGCCCACGATCAGGGGGGCGCAGGCGGACAGCGACAGGGCCGCGCCGGACAGGGCCGCGGCGAGCAGCAGGGGGCGGGCGGCGGTTCTGACGTCTGAAATCATTCGGTGTCTCCAAGCAGAAGAGCGTCAATGCCGTCGCAAAGCGCATGCAACAGCAGTATATGGACTTCCTGGATCCGCATGGTGCGATCGCTGGGAACACATAGATGGACGTCCATCGGCGTAATGAGTTCCCCCATGACGCCGCCGCCCTTGCCGGTCAGGGCCAGCACGTGCATTTCACGGCTGGCTGCGGCCTCCATGGCGCGCACCACATTGGGCGAATTGCCGCTGGTGGAGATGGCCACCAGCACGTCGCCGGCCTGGCCGAAGGCGTTCACCTGGCGTTCGAACACTTCGTCGAAGCCATAGTCGTTGCCGACGGCGGTCAGGATCGAGGTGTCGGTGTTCAGGGCGATGCCGGCCAGGGGCAGGCGTTCGCGTTCGAAGCGGCCCACCAGCTCGGCGATGAAATGTTGCGCGTCGGCGGCCGAGCCGCCGTTGCCGCAAGCCAGAATCTTGCCGTTGTTGGCCAGGGCGCCAAACAGCACGTCCACCGCGATCGCCAGCGGCTCGGCCAGCACGTTCATGCTTTGTTCGTACGTGGCCATGGCGTCGCGAAAGTGCGACGTCATTCGAGAGGTCATATCCATGGCCGCGATTATCTCACGGGCGGGCCGGAATCAAGCCAGCGCGAACGCCGCGCGCAGCCACCGGACCTGGCCGCCGTCGAACACCACGGCGTCGAAGCGTGCGGCGGGCGTGGCGCCATGCCAGTGGCGCAGGGCCAGGGTCGGCAGCCAGTGCGCCGCGGCGCGCGCCAGGCGCGCCTGCTTGTCGCGGCCGATGCTGGCGGCCGCGCCGCCATAGGCGCCGCCCTGGCGCGAGCGCACTTCGACGAACACGAGGACGTCGCCGTCGCGCATGACCAGGTCGATCTCGCCGGCGCGGCAGCCCAGGTTGCGGGCCAGCAGCACCAGGCCGGCGGCCCGCAGCAGGCGCAGGGCGGCGTCTTCGTGGCCATCGCCGATACGCTGGCGCGGCGAGCGCCGCGGAGCCGGGCGATCGTCGGCGTTGGCGCGCGTCGAGGCGCGCCGGCGCCGCTTTTGCGCGCGGCGGCGCGCCGCCAGGGCCAGCTCGAAAGCGAATGTGTCATCCGGCATGCCAGTTCCGAAACGGGGGACGATGGCGGCTACACTGGCATGGTTTTCCGCGTAAGTAGGCAGCAATGAATCAAAATGTCTCATCCCCGGTGGCCGGCGACGCCTGGACCCGCGTCGCTGAACGCGTGGCCGGGCAGCATTGGCCCGCCTCGACGCTGTATGTGGTGGCCACACCGATCGGCAATCTGGGCGACCTGGGGCTGCGCGCCTGGCATGCGCTGCAACGCGCCGACGTGATCGCGGCCGAAGACACCCGCGCCAGCCGCACGCTGCTGGACGCCTGGGGCGTCAGCACGCCGCTGATGGCGGCGCACCGGCACAACGAGGCCGCGGCGGCGCAGGCGATCTGCGAGCGTCTGGCCCAGGGCCAGCGCGTGGCGCTGGTGTCGGACGCCGGCGCGCCCGCGGTCAGCGATCCCGGCGCGCGCGTGGTGCGCGCGGTGCGCGAGGCCGGTTTCGCGGTGGTGCCGGTGCCCGGTCCCAGCGCCGTGATCGCCGCGCTGATGGGCAGCGGCGTCACCACCGACGAGAATCCCGCCTACGCTTTCGCCGGCTTTCCGCCGTCCAAGGCCACCGCGCGCCAGCGCTGGCTGCGCACCTGGTGCGCGCTGCCGGCGCCGGTGGTGATGTTCGAATCGCCGCACCGGCTGGCCGCGACGCTGGCCGATCTGCTGGAGGTCTGCGGCCCCGCCCGCCTGCTGACCGTGGCGCGCGAGCTGACCAAGCGCTTCGAGGAGATCGCCACGTTTCCGCTGGGCGAGGCCGCCGCCTGGCTGGCGGCCGACGCGCACCGCGAGCAGGGCGAGTTCGTGCTGATCGCGCATGCCCAGGCCGGCCAGGAGGCCGATGAAGACGCCGATCCGCGCGCCGACGCCTTGCTGGACGCGCTGCTCGAAACCCTGTCGGTGCGCGACGCCTCGAAGATCGCCGCCAAGGTCACCGGCCTGTCGCGCGACGTCCTGTACAACCGGGCCCTAGCCCGCAAGAATTCGTAAGCCCATGATCTACACCGCAGAGACCCGCAAGCGTCCCGGCGAAGCCGCGGAGCCGATCGTCTACCGTGACATCCCCACGCCGCTGGGCGAAATGCGTCTGGTCGCCAGCGCCAAGGGCCTGCGCGGCGCCTGGTTCACCGACCAGACCCTGCTGCCTTCGACCGAGGGCTGGACCCGCAGCGAATCCGATCCCATCCTGGAGCAGGCGCGGCGCGAGCTGGATGAATGGTTCGCCGGCCAACGCCGCGAGTTCGAGGTGGCGCTGGATCCGGTCGGCACGCCGTTCCAGCATGAAGTCTGGCGCGCCTTGTGCAAGCTGGATTTCGGCCAGCTCGCCAGCTACGGCGAACTGGCGCGCACCGTGGGGCGGCCCAAGGGCGCGCAGGCCATCGGCGGCGCCGTCGGCCGCAATCCCGTCATCATCATCATTCCGTGCCATCGCATCATCGGCGCCGATACCTCGCTGACCGGCTTCGGCGGTGGCCTGCCGCGCAAGCAGGCGCTGCTCAAACATGAAGGCAGCGAGTACCTGAGCCGCAATCCGCGCGCGCGGCGCGTCTGTGACGGCCAGGCGCAACTGCCGTTCGAGCAGCCGTCGTTCGACTGGCCGCCGGGGCCGTAGGCGGCGGGCCGCGTTATTGCGCGGCGATGCTGGGCGTGATGCCGATGCGGTCGGAAACCAGCTGCACCGCGTTCAGGGCGCTCTGGCGATCCGGATAGGGGCCGATCTTGACCCGGTACAGGTTGTTCGATTGCTCCACGGCCGCGGGCGGCGCGCCTGCCGCGCCCAGCTGCGTGTTGATGCGGCTGACCAGCGACTGCGCGTTGGCCGGCTGGCTGAACGCGCCCACCTGCAGATAGACATTGCCGATGCCGCCGGCCGCCGGTTGGCGCACCGGCGCGCTGCCCGGCGCGGGCGCCGGTTGCTGCGCCAGCGGTTGCGGCTCGAGCGCCACGGGGGCGGCCGCCACGGGCGTGGCCACCGGCGTCGAACCGGTCGCCGAGGCGGGCTCCGGGGCGGGCCCTTGCGAGGCCCAGCGGCGGATCTCGTCCTGCTGGATGCTTTCCACCACCACCTGGCCGCTGCCCGGCCCGATGATGCCCAGCTTGTAGGCGGCCACGTACGATAGGTCCATGATGCGGTCGCTGTGGAACGGCCCGCGGTCGTTGACCCGCACGATGATGGTCTTGCCGTTGACCAGGCTGGTGACCCGCGCATAGCTGGGAATCGGCAGCGTGGTGTGGGCCGCCGTCATGGCGTACATGTCGTATGGCTCGCCGATCGAGGTCGAGTTGCCGTGGAATTTCTTGCCGTACCACGAGGCGATGCCCTGGCGCTTGTAGGGCTGGCCGGTGGTGTCCGGCACGTAACGCTGGCCGAACACCACGTAGGGGCGGTTGGCGCCGCTGGCGTAGGGCTCGATGCGCGGCACCGCGTCCGGCACCTGGTCCAGGTTGGACGGCGGATTGGCGTCCGGGCCGTCGTCCTTGTAGTACCCGCCGCCCTTTTTACGTCCCCCGGTGGAAGAGCAGCCGGCCACGGCAATGGCCAGCAACAGCATCATCAGGATATGGAGCGGACGGGACAGGATCATGCGGATTCGTCGGGCAGTTGGGTGCGATGGCGCACCAGCAGCGGGTCGTGGTCGGCAAAGCGCTTGGCCAGTTGTTCGACCACATAGACCGAACGGTGCTGGCCGCCGGTGCAGCCGATGGCGACGGTGAGGTAGTTGCGGGTGTCTTGCGTGTACTGCGGCAGCCAGCGGTTCAGGAAGCCGGTGATGTCGTCGATCATCAGCCCCACCTGTTCATAACCCGCCAGCCAGGCGGCGACGGGTTCGTCGCGGCCGGTCAGCGGACGCAGGTTGCGGTCGTAGTAGGGATTGGGCAGGCAGCGCACGTCGAACACCAGGTCGGCGTCGCGCGGCACGCCGCGCTTGTACGCGAACGATTCGAAGGTCAGCACCAGCGGCGCGCGGTCGGCCTGGATCAGGTCGCGGATCCAGGCGCGCAATTGGCCCGGCGTCAGCTCCGAGGTGTCGATGACGTGTTCCTGCTCGCGCAGCGGCGCCAGCAGTTCGCGTTCGAGCGCGATGCAGTCGGTCAGCGACGGCGCGGTGCCGCCGCGTTGCAGGCGGTCGGTCAGCGGATGGCGGCGGCGGGATTCGGAATAGCGCTGCACCAGGGTGTCGGTGCTGGCGTCCAGGAACACCACGCGCAGGCTGGTGCCCATGGCGCGCAGCGCGGTGACCACATCGGGAAGTTCGGCCAGTTCGCCGGGCGAACGCACGTCGATGGCGACGGCCACGCGTTCCAGGCCGTCGTCGCGGGCGTTGGCCACGAACTCGGTCAGGAACCGCACGGGCAGGTTGTCGACGCAGGTGTAGCTGGCGTCCTCGAGCATGCGCAGGGCAACGGACTTGCCTGAGCCTGAGATGCCGGTAACGAGGACGACTTTCAACATGGACATGATTGTGGCACGCTTTTCCAGGAGGATGCCGGCGGGTTGGCATCTGATATGGCCGTAAACTGCGAATCTGCGCCTGTACTGCCTGGCGGGACCCGGCGTAAGCTTGGGCACCCGCACATACGACCGATTCATCTACGCGCCCCGCCGCCATGCGCTTTCGGGGTTGGAATTCGACTTAGTGTTAACTGATCCTAGATGTTAGCCTTCATTTCCTTTCGTAGTGTTTCACTGCCACGGTTCCGGGCAAAATCCCGCCTCCTGGCCGCCGCCGTTGTTGCCTTTTCGACAGCGCCCGCGTTGGCCCAGGACACGCCCCAGGCGCTGCAGCCCGGCACCATGGCGGCGCGGGTGGCGGCCTGTACGGCCTGTCATGGCGAGCAGGGCCGCGCCGGCGCCGACGGGTACTACCCGCGCCTGGCGGGCAAGCCGCAGGAATACCTCTACCACCAGCTGCTGAACTTCCGCGACGACCGGCGCCAGTACCGGCCCATGGCGCACCTGTTGACGGGCCTGCCCGACGCCTACCTGCACGAGATGGCCGCCTATTTCTCGGCGCAGCACGTGCCGTATCCGCCGCCGGTGCGCGCCGAGGTCTCGGCCGCCACGCTCGAGGCCGGCCGCAAGCTGGCGCTGTCGGGCGATGCCGCCCGTGGCCTGCCGGCCTGTGCCGCCTGTCATGGCGCCTCGCTCGGCGGGGTGCTGCCGGCCATTCCCGGCTTGCTGGGCCTGCCGCGCGACTACGTCGGCTCGCAGATCGGCAGCTGGAAGAACGGCCTGCGCCGCGCCGCCGCGCCGGACTGCATGGCGGACATCGCCCACAAGCTCACGCCCGAAGACATCGGCGCCCTGGCGGCCTGGCTGTCGTCGCAGCCGGTGGCCGACACCTATGCGCCCGAGCCCGCCGGCGCTTTGCGCCTGCCCGCCGAGTGCGGCAGCCAGGCGCAACGTTGAGGGCCCGCCGGATGAAACTGATGAAGCGAATCCTGGGCGCCTTGCTGGCGCTGGCCGTGATCGCGCTGGGCGCGCTGTATTGGCTCGGCACGCGCGACGACGCCAGCACCGGCGCGGCCGTGGCGCCGGCCGATCCGCAGCAGCGCATCGAGCGCGGCCGCTACCTGGCGCTGGCCGGCAATTGCATGGCCTGCCACACCGCGCGCGGCGGCAAGGCCTATGCCGGCGGCACGCCCATCCCGACGCCGTTCGGCACGATCTACGGACCCAACATCACGCCCGACGAGAAGACCGGCATCGGCGCCTGGAGCGCGGACGATTTCTGGCAGGCGCTGCACAACGGCAAGTCGCGCGACGGCACGCTGCTGTACCCGGCCTTCCCGTACACCGAATACACCCGCGTGACGCGGGCGGACGCCGATGCGCTGTTCGCCTACCTGCGCACGATCACGCCGGTGAACCAGCCCAGCCGCGCGCCCGATCTCGATTTCCCGTACGACCAGCGCCTCCTGCTGGCCGCCTGGCGCGCCCTGTATTTCCGGCCGGGGGTGCAGGAAGCCGATCCGGGCCAGTCGACGCAGTGGAACCGCGGCCGCTATCTGGTCGAGGGCCTGGGGCATTGCGCCGCCTGCCACGCGCCGCGCAACAGCCTGGGCGCGACGCGCGCGGCCGACGGCCTGGCCGGCGGCATCATCCCGATGCTGGACTGGTACGCGCCGCCGCTGACCAATGATCCGCGGACGGGCCTGGGACGCTGGTCGGCCGAGGATATCGCCGCCTTGCTGCGCACCGGCATGGCGGCGCATTCCAGCGCCAGCGGTCCGATGGCCGAGGTGGTGCTGGGCAGCACCCAGCACCTGACCGAGGACGATGCGCTGGCGATGGGCGTGTACCTGAAGTCGTTGCCGGCGACCCCCGTGGCGGCACGGCCGGCCACGCCGGTCTCGCCGGCGGCCATGGAGCTGGGCGGCAAGATCTACCGCCAGCAATGCGTGCAATGCCACCAGCCGCAAGGCGAGGGCAGTCCCGGCGCCTGGCCCGCGCTGGCGGGCAATCCGACGGTGACCGCGCCGTCGCCGGTCAACGCCATCCGCATGGTGCTGGACGGCGGCTTCGCGCCCGCCACCGCGGCCAACCCGCGGCCGCACGGCATGCCGCCGTTCGGCCAATTGCTCAATGACAACGATATCGCGATGCTGGTGTCCTACATCCGCAACAGCTGGGGCAACGAGGCGGGCGGCGTGATGCCGCTGGAGGTCAAGCGCGCCCGCGCCGCCTCGACCCGCAACTGATCAGGACGATCGCGCGGCCGCGCGCGCCATCTCGCCCAGGACGCGGATGGCGTCGGCCTGGGCCTCGTCCCAGGGGTGGCCGTAGTTCAGCCGCAGCGCGTTGCCGAACCGGCCGCTGGCCGAGAAGATCGGGCCGGGCGCCACGCTGATGCCGCGCGCCAGCGCCTGCCGATGCAGGGCCAGCGCATCGACCGCCGCCGGCATCTCCAGCCACAGGAAAAAGCCGCCCTGCGGCCGCGTCACGCGGGTGCCCGCGGGAAACTCGCGCGCGATCGCATTGGCCATCAGATCCTGTTGTGCCTGCAGCGTTTCGCGCAGGCGGCGCAGGTGGCGGTCGTAGCCGCCTTGTTCCAGGTATTCGGCGATGGCGCCCTGCGCCGGGCTCGACGCCGACAGCGTGGACGACAGCTTCAGCCGCTGCACGCGCTGCGTATAGCGGCCCGCGCTGGCCCAGCCGATGCGGTAGCCCGGCGCCAGGCATTTGGAGAATGAGGAGCAGTGCAGCACCAGGCCCTGCTTGTCGAAGGCCTTGGCGGGCACCGGCCGCGTCGCGCCGAAATACAGTTCTCCGTAGACATCGTCCTCGATCAACGGGATCTGGTGGCGCGCCAGCAGTTCGACCAGTTGCCGTTTCTTGTCCTCGGGCATCAGGCTGCCCAGCGGATTCTGGAACTGCGTCATCAGCCAGCAGGCCCTGGGCGCGTGACGCTGGATCGCGGCTTCCATCGCGCCCAGGTCGATGCCGGTGCGTGGATGCGTCGGCACTTCCAGCGCCTTCAGCCCCAGGCGCTCCAGCGCCTGCAGCGCGCCGTAGAAGGTCGGCGCTTCGACGATGACCGTATCGCCGGGCTGCGTCACCGCCTGCAGACACAGGTTGAGCGCTTCCAGCGCGCCGTTGGTGACCACGATGTCGTTGGCCGGCACGTTGATGCCGGCGATCAGGTAGCGCAACGCGATCTGCCGGCGCAGGCCTGGGTTGCCGGGCGACAGGTCCTCCATCGTGTCCAGCGGATCCTGGCGCTTGAGATGCGCCGACATGGCCTGGGCCAGCCGTGGCAGCGGGAACAGCAGGGGGGACGGAAAGGCGGAGCCCAGCGGCGTGACGTCGCGGTTGCGCACCGAATCGAGGATGTCGAAGATGCGTTCGCTGATCGCCAGTTCGGTCGATTCGCCGTCGGGACAGGAGGTGTCGGGTTCCGGCGGCAGGCTGTCGCCGCGCGCGTTGACGTAGTAGCCGGAGCGGGGGCGGGCGCGGATCAGGCCGCGCGCTTCCAGCAGGTAGTAGGCCTGGAACACCGTCGACGGGCTGACGCCGCGGCTGGCGCAGGCGTCGCGCACCGACGGCAGCTTGTCGCCCACGCGCAGCACGCCGTCGCGGATGGACCTGGCGATCTCGTTGGCGAGTTTCTCGTAAAGGCTCACGGTGCCGCGCGGCGACGCGCGTTCACTTGCTGCTTTGCAGGATCGCCATCGCCTGGCGTTCCATGAATTCGCCCAGGGTGTCGATGCCGCGCAGCTTGAGGATGGTGTTGCGCACCGCGGCTTCGACCAGCACCGCCAGGTTGCGGCCGGCGGCCACCTGCAGCATGACCTTGCGCACCGGCAGGCCCAGCATGTCCTGGGTGATGTCCTGCAGCGGCAGGCGTTCGAACTTGTCCTGCGCGGTGGCGCGCACCAGGTGCACGATCAGCTTCAGGCGCATCTTGCGGCGCACCGAGGTCTCGCCGAAGATGGTGCGGATGTCGAGCAGGCCCAGGCCGCGCACTTCCAGCAGGTTCTGCAGCAGCTGCGGGCAGTGGCCTTCTATCATGTTGGGTGCGGTGCGCGAGAACTCGACCGCGTCGTCGGCCACCAGGCCGTGGCCGCGCGAGATCAGTTCCAGCGCCAGTTCGCTCTTGCCCAGGCCGGATTCGCCGGTGATCAGCACGCCCAGGCCCAGCACGTCGAGGAACACGCCGTGCACGGTGGTGGTGGGGGCGAGCTTCTTGCCCAGGTAGATGCGCAGCAGGTCGATCAGCTGCGCGGCCGCCACCGGGGTGGACAGCAGCGGCACCTGGTGCTGGTCGCACTGGTCCACCAGGTCCTGCGGCGGCGTGAGGCCGTCGGCCAGCAGGATGGCGGGCACGCCGCCGATCAGCAGCTCGTCCATGTGGTGCATGCGGCGGCGCAGGTCGAAGCGGGTGTAGTACGCCAGCTCTTCCTGGCCGAACACCTGGATGCGCGACGGGTGGATCAGGTTGAGGTGGCCCACCAGGTCGGCGGCCGCCATGCCGTCATCGGGAATCGCGCGGTCCGCGGCCCCTTGGCCGGAAATCCAGTTGAAAGGGATTTTGTCGGCGTTGTCGTCGACGAGTTCCTGCACCGTGAGCATGGCAGCGTTTCCGCGAGGGGTCAGAGTTGGCCGGTGGTGAGCATCTTGTGGACGACGGCCGGGTCGGTCTCGGTGGCCAGCGCTTCTCGCAACGCCTTGTTCGACATGAGCTGCGCCAGTTCCGCCAGGATATCCAGGTGCTGCTGCGTGGCGGTTTCGGGCACCAGCAGACAGAGCAGCATCGATACGGGCTGGCCGTCAGGCGCGTCGAACGTGATGGGCTGCGCCAGGCGGATGAAGGCGGCAAGCGCCTGCTCCAGGCCCTTCACGCGGCCGTGCGGCACGGCCACGCCCTGGCCGAGCGCGGTCGAGCCCAGGCGCTCCCGCGCAAACAGGCTGTCGAACACGAGTGCGCGTGCCAAGCCGTGGTTGTTTTCAAAGAGGAGGCCAGCCTGTTCGAACGCGCGCTTCTTGCTCGTGGCGAGCATATCGAGGACGACGTTGCCGGCGGGAAGGATGCGCGACAAATGATTCATCAGGTCATTATAGGGTTATATGACGCACTGCAAAAAAACGCCGGCCGGGGACATCCGCGTCGTGGTCTGAACCCTCCTGGATCAGGCCGCCGGTCCCGGGACGAGAGCGACAGCATAGACCGATAGCGCGGGGTTGTGGGCATTCTTCTCGCGCAGGCGGGTATACCAGTACGGTATGGCGTTGGTGCGCGGCGCGGGTTTGCAGGCGGGAAAAGGCGATCCGCGGGCGTGTGCCGGCGAATGGGGGACGGGAGGTGCGGGGAGGGGAGGGAGTTTGCCGATGCCCCGGCTGGACGATACGTCTAGCGGGACACCGGGACTTAGGCAGGATTCAAGAATCGCTGTTTAGCTTGGCTCGCACGGCGAGCAGGTCATGAAGCGCGGTGTTACTGGGTTGGCGAAAGATTCGCCGCTTGCCGCTTCACGGACTCTGCCGTGTGACTTCGTACCTTGTCCTTGTGCTTGATGACCTGACGGTCGACTTTGTCAGCAAGAAGGTCGATCGCGGCGTAGAGATTTTCATCGGTTGCTTCACAATGAATGTCCTTGCCACTAAGACGCATGGTGATTTCGGCTCTGTGCCGCAGGGGCTCTACTGAGAGCATGACCTGGGTATCGATGACGTGATCGAAATGCCGCAGCACTCGCGCCAGTTTGTTCATGACATATTCCCGGATGGCCGGGGTGACGTCGAGGTGACGACCGCAGATGCTCAGGTTCATAGTGTGCTCTCCTTCTAAAAGAGGAAAAAATGGTGCGCGGAAGGCGCGGTTGGGGTCGTTAGGCGTTCTCCTTGTTTGAGGGGTTCGTTTGATACTAGTGTATAGACTCGGGCCGATAAAACAAGCTGACCTAACGCAAGTTCATGGCATTTTCATGGCGACCGCCCAGGGGCGCGCCCGGGCCCGCGCGGGGGCCCTGGGACTTTCCCCTATCCGGGGGTGTTACATGCGGAAGTGTTCGCCCAGGTAGACGCGGCGCACGGCCGGATCGCCGACGATTTCGTCGGGATGACCGTCGGTCAGCACCTTGCCTTCGCTGATGATGTAGGCGCGGTCGCAGATGCCCAGCGTTTCGCGCACGTTGTGGTCGGTGATCAGCACGCCGATGCCGCGGCCCTTCAGGAAGCGCACGATGCGCTGGATCTCGATCACGGCGATGGGGTCCACGCCGGCGAACGGTTCGTCCAGCAGGATGAAGCGCGGGCTGGTGGCCAGCGCGCGCGCGATTTCGACGCGACGGCGCTCGCCGCCCGACAGCGAGATGGCGGCGTTGCTGCGGATATGGCCGATCTGCAGTTCTTCGAGCAGCAGTTCCATCTGCTCGTTGATCTTGGGCGTGGACAGCGTGCGGCCGTCCGGCCCGATCTGCAGTTCCAGCACCGCGCGGATGTTCTGCTCGACCGTCAGGCGGCGGAACACCGAGGCGTCCTGCGGCAGGTACGACAGCCCCATGCGGGCGCGCTTGTGGATCGGCATCGCGGTGATGACCGAGCCGTCGATCTCGATGCGGCCGGCGTCGGCCGGCACCAGGCCCACGATCATGTAGAAGCTGGTGGTCTTGCCGGCGCCGTTGGGGCCGAGCAGGCCGACCACTTCGCCGCTGGAGACGGACAGGGACACGTCCTGCACCACGGTGCGGCCGTTGTAGGTCTTGCGCAAGCCGGTTGCGCGCAGGCTGCCCTGCTTGACGCCCGAAGGGGCGGAGGTCACGGGAGTCTGCACTGAAGGTTGGTTCATCGTGGCTGCGTGTGGGTGACGTGGTAGGCGCTTTCAGCGCCCCTTCTTCGATTCCTGCTGCTTGCGGCACTCGGCCACCGCGGCATCCGACTTGGCGCGCGGTTCGGCCACGGAACGGACCCGGCCGCCGGCCGCCGAGGAGTTCGGGCCACCCTGGGCTTCGTAGGTGCCGCTCTTCTCGTTGTAGCGCACCCGGTCGCCGCGGATCGTGTCAAACGGTTTGCCACAGACGTAGCGCACCACCACGGCCTGGCCGATCAGGTCGAAGGTGCTGTTGGTGCCGTCGTATTCGGCGCGCAGGCCCTTGCCCTCGATCAGTTCGAAGGTCTCGGGGCGTTCCTGGCGGATGGTGACGACCTTGCCCTTGTTGGCGGTGGCGGTGCCGTACTGGTTGCCGGCGGCGTCCTCGCGCATTTCCAGGTTGTCGGAGGTGAGCGTCATCAGGCCGCGCGTCATGTTGACGTTGCCGGTGAATACGCTCTGCTTCTTCACGTCGTCATAGTGCAACGTGTCCGACAGGATCGTGGTGGTGGGCTCTTCGGCGGGGGCGGTCTTGCTCGAGCCGGCGGCGGCCGGCTTGGGGTCGGCCGCGAGCGCCGGCGCTACCGCCGATGCCATCAGCAGCACCGCGCCAAGCAGGCGCGTGGTGGGGGCAATGCGAATCCGGAAGTCGGTCATGGTTTCTTCTGGTCAGTGGTGTTGGCAGGCGTTTCGGCCGGGCGGCGCGATTTGTTTTCCGTGCCGGCGATTTCCACGTCGGTGGAGGCGGATACCTGCAGTTGGCGTGTCTTGTTGTTGTAGTGCATGCCCTTGCCGTTCATGCGCGAGCGTCCCTTGATGACCTCGGCCGGCAGGTCGGTGTAGACCACGTCGTCGTCGGGCAGCAGGATCAGTTGCTGGCTGCGCACGTCCAGGACGTCGTTGTTGGCGTCCGGCTGGCGGTGCACGTGCGCGTCGCCGTTCATGACGATGCGCTTGCCGCCCTGTTCCATGACGGCCGTCTTGGACACGCCCACGGTGATGGGGCTGGCTTCGCGCTGGCCGACGGCCCGCGGCTGGGTGATGTGATACGAATCGTCGTCCGGGAAATGCTCGGCGTATTCGCCCTCCAGCCGGTTGATGGGGCGGCCGGTGGGGTCGGTGCGCAGCATCACGAAATTGCGCGACCAGGCGTCCATTTCGTGCGTGACGCGGCGCGGCGGGTCCGTCTGGATGGCCCGCTGCGCGTAGTCGGCGGCCCAATACGTGCTGGCGACGAGCACCAGCAGCAGGAACAGCGCGATCAGGGAAGGGAAACGATCTTTCATCAGGTCTGAAGGGCGTGATTGGGGGCGCGTTTACTGGATGGCGCCAGGACCGAGCAGCCCCGGCGCCGCCAGGAAACCGCCCAGCCGGCCCTGGGAGGCCAGCAGCAGGTCGCAGCATTCGCGCACCGCGCCGTTGCCGCCAGGTTGCGTGGCGATCCAGTGGGCCGCCTGGCTGACGTAGCCCGGCGCATTCGGCACGCTGGCGGCGAAGCCGGCGCGTTGCATGGCCGGCAGGTCGATGATGTCATCGCCCATGTAGCCGGTCTGGTTCAGTTGGACCGCGCTGCGCTGCGCAAGTTCGGCCAGCGCGGTGCCCTTGTCGCGCACGCCCTGCATGATCTCGGAAATGCCCAGCTCGGCGGCGCGGCGCGCGACGATCGGGCCGGAGCGGCCGGTCATCAGCGCCACTTTCAGGCCGCCTTCCATCAGCAGGCGCAGGCCGTGGCCATCGAGCGCATGGAAGCGCTTCTGGACTTCGCCGGTCTCGCCGTAATACAGGCCGCCGTCGGTCAGCACGCCGTCCACGTCGAAGACCATCAGGCGCACGGCGGCGGCGCGTTCGCGCACGGCCGGCGCGATACGGGCCAGGACCAGGGCTTCGGCGGGGTGGGTGATCGAGGAGGGAAGGGTCATAGTCATACCACTTTGGCGGCCATCAGGTCGTGCATGTGCAAGGCGCCGAGCAGGGCGCCATCGGCGTCCAGCACCAGCATGTGATTGAGCCGCAGTTCGTCCATCTGGCGCGCGGCCTCGACGGCGAGCGCGTCCGGGTTGATGCTGCGCGGCGAGCGCGTCATGCCGGCCTCGACCGTGAGGCTGCGGATGTCGCCGTGGCGCGCGATCAGGCGGCGCAGGTCGCCGTCGGTGAAGATGCCCACCGGGCGGTGCTGGGCATCGCTCACCACGGTCATGCCCATGCCCTTGGCGGACATGACCTCGAGCGCCTGCGAGACCGGCGTGCCCTGCGCCACGACGGGCAGGGCGTCGCCCTGGCGCATGACGTTGCGCACGTGGGTCAGCAGGCGGCGGCCAAGCGCGCCGCCCGGGTGCGAGCGGGCGAAATCCTGCGGCCCGAACCCGCGCGCCTCGAGACAGGCCACGGCCAGCGCATCGCCCAGGGCCAGGGCCGTGGTGGTGCTGGCGGTGGGCGCCAGGTTCAGCGGGCAGGCTTCCTGGGACACGCTGGCGTCCAGGTGGACGTCGGCCAGCAGGGCCAGTTCGGATTGCGGATTGCCGGTGATGGCGACCAGGCCGGCGCCCATGCGGCGGGCCACCGGCAGGATGGTCAGCAGTTCCTGGCCGGTGCCGGAGTACGAAATGGCGATCAGGACGTCGTCGCGGGTGATCATGCCCAGGTCGCCGTGCACGGCCTCGGCGGCATGCACGAAGAAGGCGGGCGTGCCGGTCGAGGCCAGCGTGGCGGCGATCTTGCGGGCGATGTGGCCGGTCTTGCCGATGCCGCTGACGACCACGCGCCCACGGCAGGCCAGCAGCATCTCGACGACCCGCGCGAAGCTGTCGTCCAGCCGCGCGGACAGGTCCAGGATGCCCTGGCTTTCGATTTGCAGCGTCCGGCGCGCAGATGCCAGCGCGGTCTCGGACGTTGTGGTGGGATGGTCGGTCATCAGGGGATTTTAATATCAGGTTGCGGGTTTGCCCCTGGGAGGGGGGTATGGCATCCTGGCGACTCTTTTATCCGGCTATCAATCTTTCCTTTCCAGGCCCGCTCATGTCCAGCATTCCCAGTCCCGTCCTTGGCACGCCCCTGTCCCCCCTGGCCACCCGAGTCATGCTGCTCGGATCGGGCGAATTGGGCAAAGAGGTCATCATCGCCCTGCAGCGGCTGGGCGTGGAAGTCATTGCGGTGGACCGGTATGCCGACGCGCCTGGCCACCAAGTGGCGCATCGCGCCCACGTGGTGTCGATGACGGACCCGGAAGCCCTGGAAAAAATCATCCGGCAGGAGCAGCCGCACGTTATTGTCCCCGAAATCGAGGCCATTGCCACCAATTTGCTGGTGGACCTGGAAGCCGCCGGCGTGGCGCGGGTCACCCCGACCGCCCGGGCGGCCCAGCTGACCATGAACCGCGAGGGCATCCGCCGCCTGGCCGCCGAGACCCTGGGCCTGCCCACCTCGCCCTACGCCTTCGTCGATACCGAAGACGAACTGCGCCAGGCCATCGACGGCGGCATCGGCTATCCCTGCGTCATCAAGCCGGTCATGTCCTCGTCGGGCAAGGGCCAGTCCGTCATCAAGGGCGCGGACGACCTGGCCTCGGCCTGGCGCTACGCCCAGGAGGGCGGCCGGGTGGGCGGCGGCCGCGCCATCGTCGAGGGCTTCATCCGCTTCGACTACGAAATCACGCTGCTGACCGTGCGCGCCCGCGGCGCCGACGGCCAGGTCGAGACCCGCTACTGCGAGCCGATCGGCCACAAGCAGGTCGACGGCGACTACGTCGAGAGCTGGCAGCCCCATCCCATGTCGCCCGCCGCCCTGGAGCGCGCCCGCGAGATCGCCCTGGCCGTGACGGCCGAGCTGGGCGGCCTGGGCATTTTCGGCGTCGAGCTGTTCGTGGCCGGCGACCAGGTCTGGTTCTCCGAGGTCAGCCCGCGCCCGCACGATACCGGCATGGTGACCATGATCACCCAGGCCCAGAACGAATTCGAGCTGCACGCCCGCGCCCTGCTGGGCCTGCCGGTGGACACCTCGCTGCGCCAGCCCGGCGCCAGCAGCGTCATCTATGGCGGGGTCGAGGCCAAGGCCGTGTCGTTCCACAACGTCGCCCAGGCGCTGGTCGAGCCCGGCACCGACATCCGCCTGTTCGGCAAGCCCGAATCCTTCGTCAAGCGCCGCATGGGCGTGGGCCTGGCGGTCGCCGAGGACGTGGCCGCCGCGCGCGCCAAGGCCAAGCGCGTCTCCGCCGCCGTGACCGTCAAGGCTGGCTGACCCGTTGGTCAGTCCCGGGCGCGCCAGCCGCGGCGCCCCGGATTTCCCGTTGCTTCCCAGCCACCCGCCGACAGGCGGGTGGCTTTTTTTCGTCGTGCGCCCACAACAGATTGCGACTGATTTCGGGGGCGGAGCGACAGAATTGTCATCCCTTGCGGCTATACCCCTGTCATCGGTGTGGTTTGTGTTTTCGCACAGTTTGTTCGATAATTTCAGGAATTTCTGAAAGCGGCGTAACTATTTATGTTTGCCGTCGTTGCATTTGTTGGCCTGGATGGATCATGGTGCTTACCCCTCAAAACGAACGTTTCGTCCTGCACTTCGGCGAAATGGGCAGCCGTTGGGGCGTCAATCGCACCGTCGGCCAGATCTACGCTTTGCTGTTCCTGGCGCCCCAGCCCCTGCATGCCGATGACATCGCCGAGACGCTGGGCTTCTCCCGTTCGAACGTCAGCCTGGGCCTGAAGGAGCTGCAGTCCTGGCGCCTGGTGAAGCTGGTGCACCAGGTCGGCGACCGCCGCGACTACTTCGAGACGCCCAAGGATGTCTGGGAGATCTTCCGCATCCTGATGGAAGAGAAGCGCAAGCGCGAAATCGATCCCACCCTGACCTTGCTGCGAGACACCCTGCTCGAGCCTCCCACGGGGCCCGATGGCGCCTACGCGCAGCAACGCATGACCGAAATGCTGGAGCTCATCGAACTGTCCACCGGATGGTTCGATGAGGTTCAACGTCTGCCGCCGGAGACGCTGCAGAACCTGATGAAGCTGGGTTCGAAAGTGCAGAAAGTGCTGGGCTTCGCCGGCAAGTTGCGGGGCAAAGGCTGATCGCTGATCCGCCCCGATTTTTTCAGGAAACCTCTATGAAGCTGTATACAACGCCCTTATCATGGCGCGAGAGACGGCCTGGGAACCATGCCGGTTGCTGTGGCTACTCACCTGCATGGGAGCGCCCCAATGATTGATCTCGACGTCGTCAACCTGTCGCGATTCCAGTTTGCCGCGACCGCGCTGTACCACTTCCTCTTCGTCCCTCTCACGCTCGGCCTGTCGTTCATCCTGGCCATCATGGAAAGCGTGTACGTCATGACTGGCCGCCCCATCTGGAAGCGGATGACGATGTTCTGGGGCACCCTGTTCGGCATCAACTTCGCGCTGGGCGTGGCCACGGGCGTGGTCATGGAGTTCCAGTTCGGCATGAACTGGTCGTACTACAGCCACTACGTGGGCGACATCTTCGGCGCGCCGCTGGCGCTCGAAGGGCTGATGGCCTTCTTCCTGGAAGCCACCTTCGTCGGCCTGTTCTTCTTCGGCTGGAACCGCATGTCCAAGGTCAGCCACCTGGTGGTGACCTGGCTGGTGGCGTTCGGCACCAACTTCTCGGCGCTGTGGATCCTGATCGCCAACGGCTGGATGCAGAACCCGGTGGGCGCGGTGTTCAACCCCGACACCATGCGCATGGAAATGACCGACTTCGCCGCGGTGATCTTCAACCCGGTGGCGCAGGCCAAGTTCGTGCATACGGTCAGCGCGGGCTACGTGGCCGGCGCCATGTTCGTCATGTCGATCAGCGCCTGGTACCTGCTCAAGGGCCGCCACACCGACCTGGCCAAGCGCTCGATGGCGGTCGCCGCCAGCTTCGGCCTGGCGTCGGCGCTGTCGGTCGTCGTGCTGGGTGACGAAAGCGGTTATCTCACCACCGAACACCAGAAGATGAAGATCGCGGCCATGGAATCCATGTGGCACACCGAGCCGGCGCCCGCGTCCTTCAACCTGATCGCGCTGCCCAACCAGGCCGAACGCAAGAACGACTTCGCCATCGAGATTCCCTACGTCATGGGCCTCATCGGCACGCGTTCGCTGACGACGCCGCTGCTGGGCATCAACGACCTGATCCTGCGCGCCGAAAACCGCATCCGCGACGGCATGGTGGCGTACGACGCCCTGCAGAAGATCCGCGCCAATCCCAAGGATGTCGATGCGCGCATGGTGTTCGACCGCACCTGGCCCGATCTCGGCTACGCGCTGCTGGTCAAGCGCTACCAGACCGACATGAGCAAGGTCACCGAGGAAGACATCAAGAAGGCCGCGGTGGATACCGTGCCGAACGTGGCGCCGCTGTTCTGGGCGTTCCGCGTCATGGTGGCCGTGGGCATGTACCTGATCCTGTTCTTCGGCGTGGCGTTCTGGCTGGCCTCGCGCGGCCGCCTCGACAGCCGTCGCGGCCTGCTGAAGGTGGCGCTGTGGAGCCTGCCGATGCCCTGGATCGCCATCGAGAGCGGCTGGTTCGTGGCCGAGTATGGCCGCCAGCCGTGGGTGATCGAAGGCGTGCTGCCGACGTACTACGCGGCGTCCGGCCTGACCATCGCCGACCTGGCCATCAGCCTGACGATCTTCCTGGTGCTGTACACCGCGCTGTTGATCATTGGCGTCAAGGTCATGCTGCACGCCGTGCGCAAGGGCCCGAAGTCCGACGCGCCGGCCCCGGCCAGCGCCGCCGCCGATCCCGTCCACGCCGCCGTGCGCGCTTAAGGGAGAGAAGCCATGGATACCCTTATTCCTTTTGACTACGCCACCTTGCGGGTGGTCTGGTGGGTGCTGCTGGGTGCGCTGCTGATCGGCTTTGCCGTCATGGACGGCTTCGATCTGGGCGTGGCCGCGCTGCTGCCGGTGGTCGCCAAGACCGACGCCGAACGCCGCGTGGTGATCAATGTGGTCGGCCCCGTGTGGGAAGGCAACCAGGTGTGGCTGATCACCGCGGGCGGCGCCATTTTCGCCGCCTGGCCGCTGTTGTATGCCGCGTCGTTCTCGGGCTTCTACCTGGCGATGATGCTGGCGCTGATCGCGCTGATCCTGCGTCCGGTCGGCTTCAAGTACCGCAGCAAGATGGAAGGCACGCGCTGGCGCAACAGCTGGGACGGCGTGCTGTGCTTCTCGGGCGTGGTGGCCTCGCTGGTGTTCGGCGTGGCCGTGGGCAACATCATCCTCGGCGTGCCGTTCACGTTCGACGAGAACGCGCTGCGCATGGTGTACCAGGGCCACTTCTACCAGCTGTTCACGCCGTTCGCGCTGCTGTGCGGCGTGCTGAGCGTGGTGATGCTGGCGATGCATGGCGCGGTGCTGCTGGCCTGGCGCACCGAGGATCCGATCTCGTCGCGGGCCCGCAACTGGGGGCGTCTGTTGGCGCTGTTGACGCTGGTGCTGTTCGTCGCGGGCGGGTTCTGGGTGAAGGCGCTTGGCGGTCACGCCATCACCAGCGCCGTCGACATGCAGGGACCGTCGGATCCCATGCTCAAGACGGTCGCGGTGCAGGCCGGCGCCTGGATGGCCAACTACGCCAAGTGGCCGCTGATGTGGATCGCGCCCGCGCTGGGCGTGGCGGGCGCCGTGCTGGTGCTGCTGTTGTTGACGCTGCGCGCCAACGTGCTGTCGTTCCTGGCGTCGGCGGTGTCGATCGCCGGCGTCATCCTGACGGTCGGCTTCTCGCTGTTCCCGTTCCTGATGCCGTCGTCGACCAACCCCAAGGCCGGCCTGACGGTCTGGGACGCCTCGTCCAGCCACATGACCCTGTGGATCATGGTGATCGCCGTGGTCATCTTCCTGCCGATCGTCACGCTCTACACCGCCTGGGTGTACCGCGTCATGCGCGGCAAGGTGACGCACGAATCCGTGGGCGACACGCCCAACTCGTACTGATCTAAGGAGCCTTCACCATGTGGTATTTCTCATGGGTACTCGGTCTGGGATTGGCGTGTGCGTTCGCCATCCTCAATGCAATGTGGTTCGAGCTGCGCGAAGGTCACTCGCATGACCCGCGCGCCAGCCGTAACGACGAGTGAGCGGCCGCGCCAGCAGCCTCGAGCATGACCCCTCGGCCACCCTGCGCAAGCCGCCGCGCGAGCAATCGCGCTGGCTGATGGCGCTGGCCGGGGCGGCCCGGCTGCCTCTCATCCTGGCGGGCGCGGCGCCGCTGGTGTCGGGCGCGTTGCTGGTGGTCCAGGCCTGGCTGCTGGCCAGCGTGCTGGACGCCGCCATCGTGCGGCAGGCGCCGCGCCTGGAACTGCTTGGCCAGATCCTGGCCATCGCCGCGTTGATGCTGGCGCGCGCCTGCATCACGTGGGCGGGCGAGCGCGCCGGGGCCGATGCCGCCGAGCGCATCAAGCGCCACGTGCGCCAGGCGCTGTTCGCGCGCCTGCTGCGCAAGGGGCCCGACTGGAGCCGCCGCCAGGCCTCGGGCGAAATCGCCAGTGCGCTGGTGGACCAGGTCGAGGCGCTCGACGGCTTCTTCTCCAAATACCTGCCGGCCATGGCCGCGGCGGCGCTGCTGCCGGTGGCGTTTGCCGTGCTGCTGTTGCCGGTGGATGTGATCGCGGGGCTGGTGCTGTTGATCACTGCGCCGCTGATTCCGCTGTTCATGGCGCTGGTCGGCTGGGGCGCGCAAGGCGCCAGCCGGCGTCACCTGCGGGCCTTCGCGCGGCTGTCGGGATTCTTCGCCGACCGCCTGCGCGGCCTCTCCACCCTGAAGCTGTATGGCCGCGCCGAAGCCGAGGCGGCTTCCGTCGCCGCCGCCAGCGATGCGCTGCGCCAGCGCACCATGTCCGTGCTGCGGATCGCCTTCCTGTCGTCGGCGGTGCTGGAATTCTTCGCCGCGCTGGGCGTGGCGGGCGTGGCCGTCTACATCGGCCTGAGCTACCTGGGGTTCCTGGACCTGCGCTGGTCGCCGTTCACGTTGCAGGCCGGCCTGTTCTGTCTGCTGATGGCGCCGGAGGTCTATGCGCCGTTGCGCCAGTTCGCCGCGCACTACCACGACCGCGCCACGGCGCTGGCGGCGGTGTCGCAGATCGCCACGTTGTTCGATGGCCTGCCGCAAGAGGAAGCCGTCGAACCGCGCCAGGATGCGTCGATGGCGCTGGCATCGGGCGCCGCCGGGTTGACGGTGACGGGCTTGACCATGACGGCGCCTGGCCGGCCCGTGCCGGTGTTGTCCGCGGCGGCGTTGACGCTGGCCCCGGGCGAGCACGCGGCCTTGATGGGCCCGAGCGGCATCGGCAAGTCCACCCTGATCGAGGCCATCGCGCGCCTGCGCCCGGGCGACGGCGACATCCGTCTCGATGGCGTGCCGCTGGGCCAGTGGGGCGAGGCCGACCTGCGCGCGCGCGTGGCGCTGATCGGGCAGAAGCCGCAGCTGCTGGCCGGGTCGATCGCGGACAACATCCGCCTGGGACGTCCCGATGCGTCCGATGCCATGGTGCATGACGCGGCGCGCCGCGCCTGTGTGCTCGAATTCGCCGCCGCGTTGCCGCAAGGGCTGGACACGCCGCTGGGCAGCCGCGGCCATGGCCTGTCGGGCGGCCAGGCGCAACGCGTCGCGCTGGCGCGCCTGTTCCTGCGCGATCCCGGGCTGATCCTGCTGGACGAGCCCACGGCGCATCTGGACGAGGCCACGCAGGCGCGGGTGCTGGACGAGATCCTGGCATTCGCCGCGGGCCGCACGCTGCTGCTCGCCACCCACTCGCCCGCGGTGGCGGCGCGTTTCGCGCGCGTGCTGCGCGTGGCCGATGCCAAAGTGAAAGACGCATGAAGAACCTGTTGCTGCTTCTGCCCCTGTACGTACGCCGCAAGGCCGGCCTGTTGCTTGCGCTGTTCTGTGCGCTGGCGACGGTGGCCGCGGGCGTCGGCCTGCTGGGCGTGTCGGGCTGGTTCCTGACCGGCGCCGCATTGGCCGGCGCCGGCGGCGCCTTCAACCTGTTCGCGCCGTCCGCGCTGGTGCGGGGCCTGTCGTTCCTGCGCATCGTGTCGCGTTATGCCGACCGGGTGGTCGGGCATGCCGCCACGCTGCGCCTGCTGGCCGACCTGCGTGCGGCGGTCTTCACGGCGCTGATCCGCCTGACGCCGCGCCAGCTGGCGCGTTACCGCAGCGGCGACCTGGTGGCGCGCATGACGGGCGACGTCGACGCGCTCGATACCGTGTTCCTGTTCGTGCTGGCGCCGCTGGCGACGGCCATCCTGGCCGGCGCGGCGTTGACCGCGGTGCTGGGGTATTGGGTGCCGGCCGCGGCCCTGGTGTTCGCCCTGGCGCTGCTGGTGGTTTGTGCCGTGGTGCCACTGTGGCTGCTGCGCGCCGCGCGCAAGCCCGGCGAGGCCGCGCAGGAGAGCGCCGCCGGACTGCGCGCCGCCGTGCTCGACGCGGTCGATGGCCATGCCGATATGGTCGCGCTGCACGCGCAGTCGCAGACCCAGGCGCATTTCGAACAATTGTGCGAAGCCAGCGCGCGGGCGCGCGGCAGCCAGGCCCGGGTCGCGGCGCGCGGGCAATGGTTCCTGCAGGCGGCGGCCGGGCTGTCGGTGCTGGCGCTGTTGTGGTTCGGCCTCGCGCGTTACGAAGCGGGCGCGCTGCAGGGGCCGTTGCTGGTGGGGCTGCTGCTGGCCGTGATCGGCATCTTCGAGGTGGCCGGTCCGATCATGCGCGGCGCTTCGCGCATGGGGTCGGCGCTGTCGGCCGCCGCGCGCATCCGCGACGTGGCGCAGCGCGAGCCCGACATGCGCGACCCCGCCGCGCCTAGCCCGCTGCCGACGCGCGGCGCGCTGGAACTGGTCGATGTGTCGTTCGCCTATCCGGCGCGGGCCGGCGAGACGCCGGCGCCGCTGCTGCGCAACGTGCAACTGCGGGTCGAGCCGGGTGAACGGGTCGCCATCCTGGGAGAGAGTGGCGCGGGCAAGTCCACGCTGCTGCATCTGCTGCTGCGCCTGGAGGATCCGCTGGCCGGCCAGGTGCGCTATGCCGGCGTCGATGCCCGCGCCTGTGCGCAGGCGGACTGGCATCGGCGCATCGCGTTGCTGTCGCAGGACGCGCCGGTGTTTCTCGGCACCCTGCGCACCAATCTGCTGATTGGCGATCCGCAGGCCGGCGACGCCGAGCTGGGGCGCGCGCTGGACGCCGCCCGCCTGGGGGAGTTCGTGCGCGGCTTGCCCGACGGGCTGGATACCTGGGCCGGTGAAACTGGCTCGTTGCTGTCCGCCGGGCAGGCGCGGCGCCTGTGCCTGGCGCGGGCGTTGTTGTCGCCGGCCGACGTCATCGTGCTGGATGAACCGACGGCCGGACTGGACGCGGCGGCCGAGGCGGCGTTCTTTGCCGACCTGGAACACGCGGTGCGGGGACGCACCGTCGTGCTGGCCACGCATGCCGTTCTGCCGCCCGGCGCCGTCGACCGCTGTTGCACCTTGCGCGGCGGACAGTTGCATGACATGTCAACACCGGTGGCGGTCCTGGCTTAAGCGCGGTTGCGCGGTTATAGTTCGCCTTGCTTCAATTCTCCAGGGCCAGCTTCCATGCAGACCGACAACGCCGAGTACATCCGGCGCACCATCCGCAGCGTGCCTGACTGGCCCCAACCTGGTGTCATTTTTCGCGACATCACGCCAGTGCTGCAGGACCCGCGTGCGTTCCGGGTGCTGATCGACCTTTTCGTCTACCGCTACATGCGCCAGCGCCTGGATCTGGTGGCGGGCGTGGACGCGCGCGGCTTCATCATCGGCAGCGTGCTGGCCTATGAACTCAACCTGGGTTTCGTGCCGGTGCGCAAGAAGGGCAAGCTGCCGTACCGCACCGTGGCCGAGGAATACTCGCTCGAATACGGCAACGCGGCCGTCGAGATGCACACTGATTCCGTGCGCACCGGCCAGCGCGTCCTGCTGGTGGATGACCTGATCGCCACGGGCGGCACGATGCTGGCGGCCATCAAGCTGCTGCAGCGCCTGGGCGCGAACGTGGTCGAGGCCGCCGCCATCATCGACCTGCCCGAACTCGGCGGGTCGACCAAGATCGCGGCCACCGGCACGCCGCTCTATACCGTCTGTCAATACGATAGCGCGTCGGTCTGAGGCCGGCGCGGGCGCGGACGCTTCAGGCTTTCGCCTCAGGCGTCTGCGTTACGCATCCGCGTCACGCATCCGAGAGTCGCGGCTGGATGAAGTCCAGGAAGGCCTTGGTCTTGGCCGGCAGCATGCGCGACGGCAGCAGGGCGAACAGGGGCAGGGGCGTCAGGCTCCAGTCGGGCAGCACGCGCACCAGGCCGGCCTGCTTGATGGCCCGCTCCATTGCATCGAACACCAGCAGCGGCGTGATGCCCAGGCCCTGTCCGGCCAGGCGTCCCAGCATGCCGACATTGTTGGCCGACAGCCGGCCCGACACCTGCACGCGCTCCACCTTGTCACCCGAATGCAGCATCCAGAAGGATGACTCGTCGCGCATCGTCGGGCGCAGGCACTCGTGGTGGCTCAGGTCCGCCGGCACCCGCGGCTCGCCATGGCGCGCCAGATAGTCGGGCGAGGCGTACAGCTGGTGCGCCATCAGCACGATCTTGCGCGAGATGAGGCTGGAATCGGGCTGTTGCCCGAAGCGCAGGATCAGGTCGAACGGATTGCTGATCGGGTCGATCGGCCGCATGCTCAGGTCGAAATCACATTCGATATCGGGGTGCTGTTCGCGGAACTCGCGGATCACGGCGGGAAGGAACAGCTGCGCCAGGCTGGTGGGCAGCGAGATGCGCAGGCGGCCCTTGGGCTGCACCGCCATGTCCAGCAGCTGGTCGTGGGCGATGCGGGCTTCTTCGACGATATGCCGGCAGCGCTCGAAATAGATGGCGCCGGCTTCGGTCAGGTCGATCTTGCGCGTGCTGCGGTTCAGCAGGCGCATGCCGACGCTGCGCTCAAGTTCACTGACGCGCCGCGAGAGCGTGGACGTTGGAATATTCAAGGCTTCGGCGGCGTGGCTGAAGTTCTTGCGCTTGGCGACCTCGACGAAAAGCGCGATGTCGTTAAGCTGAATATCCATGGTGCCCTCAAACTCCAAATTCCATTTCTGGCAGGTTCATATGATAAGTGGAAATATTGTCCCGCCAGTGGAAATGTCTATTTAGCCAACATGAATGACTATTCCGTCAGATGGGAAACATACGTTCCGTTACCAGGCTGGCGCGCGGCTGAATGCCCGTGTGGCCTTGCGCCATAGGACGCGACCCGTTGTTGCGCGGCGCGAAGCCCGTTCCGGCGGGATACGCTTTGCAATTGTCCCGTACATGCAAATATGTTCACCAAAATAAGGGTTTTTACTAGGGCCTGATCGCCAGATACTGCATCCCAGCAATCGAATTGTCACATTGCCGCCGCCGCCCTGGTGGCGGACGGTGTGCCAGGTTTAGGATGGAGTCATCACAATGAAAGCCCTAGCTACCGCACTCATGGTTACCGCAACGCTGGCGGGCATGTCCGCCGCCCACGCCGATGGCAAGACGCGTGAACAGGTCCAGCAGGAACTGCAGGCCGCCAAGGCCGCCGGCCAGGTCACGTTCGGCGAACTGGACTATCCGCCCGCCATCGCCCAGCAGACGGGCATGACGCGCGAACAGGTCCAACAGGAACTGCAAAGCGCCAAGGCCGCCGGCCAGGTCACCAGCGGCGAGCTGGACTACCCGCCGCGCGCCGCCGCCACGCAGACGGTCGGCAAGACCCGCGAACAGGTACGCGAAGAACTGGCCCAGGCCAAGGCCCGCGGCGAATACACCTTCGGTGAACTGGACTACCCGCCCAAGGGTCGTTGATCCGAGGCTGTCCGCCACGACGCCGAATCGGAAAGCCCCTTGCCCGCCAAGGGGTTTTTTATCTCTCGGTCCGGGGCTCGCCGTCGCCGCCGTTGTCGTGTTTATGCCGCATCGACTGTGCCACCCACGCAACATGTGATGTCGATTTCCCTCGGGCACGGCGACTCGCGGCAGTCCTGAAAACACGAATTGTGAGCAAGAATTCACATTTGATATCAAGGCCTTAATACGCA
Source organism: Achromobacter insuavis (assembly GCF_902859645.1). Taxonomy (GTDB): domain Bacteria; phylum Pseudomonadota; class Gammaproteobacteria; order Burkholderiales; family Burkholderiaceae_B; genus Achromobacter; species Achromobacter insuavis. The sequence goes on along the minus strand of NZ_CADIJR010000004.1, from coordinate 144,174 downwards.
TCTTCCGGAACCGTGCGCGGCATGCGGCGGGCATTATCCCGCCCATGGAAAGTAGTTCTTCGAAATCCGGGTTACTTCAAATTGTTCCAGGGCAGACACTAGATTCAGTGCAGACGCCGCTCGCTTTTTTCGTAGCGGCACGCAGGCCGCGGCGATGTCGCCGCGCGGTTGCGGAATGCCTTTATCTCTCGCCATCTTGGGGACTTTTATGAAGAAGACGCTATTGGCAGTCGCGTTGCTGGCCGGTTTCGCCGGCGCCGCGCATGCCGCTGATTCCGTGACGCTGTACGGTTTGATCGACGCCGGTGTCGGCTACGAGCAAGTGAAGTTCAAGGGCCAGTCGCAAAGCCGCATCGGCGCCGTGCAAGGCGTGAGCAGCGGCTCGCGCTTCGGCCTGCGCGGCACGGAAGACCTGGGTGACGGCCTGCGCGCCGTGTTCAACCTGGAAGGCGGTTTCGGCCCGATGAACGGCCAATCGCTGCAGAACGGTCGCCTGTGGGGCCGCCAGGCCACCGTGGGCCTGGACAGTGATTCGTGGGGCCGCCTGGAATTCGGCCGCCAGACCAACCTGGCCTCGAAGTACTTCGGTTCGATCGATCCGTTCGCCATCAGCTACAACACCGCCAACCTGGGTACGACGTTCAGCAGCGCCAACACCATGCGCCTGGACAACATGGTCCTGTACCAAACCCCCAGCATGGACGGCTTCAAGCTGGGCGTGGGCTATTCGTTCAGCGCCGATGACACCGTCGAAGACGGCGTCAAGGAAAAGCACCAGACCGGCTTCGCCACGGGCAACAACAACCGTGTCCTGACCGTGGGCGCCCAATACCTGAACGGTCCGCTGAACCTGGCCGCGGCCTACGACCGCTTCAATCCGTCCAATGACAGCATCGGCGGCAAGTCCAGCTCGCGCGTCCAGGAATACATCATCGGCGGCACCTACGACTTCGAAGTGGTGAAGCTGGCGGCGGCGTTCAGCCAGACCCGCGACGGCTGGTTCATCGGCCAGAACATGGGCACGACGCCGGACGGCATGCAGAAGCTGGGCTCGTTCAAGCTGGCTGACGGTTTCCGCGCCAATTCCTACATGATCGGCGCCACCGTGCCCCTGGGCCGCCACGCCATCTTCGGTTCCTGGCAGCGCGCCACGCCGAACAACGACAAGCTGACCGGCGACGACGCGACGTTCAACGTCTACAGCCTGGGCTACACGTACGACTTCACCAAGCGCACCAACCTGTACGCGTACGCCTCCTACGGCGACAACTACGCGTTCCAGCACGATGCGCGCGACACCGCGTTCGCGGTGGGTCTGCGTCACCGTTTCTAAGCGAGGGTATCGGCCCGACCGCACCTTGCTGAATGCGCGGCACATCTCCGTGAGCCGCCGAGTGACAGCGAACCCCCCCTTCAGGTTGCGGCCGGGCGAGTCCTGAGCAGAGAAGGGAAGGGCCTCCATGTGGAGGCCCTCTCGTTTTTGGGCGCCTGCTTTTTCGAGGCTTACAGGAACAGCTTGTAGGCCGGGTTGTCGGTCTCGTTCCAGTGGGGGTAGCCGAGCTCCGCCACGAAGCCGCGGAATTGCTTCTTGTCCGCCGCCGGCACCTGGATGCCGATCAGGATGCGGCCGTAGTCGGCGCCCTGGTTGCGGTAATGGAACAGGCTGATGTTCCAGTCGGGGTTCATGGCGTTCAGGAAACGCATCAGCGCGCCCGGGCGTTCCGGGAATTCGAAGCGATAGAGCAGTTCGTCGCGCGCCTGCGCGGACCGGCCGCCGACCATGTGGCGCAAGTGGGTCTTGGCCATTTCGTCGTGCGTCAGGTCGAGCGTATCGAAGCCATGGCGGCGGAAGTGGCTGGCGATCTTGTCGGGTTCGGCCGGCGACGAGACCTGCAGGCCGACGAACACGTGGGCGCGGTCGGAATCGGAAATGCGGTAGTTGAACTCGGTGACGCTGCGTTCGCCGACCAGTTCGCAGAAGCGGCGGAAGCTGCCGCGCTGTTCCGGCATGGTGACGGCGAAGACGGCCTCGCGCATTTCGCCGACCTCGGCGCGTTCGGCCACGAAGCGCAGGCGGTCGAAGTTCATGTTGGCGCCGCAGGCGATGGCGACCAGCGTCTTGCCCTTCAGGTTGTGCTCGGCGGCGTACTGCTTGGCGCCGGCCACGGCCATGGCGCCGGCCGGTTCCAGCACGCTGCGCGTGTCCTGGAACACGTCCTTGATGGCGGCGCAGATCGAGTCGGTGTCCACCACCACGAAATCATCGACGTACTTGCGCGTCAGCTTGAAGGTCTCGGCGCCCACCAGCTTGACGGCGGTGCCGTCCGAGAACAGCCCGACATCGTTCAATTGCACCCGGCGGCCGGCGCGCACGCTGCGCAGCATGGCGTCGGAGTCTTCGGTCTGCACGCCGATGATCTTGATCTCGGGGCGCAACTGCTTGATGTAGGCGGCCACGCCGGCGATCAGGCCGCCGCCGCCGATGGCCACGAAGATGGCGTCGATCGGGCCGGGGTGCTGGCGCAGGATCTCCATGCCCACCGTGCCCTGGCCGGCGATCACGTCGGGATCGTCGAACGGATGCACGAAGGTCAGTTTCTCTTTCTTTTCCAGCGTCTGCGCGTGGGCGTAGGCGTCGGAGAAGCTCTCGCCGGCCAGCACCACTTCGCCGCCCAGCCGGCGCACCGCGTCGATCTTGACCTGGGGGCTGGTGGTGGGCATGACGATGACCGCGCGGCAGCCGAGCCGCGACGCGGCCAGCGCCACGCCCTGGGCGTGGTTGCCGGCCGAGGCCGCGATCACGCCGCGGTTGCGCGCCGCCGGCGCGAGGTTGGCCATCTTGTTGTACGCCCCGCGCAGCTTGAAGCTGAATACCGCCTGGGTGTCCTCGCGCTTGAGCAGGATCGTATTCGCCATGCGCTGCGACAGCAGGGGCGCGGCTTCGAGCGGCGATTCGACCGCGACGTCGTAGACCTTGGAGGTCAGGATGCGTTTCAGATAATCGGTGGACATGGACTGCGCTTGGGGTAGGGGCGGAAAAATGGAGCGCCAGGCTCGCGGGCCCGATGGCGTGAGCGGGATTATTGCAGGGAAAGCCGGGTCGCCCGACGGTTTTCCGCCAGTTTCATCATGGATCGGACGGGCCCGGCCGGCCGCCGGCCCGCGCGCGGCTACACTCGCTGGCATCATGGAAGAAAGCCTGCTATCGGCCATTCATTGGCTACTGAACCTGTTGGCCCTGCCCTCGGTAGGCCTGCCCGCCATCTTCATCGTTTCGCTGATCTCGGCGACGTTGCTGCCGCTCGGCTCGGAGCCGGCGGTGTTCGGCTACATCAAGCTGTCGCCCGACATGTTCTGGCCCGCCATCCTGGTGGCGACCGCCGGCAACACCATCGGCGGCGCCATCAGCTACGCCATGGGCCTGGGCGCGGAAAAGGCCTTCCAGCGCTGGAAGGAACGCCATCCCCATGCGGCGGACGAACATCGCATGCGGGGCCGCTGGAACGAACGGGCGCATGCCTGGATCCATCGCCTGGGGCCGCCGGCCCTGCTGCTGTCCTGGCTGCCGGGGGTGGGCGATCCGCTGTGCGCCGTGGCCGGCTGGCTGCGGCTGCCGTTCTGGCCCTGCGTGGCCTATATGGCCATCGGCAAGTTCCTGCGCTACCTGGCGATGACGGCCAGTCTGCTGTGGCTGTTCCCGGGTCAGGTATAGCGCTGACGTCGCGCTTAATAAGGGACATATTGCGGCGATATTTTGCGGGTTTTGAGCATTTCCCTGGGGGTATTCGGGGGCAGTTCCGGCCAATGGCATAAAATAATTTTTTAAGGGCCCCCTCTTGCCGCCATGAACGCCCCACTCGCCAGCCACATCTTGAACGGGGCGACGCCGCCCGCAGCACCCGCGCGACTGCGCGAAATCCCCTACAACTACACGTCGTTCTCCGATCGCGAGATCGTCGGCCGGCTGCTGGGCGATGACGCCTGGAGCCTGTTGACCGATCTGCGCGGCGAGCGCCGCACCGGGCGGTCCGCCCGCATGCTGTACGAGGTGCTCGGCGACATCTGGGTGGTGCGCCGCAATCCCTACCTGCAGGACGACCTGCTGGACAACCCCAAGCGCCGCAAGCAGCTGATCGATGCGCTGCACCATCGGCTGGGCGAGATCGACCGCCGCCGCGAACCCGGCGCGCCGGCCGAGGTCGGCCACGATCCGCACCGCGACGAGAAAGTGCTGGGCCTGCTGGGCCGGGCGCGTTCGGCCATCGCCGCCTTCGAGGGCGAGTTCGACCAGACCGCCATGCTGCGCAAGCAGGCGCAGAAGGTGCTGGGCCGCATCACCGCGCGCGACAACATCAAGTTCGACGGCCTGTCGCGCGTCTCGCACGTGACCGACGCCACCGACTGGCGCGTGGAGTACCCGTTCGTGGTGCTGACGCCGGATACGGAAGACGAGATCGCCGCGCTGGTCACCGCCTGTATCGAGCTGGGCCTGACCATCGTGCCGCGCGGCGGCGGCACCGGCTACACCGGCGGCGCGATTCCGCTGACCTGGAAGTCGGCCGTCATCAACACCGAGAAATTCGACAAGCTGGGCAAGGTCGAGTCCTGTATCCTGCCCGGGCTCACCGAGCCCGTGGCCGTCATCCATGCCGGCGCCGGCGTGGTGACCAAGCGGGTGTCGGAAGCGGCCGAGGCGGCCGGTTTCGTCTTCGCCGTGGACCCGACCTCGGCCGAGGCCTCGTGCGTGGGCGGCAACATCGCCATGAACGCCGGCGGCAAGAAAGCCGTGCTGTGGGGCACCGCGCTCGACAACCTGGCCTGGTGGCGCATGGTCGATCCGGACGGCAACTGGCTCGAAGTGACGCGCCTGGCGCACAACATGGGCAAGATCCATGACGTGGACGTGGCCCGCTTCGAACTCAAGTGGTTCGATGGCCGCGGCAAGCCGGGCGAGCGCCTGCTCAAGACCGAGACCCTGGAGATCGCGGGCCGCGTGTTCCGCAAGGAAGGCCTGGGCAAGGACGTCACCGACAAGTTCCTGGCCGGCCTGCCGGGCATCCAGAAGGAAGGCTGCGACGGCCTGATCACGTCGGCGCGCTGGGTGCTGCACCGCATGCCCAAGCACACCCGCACGGTCTGCATGGAATTCTTCGGCCAGGCGCGCGACGCGATTCCGTCGATCGTCGAGGTCAAGGGCTACCTGGACGGCGAGGGCCGCGCCCGCGGCGCCATCCTGGCCGGCCTGGAGCATCTGGACGAGCGCTATCTGCGCGCGGTCGGCTACGCCACCAAGAGCAAGCGCGGTTCGCTGCCCAAGATGGTGCTGATCGGCGACATCGTCGGCGACGACGAAGATGCCGTGGCCGCGGCCGCCAGCGAAGTGGTGCGCCTGGCCAACACGCGCCACGGCGAAGGCTTCGTGGCGGTGAGCGCCGAGGCCCGCAAGAAGTTCTGGCTCGACCGCTCGCGCACCGCCGCGATCGCGCGCCACACCAACGCCTTCAAGATCAACGAAGACGTGGTGATCCCGCTGCCGCGCATGGGCGAGTACACCGACCATATCGAGCGCATCAACATCGAGCTGTCGACCCGTAACAAGCTGCGCCTGCTGGGCGCGCTGGACGACTACCTCTGTACGCCCTTGCCGGTCGGCAAGGCCGAAGACGCCGCCGACGACGATGAAACCCGCGCCGAGGTGCTGGCCGAGCGCACGCGCCAGGCCATCGAGCTGCTGGCCGCGGCGCGCCAGCGCTGGCAGTGGCTGCTGGACAACCTGGACCTGCCGCTGGCCGAGGCCATGCCGCAGCTGGACGGCCTGGGCATGTCGCACCTGAGCGCCGCGCTGGCCGAGCGCCTGGCGGCGCAGCCGCAGGCGCGCGTGTTCGACGTGGTGCAGGACCGCACCATCCGCGTGTCGTGGAAGACCGAAGTGCTGGCCGGCCTGCAGGCCGCATTCTCGGGCGCGGCGCGCAAGCCCATCCTGGACGAGCTGGTGGCGATCCACGGCCGCGTGCTCAAGAGCCGCGTGTTCGTGGCGCTGCACATGCACGCGGGCGACGGCAACGTGCACACCAACATCCCGGTCAACTCGGACGACTACGGCATGCTGCAGGAGGCCCACCAGGCCGTGGAGCGCATCATGCAGATCGCGCGCGACCTGGACGGCGTGATCTCGGGCGAGCACGGCATCGGCCTGACCAAGTACGAGTTCCTGACGGAAGCCGAGCTGGCGCCGTTCCAGGATTACAAGCGCCGCGTCGATCCCAATGGCCACTTCAACGCCGGCAAGCTGATGCCCGGCGCCGACCTGCGCCACGCCTGGACGCCCAGCTTCAACCTGATGGGCCACGAGTCGCTCATCATGCAGCAGAGCGACATCGGCGCCATCTCGGATTCGATCAAGGACTGCCTGCGCTGCGGCAAGTGCAAGCCGGTGTGCGCCACCCACGTGCCGCGCGCCAACCTGCTGTATTCGCCGCGCAACAAGATCCTGGCGACCTCGCTGCTGGTCGAGGCCTTCCTGTACGAAGAGCAGACCCGCCGCGGCGTCAGCCTGAAGCACTGGGAAGAATTCGAGGACGTGGCCGACCACTGCACCGTCTGCCACAAGTGCTACAACCCCTGTCCGGTCGACATCGACTTCGGCGACGTGTCGATGAACATGCGCGCCGTGCTGCGGCGCATGGGCCGCAAGTCGTTCAATCCGGGCACGGCCAGCGCCATGTTCTTCCTGAACGCCAAGGATCCGGCCACCATCAACGCCACGCGCAAGGCGATGGTGGGCGTGGGCTACAAGGTTCAGCGCGCCGCGCACGACCTGCTGTCGGGCCTGGTGAAGAAGCAGACCTCGGCGCCGCCGGCGACCGTCGGCAAGCCGCCGCTGCGCGAGCAGGTGGTGCACTTCGTCAACAAGAAGATGCCGGGCGGGCTGCCCAAGCAGGCCGCGCGCAAGCTGCTGGACATCGAGGACGCGAACTACGTGCCGATCATCCGCGATCCGAAGGCCACCACGGCCGACACGGAAGCGGTGTTCTACTTCCCGGGCTGCGGTTCGGAACGCCTGTTCTCGCAGGTCGGCCTGGCCACGCAGGCGATGCTGTGGCATGCCGGCGTGCAGACCGTGCTGCCGCCGGGCTACCTGTGCTGCGGCTATCCGCAGCGCGGCAACGGCATGACCGACAAGGCCGAGCAGATCATCACCGACAACCGGGTGCTGTTCCACCGCGTCGCCAACACGCTCAACTACCTGGACATCAAGACCGTGGTGGTCAGCTGCGGCACTTGCTACGACCAGCTGGCCGGCTACGAGTTCGAGAAGATCTTCCCGGGCTGCCGCCTGATCGACATCCACGAATACCTGCTGGAAAAGGGCATCAAGCTGGAAGGCGCCAAGGGCGTGCGCTACATGTACCACGACCCCTGCCACACGCCGATGAAGCTGCAGGATCCGATGAAGACCGTGCGTTCGCTGGTGGGCGACGGCGCCGTCAAGAGCGACCGCTGCTGCGGCGAGTCGGGCACGCTGGCGGTCAGCCGGCCGGACATCTCGACCCAGGTGCGCTTCCGCAAGCAGGAAGAGCTGCTCAAGGGCGACGCCGCGCTGCGCACCGACGGCTTCACGGGCGACGTCAAGGTGCTGACCTCGTGCCCGTCGTGCCTGCAGGGCCTGTCGCGCTACCAGGGCGACACCGGCATGGACGCCGACTACATCGTGGTCGAGATGGCGCGCCACATCCTCGGCGAAGGCTGGATGGAAGAGTACGTGCGCCGCGCCAACGCGGGCGGCATCGAGCGCGTGCTGGTGTAGCGCGTCGCCGGCCAGTGGCCGGCGCGCCGCGTCTCGCAACGCCCGGCGGATTCGCCGGGCGTTTTGTTTTTCGCGCGGGGAACGAGGCGCATCGTGGCCGCCCGTGACTTGTGCTGCTATTTCATTGCAAATAACATTGCGTCTCAATTGTAATGTGAGGTGTCAGCAGTTTCCATGCCCGTTTTCCCCCGAACCCCGCTCCTCGCCGCCGTCCTCGCGACCATGGCCAGCCTGCCCGCCCAGGGCGCCCTGCAACCCGTCGCCGAAGCGCCGCTGTCCGGCGACACCGAATTCCACTGCCGCTTCGGCCAGGACAACAGCACCGAGTGCGTGAGCACCTACCGCTACACCATCCTGACGCTGGCCGGGCGCGAGCTGGTCTCGCGCATCGACCGCAGTTATGCCGAGAACGACAGCGTCGAGGTCGAGCGCGCCGAGCTGATCCAGCCCGGCGAAAAGCCCGTGCCCCTGACGGCCGACCAGATCGATACCCGCATGGCGCCGAATCCGGACCAGGGTTTCCTGCGCAACAAGCAGACCTCGCTGGCCTTTCCCAACCTGCGGGTGGGCAGCACCATCGTCTACACGCTGCGCGAGCGTTACGCCGGCATCCCGTCGGCCACGCAATTCCACTACGTGCTGGGCTTGCAGCCGCGGGCGGTGCGCCAGGAGCGCTTTCGCGCCGAGTTCAGCGCCGAGCGCCCGATGGTCTGGCGGACCGAGGCGATGGACGCCTATCGCATCGAGGCCTCGCCCGATGCGCGCCGCATCACGGTGGAGCTGAAGGCCACGCCGTACTACTACGCCTACGTCAACGAGTCGGACAAGGGCTATCTGCGCCAGTCGCCGCGCCTGGAGATCGGCAGTTCGGCCGCCTTGCAGGACCATTTCGGCCCATTCGCGGCGCGCTACAACGCCATCCTGGCGGCGGCCTTGCCCGAAGGCGCGGCCGCGGCCGTCGCGGCCCAGCGGGGCAAGGCCCCGGCGCAGATCGTGGCCGCGCTGATGCGCCACATCCATGAGCGCTATCGCTACCTGGGCGACTGGCGCAACAGCGAACGCGGCCAGATTCCCTTCGCGCTCGATGAGATCGAGCGGCGCGGCTATGGCGACTGCAAGGACCTGTCGGTGCTGCTGACGGCCATGCTGCGCGCGGCCGGCATCGCCGCCGAACCCGCGCTGGTGACGCGCGGCACGGTGGCGCCGGCGGTGCTGCTGCCAGGGCTGTCGGCGCCCAACCACGCCATCGTGCGCGCCCAGGTGCAGGGCCAGACCTGGTGGCTGGACCCCACCAATCCGGTGTTCGTGCCGGGCTTCACCATGCCCGACATCCAGCAGCGCTGGGCCTTCGTCATGGACGATCAGGGCAATGTGCGGCGCGAGGACATTCCGCTCGAACGCCCCGCGCCCAGCGTCGTGGTGACGCGCCATGAACAGTTCGACAAGGACGGGCAGGCCAGCGTGCGCGCCTCTGTCGAGGTCAGCCGCATGGTGGCGGCGGAAGTCAGCGTGGGCGATCAGCAGAACGGCGCGACGGCCATGGACCAGGCGCTGTGCCGCAGCTTCGCCGCAGAGAACCGCGACTGCCGGCTGCGGCGCGCCGCCAGCGATTTCGTGGTGCCGGCGGCCTACCGCATCGACGCCACGCTGGTGGACCTGCGGGCGCTGGAACGGGTCGGCCGCCAGCAGGTCTACACGCACACCGAATTGAGCGATGACTGGGAGTTCTTCGCGCGCTACCGCCAGGCGGGCCAGCTGGCCGACATCTACCTCGGCACGCCGGAAACCACCTCCTATGACGTGACGCTGGCCGGCGGCAAGGTCGACGCGCCGCCGCTGCATTGCCAGGTCCGGTCGCCGTGGATCGACGTGGACCTGGACGGCAAGGCGGCCAAGGCGGGCTACCAGTACCGCTACCGCAGCGCCAGGAAGGTCAGCTGGTTCAGCCATGACGAGATCGGCTCGGAGGCGTTCGGGCAGGCGATCGAGCAGGGCCGGCAATGCGTCGAGGCATTGCGCATGGTGGTGACGCTGCCGCGCAAGTGAGCGCTGGACGCGGCAGCGCCACCCAGGAAAAACGCGGCCGGAGGGCCGCGTTTTTCATATCAGGCAGGTCGCGCTCATTCGAGCTTGATGTTGGCCTTCTTGATCACTTCCGCCCAGGCGGTGCGTTCCTGGTCGGCATAGGCCTTGAATTCCTGCGCCGACAGCGGCATCGGGATGACGCCCATGTCCAGCATCTTCTGCGACACGGCGGGCGACTTCAGCGCGGCGTCGAGTTCGGCGGACAGCTTCTTGACCACGGGCTCGGGCAGGCCGCCGGGCGCGACCAGGCCTTGCCAGGCGTAGGCGGTGAAGTCCGACACGCCTTGCTCGGCCATGGTGGGCGTGTCCGGCAGCACGGCGACGCGCTCGGGCGTGGCCGCGGCCAGCACGCGCAGCTTGCCGGCCTTGACGTTGGGCAGGCCCGCGGCCAGGTCGATGAACATCACATCCACCTGTCCGCCCAGCAGATCCTGGATGGCGGGCGCCGCGCCCTTGTAGGGCACGTGCAGCAGGTTGGCGCCGGTGCGCTGCTTGAACAGTTCCAGCGCCAGGTGGTGCGGCGAGCCGGCGCCGGCCGAGGCGGCGGTCAGTTTGCCGGGTTCTTTCTTGGCGGCCTGGATCACGTCGTCGACCGTCTTGTAGGGCGAGTTGACGTTCACCGCCAGCAGCAGCGGGAACTTGGCGATGCCGCCGATGTAGGTGAACTTGGACGGGTCGTAGGCCAGCTTGGCGTACAGCGTGGGGTTGTACGCCAGCGTGCCGGAATCGGCGGTGCCGATGACGTAGCCGCTGGGTTCGGCCTGCGAGATCGCGGTGGCGCCGATGATGGTGGCGGCGCCGGGGCGGTTCTCGACCACGATGGTCTGGCCGAGCGGCTTCTCGATGCCGCTGGCGACGGTGCGCGCGACCACGTCGGCGCCGCCGCCGGCCGGGTAGGGCACGATCCAGCGGACGGGTTGGGCGGGCCAGGATTGGGCCGAGGCCGCGGTGGCGGCCAGCGACAGGGCGGCAAGCGCCAACAGGCGCCGGGCGTGTTTGTGCATGGGGTGTCTCCTCGTTTTTTTGCGAGGGTATTATGCCCCGGCCGCCCGGCAATATGCGCTCGTTTGCGGCCCCGGAATCAGCGGCTTATTGCGGATCGGGGTAGCTGCGGGCGCCGAAGATGGCGGTGCCGATGCGCACTTCGGTCGAGCCTTCCTCGATCGCCAGCTCGAAATCGCCGCTCATGCCCATGGACAGGCGCTCCAGCGACACCCCGGCGATGCTTTCCTGGCGCAACTGGTCGCGCAGCTCGCGCAGGGCGCGGAAGCAGGCGCGCACTTCCAGCGGGTCGGGCGAATTGGCCGCCATGGTCATCAGGCCCTGCACCCGCAGGGTGGGGAAGTCCGCCGTGATGCGGCGCAGGAACGCCGCCACGTCGGCGGGGGCCATGCCGTACTTGCTGGGTTCGCTGGAGGTTTTGACCTGCACCAGCACGTCCAGGGTCCGGCCCTCATTGACCAGGCGGCGGTGCAGGGCCTCGGCCAGATCGAGCCGGTCGAGCGACTGCAGCTCGGTGGCGTCGCGCGCCGCGTCCTTGGCCTTGTTGGTCTGCAAGTGACCGATCAGGACCCATTGCAGGCCCTGGCCGGCCAGCGCGGCCGCCTTCTGGCGCAGTTCCTGGGTTTTGTTTTCGCCGAAACGGGTCAGGCCCAGGGCCATGGCCTCGCGCACGGCATCCACCTCGAACGTCTTGCTGACGGGCAGCAGCGTCACGCTGTCCGGCGCCCGGCCGGCGCGTTCGCAGGCCTGGGCGATGCGTTGCCGGATCCGGGCCAGGCGGGTGGCCATGGTGTCTACATCGGTCATGCGGGGTCTCTTGGGAACGGAATGTCCCATAGTGTAGGACGCGCGTGCACCGTTTCGCCACACCGCGCCGCGCAGGGGCGCGTGTTCGTTGACCCTGTCTGAGCGGCAGGCTTAGAATTTGTCGATATTTGTTTAGATTTCAATGTTCTAAACCCGCCAGCGCCGTCGTTGAACGGCGCGGGTCCTTCCTTTCTCCTCGTCGTCCCTTCCGCCATGTCCAGCGCCGCGCCCGAGTACGCTTTTGCCACGCCTTTCCTGAATCCCCCCGCTTCCCCGATCCGTTCGCTCATGCCTTACGCGATGCGCCCCGGCACCATTTCGCTGGCGGGCGGCTATCCCGCGCAGGAACTGTTCGACGTGGATGGCCTGACGATCGCGTCGACCCAGGTGCTGGCGCGCCTGGGCGCCTGCCTGCAGTACTCCAACATCGATGGCCAGGCCAGCCTGCGCAACGAACTGGCGCGCCTGTCGGCGGCGCGCGGCCTGCACTGCAATCCGGACACCGAACTGGCCGTCACCGGCGGTTCGCAGCAGGCCATGGCCTTGCTGTCGCGCGTGATGCTGCAGCCGGGCGACCACGCCATCATCGAATCGCCCGCGTTCCCCAATTCCGTGCAGGCGCTGCGCTACACCGGCGCCACCGTGCACACCGTGCCGTCCGGCCCGGATGGCGTCGACATCGATGCGCTCGATGAACTGGCCGCGCGTATCAAGCCCAAGATCGTCTGCGTGGTGGCCTCGTTCTCCAATCCCTGTGGCGCCACCATCTCGCGCCAGCGCCGCCTGCGGCTGCTGGAGCTGGCGGTCAAGCACCGCTTCCTGATCGTCGAGGACGATCCCTATAGCGAACTGCGCTTTGCCGGCGAAGCCGTGCCGCCCATCATGGCGCTGGCCGAGGGCGAAGCCCGCAACTGGGCCGTGTACCTGGCCAGCATGTCCAAGACCATGGCGCCCGCGCTGCGCATCGGCTGGCTGGTGGCCCCGCCCGAGATCCGCCGCCGCTGCGTCGGCGCCAAGGCCGCCGACGACATGGCCTCGTCCGCGTGGATCCAGGAAGTGGTGGCGCAGTACCTGGCCAACGGCCGCTATGAAGAACACGTGCCGCGCATCCGCGCCGCCTACGGCCTGCGTTGCGACGCCATGGCCGCCGGCCTGGAGCGCGAACTGGCCGGCCGCATCACCTTCAGCAAGCCCGAAGGCGGCATGTTCTTCTGGGCGCGCCTGAACGGCGAGGTCGACGCGACCCGCCTGCTGCCCTATGCCATCGAGCACGAAGTGGTCTACGTGCCGGGCAAGGCGTTTTACGCCGACGCGGCCCAGGCCGACCTGCACGCCATGCGCATGTCGTTCGCCACCATGAACGAAAGCCAGATCGCGCAGGGCATGCAGCGGCTCAGCCGCGCGCTGGACGCCTGCGAGGCCAACCAGCCGGTGTCGATTTCGCTGGCGGCGTGATATACCCAAATAAGCGCTTGTTATTTGGCGCGGGCGCTTCATGTCGATAAGCTTCTCGCCTCGGCGCGCTTGCGCGCCCTGCTACAACAGGGCGCTTGCGCGTCCCGGTACAACAGGAAAACAAGTCATGAACATTGCAAAAGGGTTGGCGGGCGCGGCGTTGTTGTTTGCCGCGGCACAAGGGGCACAAGCGGCGACGCTGGACGTCGTGCGCCAGCGCGGGGCGGTCACCTGCGGCACCACCACGGGCTTCGCGGGCTTCTCCGCCCCTGACGCGCAGGGCAAGTGGCAGGGCCTGGACGTGGACCTGTGCCGCGCCATCGCCGCGGCGGTGTTCGGCGACGCCGACAAGATCAAGGTCGTGCCGCTCAACTCGCAGCAGCGCTTCACCGCGCTGCAGTCGGGCGAAGTCGACGTGCTGACCCGCAACACCACCGTGACGCAGCAGCGCGACACCGCGCTGGGCATCATCCACGCCGGCATCAACTTCTACGACGGCCAGGGCTTCCTGGTGCCCAAGTCGCTGGGCGTCAAGAGCGCCAAGGAAATCAACGGCGCGACCATCTGCCTGCAGACCGGCACCTCGAACGAGAACACGCTGGCCGACTGGGCGCGCGCCAACAAGGTCACTTACAAGCCGGTGGTGATCGAGACCTTCAACGAAGTGGTCAACGCCTTTGCCGCGGGCCGTTGCGACGTGTTCTCGACCGACGCCTCGGGCCTGGCCTCGATCCGCATCTCCAAGCTGCAGAAGCCCGACGACTACGTGGTGCTGCCCGAGATCATCTCGAAGGAACCGCTGGGTCCGTTCGTGCGCCAGGGCGACGACGCGTGGCTGAACATCGTGCGCTGGTCGCTCTCGGCCATGATCGAGGCCGAGGAATACGGCGTGACCTCCAAGAACGTCGACGAGCAGGCCAAGAGCGACAACCCCAACATCAAGCGCATCCTGGGCGTGACGCCCGGCGGCGGCGCCAATCTGGGGCTGGACGAGAAGTGGGCCTACAACATCGTCAAGCAGGTCGGCAACTACGGCGAGAGCTTCGAGCGCAACGTCGGCGAGGGCAGCCCGCTGAAGATCAAGCGCGGCCTGAATGCGCAGTGGACGCAAGGCGGCCTGATGTACGCGCTGCCGATCCGCTGAGCGCGGCGTGATCCGGCGCGCCGGCCGGATCCGCCAATAAAAAACCGATGCCGCGGCATCGGTTTTTTATTGGGCGCGTATTGCGTCGCGGGCCGTCAGCCGCGCCGGTAGACCTGCGCGATCCGGGTGAAGGCGTTGCGCAGTTCGCGCGTGCCGCCCTGGAAGATCACGGGCCGGCCGCGGTGCGTGAACACCACCAGCCGCTTGGAGAAGATCATCGGCACGAAGCGCGCTTCGCGCACGTCTTCCCAGGCCACCTCGCGGCGCGAGAACCAGGTCTGGCGCAAGCCGCGCTCGTCGATGGTGGTGATGGACGTCTGCATGTGCCAGGACACGAACAGCAGGCCGATGAAGCACAGCCCCACCACCAGCGCCATCGAGCTTTCGAGCGGCTGGCCCGGCGCGCGGATGGCGGTGGTGACCACCTGCACGCCCAGCACCGCCAGGATCACCCAGGTCAGGATGCGCACCCAATCGGGCCACGCCTGTCCCGACAGGGGCAGCGGGCCGAGGGCGCGAAGCAGGGCGGCGTGTTCCTCGGGCGAGGGGGACGGGACGGGGGACGTCATGCGGCTGCGGAGTTCCGGTAGCGTTGCGGAAAGACTTGCGCCGGTCGACCCGGGCGCTCACGCGAAACGCGCGCAGCCATTCTACGGCGTTTCGCGTCAGGCGGCCCGCTTGGCGGCAATGGCGTTGCCGGCCCGGCTGGAGCCCTTGCGATTGAGGTTGGCCGACATCCATTGGCCGATATCCACCACCGCGTCGAAGTCGACGCCGGTGTCGATGTCCAGGCCGCGCAGCATGTACAGCACGTCTTCGGTGGCGACGTTGCCGGTCGCGCCCTTGGCGTAGGGGCAGCCGCCCAGGCCGGCCACCGAGGCGTGGAAGATCGAGATGCCGGTCTCCAGCGACGCCAGGATGTTGGCCAGCGCCTGGCCGTAGGTGTCGTGGAAGTGGCCGGAGACGCGCGCCGGGTCCACCACGCGGGTGACCGCGGCCATCACGTCGCGCACGCGCTGCGGCGTGCCCACGCCGATGGTGTCGGCCACGTCGATCTCGTCGACCTGCATGGCCAGGTAGCGCTGGGCCACGTCGACCACGGATTCGATCGGCACTTCGCCCTGGTAGGGACAGCCCAGCGCGCAGCTGATGCTGCCGCGCACGCGGATGCCGGCTTCACGGGCGGCCTGCACCACGGGTTCGAAGCGCGCGATGGATTCGGCGATCGAGCAGTTGATGTTCTTTTGCGAGAAGGCCTCGCTGGCCGCGCCGAAGATGACGATCTCGTCCGCGCCGGCCGCCAGCGCGCCCTCGAAGCCCTTCATGTTGGGCGTGAGCACCGAATAGATCGTGCCCGGGCGGCGCTGGATGCGCGCCATGACGTCGGCGCCGTCGGCCATCTGCGGCACCCACTTGGGCGACACGAACGAGGCCGCCTCGACGTTGGGAAAACCGGCGGCCGCGAGGCGGTCGATCAGTTCCACCTTGATGTCGGTGGGGACGAATTCCTTTTCATTCTGCAGACCGTCGCGGGGCGAAACCTCGACGATCTTGACGCGTGTGGGCAATGCCATGTCTCTTCCTGTATCGGTATCGGGGGCGGCCGCGGCGGCGGCTCGGCGCCAACGCCAATATTAGCGCCATCGCATCCGGCCCCGCTCGCGGCCGGGCCAAGGGTTGTCCGGGCGCTGGCCGGCCCCGGCCTTGCCCGTGGCGCGGTCCCTTATTTCAGGCGTTGGAAGCGGCCGTCGTCCAGGCGCGCCACGCGCGCGGCCAGTTCCAGCTCCAGCAATTGCGCCTGCAGGTCGGCGGTATCCAGGCCGCAGCGGGCCTGGATCGCGTCCAGGTGCAGCGGGTCGAAGCCCAGCGCCTCCAGCACCGGATGGGGGGCGGCTTCCCTGGGCGCGGCGTCGTCGGCCGGCGCGGCCGGGCGGGCGTCGGGCCGCGAGCCGCCGCCCAGTTCGTCGGTGATGTCGGCCGCGGTTTCCACCAGCTTGGCGCCCTGGCGGATCAGCGCATGGCAACCGCGCGACAGCGGCGAGTGGATCGAGCCGGGAATGGCGAACACCTCGCGCCCGCTTTCGCCCGCCAGCCGCGCGGTGATGAGCGAGCCGCTCTGTTTCGCGGCCTCGACCACCAGCACGCCGCGCGCCAGGCCGGCCACGATGCGGTTGCGCTTGGGAAAGTGCTGCGGCAGGGCGCCGGTCCCCATCGGCAATTCGGACACCAGCGCGCCGTGCGCGGCGATGCGATGCGCCAGGTCGCGATGCCGCGCCGGGTAGATGCGGTCGATGCCGGTGCCCATCACCGCGACCGTGCCGGCGCCGCCGGTGCCGGCGTCCAGCGCGCCCTCATGGGCCGCCGCGTCGATGCCCAGCGCCAGCCCGCTGACCACGCGCCAGCCATTGCCGGCCAGGTAGCGGGAGAAGGCGCGGGCGTTTTCCTGGCCGCCGGGGGTCGCGTTGCGGGCGCCCACGACCGCCAGCGCCGGCCCCTGCAGATAGGCCGGGTCGCCGTTGACGTAGAGCAGGATGGGCGGGTCGGCGATGGTGAGCAGGCTTTGCGGATAGGTGGGATCGGCCAGCGTCAGGATGTGATGGCCGGGCGCCTCGACCCACTGCAGCGCGCTGTCGACCTGCGCGGCCATCTCGGCCGGCATGGGGGCGG
Organism: Achromobacter insuavis; assembly: GCF_902859645.1. Lineage (GTDB taxonomy): Bacteria > Pseudomonadota > Gammaproteobacteria > Burkholderiales > Burkholderiaceae_B > Achromobacter > Achromobacter insuavis. The sequence goes on along the minus strand of NZ_CADIJR010000004.1, from coordinate 127,207 downwards.
CCAGCTGGCGGGCCAGCGCATCGGGCAATTGGCGCGCCAGGGCCGAGGCGCGCTGCGCGTAGATCTGTTCCGGCAGGCCCAGCGCGCCCAGCAGGGTGCAGGCGGTGGCCGAGCCGATACCGGGTTCCAGGGACAGGCGCAACCAGGCGGACAGTTCAGCGGGGGTGTGGGTGAGCGGCATGTTCGAGAGTGTCGCATGGCGGCCACGGCGGTCCCGGCAAGGGGGATCGAATGGTCCCGGCCGGACCGGCCCGTAAATCGGGGGCGGGTGGGGCCGGATAATCCTCGGCTTAGCCGAAAACTATTAGAAATCAAGAATCTAATGAATTAAACTGTTGGTCAGGCACTCTTACCGACGATTCCTTTTCAATGGCATTACTCCCTATTCTTCGCTACCCGGATCCGCGCTTGCACAAGAAGGCCAAGCCGGTCGCCGAGGTCGATGACCGCATCCGCCAACTGGTGCGCGACATGGCCGACACCATGTACGACGCGCCGGGCGTGGGCCTGGCCGCGACGCAGGTTGACGTGCACGAGCGCGTCGTCGTCATCGACGTCTCCGAAGAAAGCAATCAGCTGCTGGTGTTGATCAATCCCGAGATCACCTGGCACAGCGACGATTACAAGATCTACGAAGAAGGCTGCCTGTCGGTCCCGGGCATATATGACGAAGTCGAGCGCGCCTCGCGCATCCGCTGCAAGGCGCTGGACATCGACGGCAAGCCGTTCGAGTTCGAGGCCGACGGCCTGCTGGCCGTGTGCGTGCAGCACGAGCTCGACCACCTGGAAGGCAAGGTGTTCGTCGAATACCTGTCCAACCTGAAGCAGAACCGCATCAAGACCAAGCTGAAAAAGGCCGAGCGCGAAGCGCTGCGCGCCTGACGCCCGTTTCCTCCTTCCCGGTCCGATCCCCATGCGCCTAGTTTTCGCCGGCACGCCGGAATTCGCCCGTATCGCCTTCGACGCCCTGCGGGCCGCCGGCCACGACATCCCGTTGGTCATGACCCAGCCCGACCGTCCCGCGGGTCGCGGACTCAAGCTGACCCCGAGCCCGGTCAAGCAGGCCGCGCTCGATGCCGGCATCGAGGTCGCCCAGCCGCGCAGCCTGCGGCTCGATGGCCGCTACCCCGAGGAAGCCGCCGAGGCCCGCGCCCTGCTCGAGCGCATCGCGCCCGACGTCATGGTGGTCGCGGCCTATGGCCTGATCCTGCCGCAGTGGGTGCTGGACCTGCCGCGCCTGGGTTGCCTGAACATCCACGCCAGCCTGTTGCCGCGCTGGCGCGGCGCGGCGCCGATCCAGCGCGCCATCGAGGCCGGCGATGACCGCACCGGGGTCACCATCATGCAGATGGACGCGGGCCTGGACACCGGCGACATGCTGCTGGAACGCATCGTGCCGATCGGCGCCGACACCAATGCCGCGCAATTGCACGACGCGCTGGCGCTGGCCGGCGGCGAGGCGATCGTGGCGGCCCTGGCCGCGCTGGGCCAGGGCGGTTTGACGCCGACCCCGCAGCCCGAGGAAGGCGTGACCTACGCCGCCAAGCTGGACAAGGCCGAGGCCGCGCTCGATTGCAGCCAGGCGGCGGAACTGCTGGCGCGCCGCGTGCGCGCCTTCAACCCGGTGCCGGGCGCCAGCATCCGCCTGCCAGGCCTGGCCGATCCGGTGAAGGTGTGGCGCGCCCAGGCCTTGCCGCAGCCCGCCACGGCCGCGCCCGGCAGCGTGCTGCGCGCGGACGCCGAGGGCATCGACATCGCGACCGGCGAGGGCGTATTGCGCTTGCTGGAGTTGCAGAAGGCCGGCGGCAAGCGCCAGCCGGTGGACGTGTTCGTGCGGGGCTGGCAGCCGGCCTGAGGCCGGCCGTCGCCGCCAGGGTCCGGCCGCCGTGGGGCGGGCGGACCGTTTTCAGGGACGCCGGGCCAGCAGGTCCAGATAGGCGCCCGACAACAACTGCTCCGGCGCGATCTGCAGGCTGGCCAGCAGTTCATGGGCCTCGGCCATGCCGTCCTCGACGCTTTCGCCGTCGCGCAGCACCACTTCCAGTTCCAGGAATTCCCCCAGCCCCTCGACCCGATCCAGGTGGATGCGGGTGCGGCCGGCCATGAACAGCAGGCGCTGCTTGCGCACGCGCCCGATCACGCCATAGGCCAGCCCCAGCGCATCGCGCAGGGTGTCGGGCGAGGCGGTCGGCGAAATGACGTAGAAGCTTTCCTTGGGGCCGGCGGCGTCGGCGCGGCGGTAGAAGATCAGTTCGCCCTTGCCATCGGCGAACACGCGCAGCTTGAGCCGGCCGTCGGGGCAGGCGAAGAAGGTGTCGTCCTGCGCGATGGCGACCGGCGCCTTGCCGGACAACGCCGCCGCCAGCGGTTCGAGGGCCGCCAGGCTGGCGACCCTGGCCTTGATTTCGACGTTGCGCGCCATCAGCGTGTCCTTGTCGGGGCGCCGCGTCAGGCCAGCGCGGCCGGCAGTTCGGCGACCTGCATGAACAATTCGTCGGGGCCGCGGTCGCGCAGCGCGTCGACGTGGTTGTAGCCCCAGGCCACCGATCCCACGCGCACGCCGGCCTTGCGGGCCGCGTCGATGTCGCGCATTTCGTCGCCCACCAGCAGGAAACGTTCCGGCGCGGTGCCGTGGCGCTGCAGCAGGCGGTCGATCTTGGCGGCCTTGCCGAACAGGTCGGTGCCGCATTCGTAGTCGTCGAACAGCGCCGCGGTGTCGGGGCCGAGCACGCGCTGCACATTTTCGAGCGAGTTCGAGCTGACCACCGCCAGCCGCAGCCCGCCCGCCTTCAGGCGGGCCAGCGCGTCGGGGATGCCGTCGAACAGGTGCACGCTGGGATCGATCTCCTGCATCAGGGTGCGCACGTGCGCCATGATGGCGGGCAGTTTCCACAGCGGGATGCCGAGGAACTTCAGGATCTCGCCGGCATCGCGGTGGCGCAGCTGGTCGCGCTCGGCGGCGTCGATCTTGCGGAAGCCGTACTTGTCGGCCACCGTGTTGAGGATGGAATTGAACCAGGGCATGGTGTCCGCCAGGGTTCCGTCGAAATCAAAAGCTGCGATGTCGTATTTCAAGAAAAAATCCGATGCCGATCTACATGGGGTGAAGCAGATACTGCACCACCGGCGCCAGGTCTTCAAGCGGCGGTGCGCCCGCGACGACGCGCTGGGCGTTGGTCCAGGGGTAGTCCAGCGCCAGCAGCCAGCCGAATACCGCTTCGGCGTCGGCGGGCGGCAGCGTCACCATGGTCTCGATCGTAATGGTCAGGTGGGTGGCGCGGTACGGCTCCGGCTGGAAGGTCCAGGCGTAGCGGCCGCAGCCCACGCGCACGTTGCCGGTGGCCTTCTCGGTCATGCCGACGATCCAGTCACAGGAATAATCGGACAGACGCACGTCCGCCTCGGGCCGCGCCAGGTAGAAGGTGTAGACGTTGTCGTAGGTCTGGCCGAACTTGCGCACCAGCGTGTCGGTGATCGCGGCCAGGCCGTGGGATTCGGGCGGAAAGGCGATGGCCTGCGTGCGCAGCGCCATCTTCAGCACCGCCTGCGGCGCGAAGGCGCGCGCCATGTAGTGCGGGCGGTTTTCGTCCTTGGCGTGGAAGTAATCGCGCAATACGGACTCGGTGCTGGCGGGAGACGACGAACCGGTGGACATTGCGGGTTTTCCTTGGGGGCGGTTTAGGGGGCGCGATGCTCGGGCTTGACCGGCTCGAACCACTTGGAAACGTTGGGCGGCTCGTAGATGGCGTAGCGGTCCAGCAGCGTCGCCGGATCGCTTTCCACCACCAGCATGTCGCGATGCTGCGGGCGCATGAAGGCTTCGTCGACGGCATGGTCGACGAACTGCATCAGCGCGTCGTAGTAGCCGGCGATGTTGAGCAGGCCGCAGGGCTTGCTGTGCATGCTGAGCTGGGCCCAGGTCCAGACCTCGAAGAATTCCTCGAGCGTGCCGGCGCCGCCGGGCAGCGCGATGAAGCCGTCGGCCTTGTCCATCATCATGGCCTTGCGCTCGTGCATGCTCTGCACCAGATGCAGTTCGGTCAGGCCGCGATGGGCCTGTTCCTTCTTCTGCAGCAGTTCCGGGATCACGCCGATCACGCGGCCGCCGCCGGCCAGCACCTCGTTGGCGATCACGCCCATGATGCCGACGACCGAGCCGCCGTAGACCAGGCCGAGGTCGCGCTTGACCAGTTCACGGGCCAGCACGCGGGCCTGTTCCAGGTATTCGGGGCGCGCGCCGGGATTGGAGCCGCAATACACGCAGATGTTCTTCAGGGTCATATGAAGCTACTAATTGCCGGGCCCGTTACAGATTGCGTCACGGGCCGTCCGGGAAGCCGATAGTTTACGAGAAGCGCCGGACGCGTTTTTGCGCGGCGCGCGAAAGCCCGATATGGGGCCATGGGCAATGTTTGGACACAGCATCTTTTCGCATGGCCGGTAGACTGGGTTGTTCGGAACGACTGGAAGTCCAGCGTCGTATTGCCAACCCCACAAGGAGCTAACGATATGGAAAACACGACCCGTAACCACGACAAGGCGAGCCGCCCCTTCGACATGGATGTGAAGGCGATTCGCGCCAAGGCGCGCCAGGACATCGAGTCCGGCGCCGTCACCGACACCTACCGCGCGGACCGCAAGACCGTGCTCAAGCTGCTGAACGAAGCGCTGGCCACCGAGATCGTCTGTGTGCTGCGCTACAAGCGCCACTTCTTCATGGCCCGCGGCCTGAACGCCGAGCCGGTGGCGGCGGAATTCGCCGAGCACGCCACCCAGGAACAGGACCACGCCGACAGGCTGGCCGAACGCATCGTGCAGCTGGGCGGCGAGCCCAACCTGTCGCCCAAGGGCCTGCTCGAGCGCAGCCACTCCGAGTACATCGAGGGCGCCACGCTTGAGGAGATGATCAAGGAAAACCTGATCGCCGAGCGCATCGCCATCGACAGCTACCGGCAGATGATCGACTACATCGGCGAACAGGATTCGACCACGCGCCGCCTGCTCGAAGAGATCCTGGCGGTCGAGGAAGAGCACGCGGACGACATGTCCGATTTCCTGGCCAAGCACTGAGGTGTTGCCGGCCCGTGCCGGCCTTTACGGAGCGCCGGCGGCCGCATCGTGGCGGCGCGCCGCCGCATCCAGTTGCGCATGGTGCCTTTCGGCCCAGCGGTCCAGCGCCACCAGCGCCACGTTCAACGATTTCCCCAGGTCGGTCAGGTGATAGCGCACGTGCGGCGGCACGGTGCGCATGTCCTCGCGCCGCACCAGCCCGTGGCGTTCCAGGTCGCGCAGCGTCTGCGTCATCATCTTCTGTGAAATGCCGTCGAGCTTGCGCAGCAGTTCGTTGTTGCGCAGCGGGCCGCGCGCCAGCGCCGGCAGCACCAGCGGCACCCACTTGCCGGAGATCAGCTCGAGCGCGCGGCGCGACGGGCAGGCGGCGTCGAAGACGTCGCCGGAGGAAGCGGGAGAGACAGCCATGTCGGGCCCTTCATGGTTACCAAAAGGTGCGTACTTGTGCCTGGGTAACTATAGGCCCTAAGCTGGCCGCATTCCAATCTCGAAGGGAGGCCGCGATGGCCTGGTGGATCCTGTTGGCCGCGAGCGCGGTGGAAATCGTGATGGCGCTGGCGTTGAAGTACGCCGACGGTTGGACGCGGTTCTGGCCCAGCGCCATCGGCATCGTCGCGGCCCTGGGCAGCATCTTCCTGCTGACGCTGGCGATGCGGCATCTGCCCGCTGGCACCGCCTACGCGGTCTGGACCGGCATCGGTTCCGTGGGCATCACTGTGCTGGGGATCGCGCTGTTCGGGGATTCGCCGTCGGTCGCGCGCCTGGCGTGCATCGCGCTGATCGTGGGCGGCGTGGCGGGATTGAAACTGCTGGAAGCCTGAAGGCAGCCGGCGGCGGACGCCGCCGGCAGGCAGGACAGTTAGATCGTGTCGGCCCAGAGGTCGTATTCGTCGGAGTCGGTGACGCGCACGCGCACCATGTCACCGGCCTTGAGGGCGCGGTCCGAACTGACGTAGACGCAACCGTCGATTTCCGGCGCGTCGCCGGCGCTGCGGCCCACGGCGCCATCTTCATCCACTTCGTCGATCAGCACGTCGATCTCGCGGCCGACCTTGCGCGCCAGGCGCGCGGTGGAAATCGACTGCTGCAGTTCCATGAAGCGTTCCCAGCGTTCCTGCTTGACCTCGTCCGGCACCGGATTGTCGAGCAGGTTGGCGGGCGCGCCTTCCACCGGCGAATACTGGAAACAGCCGACGCGGTCGAGCTGGGCTTCCTGCATCCAGTCCAGCAGGTACTGGAAGTCTTCCTCGGTCTCGCCGGGGAAGCCGACGATGAAGGTCGAGCGGATGGTCAGGTCGGGGCAGATCTCGCGCCACTTCTTGATGCGCGCCAGCGTCTTGTCCTCGAATGCCGGACGCTTCATGGCCTTGAGGATGCGCGGGCTGGCGTGCTGGAACGGGATGTCCAGGTAGGGCAGGATCTTGCCCTCTGCCATCAGCGGAATCACTTCGTCCACGTGCGGATACGGATACACGTAATGCAGGCGCGTCCAGACGCCCATTTCGGACAAGGCCGTACAGAGCTCGGTCATGCGGGTGCGCACCGGGCGGCCGTTCCAGAAGCCGCTGCGGAACTTGACGTCGACGCCGTAGGCGCTGGTGTCCTGCGAGATCACCAGCAGTTCCTTGACGCCGGCCTTGACCAGGCGCTCGGCCTCGCTGAGCACATCGCCCACCGGGCGGCTGACCAGGTCGCCGCGCATCGACGGGATGATGCAGAAGCTGCAACGGTGATTACAGCCTTCCGAGATCTTCAGGTAGGCGTAGTGGCGCGGGGTCAGCTTGACGCCCTGCGGCGGCACCAGGTCCAGGTAGGGGTTGTGGTCCTTCTTGGGCGGCGCGGCGTTGTGCACGGCGCGCACCACTTCCTCGTACTGCTGCGGGCCGGTCACGGCCAGCACGCTGGGGTGCACGTTGCGGATCACCGATTCCTCGACGCCCATGCAGCCGGTGACGATGACCTTGCCGTTCTCGGCCAGCGCCTCGCCGATGGCTTCCAGCGACTCGGCCTTGGCGCTGTCGATGAAACCACAGGTGTTGACCACCACGACGTCCGCGTCGTTGTACTCGGGCGTGACTTGGTAGCCTTCGGTGCGCAGTTGGGTCAGGATGCGTTCGGAGTCGACCAGGGCTTTGGGACAGCCCAGGCTGACAAAGCCGACTTTGGGGGAAGACATGGAATACCTCGGTGGGCGCGAGCCGGCGCCAATGATCAAATACTGCGCAATTTTAGCGCGGCAGGGCGGGGGGCCGTTATTTTAGCGGGTTGCCGGGCGCGTCAGCGATTGAAGTGCGTCCCCAATATCCGGAGGGGCGCCGCCGGGCGTCACGCGCCGCTGCGGCGATACAGCGCCAGGGTGCCGGCTAGCCCGATCATGAGCGAGCCGCAGACCCGGTTCAGCCAGCGCAGGCCCGAGCCCTGGAAGGCCCGCACCAGCTGCGCGCCCAGGGTGGCGTAGGCCAGCATGGTCAGGATGTTCATCAGCGCCAGCACGGCGGCCACGGTGGCGTATTGGGGCAGCAGGGGCGCCTGGGTGTTGATGAACTGCGGCAGGAAGGCGGACATGAACAGCAGCGCCTTCGGGTTGGTCAGCGCCACCACGAAGCTGCGCAGGCCCAGTTTGAGGCCCACGGGCCGGGCGGCGCCGGGTTCGGCGGCCGGCAGCACCAGCGCGGCGTCCGAACGCAGCATCTTCCAGCCCAGGTAGGCCAGATAGGCCGCGCCCGCCCATTTGATGGCATGGAAGGCGACCTCGGAAGCGGCCAGCACCACGCCCAGGCCGGAAGCCACCGCGCCCACCAGGATGAAGTCGGCCAGCACCGCGCCGCCCATGCCCCAGCAGGCGGTGCGCACGCCGTGGCGCGAACCGTTGCTCATGGCGAGCAGGACGGTCGGGCCGGGCGTCACGATGGCGACGGCCGAGGCCAGGATGAACAGCAGCAGCGTGGCGGTGGACATGGCGGGCTCCGAGGCAAGCGGCCAGTGTGACGCGCCCGGCGCGGTTCGTCCAGCGCCCGCCACGAGGCCGTCGGCGGGGGCGGCGGCCCGCGCCGGGCTACCATAGCGGTCTTGTCCTTTGATTTGCTGCCATGTCCACGCGTTCCGATACCCCCCATCTGGCTCCCCCGCTTTCCGCCGTCCTGCTTTCCAGCGCGCGCGTGGTGGAGGACGTCCTGGAAGGCCGCTCGTTGACCGATGCCCTGGCCGAGGTCGACGGCGCCCTGCGCCCCGCGGCGCAGGCGGTGTCGTTCCACGCGATGCGCTACCTGGGCTGGGCCGACGCGGTCGGCCGCGAACTGGTGCAGCGCTACCCCAACGTGCTGTTCGAGTCGCTGCTGCTGGTGTCGCTGACGCTGCTCAAGGCCGAGGGCGAGGCCGCGGCCGCGCTGCCGGGCATGCCGGTCTACGCGCCCCACACGGTGGTGGACCAGGCCGTCACGGCCGCGGCCTCGACCCGTTCCCTGGCCTCGTTCAAGGGCCTGCTCAACGCCTGCCTGCGCCGCTTCCTGCGCGAGCGCGCGGCGCTGGAGGCCGCGGTGGCCGACAGCCCCGAGGCCGAATGGAACCATCCGGGCTGGTGGGTCAAGCAATTGCGCGTGGCCTATCCGCAGCAATGGCAGGAGATCCTGCGGGCGGCCAACGTGCCGGCGCCGCTGACCCTGCGCGTCAACCGCCGCCGCGCCAGCCGCGAGCAGGTGCTGGCCGCGTTCCAGGACGCGGGCCTGGCCGCCGAGCCGGTGGGCCAGGCCGGCCTGGTGCTGGCCACGCCGCGCCCGGTGACCCAGTTGCCCGGTTTCGCCGAGGGCTGGTGGTCGGTGCAGGACGCCGGCGCCCAATTGGCCGCCGAACTGCTGGCGCCCAAGGACGGCATGCGGGTGCTGGACGCCTGCGCCGCGCCGGGCGGCAAGACCGCCCACCTGCTGGAGCTGGCCGACATCGACCTGCTGGCCCTGGACGCCGACGCCGACCGTCTGGTGCGGGTCGGCCAGAACCTGGACCGCCTGGGCCTGGCGAGCGAGCGGGCGCGGCTGCAGGCCGCCGACGCCGCCGACCTGGACGCCTGGTGGGACGGCAAGCCCTTCGACGCCGTGCTGGCGGACGTGCCGTGCACCGCCTCGGGCATCGTGCGGCGCCATCCCGATATCCGCTGGCTGCGCCGCGAAAACGACGTGCGCCGCACCGCCACGCTGCAGGCGCGGATCCTGGACGCGCTCTGGCGCACCGTGGCGCCCGGCGGCCGCCTGCTGTACGTGACCTGCTCGATCTTCCCGATCGAGGGCACGCGCCAGGCACTCGAGTTCCTGCAGCGCCACCCCGAGGCCCAGCGCCTGGACGCGCCGGGCCAATTGCTGCCAGTTGCGGTCGATGCAACACCCGCGGCGCAACGCGATGGATTTTTCTACGCCTTGTTTGCCAAGCAGTCCTGAATCGCCAAGAATAGGGGGCATGACGGGGTTTCGGTGTCGTATGTCCATCATTTCACGCTTATTTCTGGGGTTGTTGTTCGTAACTGCCGCGCTGTCGTTGGCGCCGGCCGGTCAGGCACACGGGTCCGAACCGAAGGTGGTGCGCGTCGAACCGGTGGTGCGGGGCGACAAGCTTGAAATCGACGCCGACATCGAGTTCGAACTGAACCAGCAACTGCGTGACGCCGCCCAGCGCGGCGTGCCCCTGTACTTCACCGCCGACCTGACCATCACGCGCGAGCGCTGGTGGTGGTTCGACAAATCCCTGGTGGACACTTCCCGCACCTGGCGCGTGATCTACAACGCGCTGACGCGCCAGTGGCGCGCCGGGGTCGGCGAGCTGTCCTTCCCGGTGGCGTCGCTGGACGACGCCATGAGCGTCATCCGCCACGTGCGCAACTGGCAGGTGGCCGATGCCGACGATTTCGACGAAGGCGTGGTCTATGGCGGCCAGTTGCGGCTGCGGCTGGACACGTCGCTGCTGCCCCGGCCGTTCCAGGTCAATGCCCTGAACAGCAGCTCCTGGGTCCAGGGCACGCCGTGGACCGATTTCTCGTTCTCGCTGGGTGACAAGGAGAAAGACCCCTCATGAGGCTGTTGCTTCGGCTGGCCCTGATGGTCGGCGCGGTGAGCGGCCTGGCGTTGCTGGGCCTGCTGGCATGGTCCACGGGCAATGCCTCGCGCTTCGCCCGTTATTACGACACCCTGCTGATTCTCAACGGTATCTTCGCCCTGGCGCTGTTCGTCTGGGTGGTGGCGCTGACGGTGCGGCTGGCGCGGCAGATCCGGCGGCGGCAGTTCGGCGCCCGGCTGACGGCCCGCTTCTCGCTGGCCTTCGCCCTGATCGGCGTGGTGCCCGGCGCCCTGATCTACACGGTCTCGGTGCAGTTCATGTCGCGCTCGATCGAGTCCTGGTTCAACGTGCGGGTCGACACCGCGCTGGAGGCCGGCCTGAACCTGGGCCGCGCCGCGCTCGACTCGCTGCTGGCCGACCTGGACGCCCGCGCCCGCTCGATGGCGGCCGAACTGAACCGCAATTCCGATACCGGCGTGACGCTGGCCCTGACCCGGCTGCGCGAAGCCAACGGCGTGCAGGAAGCCATGGTCTTCACCGGCAGCGGCCGCATGGTGGCCTTCTCCACCAGCCAGTACGGCCAGTTGCTGCCGGCGATGCCGCCATCCACGGTCATGAACCAGCTGCGGCTGTCGCGCGGCTATTCGGCGGCCGAGGCCGACGATCCGGTCAAGCCCGGCACCGACGGCGGGCTGCACCTGCGCGTGGTGATTCCGCTGACCGGCCCCGACCGCTACGACAACCTGCTGGGCGCCGCCTCGGAGCCGCGCTGGCTGCAGCTGCTGCAGCCGGTGCCCGAGCAGATCGCGCACAACGCCAACCTGGTGCAGCAGGGCTTTCGCGACTACCAGGAACTGGCCCTGTCGCGGCTTGGCCTGCGCAAGCTCTATGGCATCACGCTGACCCTGGCGCTGCTGCTGGCCGCCTTTGGCGCCATCGCCGTGGCGCTGTCGCTGTCCAAGCGGCTGGTGCGGCCGCTGCTCAGCCTGGCGGGCGGCACCCAGGCCGTGGGCGTGGGCGACTACCGGCCGCTGCCCGAACCGCCCGAACGCGACGAGGTCGGCCAGCTCACCCGCTCCTTCAATGCCATGACGCGCCAGCTCGACGAGGCCCGCCGCATGGTCGAGAGCAACCGCCAGCAGCTCGAACGGTCCAACGTCTACCTGGAAAGCGTGCTGTCGAATCTGTCCTCGGGCGTGCTGGTGTTCGACGAGTCCTTCCGCGTCACCACCGTCAACCAGGGCGCCCAGACCATCCTGCAGGCCGACCTGCGCTCGGTGATCGGGCGGCCGCTGGAAACCGTGGACGGCATGCTCGAATTCGCGAATGTCGTGCGGCAGGCGTTCTCCACCCACGCCGCCGTGGGCTCCGAACGCCAGCACTGGCAGCAGCAGTTCGAGATCGCGCCCAAGCAGGGCGACACCCCCAACGGGCCGCAGGCGCTGACGCTGCTGGCGCGCGGCACCCACCTGCGGGTGGACGGCCGCGGCAACGGTTACCTGGTGGTGTTCGACGATATTACCGAGGTGATATCGGCCAACCGCACCGTTGCCTGGGGCGAAGTGGCGCGCCGCCTGGCCCACGAAATCAAGAATCCGCTGACGCCGATCCAGCTGTCCGCCGAGCGCCTGGCGATGAAGCTGGAAGGCAAGCTGCCGCCGGCCGAGGCCCAGATCGTCGAGCGTTCCACCAACACCATCGTCAACCAGGTGGCCTCGCTCAAGCAGATGGTGGATGATTTCCGCGAATACGCCCGCACGCCGCCGGCGGTGATGCAGCGCATCGACTTCAACGCGCTGGTGGCGGACGTGCTGTCCCTGTACGGCTGGGAGCCGGACGGCGCCGCCTCGGTGCGTTCGACCTCCGGCAAGGCGCTGAACCTGGACGTCAGCCTGGGCGCGGACCTGCCGGCCATCGAGGGCGATCCGACCCAGCTGCGCCAGGTGATCCACAACCTGCTGTCCAACGCCCGCGACGCCATCGCCGAGAAGGGCGGAGAAGGCCGGGTCAGCGTCACCACCCAGCTGATGCGCAGCGAGCAGCCCGACCGCGCCGACCAGCAGGCCCTGCGTTTCACGGTGGCCGACACCGGGCCGGGCTTCCCGCCGCAGGTCATGCAGCGGGCCTTCGAGCCCTACGTAACCACCAAGTCCCACGGGACTGGGTTAGGATTGGCAATCGTACGCAAGATCGTTGAAGAGCATGGCGGGCGGATCGACCTTGCGAATCGCAAGGAAGGAGGCGCGCGGATCTCCATCTTGTTGACCCGGCTTGCTCCCGGGGCAGATACTATGGACGCGACCGCGCAAGAAAAGGATAATGCGGCTACGCAATAGGTGGATGCTTTATGGCCAGAATTCTGGTGGTTGACGACGAAGTCGGTATTCGCGAGCTTTTGTCGGAAATCCTTTACGACGAAGGGCACACGGTCGAATTGGCCGAAAACGCGGCGCAAGCGCGCGCCGCGCGCCTTCGCATGCGTCCCGATCTGGTGCTGCTGGACATCTGGATGCCGGACACCGATGGCGTCAGCCTGCTCAAGGAATGGGGCTCGCAGGGCCTGCTGGACATGCCCGTCATCATGATGAGCGGCCACGCCACCATCGACACGGCGGTCGAGGCCACCCGCATCGGCGCCATGGATTTCCTCGAAAAGCCGATCACGCTGCAGCGTCTGCTCAAGACCGTGGCCGCCGGCCTGGCCCGTGGCCGCGTGCCGCATCCGGCGCCCGCGGCCGCGCCCGCGACGGCCAGCGCCACCGTGGCCCTCGAAGACGAGCTCGATCCGCCGGCCCTGTCGACGGCGCCGGCCAACGAAGTCCCGGTCACCGCCAACGGCCAGCTGGGCAGCATCTCGCTGGACCAGCCGCTGCGCGAGGCGCGCGATGAGTTCGAGCGCATCTACTTCGAATACCACCTGGTCCGCGAAAGCCACAGCATGACCCGCGTTTCCGAGCGCACCGGCCTCGAGCGCACCCACCTCTACCGCAAGCTCAAGCAATTGGGCATCGAGTCGGCGCGCAAACGGGGCGCATGAAGATCCTGATCATCGGCGCTGGTCGCGTAGGCACCAGCGTGGCTGAGAACCTGGTGTCCGAGCAGAACGACATCACGGTGATCGATTCGGATCCCTCGCAGCTGCAATACCTGCAAGAACACTTCGACCTGCGCGTCGTCCATGGCGACGGCTCGCAGGTGTCGGTGCTGGAAGGCGCCGGCGCCGCCGATACCGACCTGCTGATCGCCTGCGCCGCCTCCGACGCGGCCAACATGGTGGCCTGCAAGATCGCCCGCCAGCTGTTCAACATCCCCCGCCGCATCGCCCGCATCCGCTCGGGCGAATTCTCCGAACATCCCGAGTTGATGAGCGAAGAGGGCTTCTGCATCGACGCCATCATCAGCCCCGAGCGCAGCGTCACCACCTATCTGCACAGCCTGATCGAGTTCCCCGAGGCGCTGCAGGTGGTGGAGTTCGCCGAGGGCCGCGTCAGCGTCGTGACCGTGCGCGTCAGCCATGGCAGCCCGATGGCGCATCATCCCGTCGACAAGCTGCGCGATGTCTGGCCCGACGTCACGGCGCGGGTGATCGACGTGCTGCGCGGCGGCCGCCCGCTGCGGGCCGGCTCGGGCACCGTGATCGCCCCGGGCGACGAGGTGGTGCTGGTGGTGGACACGCGCCACGCCCGCCGCGCCGTGCGGCAGCTGCGCGAAGCCGAAAAGGCCGTGCGCCGCGTGATGATCGCCGGCGGCGGCAATATCGGCCTGCGGCTGGCGCGCGCGCTGGCCGAAGAGAACTACAGCGTGCGCATCATCGAGCGCGACCTCAAGCGCTGCGAATACCTGGCCACGCAGCTGCCCGACAGCGTGCTGGTGCTGCACGGCAGCGGCACCGACGAGGCGCTGCTGGAGCGCGAGAACATCGAGGACATGGACACCTGGCTGGCGCTGACCAGCGACGACGAGGACAACATCATGTCGTCGCTGCTGGCCAAGCGGCTGGGCGCGCGCAAGGTGATCGCGCTGATCAACCGCCAGGCCTATGGCGAGCTGATGCAGGGCAGCCATATCGACATCGCCGTGTCGCCGTCGCAGGCCACCATGAGCGAGCTGCTGCGCCACGTGCGCCGCGGCGACGTGGCGGCGGTCCATCGGCTGCGCCAGGGCGTGGCCGAGGCGCTGGAAGCCATCGCCCACGGCGACCGCTCCAATTCCAAGGTGGTGGGGCGGAAGGTGGGCGAGATCAGCCTGCCCAAGGGCGCCAGCATCGGCGCGCTGGTGCGCGAGGACGAGATCATCCTGCCGGATGCCGATACCGTGATCGAGACCGACGACCACGTCATCGTCTTCGTGCCCTCGCGCAAGCAGATGCCGCGCGTGGAAAAGCTGTTCCAAGTCTCGGCGTCGTTCTTCTGATGAGCCCGCGCGTCCCGTTTCCCGACGGACCGGCGGCGGCCGGGGAGGCCGCATGAGGCGCGTCCTGGCGACCCTGCACATCCTCGGCCTGACCATGGTGATGTTCGCCCTGACCATGCTGATCCCGCTGGGGGTGGCCTACATCGGCGGCGACGCGGCGCGCGACGCCTTCCTGCATGGCTTCCTGATTTCCGTCGGCATCGGCGTCGCGCTGGCGGCGCTGACGCGGCGGGCCCGCAGCGAGCTGCGCGCCCGCGACGGCTTCGTGCTGGTGTCGGCGGTGTGGGCCGGCCTGCCGCTGCTGGCGGCGATCCCGCTGCTGATCTACTTCCACCGCGCCGGCCTGCCGCTGTCGTTCACCGGGGCCTATTTCGAGGCCATGTCGGGACTGACGACCACCGGCGCGACCGTGCTGACCAATCTGGATGCCTTGCCGCCGTCGATCAACCTGTGGCGCGCCACCCTGGTCTGGGTCGGCGGCATGGGGATCCTGGTGCTGGCGGTGGCGATCCTGCCGCTGCTGGGCGTGGGCGGGCACCAGGTGGTGCGGGCCGAGACGCCCGGCCCGATGAAGGACGAGCGCCTGACGCCGCGCATCGCCAGCACCGCCAAGGCGCTGTACGCGGTGTACTTCGCCTTTTCCATCCTGTGCTTTCTGGCCTACCGCGCGGTCGGCCTGTCCTGGTTCGAAGCCTGGTGCCACATGGCCACGACCATGGGGCTGGGCGGGTTCTCGACCTGGGACGACGGCTTCGCGCACTTCGATTCGGTGGCGGTCGAGATGGTGGCCATGGTGTTCATGCTGATCGCCGGCATCAACTTCGCCACGCACTTCAATGCCTTCCGCCAGCGCAGCGGGCGTGCCTACCTGCGCTGCCCGGAGGCGATTCCGTACCTGGTCGTGGTGCTGGGCGTGGGGCTGGTGATTTCGGTGTTCCTGTACGTCAAGGGCGTCTACCAGGAGCCGCTGGAGGCCCTGCGCTACGGCATGTTCAACACCATTTCGATGGCCACCACCACGGGCTACGCCAATACCGATTTCGCCCAGTGGCCGCTGTTCGCGCCCCTGACCATGCTGCTGCTGTCCGGGTTTGCCACCTCGGCGGGGTCCACGGGGGGCGGGATCAAGATGATCCGGGCCATCCTGCTGGTCAAGCAGGCGCGCAACGAGCTGGTCACCATGTTGCATCCGCATGCCGTCAGCCCCGTGCGGGTCAACGGCCGCGCGGTCGAGGCCCGCACCATGTCGTCGGTGCTGGCTTTCATGCTGTTCTACGGCCTGTCCATCGCTGTCTTCACCAGCCTGCTGCTGCTGTCCGGGCTGGACCCGATCACGGCCTTCTCGGCCGTGTTCGCCAGCGTCAACAACACCGGCCCCGGCCTGGGACCGGTCGGGCCCATGGGGAATTTCGCGGTGCTGTCGGACTTCCAGATCTGGGTCTGCACCTTCGCCATGCTGATCGGCCGCCTGGAGCTGCTGACCGTGCTGGTGCTGTTCACGCCGATCTTCTGGCGCAAGTAGGCGGCGTCGCCCGGATGTCCGGGGCCTTGGACGTCGAGCCGCAGGCCCTCGGGGACGGATCCAATTCATAAGGGATAACCCTGATTCGGGTTATCCCGCCCACACTGAAAAGCCGCGCCCAGACTGCGCTCGCGGGCCGCCCGGTCCGGCGAGCCGCGCCGTCATTACGTTGTGAGTGCTCGCTCACTTTGTTCTAGAGGGCAAAACCGAATGCATCGTGATGTTGCACACAAATGTCACGATTTTCAATCGTTTTGCCACAAACATGCGGCTATTATGCGTTCACAAGCCGCCGTCTAGCGCCCCCCGGGAAGTTGCCGGGCTTCAAGGTCGAACGGCGCACCCCCTCATCAAACATCCGAAGGAGTCCGAGATGGAACAGATCCCGTTCATTTCGTCGGCCCCCAACACCCTGGGCATCGAACTCGAGCTGCAACTGATCGACCCCCGCAGTTTCGACCTGACCGCAGCCTCTGACGAGCTGCTGGCCCAAATGGCCAACCACCCCATCGCCGATCGCGTGAAACCGGAAATCACGCGCTCCATGATCGAACTGAATTCCTCGGTGCACGAGCACCCCATGGGCCTGCTGGCGGAAATGCGCGAAATGCGCGATGCCCTGGTCGAAGCGGCCGACGCCGTGGGCGTTTCGGTGGCCGGCGGCGGCGCTCACCCATTCATGCGCTGGCAGGAACGCTCCATCTCGGATACCCCGCGCTTCCAGTACCTGGCCGAAATGTATGGTTACCTGGCGCGTCAATTCACGGTGTTCGGCCAGCACATCCACCTGGGCGTGAAAAGCGGCGACGAAGCCATCAAGCTGCTGCGCCGGCTGTCGCCCTATGTGCCGCACTTTATCGCGCTGTCGGCCTCGTCGCCGTACTGCGAGGGCGTCGATACCCTGTTCTCGTGTTCGCGTCTGAACGCGGTCAACAGCTTCCCGCTGGCCGGCCACATGCCGCCCGAGGTCAAGGACTGGTACCAGTTCGAGGCCCACATTGCGCAACTGCGCGCCTATGGCCTGGCCGAGAGCATCAAGGACCTGTACTGGGACATCCGCCCCAAGCCCGAATTCGGCACGGTGGAAATCCGCGTCTGCGATACGCCGCTGACCGTCGAGCGCGCCTGCCAGATGGCGGCCTTCGCCCAGGCGCTGGCGGTGCTGCTGATGCGGGAGGACGATCCCAGCGACAAGGCCTGGCTGTCCTACCGCAGCAACCACTTCCAGGCCTGCCGTTTCGGCCTGCAGGGCAGCTACGTGACGCCGGACGGCCAGCGCCTGCGCCTGATGGATCACCTGCGCGCGCTGTTCCAGCGGCTGATGCCGGTGGCCGAAGAGCTGGGGACCGGCGACATGATCGCGTCGCTGCGCGACGAGGCCATGCGCAGCGGCAATGATTCGCGCTGGCTGCGCAGCCAGTTCCATCGCCTGCGCGACCTGCCGCTGGTGGTGGAATCGATGTCGCAGGCCTGGCGCGGCGAGTCCGCCCAGGCCGCGCCGGCCGAGCCGACCGCGGTGTTGCGGCGGCGGATCCGCGCCACGTCCGAGCCGATGCAGCCCCTCTCGCCGGCGGAACCGGGCGTCACCGCGCCGCTGCCCGAACGCCTGCACTAGGCGCCAGGCCTTTCCGGGCCCATCCGCCCCGGCTGGCCGTCCCGTTTCGGGGGCGGCACGCCGGGGCGTCTTGTTTCAGGGCGTGCCGCGCTGGCGGCCGCCGATGGCGCTGACCGACAGCCGGGTCTCGCCGGCGGTGCCGCGGTGGGTGGCGGCGCGCCAGGCGTGGCCGTAGGCTACTTCGATGCTCAGGGCGATGACGCCGTCCGGGCGGCGCTGGGCCTCCAGCGCGGCGCACAGGCGCGCCCGCCAGTCGCGCCCGACCAGGCCGCCGCGGCGGCCGGCGGCGGGGTTGCCGCCCAGGGCGCGCACGTCCTGCAGCAGCTTTTCCGGGGTGCGGTAGGTCAGCGTCAGAATCTCCTGGTCCATGACCGGATCGGCGAAGCCGTTTTCCACCAGCAGGTCGCCGAAGTCATGCATGTCGACGAAGGCCGGGGTGGCGGTGCGCAGTCCGGCGTCGTCCAGCGCCTGGCGCAATTCGCGCAGCGTGGCCGGCCCCAGACAGGAAAACATCGCCAGCCCGCCGACCTTGAGGATGCGGCGCCATTCGGCCAGCACGGCATGCGGTTCGCGGTGCCAGTGCAGGGCCAGGTTGGACCACACCAGTTCCAGCGATTCCGGCGCCAGGCCGGTGGCGGCCAGGTCGGCGTTGACGAAGCCATTGGCCGGACCGCGCCGCGCCAGCTTGCCGATCCAGGCCGACAGGCCGGCCGGGGCGTGGCGCTTGCGGGCGATCTCCAGAAGCGGCTCGCAGTTGTCCAGGCCGGTGTAGGCGGCTTCGGCATAGCGTTCGCGCAGCAGCGCCAGGTTGTCGCCGGCGCCGCAGCCGGCGTCGAGCATGGCCTGGGGCTGCACGCGGATGTACTGCAGCCTGCCGAGCATGCGGCGGGCGACTTCGCCGTACAGGAACTGGGCGTCCGACAGGTCGCCACGGCGGGCGAATTGGCGCGGCACGTCGGCGGCGACGAGCGGGAGCGAGGGCGGGGTGGCGGGTGCGGGCAGGGACATTTCGGTCGCGCCCGGGGCGGCGCCGCGGGCGGATCATGATTTCATGGGGGATGGCTCACATTATTGCCCATCCCGGCCGCGGCGGCCGATTGTCCCTACAGGCCATGGGGCGGCGGTTGCTGGCCCGGGTGCCCTGCGACTGCCCGCTGTGCGGGGCGCGGGTCGGTGGCGCCCGCCTGTGCGAGGGCTGCGAAACCGACCTGGCCGAAGCGTCGCTGGCGCCGCGCTGTCCGCGGTGCGCCCAGCGGCTGGCGCCGGACGCGCTGCATTGTGCCGACTGCCTGGCGCGGCCGCCGGCTTTCACCGGCACGATCGCCGCCTTCGACTACGAGCCGCCCGCCGAGGTGTTGATCCGCCAGCTCAAGACCCAGCTGCGGCTCAGCGCGGCGCCGGTATTGGCGCGGCTGCTGGCGCATGCGGTGTGGTCCGAGCCGCCGCCGCACGCCTTGCTGCTGGCGCCGGTGCCGTCCAGCCGCGCGTCGCTGCGTCGGCGCGGCATGAATCCGGCGGCCGAGATCGCCCGCGGCCTGGCGGCGCTGCTGGGCTGGCCGCTGCTGCGCGGGGCCTTGCGGCGGCGGCGTGAAACGCCCCGGCAGACCGCCCTGGGGCGCCGCGCCAGGCTGAGCGGCGCCCGGGGCGTGTTCCATTGCCCGCGCGACCTTTCAGGCCGCCATGTCGGCTTGGTGGATGACGTCATGACCACGGGCAGTACCGCGGATGCGGCTGCTCGCGCGTTGCTGGCCGCGGGCGCGGCCAGCGTGACGGTGCTGGTCGCGGCGCGCACGCCGCGCACGGGCTGACGCCCGGCGCCGGCGCGGGGGCTGCGCGCCATGCGGCCTCGCGGGCCGGGGCGGCCGTCCAAATCGGCGACAATCGCTGCTGCGCGGCCAAGGCCGGCCGCCCGTCATTCAACGTCTTTGCATCCGTCCGCCATGTTCCACGTCATCCTCGTCTGCCCCGAGATTCCGCCCAACACGGGCAATGCGATCCGCCTGTGCGCCAATACCGGCGCGCAATTGCACCTGGTGCGCCCGCTTGGTTTCGAACTGGACGATGCGCGCATGCGGCGGGCGGGGCTGGACTATCACGAGTGGCAGCCGGTGCGCGTGCACGACACGCTGCAGGAGGCGCTGGCGGATACGGGGGCGGCGGCTTCCCACATCTATGCCTTGACCACGCAGGCGCAACGCAGCGTGGGGGATGTGCGGTTCGAGGAGGGGGATGTGTTCGTGTTCGGGCGGGAGAGCGCCGGGTTGTCGGCGGAGCACCATGCGATGTTCGCGCCGCAGCAGCGGTTGCGGTTGCCGATGCGGGCGGGGCAGCGGAGCTTGAATTTGTCCAATGCCGTGGCGGTTACGGTGTTTGAGGCTTGGCGGCAGTTGGGGTATGAGGGGGGGACTTAGGTTCTTTAGGCGCGAGTGACGGGGCAGGCGGGGGATGGCGGGGCTACGATTGCGGTCCGGAGCCTTCGCTCCGGACTTGCCTAGGCGGCCCCCCCCTTCGTCATCTTCGTCACAGCCTTCGGCTGTTCCTTCAGATTCCCTCGGGCGCATCTACACGCCCCGCCATCCCCCGCCTGCCCCGTCACTCGCTCGCGTCGTGACTTGACCGCGGGTGGTGGGGCGAGTTGTTTGCTTGGCGTTTTTGCCGGCAATCTTTGGGGGAGAGGGCTTGCGGGCTTAGTCCAGTGACAGGTTCAGCTTCTGGATGACTTGGTCCCAGCGGGCCTTTTCGTCCTGGATGCGGACGGTCAGGGCCTCGGGGGTGGAGGCGGCGGGGGTGAAGTATTGCAGGGCCATCTGCTTGCGGACCGCGTCGCTGTTGATGATGCGGTTCAGTTCGCTGTTCAGGCGCTCGATGATGGGCATCGGCGTTTCGGCGGGGACCAGGATGGCGTTCCAGGAGATGGCTTCGAAGTCGGGGTAGCCCTGCGAGGCCATGGTGGGGATGCCGGGCAGGGTGTCGCTGGGCTGCAGGCTGGTGACGGCGAGGATCTTGACCTTGCCGTCGCGGGTCTGGGGCACGGCAATGGCGGGGACCATGAAGCCGGCCTGGATGTCGCCGCCGATGATGGCGCTGATGACCTGCGGGAAGCCGGCGTAGGGGATGTGCGCCATGTCGATGCCGGCGCGTTCCTTGAACATTTCCATGGCCAGGTGGGCCGAGCTGCCGGGGCCGACGGAGCCGTAGTTCAGCGAGCTGCCGTGTTCCTTCACCATGCGGACGAAGTCCTGCACGGAATTGACGTTCTTCAGGTTGCCGGGCACGGTCAGCACATTGGGGCTGGTGCCGACCAGCGTCACGGGCGCCAGGTCCTGCAGCGGGTCGTAGCCCAGCGTCTTCTTGTAGAGCGTGGGCGCGGTGACCAGCGGGCCGTTGATCGTGTAGAGCAGGGTGTAGCCGTCGGGTTTGGCCTGGGCGACGATGCGGGTGCCGATGTTGCCGCCGGCGCCGGTCTTGTTGTCGATGACGATGGGTTGCCCCAGCGCCTGCGCCAGCGGTTCCGAGATGGTGCGCGCCAGGATGTCGGGCGATGAGCCGGGCGGGAACGGCACCACCATGTGGATGGGGCGGTCAGGCCAATCGGCGTGGGCGGCGGCGGGCAGGATGGCCGCCAGGCTCAGGCAGAGGCCGCGCAGCAGGGGGCCGACCCGGAACGTGCGGGTTTGCGTCATGAAGGATGTCTCCTGGGTGTCGTGCGTCGTGTTGTTATGAGGACGGGGATGGGGTCCGGGAGCGCGGGCGGTGTCAGCCCGCGTTGCCGTGTTCGTCGCGGGCGTCGCGCGCCAGCAGAGTGGATACGGCCGTCATGGGCGCGACGCCGTCGAACAGCACGGCGCATACGGCTTCGGTGATGGGCAGTTCGACGCCGATGGCGCGGGCGCGTTCCAGCGCGGCGCGCGCGCAGCGCACGCCTTCGGCGGTGATGCCGCTGGCCAGGATGTCGGCCAGCTTGCGGCCGGCGCCGATTTCCAGGCCGACGCGGCGGTTGCGCGACAGTTCGCCGGTGGCGGTCAGGACCAGGTCGCCCAGGCCGGTCAGGCCGGCGAAGGTCTCGGGCTGCGCGCCCAGCGCGACGCCGAAGCGCGTCATTTCAGCCAGGCCGCGGGTGATCAGCGCGGCGCGGGCGTTGGTGCCCAGCGCCAGGCCGTCGCCGATGCCGCAGGCCACGGCGATGACGTTCTTGAGGGCGCCGCCCATTTCCACGCCGACCAGGTCGCCGCTGGCGTAGACGCGCAGCGCGGCGCCGTGCAGGGCCTGGGTGGTGGCGGCGCGCAGGGCGGCGTTGTCGCTGGCGACGGTCAGCGCCACGGGCAGTCCCTGGGCGACTTCGCGAGCGAACGACGGACCCGACAGGACGCCGCCGACGGCGCCGGGCAGGGCCTCGCGCACGATTTCGTGGGGCAGCCTGGCCGTGTCGGCTTCAAAGCCCTTGCAGGTCCAGACGATGGGCGTGTCTTGCAGGCCCAGTGCGGGCAGGCGGCGCGCGAGTTCCGCGCAGGTGGCGGCCAGGCCGGCCACCGGGACGCCGAGGATGATCAGCCCCGCCGCGCCGTCCTGTTGCAGGCTGCGCAGCGTGGCGTCGAGATCAGGGGTAATCGTCAGTGCCTGGGGCAGGGCGATGCCAGGCAGGTAGCGCGCGTTTTCGTGGCGGGCGGCCATGTCGGCGGCCTGCGCCGGATCGCGCGCCCAGAGTACGGTGGGGTGGCGGCGGCTCGCGGCCGCCGCCAGCGCGGTGCCCCAGCTGCCCGCGCCCAGGACGGCGACGCGCAGGCTGGGCGGAGTGGGCTGGTTCATGGGGCGCCGCGGTCTGCCTTATTGGCGGGTGGCGCTGGCGGGCAGGATGATGCCCGAGTCGCTGCCATTGCCGTTGGCGTTGCTTTGCTGCTGTTGCAGTTCCGCCAGGCGCTGTTCGTACAGGGCCTGGAAGTTGACTTCGGTCAGGTGCAGCGGCGGCATCGAGGTGCGGGTGATCGCGTCGGCGATGTTGGCGCGCAGGTACGGGTACAGCATCGTCGGGCAGACAATGCCCAGCAGCGGATCGAGCTGCTCTTCGGGGATGTTGGCGGCTTCGAAGATGCCGGCCTGGGTGCCCTCGACCAGGTACACGACCTTGTCGTTGATGCGGGTGGTGACGGTGACGGTGACCGTGGTCTCGAACACGGTTTCGGCCAGGCGCTGGCCGCCCACGGTGATGCTCACTTCAACCTGGGGCGCTTCTTGCTCCAGGAAGACGTGGGGCGCGTTCGGCATTTCCAGCGAAAGGTCTTTCAGGTAGACGCGCTGCAGATTGAACGAGGGCGCGTCGTTGCCGCCTTCTTGCTGGGTGTTTTGGTCTTGATCAGCCATGAGTGTTTCCGTTGGTGGGAGGGGCAAAAAGGGGCGTTAGCCGTTGAGCAATGGGGTCAGGCCGCCCGAGCGGTCCAGCGCCATCAGGTCGTCGCAACCGCCGACGTGGGTATCGCCGATGAAGATCTGCGGTACCGTGCGCCGGCCGGTGCGTTCGATCATGCGATCGCGCTGGCCGGGCTCGCGGTCGATCTGGATGATCTCCAGGTCGGTCACGCCGCGCTGCTCCAGCAGCGCCTTGGCGCGGGCGCAGTAGGGACAATAGTCCTTGCTGTACATGACAACTTTATTCATAGGCGCTCCAGGCGGATTCTGTCGATAAGATGGGGGCGCGTCGCCCGCGTTCAACCCTTCTGGGTGACCGGCAGGCTGGCGGCCAGCCAGGCGCGCATGCCGCCATCGAGCGGCACCACGTCGGCGAAGCCCTGCGCGCGCAGCTTGGCGGCGGCGCGGGCGGAATCACGGCCATTGTCGCAAACCACGACCAGCGGCTTGTTCTTGGGCAGCGAGGCGGCCTTCTGTTCCAGATCGGCGGCCGGGACGCTGCGGGCCTGGGCGATGTGGCCGGCCTGGAACTGTTCGGCGGGGCGCACGTCGACCCACACGGCCTGGCGCTGGTTGACCATCTGGATGGCTTCCGTGGTGCTGACGGCCGAGCCGGTGCGGCCCTTGCGCAGGGCGGGAATGGCCAGCATGACGCCGGAAACGACGGTTACGGCGACAATGAAGATGTTGTTTTTATCGAGCAAGAATTGCAGAAGGTCCACGGGGCATCCTGAAGGGCGGCGTCTAGCCTGGTAAGGGCGAACCCTGAAGCGCCGCGCCGCCAAATTCACGGGTGCGCCGGGGCAAAATCAAGGGCAAAATCGCTCAATTATAAAATGAGCGCATTCCGCAACTTTAACCCGCGTTACAAGCGTGCCAAACCATGCATAAACTCGTTCTGATGCGCCACGGCGAAAGCCAGTGGAATCTGGAAAACCGTTTCACCGGCTGGACTGACGTCGACCTGACCGAAACCGGCCGTGAACAGGCCCGCAAGGCGGGCGAATTGCTCAAGAAAGAAGGCTACACCTTCGATCTGGCCTACTCGTCGGTGCTCAAGCGCGCCATCCGCACCCTGTGGATCGCCCTGGACGCCATGGATGCCATGTACACCCCGGTGGGCGTGAACTGGCGCCTGAACGAGCGCCACTATGGCGCCCTGCAGGGCCTGAACAAGGCCGAGACCGCCGCCAAGTACGGCGACGAGCAGGTGCTGGTCTGGCGCCGCGCCTACGCCATCGCGCCGGAACCCCTGGCGCTGGACGACGAGCGTCACCCGCGCTTCGACAGCCGCTACGCCAAGATCCCGGCCGACCAGCTGCCGGCCACCGAGTGCCTGAAGGACACCGTGGCGCGCGTGCTGCCGTTCTGGAACGAGTCCATCGCCCCGGCCATCCGCGCCGGCCGCAAGGTGCTGATCGCCGCCCACGGCAACAGCCTGCGCGCCCTCATCAAGCACCTGGACAACGTCTCGGACGACGACATCGTCAACCTGAACATCCCCACTGGCCAGCCGCTGGTGTATGAATTGGATGATGACCTGCGTCCGATCCGCCACTATTATCTCGGCGATGCCGCCGAGATCGAGGCGGCCATGGCCGCGGTCGCGGCCCAGGGCAAGGCTAAGAAGGACTGATATCCATGGTGCGCATGGCGGGGTGGTTGTTGGCGGTCATGCTGGCCGGCGGGGCGCTGCCGGCGGGCGCCGCGCCCAACGATCTCGCCGGCCGCCAGTCCGAAGCCGAGAAACAGCAGGCGCAGCTGCGCGACCGTATCGAGAATCTGCAAAAGGACATCGATACGCGCGAGGCCGCCCGCAAGGAAGCCGCCGACGCCTTGAAGCAGTCGGAATCGGCGATTTCCCGCATCAATCTGCGCCTGAAGGAACTGGCCGAGTCCAGCCGCCAGGCGACCACCGACCTGTCCGGCCTGGAAAAGCAGATCACGGCCCAGCAGGCCGTGCTGGTCAAGCGCCGGGTCGAGCTGGCCGACCAGCTGCGCACCCAGTACACCAGCGGCCTGTCGCCCTGGACCGCGCTGCTGTCCGGCGACGATCCCCAGGTGCTGGGCCGCAACCTGGGCTACCTCGATTACGTGTCCCAGGCCCGCGCCCGCGCCGTCGAGGCGCTGCGCGCCGACATCGACCGCCTGGCGGCCCTGCAGGGCCGCGCCGACGCCCGCCGCGCCGAGATCGAGAAGCTGGTGGCCGAAACCTCCGAGCAGAAGGCCGCCCTGGTCGCCCAGCAGAAAGAGCGCGGCACCCTGCTGGCGCAGCTGGAAGGCCAGATCGCCGCCCAGCGCGCCGAAGCCAACAAGCTGGGGCGTGACGACCAGCGCCTGTCGCGCCTGATCACCGACCTGGACGCGGCCATCGTCAAGCAGGCCGAAGAGGCCCGCAAGGCCGAGGAAGCGCGGCGTCGCGCCGAGGAAGCGCGCAAGGCCGAGGAAGCCCGGCGCGCCGAAGAGGCGCGCAAGAAGGCCGAAGCCGATCGCCGCGCCGAGGAAGCCCGCAAGAAAGCCGAGGCCGACCGCAAGGCGGCGGCCGACAAGGCCACGGCCGACAACGCCCGCCGCGACCGCAACGCGCGCGAGGCCCGCGAGGCCGCCGAGGCGCGCGAACAGGTCGAGGCCGCGTCGCGCCAAGGCCGCGGCCCGGTGGTCGTGGCCGATCCGGACGCCGCCGGCCTGCGCCCGGCCGACACCCGCCATCCGCGCCTGACCGGCCCGGCCGAGACGCCGCCCGCGACAAAACCCGCGGATCCCCCCAAAAAGACGGAACCTGTCGAGGAAGAAGCCGCTCCAACCCGTAGTGCGTCGACCCAGCAGACTCCGCGCGCCGCCCCGGTGGGCGGCGGCAACGGCCTGCGTCACGGCCTGGCCGCGCCGGTGCGGGGCCAGGTGCAGGGACGCTTCGGGGTCGACCGCCCGGATGGCGGCGTCTGGCGCGGCGTGGTGCTGCGCGCGGCCGAAGGCACGCCGGTGAAGGTGGTGGCCCCTGGCACGGTGGTCTATGCCGATTGGCTGAGGGGTTTTGGCAATCTCATCATTGTGGATCATGGCCAGCAATATTTGACCGTCTATGCTTACAACCAAAGTCTGCTCAAACGGGTGGGCGATTCCGTCGCGGCGGGAGATACTATTGCTACGGTAGGCGCAACCGGCGGCCAAGTGGAATCCGGCCTATACTTTGAAATTCGCCATCGCGGCGCTCCTGTGGATCCAGCCCAGTGGCTGGCCCAGTAAAGCCAAAAACCCTCAAGGGCGAAAACCATTCGGGAAGTGTGCATGAGCACTCGCAAGTTTCGCGGTTTCGGTCTGATTGCCATCGGTGCGGTGGCAGGTGTCTTGCTCAGCGTGGGCGTGACGGCTGTCGCCCAGCGCGGCAGCCCCTTGCCGCTGGATGAACTCAGGCAACTGAGCAACGTCTTCGCCGCCATCAAGAACAACTACGTCGAGTCGGTGGACGACAAGACGCTGATCGACAACGCCATCTCCGGCATGGTGTCGAACCTGGACCCGCACTCCGCCTACCTGGATGCCGACGCGTTCCGCGAAATGCAGACGGCCACGCAGGGTGAATTCGGCGGCCTGGGCATCGAAGTCGGCGCCGAAGACGGCTTCGTCAAGGTCATTTCGCCCATCGAAGACACCCCCGCCGCGCGCGCGGGCGTCATGGCCGGCGACCTCATCATCAAGATCGACGACACGCCCACCAAGGGCATGTCGCTGAACGACGCCGTCAAGCTCATGCGCGGCGCGCCCAAGTCGCCCATCACGCTGACCATCATGCGCGCCGACCGGCCGCAGCCGATCGTGCTCAAGATCGTGCGCGACATCATCAAGGTGCGCAGCGTGCGCAGCAAGATGCTGGACAACGGCGTGGCCTACGTGCGCATCGCCCAGTTCCAGGAAAAGACCGGCGTCGACCTGGCCAAGCAGCTCAAGGACCTGGGCGCCAAGGAAGCCCCCAAGGGCCTGGTGCTCGACCTGCGCAATGACCCGGGCGGCCTGCTGACCAGCGCCATCGGTGTGTCCGGCGCGTTCCTGCCGGCCGACGCCCTGGTGGTGTCGACCGACGGCCGCACCCCGGACGCCCGCCACAAGTACCTGGCGACCCCGTCGGAATACGCCCGCGGCGAAAGCAACTACCTGTCGGGCCTGCCGGCCTGGACCAAGACCGTGCCGATGGTGGTGCTGGTCAACGTCGGTTCGGCCTCGGCTTCCGAGATCGTGGCCGGCGCGCTGCAGGACCACAAGCGCGCCAAGGTGCTGGGCAACCGCACCTTCGGCAAGGGCTCGGTGCAGGTGATCCTGCCGCTGTCGGAAACCACCGCGGTCAAGCTCACCACCTCGCGTTACTTCACGCCCAGCGGCCGTTCGATCCAGGCCACCGGCATCGAGCCCGACTACGTCGTGGCCGACACCGCCGACGGCGACCTGTTCCGCCTGCCGCGCGAAGCCGACCTGCAGCGTCACCTGTCGAACCCGGGCACGGCCAACGAAGTGAAGTCCAACTCGGACCAGGACAACGTCGACGTGCCGACCAAGGTGTTCGAGTTCGGCGGCAAGGATGACTTCCAGCTGCAGCAGGCGATCAACCTGCTGGCCGGCAAGCCGGTGCAGAAGGGCTCGGCCCGCGCCCAGGCCAAGGCTGACGCCAAGCCCGGCGCCGGCAACGCCCAGCGCATGAAGATCACGCCGACCGGAGTCGAGCCCAGCAAGGACAAATGAACGACGAGCAACTACTGCGCTACGCCCGCCACATCCTGCTCGACGAGCTGGGTATCGAAGGGCAGGAAAGACTGCTGGCGGCGCGTGTGCTTATCGTAGGGGCGGGTGGACTGGGTTCGCCCGCCGCGCTCTACCTGGCCACCGCCGGCGTCGGCGACATCACGCTGGCCGATGACGACGTCGTCGAGCTCAGCAACCTGCAGCGCCAGATCCTCCACACCACCGCGAGCGTCGGCCGGCCCAAGGCCGAGTCCGGCCGCGATATGCTGGCCGCCTTCAATCCGCAGACCCGCGTGCATGCCCGCGTCGAGCGGTTGCAGGGCCAGGCCCTGTCGGACGCCGTGGCGCAGGCCGACCTGGTGCTGGACTGCACCGACAACTTCACTACCCGCCACGCCATCAACCGCGCCTGCGTGCAGCATCGCAAGCCGCTGGTGTCGGGCGCGGCCATCCGCTTCGACGGGCAGGTCAGCGTCTACGACCTGCGCGACCCCGAGGCGCCTTGTTATCACTGCCTGTTTCCCGAGGCCGACGACGTCGAAGAGGCCAATTGCGCCACCATGGGCGTGTTCGCCCCGGTGGTCGGCATCATCGGCAGCATGCAGGCGGCCGAAGCGCTCAAGCTGCTTTCCGGCGTGGGCGAGAGCCTGTCGGGGCGCCTGCTGTGGCTCGACGTGCGCACCATGCAGTGGCGCAGCGTCAACGTGCAGCGCGATCCCGAGTGCGCGGTTTGCGCGGCCCGAGGGCATTGATCCGTCCGCCCCGTGGATATTCTGTCCCCGTAAAATCTGCATGTCATGATCCGTGCGAACAATATTAAAGGTTTGAAATACCTGCTATAACGCCAGCCAGCCTTCCTCTCATGGCAGGCAGCTTTGGACGTATCGGAGTGGAAACAGGATTGAGCTTCAGCCTGCCGAAATGGCGGCTGACCCGATGGTTGACGGATTCCGGGCAGCACACGCCTGCGGACATCCGCGCCGCGCTGATTGCCAGTCTGTTCGGCACCCTGCCCATCTTCGCGGGCGGCGTCATCAATACCCTGATGATCTCGGGCGTGGTCGCCTGGCGCCGGCCCGAGCCGCTCTATATCTCCTGGCTGGCCCTGGAGATCGTGCTGGCGGTGGTGCGGGTCACCATCCTGCGCTCGGCCTTGCGCAACGCCGCCCGGGGCGGCAACACCCATACCGACATCTATATCGTGCTGGCGCTGCTGTGGGCGTTCAGCGTCGGCTACGGCGTCTTCGTCACCTTCCTCAACCATGACTGGCTGGCCGCCACGCTGGCCGGCGTGTCCTGCGGCGCCATGGCGGGCGGCATCTGCTTTCGCAACTACGGCGCGCCGCGGCTGGTGGCCGCGATGATCTTCCTGAGCCTGGGGCCGATGTGCCTGGGCGCGCTGTTCGCCGGCGAATACGTCACCGCCATCGTCTTCATCCAGATCCCGTTCTACCTGGTCAGCATGAGCATCGCCTCGCAGCGGCTGCGCCGCATCCTGGTGTCCACCATGCTGGCCGAGCGCGAGAACGAACGCCGCGCCAGCCTGGACGCGTTGACCGGCCTGGCCAACCGCGCCGGGCTGGAAGCGGCGCTCGAACGCATCTGCGCCAGCGCGCGCGGGCAGGACAGCGCCGCCGCGCTGTTCTACATGGACATGGATGATTTCAAGATCATCAACGACACCCACGGCCACGCCGCCGGTGACCATGTGCTGAAAACCATCGCCCAGCGCATGCGCGCCATGCTGCGGGTGGACGACGTCGCGGCCCGCATCGGCGGCGATGAATTCATCGTGCTGGCCACCGGCATCGACGCCACCGCCGCGCTGCGCCTGGGCAACCATCTGCTGCGCGATGCCATCCAGCCGATCACGCTGGCCGACGGCACGCGGGTCAGCGTGGGATTGTCGATCGGCATCTCGATCATTTCCGGCGCCGACCGCAAGGCGCAGTCGGTGCTGGATTCGGCCGACGCGGCGCTGTACCGCGCCAAGGCGCAGGGCGGCCGCCGCTGCGCGGTCGCCGGCGCGCCCGATCTGGACGAAGTCCGCGAGACCGGCGACGCCGCCGCGACGGCCTGAGGGCTGGCGCCTCAAGCCGCAAGCCCAAGGCACGACACATTCCCCGGTTTCTTCAAAGTTATCAGATAACCTGAAAAGTCTGCGCTATACTCGGCCGCTATGCTGACCAAGAGCCTCACCCTGACCGAACAGGTCGCCCGCCAGATCGCGGGCGACATCGCCCATGGCGTCTATCCCGTGGGCGCCAAGCTGCCGGCCGGCCGCGTGCTGGCGGAACAGTACGGCGTCAGCGCCGCGGTCATCCGCGAGGTCACCGAGCGCCTGCGCGCGCAGGGCCTGGTGCAGAGCCGCCAGGGATCGGGCAGCGTGGTGCTGGCGCGCACCGGCGCGCAGGGCTTCCAGGTGCCCGCCGACATCGCCGTCAGCCGCGAGCAGCTGGCCAGCGTCTACGAACTGCGCATGGAACTGGAAGGCGGCGCCGCCGCGCTGGCGGCCGAGCGTCGCAACGCCGCCGACCTGGAGGCCATGGCTAGCGCCCTGGCCGACCTGGAACATCACCAGCACCATCCCGAACACGGGGTCGAGCACGACATCGCCTTCCACCTGGCGATCGCGGCCGCGACCCACAATCCGTTCTACCAGGACCTGCTGCAGTACCTGAACCTGCAATTGCGCCTGGCTGTCAGCACCGCGCGCGCCAACAGCCGCCAGCTGGCCGGCATGACGGACGCCGTGCACCACGAACACGTCGCCGTGTTCGAGGCCATCCGCGACAGCGATGCGCCGCGCGCGCGGCTCATGGCCGAACGCCACCTGCGCCAGGCGGCCAGCCGCCTGCGCCTCGATTCCCTCTTTCCCGCCTCCAGGCAGACATCATGAGCCCAACCGACATCGCCCAGCGCCTGGTCCAGGCCCTCGGCCCCGACACCGTCTTCACCGCCAGCGAGGACATCGCGCCCTGGCTGTCCGACTGGCGCGGCCTGTACAACGGCCACGCGCAGGCGGTGGTCCGTCCTCGCACCACCGCCGACGTCGCCACCTGCCTGGCGCTCTGCAACGAGGCCGGCGTGCCGGTGGTGCCGCGCGGCGGCAACACCGGCCTGTGCGGCGGCGCCACGCCCGATGCCGCGCCCGTCAACGTCGTGCTGAGCCTGGACCGCATGAACGCGGTGCGCGCCATCGACACCGTCGCCAACACCATGGTCGCCGAAGCCGGCTGCATCCTCGGCAATCTGCGCCGCGCCGCGCAGGACGCCGGCCGCCTGCTGCCGTTGAGCCTGGCCGCCGAAGACTCCAGCCAGATCGGCGGCAACGTCGCCACCAACGCCGGCGGCGTCAACGTGGTGCGCTACGGCATGGCGCGCGAGCTGGTGCTGGGCCTGGAAGCGGTGCTGCCCAACGGCGAGATCTTCAACGGCCTGCGCACCCTGCGCAAGGACAACACCGGCTACGACCTCAAGCAGCTGCTGATCGGCTCCGAAGGCACGCTCGGCGTCATCACGGCCGTGGCGCTGCGCCTGTACCCGCGCACCGACGTGCGCTCGGTGGTGCTGGCCGCGGTCGAATCGCCGGCGCAGGCGCTGCAGCTGTTCGAGATCCTGTTCGAGCAATGCGGCGCGCGCCTGCAGGCCTTCGAGTATTTCTCCGGCGACTGCCTCGACCTGGTCCTGACGCACGCCGCCGGCGTGCAGGAGCCGTTCGATCAGCGCTACCCCGCCTATGTGCTGGTCGAGCTGGCCGACACCACCGACGAAGCGGCCCTGACCGCGCTGCTGGAAAACGTGATCGGCACCGCGCTCGAACGCGGCCTGTGCCTGGACGCGGCCGTGTCCGCGTCGCTGGCGCAGCTGCAGGCGCTATGGAAGCTGCGCGAGGAAATCTCCGAAGCGCAACGCGCCGACGGCCCGCACCTGAAGCACGATGTGTCGCTGCCGATCGAGAGCATTCCCGATTTCATGGTGTCGGCCGAAGCCCGCGTGCGCGCGCTGTACCCGGACATCCGCCCCTTCATCTTCGGCCATTTCGGCGACGGCAACCTGCACTACAACCTGTCGCGCCCGGCGGGCGCGGATCGCGGCTGGGTGGCCGAACACGGCGCCGCCATCACCGACGCGGTCCTGGACGAGGTCAACCGCTACGGCGGCAGCATCAGCGCGGAGCACGGGATCGGGCAGCTCAAGCGGGAGCATTTCCTGCATAGCAAGGATGCGGTGGAGTTGCGGTTGATGCGGGAGATCAAGCGGGTTTTGGATCCTAAGGGGATTATGAATCCTGGAAAGTTGCTGTAAGAGGGGCTTGTTGGCGGGGGGGAAGGCGCTTCGTAGGTCGCCCCTCGTCCGGGCGGACCCGATGGCGGGCGCCCACGATTGCGGTCCGGAGCGTTCGCTCCGGACTTCCCCGTTGTCATCCTCGTCCGCCTTCGGCTCCCTTCGGATTCCCTCGGGCGCATCGAGGTTGCCCGCCATCGGGTCCGCCCGACCGAGGGGCTACGTGCGTCTTGGCTCGGTGCGCTGCTAGACCTGTGTGCAGGGCATGAAACCTGCAGGGCTGCCCATTGCGGCCGCGCGGGCGGCCGCAATGGGCGTTTGTGTCGCTGCAAGTGATTTGGGTGCGCTGCGCGATGGTGCAGAGTGGTTTTCTGGTGCGCCCATCTCCTTTGGGGGGCGGTGGTGGGCGGTGCGGTGGGTACTGGTTTGCGCGTGGCGAGCGCTTGCGCCGCCCCCAAACAGTCGTGGGGCTTGCGGTGTTTCTGTGGCGCGCGGCTTTTGGACTTCGGTTTTTCGACGGTCTTCCTTTTCTCTCTTTTCTCTCGCCATCGAGTTCGCTCTCTGCAAGCCAGGGATCCCGCGCGCTTAGCTATTCGCTTCTCCAAGCCTGATGCACGCAGATCATTGCCATCCATTCGTAGCGCCTTCGAGAAACGCGCAGCGCCACCCGGCACTCGTCGACCTCGCGTAAGCCAAAAAAAGGCCGCCCGCGCGGCCGGCTTTTGGCGGGCATGCCCAGCCCTTTTGAAAATACCCCGGCCCCCGCAAAAATGCCAAGTACGCAGATATCCCCGGCGACCGCCCACACCGACACCGCTCCGGGCGTCTCAAGAATCCAACCCTCGCAACCCAAGATCAGACCAACTCCGCAAAAAAACACCACGGATAACAAAAAAGGCCTGGAGCAACGCATCCAGGCCTTTCATATCGCCCCAAGTCCACCAAACCGCCGCCATCAGCGACCAGCCCGGCAAAGGCGAAATCCGTTCAGAAGATCACTGCCGGTGATAAACCTCGGCGCCCTTCTTCACGAACTCGATCGACTTCTCCTGCATGCCTTTTTGCAGGGCGTCTTTTTCGCTCACGCCCTGCGACGCCGCGTAGTCGCGCACATCCTGCGTGATCTTCATGCTGCAGAAATGCGGTCCGCACATCGAGCAGAAGTGCGCCACCTTCATCGAATCCTTCGGCAGCGTCTCGTCGTGGAACTCCTTGGCCGTGTCCGGATCCAGGCCCAGGTTGAACTGGTCGTCCCAGCGGAACTCGAAGCGCGCCTTCGACAGCGCGTTGTCGCGGATCGCCGCGCCCGGATGGCCCTTGGCCAGGTCCGCCGCGTGCGCCGCGATCTTGTACGTGATGATGCCGTCCTTCACGTCCTTCTTGTTCGGCAGCCCCAGGTGCTCCTTGGGCGTCACGTAACAGAGCATCGCCGTGCCGTACCAGCCGATCAGCGCCGCGCCGATGCCCGAGGTGATGTGGTCGTAGCCCGGCGCGATGTCGGTCGTCAGGGGGCCCAGCGTGTAGAACGGCGCCTCGTGGCAGTGTTCCAGCTGCAGCTCCATGTTTTCCTTGATCATCTGCATCGGCACGTGGCCCGGGCCTTCGATCATCACCTGCACATCGTGCTTCCAGGCCACCTGCGTCAGCTCGCCCAGCGTCTTGAGCTCGGCGAACTGGGCTTCATCGTTGGCGTCATAGCCCGAGCCCGGGCGCAGGCCGTCGCCCAGCGAGAAGCTGACGTCGTAGGCCTTCATGATTTCGCAGATTTCCTCGAAGCGCTCGTACAGGAAGCTCTCCTTGTGGTGCGCCAGACACCACTTGGCCATGATCGAGCCGCCGCGCGAGACGATGCCCGTCATGCGGTCCGCCGTCATCGGAATGAACGGCAGGCGCACGCCGGCGTGGATCGTGAAGTAGTCCACGCCCTGTTCGGCCTGCTCGATCAGCGTGTCGCGGAAGATCTCCCAGGTCAGTTCCTCGGCCTTGCCGTCGACCTTCTCCAACGCCTGGTAGATCGGCACCGTGCCGATCGGCACCGGCGAATTGCGGATGATCCATTCACGCGTTTCGTGGATGTGCTTGCCCGTCGACAGATCCATGACCGTGTCGCCGCCCCAGCGGATCGCCCAGGTCATCTTCTCGACTTCCTCGCCGATGCCCGAACTGACGGCCGAGTTGCCGATGTTGGCGTTGATCTTGACCAGGAAATTGCGGCCGATCGCCATCGGCTCGACTTCCGGGTGGTTGATGTTGGCGGGGATGATGGCGCGGCCGCGCGCGATCTCGTCGCGCACGAACTCCGGCGTGATGGCGGCCGGGATGGCGGCGCCGAACGACTGGCCCGGGTGTTGGCGCAGCAGGCGCTTGACCATTTTCTCGCCGTCCGGACCGCTGTCGCGCAGCGTCTGCAGGTAGTGTTCGCGGCGCAGGCTTTCGCGGATCGCCACGTATTCCATTTCGGGCGTGATGATGCCGCGGCGCGCGTAGTGCATCTGCGAGACGTTGGCGCCGGCCACGGCGCGGCGCGGCGGGCGCTGCAGGTCGAAGCGCATGGCCGTCAGCTTGGGATCGGTCAGGCGTTCCTTGCCGTAGTCGCTGGTCGGGCCGGACAGCACTTCCGTGTCGCCGCGCTCGTCGATCCAGGCGCGGCGCACTTCCGGCAGGCCGCGGCGGATGTCGATCTTGGCATCGGGGTCGGTGTAGGGGCCGCTGCAATCGTAGACGGTCAGCGGCGGGTTCTTTTCGCCACCGAACATGGTGGGCGTGTCGTCCTGCTCGATCTCGCGGAACGGGACGCGGATGTCGGGACGGGAACCGACTTCGTAGACCCGGCGGGATTTGGGCAACGGGGCGACCGCGGCCGCGTCGACTTCGGCGGTGGCGGCCAGGAATTTGGGATTGGCGTTCATGGAAAGCTCCAAGCGAATGGTTTGGAGCCGATCGGGAATGGACTCCCGCCATGCAGGCATGGCGGGAATACGGCTCCCAGCATCGGCATTATCCGTACTGGTACGAAGGGACTCTCTCAACACGTCGGGCCGGTTCGGCGCGACGAGTACCCCTGCGCGAAAGCGAAGTATAGAGCCTGCCCGGTCCCCGCGCGAATGACGGTCGATGCTGCGCTGCGGCAGCGCGATCCTCGATGGATTGCCGATGCTGGTAGTACCGCTTTACATTTGGAATCAGTCTGCGGAGACAGTGCCATATAGGTTCTGTACACTTTTTCGGTCAGCCGGGGGTCAGCCCTCCGGCCTCAGTCCACTCAAGAAGGAAACGAGCATGCAACTTACCCTACGCAAACTGGCACCCGCCCTGGTGGTCATGACCCTTGCGCTTGCGGGTTGCAAGACCGCCCCGACCAAATCCGGCGCCGCCGCCACGCCCGATGCGGCCGGCCAGCAGCAATCCTCCGGGCAGCAGCAGCCCGCCACCGCCTCGGTGGTCGAGTTCTACGTGGCCCAGACCCAGGCCGCCCCTGGCCTGGTCGAAGTCAGCCTGCCCGACGGCAAGCTCTACATGCAGCAGCAGCCCGTGCTGACGCGCGCCGACCTGACCGAAGCCGCCGCCCTGGTGGATCGCCAAGGCGCCAATTTCGTTGGTCTGCGTTTCTCGGAAGCCGGCACGCGCAAGCTGACCGAGATCAGCACCCAGAACGTCGGCAACATGCTGGCGCTGGTGATCGATCGTGAACTGATCGCCGCCCCGCGCATTGGCGAACCGCTGAACCGTGGCGTGCTGGCCTTCGGCGTGCCGTCGGCGCAAGCGGCCTCCGACATCGCCGCCAAGATCCGTGGCGAAAGCGCGCCGGCCCCGGCGCCCGCCAAGCCCTGATCTTTCCAGGCATGAAAAAACCCGGCGATGCCGGGTTTTTTTTGTCCTGCTTCCGCCCTTGTCTCAGCCCTTGCGGCCGCGCGGCTTGACGCCGCGACGCGCCGTCATGGCTTCAATGAAGGCCAGTGTCACCGCCTCCAGCGCCACCCGGTCCTCGGCCGTGAGCGTGTCGAGCATGGCGGGCGAGATCGTGGCGTAGGGCCATGGCGCCAACGGCCGCCCGCGTCGCGCAATGGCGCGGGGCAGGGGCTCCGAGACGCCGGTGGCCGGCAGCGTATCGCTCAGGTCGTAGCTTTCCATGGGCAGTTCCATGGGACCCTTGCCGGTCTCCAGCCATTCGAGTTCCACCTTCAACACCTGCGCCAGCTTGCGCAGGGAACGGCTCGAATGCCGCAGCCCGCTCTCATAGCTGCCGATCGCGCTCTGCGACAGGCGGGTCAGGCGCGCCAAGGTTTTCTGCGTGTGGCCACGCAAAAGACGGGCGTGCTTCAGTCGGTCTGAAAAAGTCTTCACGCGTCGATTGAAGCTTGCGCCGTAGGCACTTTGGTGGATATAAATATTACTTAAGTGATAAGTTCGAAGAGGCGCTCACATGCAGGAAAGAGGTTACGTCCTCGTCGTGCAACTTGGTGGAATGGCATGCAACAAGTTCGTGCATACCTTACGTCAATTTCAATGGGAGGTCGGTCTGTGCCGCTCGCCGGAGGGCCTGTTGGCGCGGCTGCGCAATGAACCCGCCGATGCCATCGTGTTGCGCGGCGCCACCGACGACCTGCCGCAACTGATTGCGGCGTTGCGTCGCGCCGCGCCGGGTTGCGCCGTGGTCTGGCAATCCCCCGAAGATTCCGCGCCGGCCCGCATCGCCGCGCTCGACGCGGGCGCTCATGTGTGCGTGCCGCTGCAGGCGAACATCCCCGAATGGGATGCCGTCCTGCGCAACCTGATTCGCTACCAGCATCCCGCGGCCGACGCCATGCCGCGCTGGCGCGTCGATGGCCGTGGCCGCATGCTGGCCGGGCCCGCCGGTGAACGGCTGCCCCTGACCAACACCGAACGCGCCTTTTTCGTCAGCTTGTTGAATGCGCCGCACCAGTGCCTGCCGCGCGAGGGCTTCTTCCCCGATGCCACGCGTGATTCGCTGGACGGCGCGCGGCGTGTCGATGTGCTGGTGTCGCGCCTGCGTTCCAAGGCGCGTCGGCTCAACATCGACCTGCCGGTGCTGGCCGTGCGCGGGTGGGGCTACATGCTGCTGCCGCAGGGCGTGCCGGCCGAACAGCAGTAACCTGGCCCGCCGCCGGCGCGGTCCGGCTGGCGCGGTGCGGACGGCCATTGCGATCACGTGCTCCCGGTCGCAAGCAGGCGCTGTCCCGACCACAAAAAAAGGCGCCCCTGAGGGCGCCTTCTTCATCGTCAACCGGCGGTGCCTGTCAGAGCACGACCAGGTTGTCGCGATGCATCAGTTCGGGGTCGGTCATGCTGCCGAGGATGCGCGCGATCTGCGATGACGGCTGGCGCAGGATGCGGCGCGTATCCACCGACGAATAATTGATCAGGCCGCGCGCGCATTCGCGGCCCTGGCCGTCGACGCAGGCGACCACGTCGCCGCGGCCGAATTCGCCTTCCACGTCCACCACGCCGATCGGCAGCAGGCTCTTGCCTTCACGCAGCAGCGCCTGCACGGCGCCGTCGTCCAGCACCACGCGGCCGCGCAGGCGCAGGTGGTCGGCCAGCCATTGCTTGCGCGCCGACCAGACGGGCAGTACGGCGCGCAACTCGCTGCCGATGCATTCGCCTTGCGCCAGGCGCGTCAGCACGTTGCGTTCGCGGCCCGAGGCGATCACGGTGTGCGCGCCGCTGTGCGCGGCGCGCTTGGCCGCCAGCACCTTGGTCAGCATGCCGCCGGTGCCGATGCCGCTGCCGGCGCCGCCTGCCATGGCTTCCAGCGCCGGATCGCCGGCCTGGGCGTGGGCCATGAACTTGGCGTCGGGATTCTTGCGGGGGTCGGAGTCGTACAGGCCGCGCTG
Organism: Achromobacter insuavis; assembly: GCF_902859645.1. Lineage (GTDB taxonomy): Bacteria > Pseudomonadota > Gammaproteobacteria > Burkholderiales > Burkholderiaceae_B > Achromobacter > Achromobacter insuavis. The sequence continues at coordinate 89,271 of NZ_CADIJR010000004.1, read as the reverse complement.
GTCGGTCAGGATGATCAGCGTGTCGGCTTCGATCAGGTTGGTGACCAGCGCGCCCAGCGTGTCGTTGTCGCCCAGCCGGATCTCGTCGGTGACCACGGTGTCGTTTTCATTGACGATCGGCACCACGCCCAGGCGCAGCAGCGCGAACAGCGTGCTGCGCGCGTTCAGATAGCGGTGGCGGTCGGCCAGGTCTTCGTGGGTCAGCAGGATCTGCGCGGTGCGCAGGCCGTATTCGGCGAAGGCCGCTTCGTAGGCCTGGCACAGGCCCATCTGGCCCACCGCCGCCGCGGCCTGCAGTTCGTGCATCACCGACGGGCGCTTGCGCCAGCCCAGGCGGGCCATGCCTTCGGCGATGGCGCCGCTGGACACCAGCACCACCTGCTTGCCCTGCTTGTGCAGCGCGGCGATCTGGGCGGCCCAGTGCGCCACGGCGGCGCGATCCAGGCCTCGGCCTTCATTGGTGACCAGCGACGAGCCGACCTTGGCGACAAGGCGCTGGGCGTGGGTGACGACGGAAACGGCGGGTGATTCGGCAGACATGATGGCGGCGGGCTGCGGCGCGAAAAAGGCGTAATCGAATGAGATTGCGATTATGGCTTATTCGTCGCCACGCGGCGCGGCCGGCTTCTTGTCGGCGTCGGTGCGGGTGTCGTCGAAGCGCGGGTCTTCGGCGACGTAGGTGCCGTCGGCCTGGTCCTGCGCCAGCTGTTCCTTTTCGCGTTCCGCGTCGAGGTAGTCCTGCAGCGCGTAGATCAGGTCCTGGGTGCCTTCGCCGGACAGGCCGGAAATGCCGAACACCGGGCCCTTCCAGTCGTACAGCTCGATGAAGCGGCGCTTGGTGTCCTCGGGATCGGTCACCATGTCCAGCTTGTTCAGCACCAGCCAGCGCGGCTTGGCGGCCAGCTCGGGATCGTAGCGGCGCAGTTCCTCGACGATGGCGCGGGCATCGACCACGGCCTGCTCCACGGGATCCGCGTCGGGATCGGGGGTGGACACGTCGACCAGGTGCAGCAGCACGCGGGTGCGCGCCAGGTGGCGCAGGAACAGGTGGCCCAGGCCGGCGCCTTCGGAGGCGCCTTCGATCAGGCCGGGGATGTCGGCCACGACGAAGCTGCGCGACGGCGAGGTGCGCACCACGCCCAGGTTCGGGTGCAGCGTCGTGAACGGGTAGTCGGCGATCTTCGGCTTGGCGTTGGAGATGCGGGTGATCAGCGTGGACTTGCCGGCGTTGGGCAGGCCCAGCAGGCCGACGTCGGCCAGCACCTTCAGTTCCATGCGCAGGTAGCGGTGTTCGCCTTCCTTGCCGGGCGTCCACTGGCGCGGGGCGCGGTTGACGCTGGACTTGAAGTGCATGTTGCCCATGCCGCCCTGGCCGCCCGCGGCCAGCACGACTTTCTGCTCGTGGCGGTTCAGGTCGAACAGGACTTCGCCGGTGTCGGCGTCATGGATGATGGTGCCGACGGGCACGCGCAGCGTGATGTCCGGGGCGGCGGCGCCGTACTGGTCCGAGCCGCGGCCGTTTTCGCCGTTCTTGGCGCGGTGCAGGCGCGCGTAGCGGAAGTCGATCAGCGTGTTGATGTTGCGATCGGCCACCGCGAAGATGGTGCCGCCGCGTCCGCCGTCGCCGCCGTCCGGGCCGCCCTTGGGGATGAATTTTTCGCGGCGAAAGCTCGCCACGCCATTGCCGCCTTTGCCGGCGACGACTTCAATGGTGGCTTCGTCTACGAATTTCATGATGTCTGCGCGTGTATGAGATAGGGGGCTTCGCCGCAACGCGGCGAGGGTCACCGCGCATTTGCGGTGGCCGGAAGGAAAAAAAGCCCTGCCGCGTGCGACAGGGCTTTGCCGTTCTGGCCTGCGGCGGATCGCTGAGGCGACCGCGCCGCTGGCCGGATCGTGCTGCGTCGAGGATTACTCGGCGGCGACGATCGAAACGGTTTGCTTGTTCAACGCGCCCTTGAAGCCGAATTGAACCTTGCCGTCGATCAGCGCGAACAGGGTGTGGTCCTTGCCCATGCCGACGTTCACGCCAGCGTGGAAACGGGTACCGCGCTGACGCACGATGATCGAACCAGCGGGAATCAGTTCACCGCCGAAAGCCTTGACGCCCAGACGCTTCGATTCTGAGTCGCGTCCGTTTCGCGTAGAGCCGCCGCCCTTTTTCTGTGCCATGTTTAGCTCCTGCTAATGTGGTACCGAGTCGCGTCTTAAGCCGTGATGGCTTCGATGCGGATTTCGGTGTAGTTCTGACGGTGGCCCTGACGCTTCTGATAGTGCTTGCGACGGCGCATCTTGAAGATCTTGACCTTGTCGTGGCGGCCTTGCGCAAGAACCGTTGCCTTGATCACGGCGCCGGCGACGAGGGGCGTACCAACTTTCAGTTGGTCGCCTTCGCCCACGGACAGCACTTGATCCAGGGTGATTTCTTGCCCAATGTCAGCCGGTATCTGTTCTACCTTGAGTTTTTCGCCAATGGCAACACGGTACTGCTTGCCACCGGTTTTTACGACCGCGTACATGGGGTATTCCTTAAATAGGTAAATGGGCTTATTCGCTTGCCGGCCCTGCTGGGCTGGCGGTACTTGCCTGGCGGTTGGACGACCCTGGATGTTCGGGGCCGTGCTGCATGCTGGAAGGCTGCGTATCAAGCGGGCGTGGACTCTGGGCCCATCCGCTTTTCCCCGCGTTTGCTTCCCTGCGGTTTACCGGGCGCGTAGTGCGTAATTCACCGACGTAATTCGGCCATCACTGACCGAATCCGGGATATTAGCGTGGGGCTGGGGAAAAGTCAAAAAGCGCTTGCGGGGTAAGGGCTTAGGTGTCGCCTGGACGCCGCGGCGGCCGTTCCGGATGGTGAAAAAAGGGGGGCCGATCAATGCGGATGACGGCCGTCGATGGCGGGCGCGTCCCGGGGCGCGGGGCGTTCCCGGGTCCGGCTTTGGTTCCTGACAGCCCGTATAATCGCTGGTCGAATCCCCCGCCATTGCGGCGGCCCAGCGGTAAGAGCTGTTACATACGGCTCGTTTCACTCTCCGGATACGTCTTGAATCTCCCCGCGCTCATTGCTCCCATAGTTGACGATATGAAAGCCGTCGATGCGGTTATCCGCGAGCGGCTGAATTCCGAGGTGGTGCTGATCCGTACGATCGGCGACTACATCATTGGCGCCGGCGGCAAGCGCATGCGTCCGGCGATGGTGCTGATGGTGGCGCGCGCGCTGGGCTACGAAGGGACGCATCACCAGTTGCTGGCCGCCGTCGTGGAATTCATCCATACGGCGACGCTGCTGCATGACGACGTGGTCGACGAGTCCGACCTGCGCCGTGGCCGCGAGACCGCCAACGCGGTGTTCGGCAACGCCGCCAGCGTGCTGGTGGGCGACTATCTCTATTCGCGTTCGTTCGAGATGATGGTCGAGGCCGACTCGATGCGCATCATGAGCATCCTGTCCGAGGCCACCACGGTGATCGCCGAGGGCGAGGTGCTGCAGCTGCTGAACGTGCACGATCCGGACGTGTCGCAGGAGCGCTACCTGCAAGTCGTGCGCTACAAGACCGCCAAGCTGTTCGAGGCCGCGGCCCAGGTGGGCGCGGTGCTGGCCGGCGCCACGCCCGAGCAGGAAGCCGCCGCCGCCGCGTATGGCCGGCATGTGGGCACCGCCTTCCAGCTGGTCGACGACGTACTGGACTACAGCGGCGATGCCGCCGCGCTGGGCAAGAACGTGGGCGATGACCTGCGCGAGGGCAAGCCGACGCTGCCGCTGATCCGCGTGATGGAAGTGGGCACCCCGGAACAGCAGCAATTGATCCGCGACGCCATCAAGACGGGCGATGCCGATTTCGCCGCCGTGGCCGCCGCCATCCAGGCGACGGACGCGCTGGAACACGCCCGCCAGGCCGCCGAGGTCGAGGCGAATCGGGCCCGCGAAGCACTTTCTTCGTATCCCGTTTCCCCTTTTCTAAATTCTCTGTTAGAATTCTGCGCTTTCGCGGTGAATAGAGATCGCTAGCTGAAAAGCAGTGCTGGAAACAGTCGCTAAACAGCGTGGTGGTGAAATGTTCACCAGGCGGGAAGGCCCAAGCCTTCAAGCCGAAGCGGAAAGATGATTTGGTTGCACTGAGCGCAACGAAGTCAGTAGCTGTAAGGTGTGGGTGATGTATAGGCCCATACCCAGACTCGGGGCGTAGCTCAGCCTGGTAGAGTACTGCGTTCGGGACGCAGGAGTCGGAGGTTCGAATCCTCTCGCCCCGACCACTTATCTGTGGTCGAATTCTTGGTGGTGTTCCCGACACCATCAGCAATAGCCGGATCCGCGAAAGCGGCGCCGGCTTTTTTGCGTCTGGGGCCCGTAATCGGGGGAAGCGGCGCGGGATCGTGCGCGGCAGGGGCGTGCGGTCGGCATGGCCGGCGAATACGTTGCCAGCCAATACGTCGCCGGCCTGTACACGCCGCCGGGTCAGCGGATCACCGCGTAGCCGGCCGTCTCGGCCGCCTGTGCCATGCCGTCCAGCACCGTGTACGCGGCCGGGTCGGGCCGGGTGAAACGCGCCACGTGGGCGGCGCGCAGCAGCGGCTTGTGCGCCGGATCCTCATGCATGGCCAGTAGTGCGTCCGAGAGGGCCTGTGCGGCGGCCGGATCCACGTCGGGGCCCGCCACCAGCAAGGGGTTCGGGGTCCAGGGCGTGTACGCCAGCGTGCGCAGCCCGGCCAGCGCGGCCGGATCATGCTCGCGCAGCAGATCCAGATACCAGGCGTCCGCGGCGGTCAGGTCGATCTCGCCGTCGGCCAGGGCGCGCAGCAGGCCGCGCGGGTTGCCGTAAGGCCCCTTGGAGGCCGCGAACAGGGCGCCGCCGGGCGGGGCAACCTTGGCGAGCGCCGCGCGCGGCGCGTTCCAGCCGGATTGCGAGTCCTGCACCATCCAGCCATAGCGGCTGCCGGCCGCGTCGGCCAGCGACGACCACGTGCAGTCGGCGCGAACCAGGAATTCGCTGCGATAGCGTGGCAGGCCCTCGTAGGCCGGCCAGTCGGGCACCACCGCGGCCATGGCGCCGAATGCCCTGCCGGCCTTCAGCGCCCTCACGTAGGGCCAGCCGCACATGAAGACGCCGCACAGGCCGGGCCGTTCCCAAAGCTCGCCGATCGGCGCCGGCCAGCCATGTTCGACGAATCGCACGCGCAGCCCGGCGCGATCATGCGCGGCCCGCAGCAGCGCATGCCAGGCGGCCCGCGCCGCGGGCGCGACGTCGTACATGCGCGTCGAAGTCATGAATTCCATGGCCGGCTTCCTACGCGAACTTGAGGGTCTGGCCGAGGCCCATCTTGCGGGCTTTCTCCAGCATGGCGTGGCCGAGCGCGATGTCGGTGGTGGACAGGCCGCGGTGCCAGAACAGGATGGTCTCGTCATCGCGCTCGCGGCCCGGCTTCAGGCCGGCGACGATCTGGCCCAGTTCGGCGTGCAGGTTTTTCTCGGTAATGCGGTCGCTGTCGACGTGGGCGCGCAATGCGCCGTAGGGCAGACCCTTGCGGCATTGGCCCCAGTCATCGACCACCACTTTGCTCATGATGTCGGTCAGGCTCAGTTCCACCGCGCTCATGGTGCCATAGGGCATGACCAGGGCGCCGGGCTTGATCCATTCGGTCTTGAGCAGCGGCGTGGGCTGGGGCAGGCGCGAGGCCTCCACCACGATGTCGGCGCCGCGCACGCAGGATTCCCAGTCGTTGACGACCTTCACGGGCTTGCCCAGGTCGCGCGACAGGCGTTCGCCGAAGGCCTGCTGGCTTTCGGGGCGGCGCGAATGCACGCGGATCTCGTCGAAGTCGTAGAGGCTGTCGAGCAGGCGCACATTCCAGTACGAGGTGCCGCGCGAGCCGATATGGCCCAGGACCTTGCTGTCCTTGCGGGCCAGGTACTTGGCGCCCAGCGCGGTGACCGCGCCGGTGCGCATGTCGGTAATGGCGGTCGCGTCCACCACCGCCAGCGGCTTGCCGTTGACCGGATCGAACAGGTTTAGCAAGGCCATCTCGGAAGGCAGGTCGACCTTGTAGTTGTCGACGAAGTCGCTGACGACCTTCACGCCGGCCACATGCAGCGGCGCGATATAGCCGCGCAGCACGTTGAAATGCCCCTTGTCGGAGGATTCCGGCACCAGATGCATGCGCGGCTCGATGACGGTCTGGCCGCGTCCCTGGGCGTCCAGCGCGCTTTGCACGGCGGCCAGGATTTCGGCGTCGGTCAGGCCCAGCGCGCGCACGTCAGGGCCGTTCAGATAGGTGATGTCGATGGATTGCATGTTGTCTCCCTTGTTTATTGAATTGGCTGGATGCCGGCCTGCTTGACGATGGCCGCCCATTTGTCGGTTTCCTGCTTGATCGCCTGGCCGAAGTCGGCGCGGTTGGATCCGGCCGGATCCACGCCCAGGCCGGCGAACTTCTGGCGCACGGATTCCTTCTGCAGCACGGCGGCGATATCGGCCTGCAACTGATCGAGGATGTCGGGCGGCACCTTGGCCGGCGCGACGATGCCGTACCAGGAGGTCACGTCAAAGCCCGGGTAGCCGCTCTCGGCCACGGTGGGCACGTCCTTCAGTTGCGGCAGGCGCTGCGGGCCAGCCACGGCCAGCGCGCGCAGCTTGCCGGACTGGATGTGCGGCAATACGGTGGATACGCCGGCGAACATCATGTCGACGTTGCCCGCCACCACGTCGTTGACCGCCGCGGCCATGGCGTTGTACGGGATATGGCGCGTGACGATGCCGGCCGACTGGTTGAGCAATTCACCCGCCAGATGGGCACCGCTGCCAGGTCCGGGGGAGGAGTAATTGAGCTTGTCCGGATGCTGGCGGGCGTAGGCCACCAGTTCGGTGAAGGTCTTGGCGGGCACGCGCGCGTTGACCACCAGCACGTTGGGCGAGGTGGCCAGCATGGTCACCGGCGCGAAGTCCCTGGCCGTGTCGAAGGGCAGCTTGGTGTAGAGCAACGGGTTGACCGTCAGATTGCCCGCCGGCGCCAGGGCCAGCGTGTAGCCGTCCGGATTGGCGCGCGCGACATAGTCCATGCCGATATTGCCGGACGCGCCGACTTTGTTCTCGATGATGACCGGCACGCCCCATTTGCTGTTGAGTTCCTGGCCGACGATGCGCGGCAGCGCGTCGGCGATGCCGCCGGCGCCGAACGGGACGACGATGGTGACAGGGCGGGCGGGATACTTGCCGTCGGCCGCGCCGGCGGGCGCGGACAAGGCAGTGGCGAGAAGGGTGCTACTCAGGCACAGCGCGACATACTTGTTCATGGTCATTCCCCTTGTTGCAGATCTGGCTGCGGCGCGGCGCCTACGGTGTGACGGCGCGCTCTTCATCAAGAAACCGTTCGGCGCGCGCAATGTCGTCGGCCAGTCTCCTGTCTTGTGAAAGAAACGGTACTTCCTGGCGGAATGCGGCCAGCACGGCGCCGGTTCCCTTGCCCACCGGGCGCTGTCCATCGGCGCGCGTGCGCAGGTCCACCGCCTGCGCGGCGTGGATCAGTTCGATGCCCAGCAACGTGCGCAGGCGCACGGCCTGTTGGCCCAGGCGCTGCGCGGCCAGCGGCCCGTTGGTGGCCACGTCCTCGATGTTGCCGGCGACCGCCAGCGCATCGGACGAGACGGGATGCGACAGCGCGCGGATCTCGGTGGCCAGCAACGAGACGGGCTTCTGGATGGTGGTGTAGGCCAGCGTGGTGTCGTTGGGCGACAGGAAGCGCGGCAGCCTGGTGAAGGCGGGATCGCCCATGCGCAGCACGCGTTGCGCCGAGGACTGCGCCACCTGTGACAGCGCGATCCCGACCGATTGCAGGGGCACCACCCAGGCCGTGGGATCGAACCCGGCGCTGGGCACCACGGCGCCGCGCTGTGGGCCCTGGGTCACGTAGTAACGGGCTTCCTGGGCAGAAACGCCGGGCGGCGGCGCCGCGTCCAGGATCACGGTCGGGTTGTCGTCGGAACTGTTGATCTGCACCCGCAACTGGACATCCAGCTGCCGCAGGGCTTCGCGCGCCGCGCCGTGCACCTGGCTCACGGTGCGAAAGCTCAGCGGGTCCTGCAGCGAGCGCTGCTCGTCCGCCTGCCACAGCGCGCTGCCGTCGAGCAGGGACAGGATGCGTTGGGCCACCTGTTGCTGGGCCGGATAGGGCCGCTGCGCCTGGGTGATGGCCAGCAGGGGCGCGATATTGCCGTTCAAGCCCTCGAGTGACAGGGCCGCGACTTCATCCGCGCGGTCGAGCATGCGCCCGGCTTCGTCCGCGGCCAGGATGGCCAGCGCGGCGCCGTAGGCATTGGAGCTGAGCAGGGACAGCGAGTCCTTGGCGTAGGGCTTGACCGGCGCCAGGCCGACGCGGCGCATCGCGTCGGTCGCGGGCATGGCTTTGCCGTCCAGCTCGATCATGCCTTCGCCCATCATGGCCAGGCCGATCTGCGGCAGGATGGTGATGTCGGCCTGGCCGACCGACCCCTGCCCGAGTACGACGGGCGTCAGGCCCTTGTTGAGGAAGTCGACGTATTGGCGCACCAGGGGCGGGCTCATGCCGGTGCCGCCGAACAGCGCGGTATTCAGCCGGATCAACATGGCGGCGCGCACGGTTTCGGTCTTCGCCGGCTCGCCGTAGGCGACGGTGTGCGACAGCAGCATGCGGTGATTGAAGGCGGCTGACGCTGCCCGGGCCTCGTCGGACAGCGTGTCGCCCGAGAAAATCGTCTGGTCCTTGTTCTGGCCGACGCCACGGTTCAGCCCGTAGACGGGCTGCCCCAGGCGGCCATATGCCAGCAGCAGGTCGTGCGAGCGGGTCACGCGCTGCCAGGAGGCGTCGGTGGGCGCCACCGCCTGGCCGCGCCGGGCCACCGCGATCACGTCCGACGGGGTGAGCGACCCGCCGTCCAGCGCCAGGGAGCTTTGCTTGTCCGCGACGCGCGCTTGCGCCTCGGGCGGCGCAGCGGCCGCGGTGGGCGTGGCGGGCAAGGTTGCCGCCAGGGCCAGCAGCAGCGGTCCCGCGAGCCTGCGCGAGACCGCGCTCAGCTTTCGTCGGAAGCCCCTGATGGAGCGCGGCCCTGCAAGGGCGCGGGAAAACGATGGCGTAGCGCACTGCGTTGCATTCATGGACACGTTCCAGAAAGTGCAATGTCGGAGGGAGTCTTTTGTACTTGCCTATACAAGTACAGTCAACCGTGTTTTCCCGACATGGCACCCGCTGGCGCGTGTCCCGGTGGCGCGAAGGTCAGTCCTTCATGGCGCTGCCGTCATAGAGATCCGTGCGGCGATGCTCCCAGGCCGGCAGGCCGGCGCGCAGGGTGGCCACCCGTTCCGGGTCGAGGTCGGCCGTGATGTGGCCGGTGCGGTCGGGCATGCAGGCCAGCACGGTGCCCCAGGGGTCGATGATCATGCTGCGCCCCAGGCAGGGCAGGCCCGGGCCGTCGCCGCCGATCTGCGCGGCGGCGATCACGTAGCACTGGTTTTCGATGGCGCGGGCTCGCAGCAGGGTTTCCCAATGGTCGCGCCCGGTGTGCAGGTTGAACGCCGCGGGCACCACCAGCACGTTGGCGCCGCGTCCGCGCAGCGCGCGGTAGAGCTCGGCGAAGCGCAGGTCGTAGCAGATGCTCAGGCCCAGCGTCAGGCCGGCGGCCTCGACCGTCTGCAGATGGGCGCCCGGCGCGAAGTCGGCGGATTCGCGGTAGGGCGTGCCGTCGACCACCGCGTCATACAGGTGGACCTTGCGGTAGGCGGCGGCGATGCTGCCGTCCGGGGCGAAGGTGACGCCGGTGTTGCCGAGCCGCTCCTGGCCCGCCAGCCGTTCATGCATCGAACCCAGGTGGATCCAGCAGGCGTGGCGTTGCGCCAGCGCGGCCAGGCGCGCGGTGACCTCGCCGGGAATCGGGCTGGCGGCGGCCCGCAGCGTGGATGGGGCGCCGCGCACGTCGCTGTATTCGGGCGTGACGATCAACCTGGCGCCGTCGTTGGCCGCGGCCGTGATCGCGTGTTCCAGCGCCGCCAGGTTGGCGTCGCGGTCGCCGCGGCTGTCGAGCTGGATGGCTGCGACTCGGATGGACATGGGGGTTTCCTTGTCAGTGTTCCCGCGCCTGGGCCTGCAGCCCCAGCGCGACGGCGCGCGCGATCTGGCCCAGCAGCGCGGCGCCTTCGCCGCCCTGGAGCGTGTGCGCGGTCTGCCAATCGGTGAAACCGTCGGCTAGCACCGCCAGCACCACGCTGCGGTCGGCCACGGTGAGGATGCCGGCATCGTGGCGCAGGCCCGGCAACTGGCCGGCCTTGCTGGCCAGATGGGCCGGCGCGGGCAGCGCGGCGCCGAAGTGGGCGCGTTCGCGCTGGTCGGCCAGCAGGTCGAGCGCGAAGGTCCGCAGGGGCGCGGGCAGCATGCCGTCGCGCAGCAGCCAGCAGAGCGCGGCCGTGGCGTCGTCGGCGCTGGTGAAGTTGTCGCGGCCGGCCTCGCGCGCGGCGGCGTCCATCATGCGGCGCTGCAGGCGGCTCGCCGGCAGTCCGGCGCGCTGGCTCCATTGGTTGATCTCGTCGAACCCCAGCAGCTCGATCAGCGCGTTGGTGGCGACGTTGTCGCTGAGCACGATCATCAGCCGCGCCAGTTCGGCCAGCGACAGGATGGTGACGCTGGGCAACTGGGCCAGGATGCCGGTGCCGCCGGCGCGGTCGGCGCAGGCGGGCAGCACCAGCGGCTGGCCAAGCGTGTAGCGGCCGCCGGCCACGGCTTCGAGCAGCGCCAGCAGGATGGGGATCTTGATGATGCTGGCCGACGGTTGCGCGCGGTCGGCCTGGCGCGCCAGCACGACGCCGCCATCCAGGTCGCGCAGGCTCAGCGAGACCCGCGCGGGCGTGGCCGCCAGCAGGGGCGCCAGCGCCGCGTCGACGTGCTGGCGCAAGGCATGGTGGTCCAGCGGCTGCGATCCCAATGGGAACATGGTCGATCTCCTCAGACCAGGAAGAAGAACAGGGACGAGAACAGGCAGAGGTTCACCAGGATCACCGCCCATCCGTTGTAGAGCATGTATTTGAGCTCACCCGAGCGCGCCAGGCCCATCTGGCCGAACATGTCCGAGGTGGGGAACGGGCCGAACCAGTCGATCTGCGAGCTGCCGAGGATGACCGCGGTGGTGGCGGCGGGGCCGACGCCGGCGGCCGCCAGCAGCGGGCCGAAGATCTTCGCGGTGAAGGTCATCTGCGCGACCGCGGCGCCGGGGATGTGGCCGATCACGTTGAACCACAGCACGATGACGCACAGCATGGCGCCGCTGATGCCGGCCAGGTGCGGCTTCGCCAGCTCCAGCACGGCGTGGTAGGCGTTGAGCTGGTCCACCAGCACCAGCACCGGATTGAACAGCCAGAACAGGAAGAAGATCCAGATCAGCTTGCCGGCGCCCGCGTACATCGCCTGCAGGATCGCGCGCGGACCCATGCCGCCGGCCAGTCCGGTGGTGGTGGCCAGCGCCACCATGACGATGATGGCGAAGGCATAACCCGCCTTGGCGAGCACGCCGACGATCGCCAGGAGAACGATGGTCAGGCAGAACGCCCACGCCGCCCGCACGGCGCTGCGCGAGGGGGCCGCATCGAGGTCGAAGGCGGCCGCGCCGGCGCCGGCTTCGTCGTATTGGTGGCTGGCTTCGGTCTTTTTCTGGATGCGGCCCGACATGAACCAGCCCGCCAGCAGCGTCGCCACGGCCATCGGGATGCCCGCCACCATCAGGTACTGCGGATAGCTCAGTCCGGTCAGGCCGGTCACCGTGACCACGTTGGGCGTGAAGGGGCCCAGCACCAGTCCGGCGGAGCCCGCGGTCTGGAACAGGGCGGCCACCGTGGGCGGCGACAGGCGCACGGCGGCGGCGATCGGGATGACCACCGCGGCGATGATGGCGTTGCCGCCGGCCAGGGTGCCCAGGGCGCCGCAGATCAGGGTCGAGGTCACCATGATGCCCAGGCGCACGCGCACCTGGTTCGACAGGCCGATGCGGCGCACGATGGCGCGCACCATCTGTTCCGCGGCGCCGGTGCGCGCGGCGACTTCGCCCACGCCGGCGCCCAGCACGATGATCAGGCCGACCACCGCGATGAACGAGCCGAGCGAGTCGGCCAGCAGCTTGCCCATGGCGATGGGCGTGGTGCCGGTCATGATGGCGCCGAGCACGATGGCGGCGATGGTGGACAGCACGATGTCCACGCCCAGCAGCGCGATGATGGCGAACACCAGCACGGGCGTCAGGCCCCACAGGCTGGTCTGGCCGGGCAGGGTGAAATGGGTGTACAGCGCGATCGCCAGGCCCACCAGGAATGCCGCGATGGCGGCATTGCGCCGGCGCGGGTGCAGCGAGCCGCCGGCGGGCGGGCGTGGCGCCGCCGCCGTCTGTGCCAATGAAGTCATGTCTTCTCCGTCCCTATCGATTTGTGGCCAGGCCGTGACGCGCTGCGCATCCGGCGGTGTCGGCCTATTGTTGTGATCCCGTCCTGCGGTGCGGCAGGCGTGGATGCCCAGCGGTCCCATGTCCAGGTCGCCAGGCCGCATCGGGCGGCCCGGCGCTGGACGGTGAGAGTGTGGGCGCGACGGGCGACAGGTTCAAATGAGTGGTGCGGGTGTGACCATAACCAAAGGTTATGTGTGATGCGCGGCCCCGACGCGCATCACGGACTTGCCGATCTGTTCGCGCGCCTCGAGCCGGGCATGGATCCGTTGCACGTCTTCCATCTCGTAGCGGCCTTCGATGGCGATATCGAGCGACCCTTCGAGCAGCGCGCCGAATACCGCGTCGGCGCGGCGCTGCACCGTGGCGCCGTCGCGCATGTGGTCGGCCAGGCGCGGCCGCGTCAGGAACAGCGAGCCGGCCTCGCCCAGTTCGATCGGGTCCAGGTCGGTGACCGAGCCGGAGACGTTGCCGTAGTTGATGACGAGTCCGCGCGTGCGGCAGGCGCGCAAGCTGTCGCGCAGGGTGGTCTTGCCGACCGCGTCGAACACCACGTCCACGCCCGCGCCGCCGGTGGCCTCGCGGATGCGGTCGGCGAAGCGGCCATCGTCGTAGGGCAGGGCGTGATGCGCGCCGCGCGCGAGGGCGACGGCGCATTTCTGCGCGCTGCTGGCGGTGGCGAAGATGGTGGCGCCGCGCCGCGCGGCCATCTGCACCAGCAACTGGCCGATGCTGCCCGAGGCCGCGTGGATCAGGCAGGTGCTGCCGGGGCCGAGCCGGGCGATGTCTTCGACCAGGTAGTGCGCGGTGGCGCCCTGGAAGATCGCGGCGGCGGCCAGGTCGAACGGGATGGCGTCGGGGATCTTCGCGACCTTGGCCGCCGGCACGCTGGCGTACTCGGCATAGCTGCCCCAGGCGATGCACCAGGCGACGCGGTCGCCCGGCGCCAGGTGCGTGACGTCGGCGCCGACCGCGACGATGTCGCCGGCGCCTTCCATGCCGAGGGTGCAGGGCAGGCGCACGGGGTAGGTGGCGGAGGCCGCGTACTTGCCCTGGCGGGTGTGCACGTCCATGAAGTTGATGCCGGCGTAGGCGACCCGCACCACCACGTGGCCGGGGGCGGCGGCGGGCATGGGATGGTCCGTGCGTAGCTGCAGGACCTCGGGGCCGCCGTAGCGTTCTATCAGGATGGCTTTCACTGCGAAGGATTCCTTGTGGGGAGGGGCGCGTGGTCGCGCCGATCAGTGCCAGCCATCGTAGAAGGCGTGAATCGGTCTGGGAATTCCCCAGGAATTCACGGGGTCCGTGCGGAAATGATCGGAACGGGCGAGGGCCAGGCGCGCCAGCCGGGGGCGCCGGATCGGACGCGGCCTTGGCCTGAAAAGCAGGATCGAGTCGCGCTCCTGTCTGGGCTATCCTGCGGCAGGCGCCAGCCGTGCTGGCGCGCCGCGTTGTTTCCCCTGTTGCCGCCAGGCCCGCGCCTGCCGGCACGCATGATTCCGAGAAGCCGATGTCCTCCCGCACCCTGTTCCGTCTTTGCCTGGCCGCCATGTTCAGCGGCGTCTTCGGTAGCCTGGGCGCACAGGCGCAGGCACCGGCACCAACGCAGATACCGGCGCGGACGCCCTCCGCCGCCGGCGCACCGGCCGCGCGCGGGGACCAGCTCGTCGGCGAAACCGTGGCCGACCGGCCGTCGACGGTCTATCGCTTTGAAACGCATCGCCTCGATTCGGCCGATGGCAAGCGCCATTACCGCATCCAGATCGCCGTGCCGCGCCAGGCCGCGCCGGCTGGCGGCAGCGCGGTGTTGTACCTGCTGGACGGCAACGCGGCGCTGGCCACGCTGACCGACGCCGATCTGGCCCGGCTGGGCGCGGCCGGCGCGCCGGTGCTGGTGGCCGTGGGCTATGACGTGCCGACGCGCAACGACGTGGTTGCGCGCGCCTATGACTACACGCCGCCCGTGTTCGAGCAAGGCGTGCGGCAGCCGGATCCAGTGGTGCTGGGCCGCGCGGGCGGCGGCGCCGACGTGTTCCTGGCTTTCCTGCGGGAACGGGTCAAGCCGCTGGTGCGCGGGCGCGCCGCGGTCGACGTGAAGCGCGAATACCTGTGGGGCCATTCCTATGGCGGCCTGTTCGCGTTGCATGTGCTGTTCACGCAGCCTGACACGTTCGCGCGCTACATCACGGGGGACCCCTCGGCCTGGTGGGCGGACGGCGCCTTGCTGCGGGAGTGGCGGCGCTTCGATGCGCGGCGCGCGGCCGGCAAGCGCGTGATCGTGCTGGCGGGCACCCGGCCGCGCGACCCGGCGCGCCAGCGGCCCGATGCGCCGTCGACGCGGCCGGATGGCACGCCGATCGACTTGCAGCCTGCCGTGCGCGCGATGGTGGCTGGCCTGCGTGAGGGCGGCGCGGATGCCCGCTACGAGGCGTTCCCGCAGTTCGGCCATGGCGAGATGCTGCGGGTGTCGCTGGCGCACGCGTTGCAGGTCGCCGTCGAACCGTAGGCGTGCCCAGGCGTCAGGACGGCGCATGGTAAAAACGGAATCAGGATCCGGGAATTTTCTCCCACAAGATCTTTCTCTTCGTGAGCAGGTAATCCGATGTTCGACTGGCAGGACCTGTATTACTTCACCGTATTGGCCCGCACCCAATCGTTGTCGGCGGCCGCCCGCGAGTTGCAGGTCGAGCATGCCACCGTGGGGCGCCGCATCGACGCGCTGGAGAAATCGCTGGGCCTGCGGCTGGTGGACCGGTTGCCGCGCAGCCGGCCGCTGACCGAGGACGGCCGCGCGCTGGCGCGCCTGGCCGGCGCCATGACCGAGATCGCCACGGGCGTCGAGCAGCTGTCGCGCATTGCCTCGATCGAGGTGGCCGGCACGGTGCGGGTCAGCGCGCCGCCGTCGCTGGCGAGCCATTGCATTGCGCCGTGCATGGCCGCGCTGCGCGAGCGGCATCCGAAACTCAACGTGGTGCTGTTGCCGTCGCGGTCGCGGGTGGCGCTGGACCGGGGCGAGGCCGACATCGCGCTGCGCACCGTGCGTCCGGAAGAGGAGGCGCTGGTGCGCAGGAAGATCGGCGTGGTGCGCTTCGCGTTGTACGGCAGTCCCGGGTTCGGCGAGCAGCCCGCCGACCAGTGGCGCTTCATCGCGTACGACGAAAGCGGCGATGCGCTGCCGCAGCAGGCCTGGTTGCACCAGATCCGCCGCCACCGGCCGGTGGTGTTCGCGGCCAGCGACCTGGCGGCGCAGCAGATGGCGGCGCGGTCGGGGCTGGGCGCGGTGGTGCTGCCGACGATCGTCGGTGACAGCGACGCCATGCTGCAACGGCTGGCGGTGGAGGGCGAGGCGCCCTCGCGCGATCTCTGGCTGGCGGTGTTTCCGGATCTGCGCCGGTCGCCCGCGGTCAAGGCGGTGATGGATTTCCTGGTGGAGTGCGTGCAGCAGGAGCCGCGCTTGCGCGCTTGACCGCCGCGAACGGCGTGGCCGCGGGCGGCTATTTCCCGGGGGCCGTGGCGCCCTCGGCCAGCATCTGGCGCAGTCGGGCGCGGCGCCGTTCCAGGTCGGCGATCTGCCGTTCGACCGAGGCCAGCCGTTGGCGCTGCACGTCGGAGGTTTCCGGGCAGGCCGCCGCGCCTTCGATCATGCGCATGCAATCGGGAAAGCCCTGGATTTCGGCGAGGCTGAAGCCGGTCGCGATCAGGCGCTGGATCTGCCGTACCTGGCTGACCGCCGCGGACGCAAAGCTGCGGTAGCCATTGGCGGCGCGCGAGGAGGCCAGCAGGCCGTGCGCGTCGTAATGGCGGATCGAGCGCAGGCTGGCGCCGGTTGCGCGGGCTAGGGCGCCGATCGACATCGGCTTGGCGGCGGGCGGGGGCGTCATGGCATATCTTCACGAAACGACCGCTTGACTCTAACACCGGTGTGACGGTTGAGACTGTGATTCCCCTTTTGTCATCCAGGAGTCAGTCCCATGCCGGGCCCCTTGTTTTTCCGTTGTTTCCGCCGCCTGCTGGCGGCCGCCGCGCTGCTCCTGGCGAGCGCCGCGGCGCATGCCGACAGCCGCCAGTACACCGCCGTCGCGCCCGACGGCGTGACCCTGGCCATCCAGGAGTCCGGCGATCCGGCCGGCCCCGCCGTGGTGTTCGTCCACGGCCTGCTCGGCAGCCGCCTCAGCTGGGACGCGCAAGTATCCAGCCCGTTGCTGCAGCGCTACCGCCTGATCACGTACGACCTGCGCGGCCATGGCCAGTCGGGCCAGCCGACCGCGCCGCAGGCCTACACCGACGGGCGCCGCTGGGCCGATGACCTGGCGGCCGTGATCGCGGCGTCGGGCGTGCGCCGGCCGGTGCTGGTGGGCTGGTCGCTGGGCGCGGCCGTGACGACCAATTACCTGGCCGCGCATGGCGACGCGGACATCGCCGGCGCGGTCTACGTGGGGGGCGTGATCGAACTGGAAGCCAGCCAGATCGCGCCGCATCCCGAGGTGTATCGCGGCATGGCGTCGAGCGACCTGAAGACGCACCTGGACGCCGAGCGCGCGTTCCTGGCGCTGTGCTTCGCGACGCAGCCCGACACGGTGACATTCGAGCGGCTGCTGGCCAATGCCGCGCTGGCGTCGCCCGGGATGCAGGCCGCGGTGCCGCGGATGACGATCGCGGCGCGCGAAGGCCTGGGCGCGATGCGCAAGCCGCTGTGGCTGATCTACGGGGCGCGCGATGCGCTGGTGCGCGTCGAGCCGTCGCTGGAGCGCGCCAGGCGCCTGAATCCGCGCCTGCAGGCCACGGTGTATGCGGCGTCGGGACACGCGCCATTCCTGGAGGAGGCCGAGCGCTTCAACCGCGATCTAGCGGGATTCATCGACGCCGCCAACGGGCGTTGACGCCAGCAGCGCGCGGATGCGATCGGCGGCCTGCGGCGAGGCGGGGTGATAGACCACCATGGACAGGTCCGGCCGGCCGTCGACCGAGAACCCGGAGTATTCCAGTTCGAGCAGGCCGGCGCGGGCGTGGCGCAAGCGCTTGGTGCCTTCGCCGTGGACGCGCACGTCGTTGTCGCGCCACAGCGCCGCGAATTCCGCGCTGTCGCGGCTCAATTCCTCGACCAGCCGGGCGACTTCGGAGGCGGCGCCGGCGCGGGTCACGTCGGCGCGAAAGGCGCCCACCACGAAACGGGCAATGCCCTCCCAATCGTCCTGCGCCTGACGCACGCGGGGATTGCAGAAGACCAGCCGCAGGATGTTGCGCTGCTCGGGCGCCAGGGCGCCGTAGTCGGTCAGGACGACCGCGGCCGCGCGGTTCCAGGCGACCACGTCCCAGGTGGCGGTGCGGATGATGGCGGGGCTGATTTCGAGCGCGTCCAGCAGGCGCTGCAGGCGCGGCGTCACGCCCTGGGCCGACTGGTATTTGACGTCCGGGGGATGGCCACGGCCCAGCAGGAACAGATGATGCCGCTCGGCCTCGGTCAGCATGAGGCCGGCGGCGATGCGGTTGAGCACGTCGGCCGAGGGCGCGCCGCCGCGGCCCTGTTCGAGCCAGGTGTACCAGGTGGCGCTGATGTTCGAGAGCTGCGCCACCTCTTCGCGGCGCAGGCCCGGCGTGCGGCGGCGGCTGGCGGTGAAGCCGAACGCGGCCGGGTCGAGCCGGCCGCGGCGGTCCTTCAGGTAGGCGCCGAGCGGGTTGTCGGTGGGCGATGTCATGGCCAGCCAGTTGAGATATATACCCCTATAAGCTCACTACTTTAACAGGATAGATCGGCGTCGCATGATGGCAGCCTGACAACCCAGGAGAGCGATCTTGCGCATCTTTCTGACCGGCGCGACCGGCTTCATCGGCTCGAAAATCGTGCCCGAACTCATCAACGCGGGGCACCAGGTGCTTGGCCTGGCCCGCTCCGACCGCGGCGCCCGGGCGCTGCAATTGGCGGGCGCCGACGCGCACGCCGGCGACATCGAGGACCTGGACAGCCTGCGGCGCGGCGCGTCCGCCTGCGACGCCGTGATCCATACCGCCTTCGACCACGACTTCGCCCATTTCGTGGCCAACTGCGAGAAGGACCGGCGCGTCATTCTCGCGCTGGGCGAGGCGTTGCAGGGGTCGGCGCGGCCGCTGCTGATCACCTCGGGCACGCCGATGGGCAGCGCGGCGCCCGGCCAGCCGGCCACCGAGGACCATTTCAATCCGGCGCATCCGAATCCGCGCAAGGCGTCGGAGCTGGCGGGCGAGGAATTGCTGGCGCGCGGCGTCCGCGTGTCGGTGGTGCGCCTGTCGCAGATCCATGACACCGAGAAGCAGGGGCTGGTGACCGAGATGGTGGCGCTGGCGCGGGCCAGGGGCGTGTCGGGCTATGTCGGCGACGGCGCCAACGGCTGGTCGGCGGCCCATGTGTCGGACACGGTGCGGCTGTACCGCGCGGCGCTGGAACACGGCGAGGCCGGCGCGCGCTATCACGCCACGGCCGAGTCGCCCATTCCGTTCCGCGATATCGCGCAGGCCATCGGCGACCGCCTGGGCGTGCCGGTGATCCGCATGGACGAGGCGGCGGCGGCCGCGCATTTCGGCTGGCTGTCGCACTTCGTCGGCCATGACATGTCGGCCTCGAGCGCGGCTACGCGCGACCGGCTGGGATGGCGGCCGACGGGGCCGGGGCTGCTCGACAGCCTGGCACAGTTGCCGGTCTGAGGCGCGGGGCCAAGGCTGGCGACGTCCAGGCCGGACGCGCCGCCGTGGGCGGCGTCAGCCGCCGGAATCCGACCCCGGCGCGCGCCGCGTCGGGCGGGCGCCGGCGTCGTTGGCGGCGCCGCTTTCGTCGTCCACGGTGAGGCCGCCGCCGGACATGATGCCCTTGGCGATGTCGTCGGCGGACTTGCCGCCAAAGCCGTGCTCGCCGGCGACGATGCGGAAGCTGTCGCCCTCGAGCGGGCTTTGCAGCGTGGCCGAGGACAGCAGCACACCGTTTGACCGCAGCTGCACGCGCTTGCCGACGCGGTTGCGGGTGAAGTCGGCCAGGACCTGGCGGCTCTCGGGTTGCAGCACCACGTCGACGAAGCGCATTTTGGTCTGCGGTTCGATGCCGGGCGTGGCGCTCTGCGCGCGCAGGGCCACGGTCTCGGCGTGGGAGGCGGCGGCGGCCAGCAGCAGGGCGGCGCAGGCGAGGGATCGGAAGGCGCTCATGGGGGCTCCGGGAAACGGACGGATCGATGCCGGCATCCTAGCCCGATCGGCGGCGCCGCATATTACGACTTGTATGCGAACGCTGGCATTGCCTGCCGCCGGCCTTTGAGCGCGGATTGTTGGCCGCTAATATGTCGGCTCGATGATCGTCCCAGGCCGCGGATCCGCCGGCCGCTCCGAGGAAACCCGTCCCATGAAGCTGCATGCCCCCTGGTTCCTGTCCTGTCTGCTGCTGGCGGGCGTTGCCCACGCGGGTTCGGCGCCCGCCGAACTGTCGTGTGTGTCGGAGAGCGGCAAGGTCGCGCTGCGCGGCGTCATCCCGTCGCCGTCTTCGGAAGAGCTCAAGCTGACGCTGACGTATGTCGGCGCCACATTGGGATTCGACGCGGACCGGGATCCCGCCTATGTCGTGTCGGATTTTCCGTTGGGCGTCTTCACCCTGGTGGCGCCGGACGAGGTCTGGCCGTTGACGCTGTATGCGCTGCCGGCCAGCGTGGCGGTCAAGAAGGATGGCACCGGCGCCGTGGTGGGCACCTTCCAGGCCAAGCTCACCGGGCCGCGTCCGGGCGGACCGGGCGCGAATCAGCCGCTCAAGGCCACGGTCAACTGCAACTACCACTACTCGGTCTGAATCCGGCGGGGCATTCCGGGTAATCCCGATACCGGGATTTTCGGCAAAATTTGTATGATGACCATATGAATAAGCCCCGGGAGTTCCCCATGCCGTACCCGCTTTCCGCCGCCCGCGGCCGCCTCGTGGCGAGCGCGCGATGACCCCGGAAACCCGCATTCGCGAGGAGATCTGCACGGTCGGCGCCAGCCTCTACCAGCGCGGCTACACCGTCGGCGCGGCCGGCAACATCAGCGCCCGGCTGGACGACGGCTGGCTGATCACGCCCACCGATGTCTGCCTGGGCCGCCTGGACCCGGCCGAGCTGGCCAAGGTCGACCTGGCCGGCAACTGGGTCTCGGGCGCCAAGCCCTCCAAGACCCTGGCGCTGCACCAGGGCATCTACCAGGCCGACCCCGCCGCGCGCGGCGTCGTGCACACCCATTCGACCCATCTGGTCGCGCTGACGCTGGCGGGCGTGTGGCGCGAGGACGAGGTGTTGCCGCCGATCACGCCGTACCAGGTGATGAAGGTCGGGCGCATTCCGCTGATTCCCTATCGCCGCCCCGGCGATCCGGTGGCGGCGGCGCAGGTGGCGGCGCTGGCCGCGCAGGTGCGCGGGGCGCTGTTTGAGCGTCTCGGGCCGGTGGTGTGGGAACGCTCGGTGTCGCATGCCTCCTATGCGCTGGAGGAACTGGAAGAGACCGCGCGGCTGTGGCTGATGTCCGATCCGCGCCCCGCGCCGCTGTCCGAGGACGCCATCGAGGAACTGCGCGCCACCTTCGGCGCGCGCTACTGATACGACGGGCGCCCCGCGCGCCGGCGGTCCGCGTGGACGCGGACCGCGAACCTACGGAGACGACGAGATGCCGCGCCTGGCCGCGAACCTGAGCATGATGTATGCGGAGCACGCTTTCCTGGACCGGTTCGGCGCGGCCGCGCGCGACGGCTTCCAGGGGGTGGAGTTTCTGTTCCCCTACGAATTCGCCGCCGCCGAGATCCGCGCGCGGCTGGATGGCCACGGCCTGTCGCAGGCCCTGTTCAATGCGCCGCCCGGCGACTGGGCGGCGGGCGAGCGCGGCATCGCCGCGCTGCCGGGGCGCGAGGACGAGTTCCGCCGCGGGCTGGATCTGGCGCTGGAATATGCGGCGGCGCTGGGCAACCGCAGGCTGCACGTGATGGCGGGCCTGGTGGCGCCGGGAAGCGACCGCGCCGCCCACCGCGAGGTCTACCTGCGCAATCTGGAAAGCGCGGCGCGCGCCGCCGCCTCGGCCGGCGTGACCATCGTGATCGAGCCGATCAACCCGCGCGACATGCCCGGCTTCTTCCTGACCCGCCAGGACGAGGCGCAGGCCATCCGCGCCGAGGTCGGCGCCGACAACCTGCGCGTGCAATTCGATTGCTATCACTGCCAGATCGTCGAGGGCGACCTGGCGGTCAAGCTGCGCCGCGACATGGCGGGCATCGGCCATATCCAGATCGCCGGGGTGCCGGACCGGCACGAACCGGACCTGGGCGAACTCAATTACCCCTACCTGCTGGCGCTGATCGACTCCCTGGGCTACACGGGCTGGGTCGGCTGCGAATACCGGCCCCAGGGCGCGACGTCGGCGGGCCTGGCGTGGGCCCGACCCTATCTCGCGGGAGGCGAGCGATGAAGATACTGATCACCGGCGGCGCGGGCTTCCTCGGCCAGCGCCTGGCGCGCAAGCTGCTGGAGCAGGGAAGGCTGGCGCTGGGCGGCGCGCCCGAACCCATCACGCAGATCGACCTGCTGGACGTCACGCGCACCGACGCCATCAACGACACCCGCGTGCGCTCGGTCCAGGGCGACATCGCCGACCCGGCGGTCCTGGATGCCCTGATCGGCGCCGACACGGCGGCGGTGTTCCACCTGGCCGCGATCGTCAGCGGCCAGGCCGAGGCCGATTTCGACCTGGGCATGCGCATCAACCTGGATGCGTCGCGGGCGTTGCTCGAGGCCTGCCGCCAGCGTGGCCACCGGCCGCGCGTGGTGTTCACCAGTTCGGTCGCGGTCTATGGCGGCGCGTTGCCGGAGACGGTGCGCGACGACACCGCGCTCAATCCGCAGTCTTCCTACGGCACGCAGAAGGCGATCGCCGAGCTGCTGCTGGCCGACTACACGCGGCGCGGCTTCGTCGATGGCCGCGCGTTGCGGCTGCCGACCATCAGCGTGCGGCCGGGCCGGCCCAACGCGGCGGCCTCGTCGTTCGCCAGCGGCATCATCCGCGAGCCGCTCAATGGCGAGCCGGCGGCCTGCCCGGTGGGGCCGGACACGCGCCTGTGGCTGCTGTCGCCGCGGCGCGCGGTGCAGGCGCTGATCGCGGGCTGCGAGCTGGACGCGGCCGCGGTGGCCGATCGCCGGCCGATCAATCTGCCGGGCGTGTCGGTGACCGCCGCCGACATGGCGCGGGCGCTGCGCGAGATCGCGGGCGATGCGGTCGCCGACCGCATCAGCTGGCAGGCCGATGCGCGGGTGCAGGCCATCGTCGGCAGTTGGCCGGGGCGCTGGGACACGGCGCGGGCCACGCAACTGGGCCTGGAAGGCGACAGCGATTTCGCCGAGATCATCCGCGCCTACATCGGCGACGACTTGCGGGGAACGGTATGAGCCATCATGAGCAAGCCGCGCGCGATGTCGGCGTGATCGGCCTGGGCGCCATGGGCGCGGGCATCGCGCAGAGCCTGCGGCGCGCCGGCCATCGGGTGCATGCCTACGATATCCGGCCGGGCGTGGCGGCGGCGTTCGCCGAACAGGGGGGCGTGGCCTGCGACACGCTGGCGGCGCTGGCCGCGGCCTGCGACGTGGTGGTCAGCGTGGTGGTGAACGCGCAGCAGACCGAGAGCGTGCTGTTCGGCGACGGCGATCTGGCGGCGGCCCTGCGGCCCGGCAGCGTGTTCGTGATGTGCTCGACCGTGGATCCGTCCTGGTCGAGCGCGCTGGAGGCGCGCCTGGCGGCCCTGGGCGTGCTGTACCTGGATGCGCCGATCTCGGGCGGCGCGGCCAAGGCCGCGGCGGGCGAGATGACCATGATGACCGCCGGCGCGCCGGCCGCCTACGCGGCGTGCGGGCCGGTGCTGGACGCGATGGCGGCCAAGGTCTACCGGCTGGGCGACCGCGCCGGCGCGGGCAGCAAGGTCAAGATCATCAACCAGCTGCTGGCCGGCGTGCATATCGCCGCCGCCGCCGAAGCCATGGCGCTGGGGTTGCGCGAAGGGGTCGATGCCGATGCGCTGTACGAGGTCATCACCCACAGCGCCGGCAACAGCTGGATGTTCGAGAACCGCATGGCGCACGTGCTGGCGGGCGACTACACGCCGTTGTCGGCGGTGGACATCTTCGTCAAGGACCTGGGACTGGTGCTGGACACCGCGCGCCACAGCAAGTTTCCGCTGCCGCTGGCGTCCACCGCGCACCAGATGTTCATGCAGGCGTCGGCCGCCGGACACGGGCGCGAGGACGACAGCGCGGTCATCAAGATCTTTCCCGGAATCACCTTGCCGGAGTCCGCATGACGATCAAGCTGGGCTGCATCGCCGACGATTTCACCGGCGCCACCGATCTGGCCAACAACCTGGTGCGCGCCGGCATGCGCACGGTGCAGGCCATCGGCGTGCCCGACGGCGCGCTGGAGACGCCCGCCGACGCGGTCGTGGTGGCATTGAAGACCCGCACCTTGCCAGCCGCCGACGCGGTGGCGCAGTCGCTGGCCGCGCTCGAATGGCTGCGCGCGCAGGGCGCCGAGCAGATATATTTCAAGTACTGCTCGACCTTCGACAGCACGACGCAGGGCAATATCGGCCCGGTCGCCGACGCGCTGATGACGGCGCTCGGCACCGATTTCACCATCGCCACGCCGGCCTTTCCGGACAACAAGCGCACGGTGTTCAAGGGCTACCTGTTCGCCGGCGACGTACCGCTGAATGAATCGGGCATGCAGCATCATCCGCTGACGCCGATGACCGACGCCAACCTGGTGCGCGTGCTGTCGGCGCAGACCCGGCGCAAGGTCGGCCTGATCGACTATGCGGTGGTGGCGCGTGGCGCCGAGGCGATTCGAGGCCGCATCGATGCGTTGCGGCGCGAGGGCGTGGAGATCGCCATCGTCGACGCCATTTCCAACGATGACCTGCTGGCGCTGGGGCCGGCGCTCAAGGGCATGCCGCTGGTGACGGCGGGCTCGGGCGTGGCCATCGGCCTGCCCGGCAACTGGGGGCTGGCGCGGGGCGCGGCCGCCGGCCTGCCGCGCGAGCCGGGAACGCAGGCGGTGGTGGCGGGAAGTTGCTCCATCGCGACCCAGGGCCAGGTCGCCGCGTTCATCGCGGCGGGCGGGCCGGCGCTGGCGCTCGATCCGCTGCGCATCGCCGCGGGTGACGACGTGGTGGCGCAGGCGCTGGCCTGGGCCGCGCCGCGCCTGCCCGATGGCCCGGTACTGATCTATTCGACCGCCCGGCCCGACGCCGTGCAGGCGACCCAGGCCAGCCTGGGCGCGGCGCGCGCCGGGGCGCTGGTCGAAGACGCGATCGCGCGGATCGCGGCGGGCCTGGCGCGGCTCGGGGTGCGGCAGCTGATCGTGGCCGGCGGCGAGACCTCGGGCGCGGTGGTGCAGGCGCTGGGCCTGACGCAATTGGCCATCGGCGAGCAGATCGATCCGGGGGTGCCGTGGTGCGCGGGCCAGGCGCAGGCGGTGGGGGCGCGCATCAGCATCGCCCTGAAGTCAGGCAATTTCGGCGGCGTGGATTTCTTCACGCGGGCCTTCGGCCAGGACGCCTGACGGCGCGCATTGACGGCGCGTATTGGCGGCGCCTATTGAGGCCGCATTTCAACCAGGCGGATTGACGAGCCGCCTCAGCGATGCGCCTGGCGCAGGCGTCCGGCGGCGTTGACCATGTGGATGCGGGCGGCTTCGCGCGCCGCCTCCACGTCCTGGCGGCGGATGGCATCCGCGATGGCGGCGTGTTCCTGCAGCACCGCGCGCATCTGGTCGGCGTGGCGCGCCTCGTTGCCGCGCGTGACGCGGGTGGCGGCTTCCAGGTATTGGCTGACGAACGCCAGGGTGGCCAGGAAGTAGGGGTTGCCGGTGGCCTGCGCGATGCAGCGGTGGAAGGCCACGTCTTCCTTGACGCCGTCGCCGCCGCGCTCGACCGCGGCGGCAATGGCCGCCAGCGCGTCGTCGATGGCCGCCATGTCGCGCTTGCTGCGCTGGGCCGCGGCCTGCGCCGCGATTTCGGTTTCGAGCGCGCGCCGCAGGTCGACGATGTGCAGCACCGCGTCCAGCGACGACAGTTCGGCCGCGTCGATGCGCAGCGCGCGCTGGCCGCCTTGGCCGGTGACGAACACGCCGCTGCCCTGGCGCGCCTCGACGATGCCGTCCTGGCGCAGCCGCGACACTGCTTCGCGGATGACGGTGCGGCTGACGCCGAACTGCTCGGCCAGGCGCGTTTCGGTGGGCAGTTTTTCGCCGGGCAGCACGCGGCCCGCGTCGATCTCGGCGAGCAACTGCTTGGCCACCGTATCGGTCAGCGTGGGGGGCGTGTGGAGTCGGGGAAACGCCATGGCATGGGACCGCGCAAGGCGGGCGGGACGTGGCTCTGGGATGGGGGGCTCATGATAACCCGCCGGCTCACGCCGCCGCGCGGGCGCGGTTCAGGCAGTCGATGAAATACTGCGCGGCCGGCGTCGGCGGCGAATCCGCCCGCGTCAGGATCGACACCCGCGCCGCGGGCAGCGGATGCGCCAGCGGCAGGATGCACAGCGACGTCGGCGCCAGCACGCGATGCAAGCCGTTGCGCACGAAGAAACCCACGGCGTCGCTCTGGCCCAGTATCGCCAGGGCGATGGCAATGGATTGACAGGGAATCACGTCGGCGGGCGGCGGCAGGCCGCGTTCGGAGTAGGCCAGCCGCAGCAGGTTGGTGGGCGTCTGCGTATTGCCCGGCATCAGCCACAGCAGGTCGCTCAGCTCGGCCAGGTCGGTCGCGTGGCGCAGGGGATGGTCGGCGCGCGCGCCCACCGCCAGCGGCAGGGTGAACAGCGTGGTGCGGGCGAAGCCGTCGTAGATGTCGCCGTCGTATTCGGTCTGCACCACCAGGTCATAGCGGCCGGTTTCCAGCTGTTCGTGGCTGTAGGGCGGCGCGACCTCATGGAAGGCCACGGCGACGCGCGGCATGCGCGCGCGGAACGCGGCCAGCGCCGTCGGCAGGATCGGCAGCACCGACGAGCTGATGGCCAGGTTGAGCGTGCCGCCCTCGCCATCGCGCATCTGGTCGATGTCTTCCTGCGCCCGCCGCGCTTCCTGCAGGATCAGCACGGCGCGCTTGTGCAGCGCCTGGCCGTAGGGCGTCAGCTCGACGCCCTTGGCGCTGCGCCGCACCAATTCCGCGCCCAGGCTCTGTTCCAGTTCGCGCAGGCTGCGCGTGGCCGCCGGCTGCGTCACGCACAGGGCGCGCGCGGCGGCGCGGATGCTGCCGTGCTCGGCGATCAGCACGAAGGCGCGCAGCTGGCGCAGGTTCATCGGAGCGGGCACGGTGGGGTATAAGCAAAAGTCATCGCTGCAGCAAAAATACTGTCTTTTGCGTTTCGCCCGCCATCCGTATATTCACTAGCACCGCACGGATACCGGCACACGGACCGGCGGAGACGGATCGGACATCAAGGGGAAAACATGTCTATCGCCATCGCGGCCGGCGCCGGCGCGCGCAGCCTGCATACGCCTTCCATGCGCCGGCGGGTCATCGCCGGCACCACCATCGGCAACGCGCTCGAGTTCTTCGACTTCACCGTATTCACTTTCCTGATGCTGGTCATCGGGCCGCTGTTCTTTCCGGCGGCCTCCGGCTACGGGCAACTGCTGCTGACCACGGCCACCTTCGGCGTCGGCTTCCTGATGCGGCCGGTGGGCGGCATGCTGATCGGCTCTTACGCCGACCGCCATGGCCGCCGCGCCGCCATGACGCTGACGCTGTGGCTGATGGGTCTGGGCTGTGCGCTGATCGCCGCCGCGCCCACGCATGCGCAGATGGGGCTGCTGGGGCCGGTGATGATGGTGCTGGCGCGGCTGATCCAGGGCTTTGCCGCCGGCGGCGAGGTGGGCGCGTCGACCACGCTGCTGGTCGAGCACGCGCCGCCCACGCGGCGCGGCTTCTATTCCAGCTGGCAATTCGGCAGCCAGTCGCTCGGCGTGGCGCTGGGCGCCGTGGTGGTGGGCACGCTGACCGCCGCGCTGACCGCCGAGCAGATGCAGGCCTGGGGCTGGCGCGTGCCGTTCGTGATCGGCATCCTGACGGTGCCGGTGGGCGCTTACATCCGCCGCAATCTCGAAGAGACGCTGCACGTCGACGAGCCGGCTGGCGGCCGGCCGCGCGCCGTGGGCCACCAGCCGCTGCGCCGCGTGTTCGCCGAACACAAGACCGAGGTCGCCAAGGGCATCCTGCTGATGATCGGCGGCATGGTGTGCGCGCAGATCATCGGCTTCTACATGCCCTCGTATGCGCATCGCGAACTTGGCTTGCCGGCGACCTCGACGCTGTCGGCCAGCGTGGTGGTGGGCGCGGTCGGCTTCCTGTTCGCGCCGCTGGTCGGCATGCTGGCCGACCGGGTGGGGCGCAAGCGCGTGATCTTCTGGTCGCGCGTGACGACGGTGGCGGTGCTGCTGCCGTGCTTCCAGTGGTTGATCGCGGCCCCCAGCAGCGCGCGGCTGATGCTGGTGGTGGGGCTGCTGTCGATCCTGCTGGCGCTGCAATCCGCGCCGGGCATCACCATGCTGCCCGAATTGTTTCCGAAAGCCGTGCGTACCACGGGCATGTCGGTGGTGTACGGTCTGGGGATTTCCGTCTTTGGCGGCTTCGCCCAGTTCTTCGTGACCTGGCTGCTGCACGTGACCGGCAATCCCATGGCGCCCGCCTGGTACCTGATGGTGGCGGTGGCGCTTTCCACGGTGGTGCTGTTCTGGATACGCGACCGCACCGGCGACGATATCGACAACCAGGAGGCCTGATGCAATCCGCTAGCCCTTACTTTTCCCGCAGCTATGCCCTGGCGCGCGAGCGCTTCACCGCCGCCGCCCGGCCGCTGGCGACGCGTTTCGCGTCCTATGCCATCGAGCCCAAGGGGCGCGAGGGCGAGGACCTGGCCACCGATGTCGCCCTGATCGGCGATGCCGGCGCCAGGCGGCTGCTGATCATGACCTCCGCCACCCATGGCGTGGAAGGCTTCTGTGGCTCGGGGTGCCAGCTGGCGTTGCTGGACGACGCCGAGATGCTGGACCGCGCGCGCCAGGCCGGCGTGGCGCTGCTGCTGGTGCACGCGGTGAACCCGCATGGCTTTTCGTGGATCGCGCGCACCGACGAAGGCAACGTCGACCTGAACCGCAACGCGCAGCCGTTCGACGGCCAGCCGCTGCCGGCCAACCCCGGCTACGGCCGGATCCATGAGCTGCTGCTGCCGGCGCAATGGCCGCCGTCGGACGCCAACCGCGAACAGATCGCCGCCTACATTGGCGAACATGGCCTGGCGGCCTTCAAGCAGGCCGTGACCCGCGGGCAGTACACGCACGCGGACGGCCTGTTCTATGGCGGCGACCGCCCAGCCGCGTCCCTGCGCAACCTGCGCCGCATTCTCGAAGAGCACGCCGCCGGCCATGCGCAGATCGGCTGGATCGACGTGCATACCGGGCTGGGGCCGCGCGGACACGGCGAGAAGATCTATGCCGGCCGCCGCGACGAGGCCGAAGTGGCGCGCGCGCGCCGCTGGTGGGGCGCCGATATCGCCGTGCCCTACCAGGGCACATCGGCCTCGGTGGACATCACCGGCCATCTGGCCGGGCTGGCCTACCAGGCCTGCCCGGATGCGGTGCCGACGCTGATGGCGCTGGAGTACGGCACGCAGCCGTCGGAACAGGTGGTGGACGCGCTGCGCGGACGCAACTGGCTGCGCGCGCATCCCGATGCGCCGGCGGCCTTGCGCGACCAGATCCTGCAGGCCACGCTGGACGCGTTCTATTGCGACGCGCCGGACTGGCATGGCGCGGTGCTGGGGCAAAGCCGGGTGGCAGTACTGCAGGCCGTGCTGGGGCTGGAGGCCGCGGCGGACTGAGGTATCAGGGCCGATCCAGGGGATCGGCTTGCTTTGTCATCGAAATGTTATATCATCCTTCAGCTATTTGTAATGATATAACATCCATGAGGGTAAAGATGACAGGCAAGACGCAGGGATCGCAGGGAACCCGGGGCAAGCGCGGCGCGGTGGCGGCGCGGCGCAGGAACGGCGCGCGGGCGCTCAAGCCGCTGGTCTGCTCGCTGATGCTGGCCGCGCCGGTGGCGCAGGCCGAGACCGAGGCCGATCCGTCGCGCCATCGCACGCTGGCGCCGATCACGGTGTCCGCGAATCCCTTGGGCCTGGACCTGAACAGCACCATGCTGCCGGCCTCCGTGCTGGAAGGCGATGAACTGGTCGAGCGCCGCGCCGGCACGCTGGGCGAGTCCCTGAAGAGCCTGCCGGGCGTGAACAGCGATACCTTCGGCGGCGGCGCCAGCCGGCCCGTGATCCGCGGCCAGACCGCGCCCCGCGTCAAGGTGCTGTCCGACGGTTCCGAGGTGATGGACGCCTCCGGCATCTCGCCGGACCACGCGGTGACGGTCGAGCCGTTGCTGGCCGAACGCATCGAAGTGCTGCGCGGCCCGGCCACGCTGCTGTACGGCGGCGGCGCGATCGGCGGCGTGGTGAACGTGGTCGACAAGAAGATTCCCACCGCCGTGCCCGAGAAAGGCGTGGAGATGGAAGCCGAATTGCGCGGCGCCACCGGCACCAAGGAGCGCGCCGGCGCGATCGGCATCACCGCCGGCGAAGGCCAGTTCGCGGTGCGGGTCGAAGGCATGAAGCGGCGCACCAGCGACTACGACGTGCCGGACTGGCCCGGCGGCAAGCTGGCCGGCTCCTACAGCGAATCGACGCAGGGCTCGGTCGGCCTGTCGTGGATCACGCCGCGCGGCTACGTGGGCCTGGCATTCACGCACCTGGAAAGCAAGTACGGCCTGCCCGGCCACAATCACGAGTACGAGGGTTGCCATCCGCATGGCACCCACCTGCATTGCGGCGGCCACGACCACGACCATGGCGACGGCGATCACGAAGATCACGACCATGACCACGCGCACGGCGGCGTGCCCTACGTGAAGCTGCGCAGCGACCGCGTGGACCTGCGCGCCGAATACCAGGACCCGTTCGCCGGCTTCGAGAAGATCCGCGTGCGCGGCGGCCTGACCGACTATCAGCACGAGGAGATCGAGGGCGGCCAGGTCGGCACCCGCTTCAAGAACAAGGGCTACGACCTGCGGGTCGAGTTGCAGCACAAGCCGCTGGCCGGCTGGCGCGGCGTGATCGGCTTGCAGAACGCCTACAGCGACTTCCGCGCCGACGGCGAGGAAGCGTTCCTGCCGCGCAGCCGCACCCGTTCCAACGGCCTGTTCGTGCTGGAGGAATACCAGCTGAACGACTGGCGCTTCGAACTCGGCGCGCGCCAGGACTGGCAGCGCATCGCGCCCGCCGGCGGCGCGCCGCGCAGCAGCCTGTCGGGCACGTCGTTGTCGGCCGCCGCCATCTGGGACTTCGCGCCGCAGTACTCGGTGGCCCTGTCGCTGTCGCGCTCGCAACGCTTGCCGACCGCGCAGGAGCTGTACGCCGACGGCGTGCACCTGGCCACCAACACCTATGAACTGGGCAATACCGGCCTGGGCCGCGAGACCTCGCGCAACATCGACCTGACGCTGCGCAAGCACTCGGGCGACACGACGTTCTCGGCCAGCGTGTTCCACAACAAGGTCAAGAACTACATCTACGCCGACACGCTGGACCGCTATGAGGATTTCCGCCTGATCGAGTACACCCAGCGCGACGCCGAATTCACCGGCGTGGAAGGCGAGCTGCGGCACCAGTTCACGCCGGTGTTCTCGGCGGCGGTGTTCGGCGACTACGTGCGCGGCAAGCTGACTGGCGGCGACGGCAACCTGCCGCGCATTCCGGCGGCGCGCGCGGGCCTGCGCGGCAACGTCAAGTGGCAGCAGTGGTCGGGCGGCGTCGAGTACGCGCGCGTGTTCTCGCAGAAGGACATCGCCGCGTATGAGAACAGCACGCCGGGCTACAACCTGGTCAATGCCGTGGTGGCGTATCGCGGCCGCTACGGCGCGACGGGCTACGAGGTCTTCCTGCGCGGCACCAACCTGCTGAACAAGCTGGCCTACAACCACGCTTCGTTCATCTCGTCGGTGGCGCCGCTGCCGGGCCGCAGCGTGATGCTGGGCGTGCGCATGACGTATTGAGGGATCGCGGCGCGGCGGGCGTGACGGGCGGATATGCTAATTTCCAGGCATGCCGCCCGCCCCGGAGTCCGCCATGCTGAAGTTCGCCGCCAATCTCTCGATGATGTACCCGGAACACGCGTTCCTGGACCGCTACGCGGCCGCCGCGGCCGACGGCTTCGCGGGCGTGGAATGCATGTTTCCCTACGAAGCGCCGGCCGCGTTCGTGCGTGAGCGCATGGATGCCGCCGGCGTGTCGCAAGTCCTGTTCAACGCGCCGCCAGGCGTGGCCTCGCGCGGCGAGCGCGGGCTGGCCGCGCTGCCGGGCCGGCAGGACGAATTCCGCGCCGGCATCGAGCAGGCGCTGGGTTACGCCACGGTGCTGGCCTGCGCCCAGGTCCACGTGATGGCGGGCTTGATCCCTGAAGGCGTCACGCGCGCCGAGATGCTGGACTGCTACCGCGAGAACCTCGACTGGGCCGCGCGCCAGGCGCGCTCCGCTGGCGTGACGCTGCTGATCGAGCCCATCAACACCCGCGACATCCCCGGCTATTTCCTCAATCGCCAGGACGAGGCGCACCAGGTGGTGCAGGCCGTCAACGCGCCCAACCTGAAAGTGCAGATGGACCTGTACCACTGCCAGATCGTCGAGGGCGATGTCACCGCCAAGCTGCGCCAGTACCTGCCCACCGGGCGGGTCGGACACCTGCAGATCGCCGGCGTGCCGCTGCGGCAGGAACCGGACCGGGGCGAGCTGGATTACGGCTGGGTCTTTTCGGTGCTGCGCGAGCTGGACTACAGCGGCTGGATCGGCTGCGAGTACCGTCCGGCCGCCGGCACCTCGGCCGGCCTGCGCTGGCTGGCCGCGGCCCGCGGCTGATGCGGCGCCGCGCCGATGCCGCGTCCATGATCGTCGCCGCAGTCCTGCTCGCCGGGCGCCAAAAATATAGTTAATATGTTAATTAAATTCAAAATACCAGGAGACAACCCCATGTCCAGAAGAGGCTTCATCCGCCGCGCGCTGGGAACCGTGGCCGTGGCGGCGTTCGCCGCGCAGGCCGCGCCCGCGCTGGCCGGAGAATTTCCCGAGCATCCCATCCGCTGGCTGGTGCCATTCAGCGCCGGCGGCGGAAGCGACCTGGCCACCCGCATCGTGGCCAAGCACGTGAGCCAGGCGCTGGGCCAGCCCGTGGTGGTGGAGAACCGCCCCGGCGCCGCCACCATCGTCGCCGCGCAGGAAACCGCGCGCGCCGCACCCGACGGCTACACGCTGATGACCGCCGGCATGAGCACGCTGTCGCTCAACCCTTGGCTCTACAAGCAGCTGCCGTATGACCCGTGGAAGGACCTGAAGCCGGTCTCGACGCTGGTGGCGCTGCCGATCGTGCTGGTGGCGTCGCCGGCTTCCGATCTGAAGAACATGCCGGAAGTGATGGCGTACCTGTCCGACGACAAGAAGGCCAGCTACGCCTCGCTGGGCGTGGGCAGCCCGCACCATCTGGCGATGGAACTGTTCCTGTCCCAGTTCGGCGGCAAGGCCACCGCGATTCCCTACAAGGGCACGCCGCCGGCATTGCAGGACGTGGCGGCGGGCGTGGTGCCGCTGATGATGGCCGACCTGGCCGCCGCGCGGCCGTTGATCCAGGCGGGCAAGCTGCGCGCCATCGCGGTGCCGGCCAACGAGCGCTCGGAGCAGTTGCCCGACGTGCCCACCTTCGGCGAGGCCGGCGGCCCGCCGCTGGAAGCCACCGCCTGGCAGGGCGTGGTGGCGCCGGCGCGCACGCCCAAGGCGGTGGTCGACAAGCTCAGCGGCGCGATCCAGGCGGCGCTGAAGTCACCCGAGGTGATCAAGCAGCTCAAGCTGCAGGGCATGGAGCCGATGGGCAGCTCGTCGAACGACTTCTTCGACTACGCGCATCGCGAGTACGAGAACTGGGGCGCGGTGATCCGCCAGAAGAATATTTCGGTGGATTGACGGGTCTTAGCCCGCGGCCGCCGCGCGCTTTTGCCGCCGCGCGGTGGCGGCGCAGCCGGCCGAGGCGATGATGATGCCGCAGATCGCCAGCCACTGCGTGCCGGACAGGTGTTCGTTCAGCACGATGACGCCGGCCAGCGCGCCCATCGCGGGCTCCATGCTGAGCAGCACGCCGAAGGTCTTCTGCGGCAGGCGCCGCAGCGCCACCATTTCAAGCGAATAGGGCAGGGCGCTGGAGAGGATGCCGACCGCCACGCCGGCCAGGATCAGCTTGGGGTCCAAGAGCGCCATGCCGGCGTGGGCCGCGCCCACCGGCAGCGCCACCATGGTGGCCGCCAGCAGGCCCAGCGAGGTGGCCTGTCCGCCATGCACGTTGCCGGCCATCTTGCCGAAGATGATGTACAGCGCCCAGCACACCGCCGCGCCCAGCGCGTAGCCGATGCCGGCGGGATCGAGGTCGTGCATGGATTGGCCGGTCGGGATCAGCAGCACCAGCCCGGCCAGCGCGCAGGCGATCCAGACGAAGTCGATGGCGCGCCGCGACAGCACCACGGCCAGCGTCAGCGGGCCGGTGAATTCGATGGCGATGGCCACGCCCAGCGGCAGGGTGCGCAGCGCCATGTAGAACAGCAGGTTCATGCAGGCCAGCGTCACGCCGTACAGCGCGATCTTGGCGGCGTTGCGCGCGGTCAGCGGAAAGCGCCACGGACGCCAGAACGCGATCAGGATGATGGCGCCGATGACGATGCGGTACGCCGTGGTGCCTTGCGCGCCCACCTCGGGAAACAGCGACTTGGCGAACGACGTGCCGATGCACAGCGAGGCCATGGCGCCGATCAGCGACAGCGTCGGCATCAGGGTGGAGGCGGACGTATCGCGTCCGGAGGGAAGGGTGGCGGCGGTCATGATGCGGCGTCTGCGGAAAAATCAGGGGTTCAGGGTCGAGGCGGTGGAGTAGAGCACGTAGAGGGCCAGGCCGAGCATGATCGCGCCCAGCAGCCCCTGCTGCATGCGCAGGAACCACGGGTTGCGTCCGACCCAGCCGCGGATGCGCGATGCGCCGTAGGCGAAGCAGCTGCCGTAGGGCAGGCTCAGCGCCTTCATGGTCACGCCCAGCACCAGCATCTGGATCCACACCGGGCCGTTGTCCGGCGTGGTGAACTGCGGCAGGAAGGCGATCATGAACAGCAGCACCTTCGGGTTCAGCAGATTGGTCATGAAGCCCTGCCAGAACGCGTCGCGCGCCTCGCCGGGCCGCGCGGTCAGGGACACGTCGGCGTCGCGGGCGCAGCGCAGGATGGCCTTGATGCCCAGGTAGCCCAGATACAGGCCGCCGGCCGCCTTGATCGCCAGGAACAGCGTCGGAAACGCCTGCAGCACCGAGGCCAGCCCCAGCACCACGGCCGGCACCTGGATGAAACCCGCCGCCACATTGCCCAGCACGCTGTGGAACGCCGGCCGGAAGCCCTGCGTCATGCCTCGCGACAGCGTCAGCGCCATGTCCGGGCCGGGGGTGAGTTTCAACGCCGCGTCGGCGGCCAGGAAGAGCAGGAAAAGCTGGAGTGACGGCATGGGAATCGGGCTGCGCCTGGCCGCGAGGGCGACCAGAGGGTTCCCAGTGTAAGCAAGGCGCCTGATTAATTCCTGCAGCCAGCGGTGCGCAAATGAAGTTTCCCGTCGAATTTGGGGGCAGGTCGTTTTGCGCGCCCGTTTAGAATCCGTCTACAGGCCCGCACGGCCTGGACCGCCGCGGCGCCGAGACCCCATGGAACTAGACGATTTCGACCTTCAGATCCTGCAGAGCCTGCAGGAAGACAACCAGCGCACCAGCCAGGAGGTGGCCGAGCGCGTGAACCTGTCGCCGGTATCGTGCCTGCGCCGCATGAAGCGGTTGCGCGAATCCGGAGTGGTGCTGGGTGATGTGTCGGTGGTGGAGCCGGCGGCGGTGGGGCGCGACATCATGATGGTGGTGCTGGTGTCGCTCGAAAGCGAGCGCGCCGACAAGCTGGACACCTTCAAGCGCGCGATGCGCGGCGCGCCGGAGATCATGCAGTGCCTGGCGGTGACGGGGGAGGTGGACTTCGTCGTCACCATGACCGTGCGCGACATGGCGGAGTACGACGCCTTCGCGCAGCGCCACTTCTGGGGCGATCCCAACGTGAAGCGCTTTTCGACGCTGGTGGTGATGAACCGCGTCAAATACGGACTGGCGGTGCCGACGACGCAGCCCGGCGAGGCGTAGCGGGCTCGCCGCCGATTGCGTGGGCCGAGCCGGCGGCGCTAGACTGGCCGCCTCCTCCTCTTTCCGTGTCTCACCGCCATGGCATTGCACAGCTGGCTCATCTACCTGGTTGCCGTGATCGGCCTGTCGATCACGCCCGGCCCCAACACCTTGCTGGCGCTGACCCACGGCGCGCTGCACGGGCATCGCAAGGCGCTGTGCACCATCGCTGGCGGCGCGGTCGGCTTCATTGCGCTGATCGCCCTGTCGATGCTGGGTATCAGCGCGCTGCTCAAGGCCTGGGGGCCGGCGCTGACGGTGCTGAAGTGGGCCGGCGGCGCCTATCTGATCTGGCTCGGCATCCAGCTGTGGCGCTCGCCCGGCGTGCAGCTGCGCCCGGCGCCCGACATGCCGCGGCTGCGCGGCACCCGCATGTTCAGCCAGGGTTTCCTGTCGGCGATCGCCAATCCCAAGGCGCTGCTGTTCTACGGCGCCTTCCTGCCGCAGTTCATCGATCCGGCCCGCAGCCTGTTTACGCAATTCCTGATCATGGCCGCGACCTTCGTGGCGATCGAGTTCGTGGTGGAGTACGTGCTGGCGCGCCTGGCGCACCGCGTGCGGCCGTGGCTCGAACGCGCCGGCCGGCGCTTCAACAAGGTGTGCGGGGGATTGTTCGCGGCGATGGGGGTGGCGCTGCCGGGGTCTTGAGCCCCGGGTTTTGATCCGCGCGTTTTGATCCGCGGCCTTTGATCTCCGGGCTTTGATCCCGGCGCCACAATGCAAAAGCCCGACTCCAAGGAGCCGGGCTTTTTAATTCTGGTGGCCTGGGGCGGAATCGAACCACCGACACAAGGATTTTCAATCCTCTGCTCTACCGACTGAGCTACCAGGCCAACGAAGTCCGCAACTATACACAATTTTTTGGACTTGTGCCAGCCGCCTCGAAAAAAGTTTGAAGAATTTTCGCGGCGCCTTCCCGCATGGCGAGGGGCAAGGGGCGCATACTACCGCAAGCGGCCATTGCATGGGGTGCGACCAAGCGTCGCGTGGGGGTGCGACCCAGCGTCGCGGCCTGGGCCCCGAATGGCATGGGGATAACCCGCGGGAGTATAATCATGGCCGGTCCGCTGTTACATGCACGCTGCACCGCATGGGCTTTGCGGGGACCACAGCTCTAATACTCACGGCCTTGTCCTTTACATGTCGGTAGCTGTCCTAGCCTTCGGTCTGAATCACACGTCCGCGCCGGTGTCGGTTCGCGAACGCGTGTCCATGCCCGTCGATCTGGTCAAGCCGGCGCTGGAAGGCCTGCGTTCCGCGTTCGGCGGGTCGGTGCGCGAAGCCGCCATCCTGTCGACCTGCAACCGCACCGAAATCTATTGCGCCGCCGACGGCCACGTGGCCGACCAGCTGCCCGCGTGGCTGGCCGAGCACAACCGCCTGGACGCCGGCACGCTGCGCCCGCATCTGTACCGCCACCAGCAGGACGACGCCGTGCGCCACGCCTTCCGCGTGGCCAGCGGACTCGATTCCATGGTGCTGGGCGAAACCCAGATCGTCGGCCAGATGAAGGACGCGGTGCGCGCCGCCGGCGAGGCCGGTTCGCTCGGCACCTTGCTGCACCAGATGTTCCAGCGCACCTTTTCGGTCGCCAAGGAAGTCCGCTCGCAGACCGCCATCGGCGCGCAGTCGGTGTCCATGGCCGCCGCCGCGGTGCGCCTGGCCGAACGCGTGTTCGGCAACCTGGACCAGGCCCGCACGCTGTTCATCGGCGCGGGCGAAATGATCGAGCTGTGCGCCACCCACTTCGCCGCGCAGCGTCCGCGCAGCATGGTGGTGGCCAATCGCACGGCCGAACGCGCCGAGCTGCTGGCCAACCGGTTCTCGGCCAGCACCATGAAGCTGTCGGACCTGACCGACCGCCTTTCCGAATTCGACGTGGTCGTCTCCTGTACGGCCAGCTCCCTGCCCATCCTCGGGCTGGGGATGGTGGAACGGGCCACGCGCCTGCGCCGCCACCGCCCCATGGTCATGATCGACTTGGCCGTGCCGCGCGACATCGAACCCGAGGTCGGCCGCCTGGACGACGTCTACCTGTATTCCGTCGATGACCTGGGCCGTCTGGTCCAGACCGGCACCGACGCGCGCCGCGCCGCCGTGGTGCAGGCCGAGGCCATCATCGAAACCCGCGTCCAGGGCTTCATGCACTGGATGCAATCGCGCGAAGTGGTGCCCGTCATCCGCGACCTGCACCAGGCCGCCGAAGACGTCAGCGCCGCCGAACTCGAGCGCGCCCGCCGCCTGCTGGCGCGTGGCGAATCGCCGGAAGCCGTGCTCGAGCAGCTGGCCCACGGCCTGACCCAGAAATACCTGCATGGCCCGCTGGCGGCGTTGAACCGCAGCGAAGGCGAGGACCGCAAGCAGCTGCTTGCCTGGATGCCGCGCCTGTTCCCCGGCCGCGACTCGCGCCGTTAGCGGCGCTGTTCCCGCCCCGCCTTGCGGCGGGCGCTCGTCACGGGCGCCCGCCATTCCCGTTTTCCTTTGCTGAATCCCCATCATGAAATCTTCCATGCGCAGCCGGCTGGAGCATCTGTGTCACCGCCTGATCGAGGTGGACGCGCTGCTCGCCGAACCGGAAACCGCGGCCGACATGGACCGCTTCCGCAAGCTCTCGCGCGAGCGTTCCGAGCTGGAGCCGGTGGTCGAGGCGTTCACCGCTTTCGTGCGCGGCGAGGAAGACCTGGCGACCGCGCAGGAGATGCTGTCCGATCCCGAGCTGAAGGCGATGGCCGAGGACGAGATCAAGAGCGGCCGCGTCAAGCTGGAATCGCTGGAAGCGGCGCTGCAATTGCTGCTGCTGCCGCGCGACCCCAATGACGGCCGCAGCGTGTTCCTGGAAATCCGCGCCGGCACCGGCGGCGACGAAAGCGCGCTGTTCTCGGGCGACCTGCTGCGCATGTACACGCGCTACGCCGAACAGCGCGGCTGGCGCGTCGAGCTGATGTCGGAAAGCGCGTCGGAGCTGGGCGGCTACAAGGAAGTGATCGCGCGCATCGAGGGCGACGGCGCCTATGGCCGCCTGAAATTCGAATCCGGCGCGCACCGCGTGCAGCGCGTGCCCGCCACCGAGGCGCAGGGCCGCATCCATACCTCGGCCTGCACGGTGGCCATCATGGCCGAAGCCGATGCCATGTCGGAGATCGTCATCAACCCGAGCGACCTGCGCATCGACACGTTCCGCGCCAGCGGCGCCGGCGGCCAGCACATCAACAAGACCGACTCGGCCGTGCGCATCACGCACTTGCCGACCGGGCTGGTGGTGGAGTGCCAGGACGACCGTTCGCAGCACCGCAACAAGGACAAGGCCATGCAGGTGCTGGCCGCGCGCCTGAAGGACCGGGAAGTCCGCGAGCGCCAGAGCAAGGAAGCGGCCGAACGCAAGAGCCTGATCGGCTCCGGCGACCGCTCCGAGCGCATCCGCACCTATAACTTCCCGCAGGGCCGCGTCACCGACCATCGCATCAACCTGACGCTGTACAAGCTGCAGCAGATCATGGAAGGCGATCTGGAAGAGCTGACCGGCGCCCTGATCGCCGAGCACCAGGCCGAGCAGTTGGCGGCGCTGGGCGACGATATCTGAGGCCGCCGCCCCGCCCACGCCGTTGAGATTGCCACGCCGATGACCGCCCAGATCAAGAGCCTGCTGCTGGACACGCGCCTGCCCCGGCTCGAAGTGCGCATGCTGCTCGAGCACGTGCTGGCCAAGCCGCGCGCCTGGCTGCTGGCGCATGACACCGACCCGCTGGCGCCGGACGTGGCCGCGGCCTACGAGGCGCTGGCGCAGCGCCGCCTGGCCGGCGAGCCGATGGCCTATCTGCTGGGGCAGCGAGAATTCATGGGGCACGCGTTCCGCGTGACGCCCGACGTGCTGATCCCGCGCCCGGACACCGAGGTGCTGGTGGAAACCGCGCTGGAATGCGTGGCCGGGCAGTCCGCGCCCGCCGTGCTGGACCTGGGCACGGGCAGCGGCGCCATCGCCATCTCGATCGCCCTGGCGCGCCGCGATGCCCGCGTGATGGCGAGCGACGTGAGCGCCGCCGCGCTGGCCGTGGCCGCGGGCAATGCCTGGGAGCTGACCGCCTCGGTGCGCTTCGTCGAAGGCAGCTGGTACGACGCGGTGCCCGCCGGCGAGGGCTTCGACCTGATCGTGTCCAATCCGCCGTATGTCGCCAGCGACGATCCGCACCTGGGACAGGGCGACGTGCGCTTCGAGCCGCGCGGCGCGCTGACCGATGGCGCCGACGGCCTGGAAGACCTGCGCCGCATCGTGGCCGGCGCCCATCGCCACCTGAAGCCGGGCGCGGCATTGTGGATGGAGCACGGCTGGGACCAGGCCGAGGCGGTGCGCGGCCTGCTGGCCGCCGCGGGCTTCGCCGACGTCCACAGCCGGCGCGACCTGGCCGGCATCGAACGCATTTCCGGCGGACGCTGGCCCGGGCGGGGCTGACGCCGGGCCGGCGATTTGTAACCGGCTGCCGCGCCGCAACCGGCCGATTCCCGGGGGCCGCCCCGGGGAATCCGGGACGAAATCCCGCCTGTACCTATAATTGGCGTATTCCGTTATGCCTCCTGTCCAAGAGACCACCATGAGCGACGTTCAAGAATTCATCCGCGAAACCGTGACCCAGCACCCCGTCGTGCTGTTCATGAAGGGCACCGCCCAGTTCCCGCAATGCGGCTTTTCCGGCAAGGCCATCCAGATCCTCAAGGGCTGTGGCGTCAAGAAGCTGGTCACCGTGAATGTGCTGGAGGACGACGAAGTCCGCCAGGGCATCAAGGAGTTCTCGAACTGGCCGACGATTCCGCAGCTGTACGTGGCCGGCGAGTTCATCGGCGGTTCGGACATCATGAACGAGATGAACGAATCGGGCGAACTGAAGACCCTGCTGGAGCAATCCGGCGCCACGGCCTGATTCCGTGCGGCGACTGGTCATCGGCATCACGGGCGCCACTGGCGCCCTCTACGCGGTGCGCATGCTGCAGGCGCTGCGCGGCGTGGACGATGTCGAGACGCACCTGGTGGTGTCGGCCTCGGGCGTGCTGAACATCAAGCACGAACTCGATGTCAGCCGCCATGATGTCTACGCGCTGGCCGACCACGTGCACAGCGTGCGCGATGTCGGCGCCACGCTGGCCAGCGGCGCGTTCCAGACCGCCGGCATGGTCATCGTGCCGTGCTCGATGCGCACGCTGGCGGCCGTGGCCCACGGCCTGTCCGACAACCTCATCACGCGCGCGGCCGACGTCACGCTCAAGGAGCGTCGCCGCCTGGTGATGATGGTGCGCGAAACGCCGTTCAACCTGGCGCACTTGCGCAACATGACCGCCGTCACCGAGATGGGCGGCATCGTGTTCCCGCCGTTGCCGGCGTTCTACCATCGCCCGGCCAGCATTGAGGAAATGGTGGATCACACCGTGGCCCGCGTGCTGGAGCTGTTCGACATCCATGTGCCCGGTCCGCACTGGGAAGGCATGAAATAAGCGCCGTCGCGGCCCACGGGCCGTGAAGGTCAAACGCCCCGGGGATTCCTCGGGGCGTTTTCGTTTTGTCTTGCGCGTGGTTGCCGTGGTTCAGCGCGCCGCGATCACTCCACCAGCCCCAGGCCGTTCAGGGCCGCCAGGTTTTCCGGCCAGCGGCGCGCGCGGGCGTTCTGCAGTTCGATGCGGGCCCAGGCCATCCAGCCGGCCCACTCGATGCGCTTGTCCCACGCGGTGCCCCAGGCCTGCAGCGCGGCCAGGCCGGCGGCGGCATGGCCTTCGGCGGCCTCGAAGTCGCCCGCCGTCAGCGCCAGTTGCGCCAGCAGCAGGCGCGGCTCGGCGACCCACGGGTTGTGCGCCACCGCGGCTTCCAGCATGTGGCGCGCCGTGTCCATTTCGGTCTGCGGATGCATGCGGGTGACGACCTGCCAGTACAGCGCGCTGGCGGCGGCCTCGTCGCGCGGGCTGAGCGTGGCGCGGCAATGGTCGAAGGCGGGCGGCAGCGGGATGCCGGTATCGGCCGGCAGCGCCGACAGCGGCGCCAGCAGGTGCGACAGCATCGACAGGATGTTCGACGGCGGCTTCAGCGGGCCGGGCCACAGCGAGGCGGCCCAGTGCGATTTGAGGTCGCGGCGCTGCTGCTGCGGATAGCCGGCGAAGATCTCGTCCTGCCAGCTGTGCCATTGTTCGCCGATGTCGGCGGCCGATACCACGATGAAGGCGGCGACCTGGCGCGGCGTGAAGGTGAAGACCTGGCCGTCGGCGCCTTCCAGCGTCAGGCCCTCGGGGCCCTGGCCCTGGCCTTGCAGGATGGCCTGCACGAAGCGGGTGCGCGGCATGGCGCAGAACAGGCTGACCCATTCCTCGGCCTCGGCGCCCAGCACCTCGCGCAGCGTGTTGCGTTCGCGCTCGCGGTCGAACAGCGTCAGGTCGACGTACTCATTGCCATACACGCTGTGGAACAGGCCCAGCAGCCGCACCTCGCGCGGCTGGTTCCACAGCGTCAGAGTGCGGTAGACGCCCAGCAGGTGGTGCTTGAAGGTGCCGGCCTTGTGCCAGTCTTCGCCGGCGCTGCGGGCAAACAGCAGGTCGAGCAGGACGGGCAGGTCGGCATCGACGGCGGCATAGTGGTCGGCCAGCAGGGCGCGCGCGTGCGGATGCAGTTCGTTGGGGGTGGACATGGCAATGACGGCAAGGGGTTGGGAATCCAGCCGCTATTGTGTCGCGCGCGGCCGCGCTTGTCATGGCGGCGGGCCTTATACGGAAATGCGCATATCAATATGAAAATTCATCGCTTCCGGTTTTGAAGGGCGCTCACTAGAATCCGGGGCTTCCCTTCCCTGTTCGATTGCCGAGATTCCCATGCGTCTACGCCACACCCTGGCCGCCGTTGCCACCCTCATCGGATTTGCCGCCGCCGCGCCGGCGATGGCGCAGGACGCCGAACTGAAAGTCGGCGTGACCGTCGGCCCGCACGCCCAGATCGGCGAAGTGGTGCAGCAGGTCGCGGCCAGGCAGGGCTTGAAGGTCAAGCTGGTCGAGTTCAGCGACTTCATCCAGCCCAACGCCGCGCTGGACGCCAAGGAGCTGGACCTGAACATCTACCAGCACAAGCCCTTCCTGGAATCGCAGAACAAGGCGCGCGGCTACAAGCTGGTGCCGGTGGCCACGGCCGTGGTGCAGCAGATGGGCATCTATTCCAAGCGCGTGAAGTCGCTGGACGATCTGCAGCCGGGCGCCAAGGTGGCGATCCCCAACGACCCGACCAACGGCGCCCGCGCGCTGCTGGTGCTGCAGGCCGCCAAGCTCATCAAGCTCAAGGACGGCGTGACCGTGACGGCCTCGCTGTTCGACGTGGTCGACAACCCGAAGAAGCTCAAGTTCGTCGAGATCGAGGCCGCGCAGCTGCCGCACTCGCTGGCCGACGTCGATGCCGCCGCCGTGAACTCGGCCTACGCCATCCCGGCCGGCCTGTCGCCCGCCAAGGACGCGCTGGCGCTGGAAAGCAAGGATGCGCCGTTCGCCGCCGTGGTCATCGCCGCGCGCGAGGACAACAAGAACGATCCGCGCATCGCGCGCTTCATCAAGGCCTACCAGTCCGACGAGGTGAAGGCCTTCGTGGCGCAGAAATTCCCCGGCGCGTACACCACCTCCTGGTAAGCCATGTCGACGCTGACGATCTATCCGCAGGACGACCCGGCCGCCGGCCGGCGGCTGGATGACGCCGGCGAGATCCGGCGCGAGCTGGCCGCCATCGGCGTGACCTTCGAGCGCTGGCGGGCGCAGGCGCCGGTGGCGCCCGGCGCGCCGCAGGCCGAGGTGCTGGCGGCGTATCGTTCCGAGATCGAGCGGCTGGTGGCCGAGCGCGGCTATCGCAGCGTCGATGTGGTCAGCCTGGATCCGGCGTATCCGGACCGCGAGGCGCTGCGCCGCAAGTTCCTGGCCGAGCACACGCACGCCGATGACGAGGTGCGTTTCTTCGTCGCCGGCAGCGGCCTGTTCACGCTGCATGCGGCCGGCCGCGTCTACGCGGTGCTGTGCGAGCAGGACGACCTGATTTCGGTGCCGGCCGGCGTGCCGCACTGGTTCGACATGGGCTCGGCGCCCGCCTTCACCTGTATCCGGCTGTTCAATGACCCGGCCGGCTGGGTGGCGCAGTTCACGGGCGATGACATCGCCGCGCGCTTTCCGGTATTGCCCTGAAGGCGAGGGCAGGCGCGGCATGAGGACGCGGCCTGATCGCGGCCGCCGCGTCACGCGATCCGGACATGCTGCTGGACCGCGCCGCCGCTTTCTTCCCCGCGTTTCGCCTCACGCGTATT
Organism: Achromobacter insuavis; assembly: GCF_902859645.1. Classification (GTDB taxonomy): domain Bacteria; phylum Pseudomonadota; class Gammaproteobacteria; order Burkholderiales; family Burkholderiaceae_B; genus Achromobacter; species Achromobacter insuavis. The sequence goes on along the minus strand of NZ_CADIJR010000004.1, from coordinate 45,174 downwards.
TGCCCGTCAGGCCCCCGTCCACCAGCAATTCCGTGCCGGTGATGTACGACGCTTCATCCGACGCCAGGAACGCCACCGCGTTCGCCACTTCCCACGGCGTGCCCATGCGGCCCATCGGCACCTGCCGGTCGCGCGCCGCGCGCGCGGCTGCCAGATCGTCCTTGGCGAACATGCCGGCTACGTTCTTCGCGACGCGCGGCGTATCGATCAGGCCCGGAATCACCGTGTTGACGCGGATGCCGTCGGCCGCATACTGCTGCGCCGCCATGCGCGCGAAATGGATCACCGCGGCCTTGCTGACGCTGTAGGCCAGGTGGGGATAACCGGTGTAGCGGATGCCGGCGATCGACGACACGGTGACGATGGCGCCGCCGCCCTGCGCGCGCATCACGGGCGCCAGCAGGCGCGTGGCGATCAGCAGGCTGGTGACGTTGACGCGCTGGATGCGGTCCCAGTCGGCCAGGTCGATGTCTTCCGGGCCGCCGATCTTGCCGATGCCGGCGTTGGCCTGCAGCACGTCGATGCGGCCGTAGTGGCCGAGCGCCGCGTCCACGGCGGCCCGCATGGCGTCCGCGTCGGCCACGTCGGCTTGCAGGGGCAGCGCCTGGCCGCCGGCGCGTTCGACTTCATGCGCCGCGTCCTCGGCCGCCGCCCGGTCGGCGTCCAGCGCGATGATGGCCGCGCCCTGGCGCGCCAGGGTCACGCAGCTGGCCTTGCCGATGCTCCAGCCGGCGGCCGACGAACCCGCCCCGGCCACCAGCGCGACCTTGCCCGCCAGCCGCGCGCCGGGCGCGGGCGGGATCACGACGGTTCTCCGTCGCGCTGGTGCGACTTGCCCTTGCCGACGTAGGGAATGGCGTGGTCGATGGTTTCCCAGATGTAGCGGCCGGACGGGCTCTGCTGCTCCTCGGCCACGTGCGACACCAGGCCGGCGGCGCGCGAGATGACCGCAAAGCCGCGCATCAGCGCGGTGGGCACGCCGATCTCGCTGAGCAGTGCGGCGACCGCGCCGGTGGCGTTGATGGTGATGTGCTTGCCGTAGGTCTCGTCGATCGCCGCCGCCAGCAGCCGCAGCGCCTTGAGCGAATCGCCGGACAGGTCCGGCTCGGCTTCGGCCAGCGCCAGCAACTTGATCGAACGCGGGTCGTCGGGCTTGTGCAGGTGATGGCCGAAGCCCGGCAGCGGCTGGCGGCTGGCGCGGAATTCGCGCGCGATCGCCAGCGCCTCGGCGCGGCCGTCGGCGGCCTGGCGGATGCGGTCCAGCAGGCGCGAGCAGTTCTCCATGGTGCCGACGAACTGGCTGCCGACCGCCATCAGGCCGGATGCCACCGCGCCCTGCAGGTTCTCGGGCGCGCTCATGTAGATCAGGCGGGTGGCGATGGCGCTGGGCGTGAGGCCGTGCTCCATCAGGGTCACCAGCACCGCGTCGACGATGCGCATGTCCACCGGCCGCGCCTCGCGGCCCAGGATCTGCATGATCATGACTTCGGTGAAGGTCTTCTTGCCGATCAGGTCTTCCACCAGGTCGACGTCGCGGTACGACATGCCGGTGAGGTGATGGGCGCAGAGGCGGGTTTCGGGCGTGTTCATGAAGACTCCTTGAGGGCCGCGTCGCGTACGGCGTTCTTGAGCACCTTGCCGACGGGCGAGCGCGGCAGGCTGTCATGGATGTGGATCTGCTTGGGCGTGGCGACCGGGCCGAGCAGGCCGCGCACGTGCGCCTTGAGCGCATCGGCATCGGCGGGCGCGCCGGGATGCAGCTGCACCGCGGCGTGGACGGCTTCGCCCCACTTGTCGTCGGGCAGGCCGAACACCGAGCATTCGTATACGGCGGGGTGGGCCGACAGCGCGTTCTCGACGTCGACGGGATAGATGTTGAAGCCGCCGGTGATGATGACGTCGCGCAGCCGGTCCTTCAGGAACAGGTAGCCGCGCGCGTCGATCAGGCCGGTGTCGCCGGTGTGCAGCCAGCCATCGACGATGGTCTCGGCGGTCTTCTCGGGCAGGCGCCAGTAGCCCGACATCACCAGGTCGCCGCGCACCACCACTTCGCCGATCTCGCCGCGCGGCAGCAGCGCGCCGGCCGGGTCCATGATGGCGACGTCCGACAGCCAGGTGACGCGGCCGACCGAGGCGCGGTTGTCGGGCGATTCGAGGTCGGCGGGGCGCAGCACCGTGACGATCTGCGGCGCCTCGGTCTGGCCGTAGGTGGTGCCCAGCACCGGGCCGAAGAAGGCGCGGGCGCGTTCGATCTTCTCGGGCGGCATCGGCGCGCCGCCGTAGATCAGGTTGCGCAGCGCCGGAAAGTCGGCGCGCGACACGCCCGGCTGCGCCATGATCATGTAGATCAGCGTCGGCGGCATGAAGCTGAGGGTGCCGCCGCGTTCGCGGAAGGCGGTGGTGATCGAGGCCGGCGTGGCGCTGTCGAGCAGCACGTGGGCGCCGCCGCGCGCCAGCACCGGCAAGAGGTAGGTGCCGGTGCCGTGCGTGACGGGCGCGGCGACCACGTAGCGGTCCTCGTGCGTCAGGCCCCAGCTGTGGATCTGGTTGATGATGGCGGCGTTCCAGGCGTGATAGGGCTGCATCACGCCCTTGGGCAGGCCGGTGGTGCCGCCGGTGAATTTGATTGCCTGGGTGGCGTCGCGCGGCAGCGCGTGGCGCAGCGGTTCGCGCCCGACGCCGCGTTGCAGCAGGGTGTCGACATCCAGGCCGGCGGCGTCCGCCGACAGGCTGACGCGGTGCGGCGCGCCCGCCGCGACCAGGGCGTCGCCGGCGCCGTCCACCATGACGATGGACGGTTCGGTGGCATCCAGGATGCGCCCGATCTCGCGCGCCGTGCTGCGGGTGTTGAGCGGCACCCAGACCTTGCCGCTGGCCAGCACCGCCAGCAGCGCCAGGATGTGGCGACCGGTGTTGCCGGCGCAGAGGGCGACGCGGGTCTGCGGCGCCGGGTCCAGGTCCTGCAGCGCGGCCGCCAGCGCGCGCACCTGCGCGGCCAGCTGCTCGTACGTCACCTGGCCCTCGGGCGCGTCCAGCGCCACGCGCTCCGGGTATTGCTCGGCGGCGCGGAAAAAGAAATCGATCGGGTACACCCTGGTGCTCCTCAGTTGGCTTTGATGTCGGCGCGCTTGACCACGGCGCTCCATTTGTCGATTTCGCTGGCGATCTTCTTGCCGAAGGTCTCGGGCGTGTTGGGCGGCTGCGGCGCGTAGAAGCCCGATTGCTGGAACGAGGCCAGCAGCGCCGGATTGGCCAGCGCCTTGTTCATGGCCTGGTTCAGGCGCTCGATGACCGCTGGCGGGGTGCCGGCGGGCGCCATCAGGCCGAACCACGATTCGACGTCGAAGCCGGGCAGGCCGGACTCGGCCAGCGTCGGCACGTCGGGCACGGCCGGCAGGCGCTGCGGCGAGGTGACGCCGATGGCGCGCAGCTTGCCGGCCTGCACGTGCGGCAGCGACGAGGGCAGGTTGTCGAACATCGAGTCGACCTGGCCGCCCAGCAGGTCGGCCACCGCCGGGCCGCTGCCGCGATAGGGCACGTGCAGGATGTCGGTGCCGGTCTGCATCTTGAACAGCTCGCACGACAGGTGGATCGACGAGCCGCTGCCCGACGAGGCGCAGGTCAGCTTGCCGGGATGGGCCTTGGCGTAGGCCAGGTATTCGGGCACGGTCTTGACCGGCAGCTTGGGGTTGACCACCAGGATGTTGGGGATGGTCGCCAGCAGGCCGATCGGCTTGAAGTCCTTGATGAAGTCGTAGTTGAGCTTGCTGTAGAGCGTGCGGTTGATGGTGTTGGCGATCGAGCCGACGTACAGCGTGTAGCCGTCGGGCGCGGCGCGCGAGACGATTTCGGCGCCGATGTTGCTGTTGGCGCCGGTCTTGTTCTCCACCACGATGGTCTGGCCCAGTTCCTCGTTCAGGGCCTTGGCCACCAGGCGCGCGACGATGTCGGTGGCGCCGCCGGCGGCATAGCCGACCACCAGGGTCACCGGGCGTTCGGGATAGGGCTTGGCGGCCTGGCTGGCGGTCGCGAATGCCAGGGCGCCCGCCAGGGCCGCGGCGCTGGCGGCCAGCCGCCTGCTGAATGTCTGCATGGTTGTCTCCGTCTCGTTTGTCTAATATCTGGACAGATCTTTGCCTGCCCGATTTCATATTGGGCTTTGATAAGCGCCTCAGCAACGCAAGGTGTCCAGAAAATGAACAAGACGGAAAGCGATGACGGCGGGCCGCGGGTGCTGCGGCGCGGGCTGCGGGTGCTGGGCGTGTTGCGCCAGGCGGGGGCCGCCGGCATGCACGTGACCGACATCGCGCGCGCCGCCGGCATGCAGCGCTCCACCGTGTACCGCTATCTGGACGTGCTGGCGCAGGAGGGTTACGCGCTGCGCGAGCCGGATGCGCCGCACTGGCGCGTGGCGGAGCTGGGCGTGATGATGGCCGGCGATCCGCACGCCGAAGCGGTGCGCGGCCTGCGGCCGGTGCTGCGGCAGATCAGCGATGTCAGCGGCGATTCGGCGTTCCTGATCTGCCGTGCCGGCGGCGATTCGCTATGCCTGCATCGCGAGGTCGGCAACTACCCGGTGCAGGTGCTGGCGGTGACGATCGGCCATCGCCAGCCGCTGGGCGTGGGCGCGGCTGGCCTGGCGCTGCTGGGCGCCCTGCCGCCGGCCGAGGCCGACGAGGTGATCGCGCAGAATGAACAGGCCCTGCGCGCCTATGGCGGCATGACGGTGGCGCAGATGCGGCGGCTGGCCGAGAACGCCCGCGACCGCGGTTGGGCGGTGGTGGGCAATGCCGCCGTGCCGGGCGTGCTGGGCGTGGGGGTGGCGCTGTGCGACGCCAGCGGCTATCCGCGGCTGGCGGTCAGCGTGTCGAGCCTGATCGACCGGATGCAGGCGCCGCGCCAGCGCGCGATTGCGGAATTGATCCGCGCCCAGCTGGGGCGTCAGGCCTGGGCGGGCGCCGGCGCGCGGTAGGTCTTCTGGTAATGCACCGTGAAGGTCTTGAACGCATCCAGCGCCTTGCGCGGGTCATGGCCCGGCTTGACCAGGAAGCTGTCGAAGCCGACGCGCGCCTGGTAGTGGATGGTGTCGATCATCACGTCGCCCACCGCCCGCAGCTCGCCGGTCCACTGATAGCGGGTGCGCAGCAGTTGTGCCAGCGAGTAGCCGCGGCCATCGGTGTAGACGGGGAAGTCCACCGCGATGAAGGCGATGCCCGCCGGGTCGAGCGTGCCGTCGGCTTCCAGCAGGTCGCGCAGGTCGGCGTCCGGCCCCAGCAGGACCGCGACCGGATGGCGATGGCGGCGCAGCGTGGCGTGCGAGGCTTTCCAGGTGGCCAGCGGCACGATCCAGCCGGGCTCGTCGGTCGGCACCTGGCCGTCGGCCGCCACCTCGGGGTCGGGCACGAAGGGGCGGGCGCTGTCGGCTTCCAGCCGGCCGTTGCGGATCAGGTGCGGGCCGGGCGCGTCGTGGGCATAGAGCTCAGACATGGGCGGCCTCCTGCGCGGGCTTGGCAAAGGCGGGGTCCGAATAGACGTCCTGCTTGAAGGGATCAATGCCGACCCGGTCCACCACGTCGATGAAGCGTTCTTCTTCGCTGTCGCGCAGCCCCAGGTAGGTCTGGATCAGGCGGTCGACCACGCCCGGCACCTGGTCGCGGGCGAACGACGGGCCGATGATGCGGCCGATGGCGGCGCCGCCGCCCTTCGTCGATTCGATGTCGGGCAGCGGCTTGGCGGCGCCGTTCTGGCGGCCGCCGATGGTGACCTGGTACCACTCTTCGCCGGCCTTATCGACGCCCAGGATGCCGATGTGGCCGACGTGGTGGTGGCCGCAGGAGTTGATGCAGCCGGAGATGTTCAGGTCAAGTTCGCCGATCTCGAACAGGTAGTCGAGGTTGTCGAACTGGCGCTGGATGGCCTCGGCCACGGGGATCGACACGGCGTTGGCGAGCGCGCAGAAATCCCCGCCCGGACAGGCGATGATGTTGGTCAGCAGGCCGACGTTGGGCGTGGCCAGGTTCAGCGCCTCCAGCTTGCCCCACAGTTCGTGCAGGCGGGCGCGGCGCACATCGGCCAGGATCAGGTTCTGCTCGTGCGACACGCGCAGTTCGCCGAAGCCGTATTCATCGGCCAGCGCGGCCACCGCGTCCATCTGGTCGGCGGTGATGTCGCCCGGCGGCACGCCGGTGGCCTTGAGCGAGACGGTGACGGCGGCGTAGCCCGGCGTCTTGTGGGCGTGCACGTTGGTGCGGACCCAGCGCGCGAAGCGCGGATCGGCGGCGGCCAGCGCCGCGGTGTTGTCGGTGTCGTTGGCCGCGGCCGCGTCGTATTGCGGCCAGATGAAGCGCGCGGCGATGGTGTCGACGAATTCCTGCGTGATGGTGTCGGGGCCGCCCTTGATCAGCTGCCACTGTTCGTCCACCTGCTGCGCATAGACTTCCGGCGTCAGGTCCTTCACCAGGATCTTGATGCGCGCCTTGTACTTGTTGTCGCGGCGGCCATGCAGGTTGTAGACCCGCAGCGCGGCCTGCATGTAGGTCAGCAGGTCCTGCCATTCGACGAAGGGGTTGATCAGCTTGCCGACGATCGGCGTGCGGCCCATGCCGCCGCCGACCCAGACGCGGAAACCGAGCTTGCCATCGCGCTCGACCGCCTGCAGGCCGATGTCGTGCACGCCGACCGCCGCGCGGTCCTGCACGGCGCCGCTGACGGCGATCTTGAACTTGCGCGGCAGGAACGCGAATTCGGGATGCAGCGTGGACCACTGGCGGATGATCTCGCACCACACCAGCGGGTCGATCAGCTCGTCCGGCGCGACGCCGGCGAAGTGGTCGGTGGTGGTGTTGCGGATACAGTTGCCGCTGGTCTGGATGGCGTGCATCTGCACCGTGGCCAGTTCGGCCAGGATGTCCGGCACGTCTTCCAGCTTGGGCCAGTTGAACTGGATGTTCTGGCGCGTGCTGAAGTGGCCGTAGCCGCGGTCCCACTTGCGCGCGATGTGCGCCAGGGTGCGCAGCTGGCGCGAGGCCAGGATGCCGTAGGGGATGGCCACCCGCAGCATCGGCGCGTGGCGCTGGATATACAGGCCGTTCTGCAGGCGCAGGACGCGGAAATCATCTTCGGTGAGCTGGCCGTCGAGGAAGCGGCGCGTCTGGTCGGCGAACTGCGCCACACGCTCTTCGACAAGCTGCTGGTCGACGGGGTCATACACGTACATGTCTACTGCCCTTGAGGTCTTCTCGGTCTGGTCCCCGCAAGCGTGGCCCGCCGTGGGCGGGGACTGGGGGATTCATAACCGTAACAGGCAGCCGCTTCGAGCGTCTAAGTCATTCTGGTAATAAGCGTATGCCCTCCACGCCCGGGGGGATTCCCCAACGGTGGGGCCTACAGCGCGGCGTTGACCGCCCAGCGCGCCACCAGCACCAGGATCACGACCAGGCAGGCCGCCATCAACAGGCCGGTGAGGATCAGCGGGGCGGGTTTGTTGTGGGCGATGTCGGCGTCGTAACCGCGGCCGCGGCGCACGCCGAAAAAGCCCCACAGGACGGATTTGACCGTGCGCAGGAAGCTGAGCATCGGGATGGTCTCCTGAAAGGGGATGCGCCCACTGTAGCCGCCCCGGCGCGGGCGGGGCAGATGCAGATTCGCCCCAGGCGACCGTATCAGATGGCGCCGGCGGCGGGCGTGCCGATGCCGCGCACGATGTGGTCCAGCAGTTCGCGCGCGGCTGGCGAGATGTGGCGGCCGGCGCGGCTGAGCACGTGCAGGCTGCCCTGGTTGAGGATGGGGTTGGCCAGCGGCAGGCTGGCCAGGCGCATCGCGGCCATGTCGGCGGTGACCGCGATGGGCGGCGTCAGGGCGTAGCCGATGCCGGTGGCGGCGAACTGCCACAGCGCCTTGAACGACGAGGTGGTCAGCACGTTGCGCAGCCGCACCTGTTCGCTGATCTCGGCGGCCTGGATGTGCTGGCGCACGCCGAAGCCTTCCTGCATCGAGGCGCCGGGGTACTCGACCAGGTCGGTCAGCAGCAGCGGCCGTTGCAGGCGCGTCAGCGGATGTTCCTGGCGCACGATGGCGCGGATCGGCTCGGGCCGCGAGTAGTGCGTGCGCAGCCGGGCGTCGTTGGGCGGCTGGAACACCAGCCCGATATAGGCCAGGTCGTCGACGATGCGCTGCACGATCTCGGAGGTGCGGGCCACGTCGATGTCCAGCGTCACCTCGGGATGGCTGCGCCAGTAGCCGGGCAGCACCCGGTCGAACATCAGCTCGACGAAGCCTTCGCCCAGCACCAGGTCGATGTGGCCGCGCTCCGCCTTGCGCAGGCTGTCGATTTCCGAGAAGAAGCTTTCCTGGATGTTCTGCTGGCGCTTCACGTAGCGCGCCAGGATGTGGCCGGCGTCGGTCGGCACCACGCCGCGGCCGCGCCGCTCGAACAGGGCCATGCCGCAGTCGCGCTCCAGCGCCGCGATGGCGCGGCTGACGGCGGACGGGTCCATGTTCAGCACTTCGGCGGCGCCGCGCACCGAACCCCGGCTCATGACCTGCATGAAGTAATGGGTGCGGCGGGCGTCGAGTTTTTCGTCCATGGCGGTGCTCCGTGGCGCAAAGACATCGGTTCGGTCTGCAATATATTGAGGGTTTACCCTTATGTATTGCTGGTTCTTGCAAAAAATTCCCTGTCTAGGGGCATCCGTTGCATTTTACGCAACACATTAGCCCTGGCGGTGTCATGGTTGGCGCGCCGGCCCCCGGGCGAAAATCGCCGCTGCCGCCCGCTCGCCCCGCGAGCCGCCCCGTACCGGCCCTCCAGCCCGGGGGCGACCGCCGTGGAGGCGCCGATCGGGCCGCTCCAATACCTACTCACGTACTCAGGGGAATCCGATGTCTCATGCCGGCGCCAGCCTGGCCATGCCCGCCATGCCGCTATCCAGCCGCATCCGCATGCTTGTCGCCATCTTGCTGGTGGTGCTCGTGTCCGAAGCGATCGGCAGCGCCACCTTCGCGGTGGGTCCGGGCAAGATCGTTCTGCAGCCCATGCTCTGGGCCATCTTCATCGGCGCGGTGGTGGCCGCCGTCGGCCAGCGCCTGCCGTCCGGCGTCGGCATCGACACCGCCATGCAGACCCGCATCAGCGGCTACCTGCAGTACGCGCTGCTGCCGTTCCTGGCCAAGCTGGGCCTGATGGTCGGCGGCTCGCTGCCGCAAGTGCGCGAGGCCGGCTGGGCCCTGGTGTTCCAGGAGTTCGGCCACTTCTTCGGCACCATGGCCATCGGCCTGCCGCTGGCGCTGCTGCTGGGCATCAAGCGCGAAGCCATCGGCGCGACGTTCTCGGTGGGCCGCGAGCCCAGCCTGGCGATCATCGGCGAGCGCTACGGCATGAATTCGCCCGAAGGCCGCGGCGTGATGGCCGAGTACATCACCGGCACCGTGATCGGCGCGCTGTTCGTGGCGCTGATGGCCGGCTTCATCACCAGCCTGAACATCTTCGATCCGCGTTCGCTCGCCATGGGCGCCGGCGTGGGCTCGGGCAGCATGATGGCCGCGGGCGTGGGCGCCATCGCCTCGCAGCAGACGCCGGAAGTGGCGCACCAGGTGGCCGCGCTGGCCGCCGCCGCCAACCTGCTGACCACGGTGGTGGGCGTCTACTTCACGCTGTTCATTTCGCTGCCGACGACCATCTTCCTGTACGGCAAGCTGGAGCCGGTGCTGGGCCGCTTCTCGCGCGCCAAGGCCGAAACCGCCGCCGACACCCCGGCCGCCACCGAGGCGCCGTCGCATGCCGTGAAGATGGGCTTCGGCGACCGCCTCACGGCCTACGCCGTGTGCGGCCTGTTCGCGCTGGTCGGCAACCAGTTCGGCTACAAGGTGCCGATCCTGGACGCGCTGCCCGGCATGCTGATCATCATCCTGCTGGTCGTGATCGCCGACCTGCTGCTGCGCGTGGTGCCCAAGCTGCCCGCCGTGGCGGTGCTGTCGCTGATCGCGATGACCGTGGGCTGCCCCGGCGCGGTGCCGTATTCGGACCAGATCATCGCCGCGGTCAACAAGGTCAACTTTCTGCCGTTCACGACGGTGATCCTGGCCATGGCCGGCCTGTCGATCCTGAAGGACCTGCCGGCCTTCCGCAAGCTGGGCTGGAAGATCGTGGTGGTGTCGCTGGCGGCCAACGCCGGCACCTTCCTGGGCGCGACGATGATCGCCGAGTTCTTCCACTGATCGGGCGTCGCCGTCCGGCAAGTGAAAAGCCGCCCTGTGGGCGGCTTTTTTTTACGCTCAGGTGCGGGCGTTGGGCCGGTAGCGCGCGTTGTCGGTGACGTTCTCGGTCGGGCCGATGTTCTCGACCTTGGGGATGCCGAGACCGGCGGCCTTCATGGCCACGGCGGTCTGCAGTTCCTGCACCTGCGGATTGCCCATGGCCACGCGGTAGGGCTGCAGCGGCGTCAGGCCCTCGATGGTGCCGAGGTCGTTGGCGGTGTCGGCGCGCAGCGCCACCGGGTCGGGGCGCGCCGAGAATTCGTCGATGGCGCGGCGCAGGCGCGCGTCGGCGTACAGGTCGCGCAACTGGTCGACGTTGACGGCGGCGGGCGCGGCGGCCGCGGCGGCAACCGCCGTGGATGGCGTGTTTGTGACGGCGCGGCTGGCATCGGCGTCGTCGGCGCGCGGCGCGGGGGCAGTGCGGGCGATGCGCTGGGCCTGCCAGGCGGCCTGCGCCTGCGCGCTGCGTTGCGCCTGGCGCGTGGCGGCGTTGCGGGCGGCCCATTCGGCTTCCCAGACGGGGCGGGTGTCGTCCAGCAGCGGGATGCGCGCGGCATACGGCGGGGCGACGCGGGCGATGGGGGAGACGGCGGTCACGTTCATGCGTGGGCTCCCTGTTCTGTGGGGTCTACCAATTGGTCCGGCGGGGACCTTGGAAGTTCAATATAGACGGCCGTCGGCGCAGCGGTATGTCGATCTGTAAGAAAAAAAAGCCCCTGGCAAGCGCCAGGGGCGAGCGGCGGGCCCAAGAGGGCGCGCCGTACCGGGCGGCCGTTGCGCCTGGAGCCCGGCGGGTTCTCCAGGCCTGGCGGCCACCCAAACCGGAGCGGGTCAGGCGTGCGGCAGCGTCGCCTGCATCGACGGGCGCTGGTTGAACGCCTTGAACCACGCGGCGACGGCGGGGTGGCCGGCGCGCCAGTCGAAATCGGGATAGCGGAAGTCCAGGTAGCCCAGGGCGCAGCCGACGGTGATGGTGCCGATGTCCAGGCGGCCTTCCAGGCGGGCGGCGGTCTTTTCGAGCAGCGCCAGGCCGTCGCGCACCTTGCCCATCTGGCCTTCGTACCAGCCGTCCCAGCGCAGCGGCTCGGGACGCAGCACGGTCTCGTAGCGCGCCAGCAGCGCCGCGCCCAGCATGCCGTCGCCCAGCGATTGCTCGGCCAGCGCGGCCCAGCGCGCGGCGCCGGCCGGGAACAGCGCGCCCCGGCCCAGGTCGTTGAGGTATTCGCAGATGACGCGGCTGTCGAACAGGCGCTGGCCGTCGTCGGTGATCAGGGTCGGCACCTGGCCCAGCGGGTTGTCGGGGATGATGTTCTGGTCGCGGGCTACGGGGCCGGCGGCGCTGGGCAGCTTTTCGATGCGGTCGGCCAGGCCCAGTTCGTGGGCGATGACCATGCATTTGCGCACGAAGGGCGAGGCGGGCGAGAAGTAGATCTTCATGGGTGTCCTTGTCGGTGGGGGAGCGTCAGTGTTGGCCACGGGCCAGGTGTTGTCCAGCGACCCAGCCGAAAGTCAGCGCGGGCCCCAGCGTGATGCCGGGCGCGGGATAGGCGCCGCCCATGACCGAGTGCATGTCGTTGCCGGCCACGTAGAGGCCGGGGATGGCCCGGCCGCTGGCATCCACGGCCTGGGCATTGCCGTTGGCCGCGATGCCGCAGGCGGTGCCGATGTCGCCGGCATAGACCTTGACCGCGTAGTAGGGGCCGGCGCCGAGCGGGGCCAGGCAGGGATTGGGTTGGTGTTCGGGGTCGCCCAGGTAGCGGTTGTAGGCGGTGCCGCCCTTGCCGAAGTCGGGGTCCAGGCCCTGCGCCGCGTGTTCGTTGTAGCGCGCCACGGTGGCGTGCAGCGCGTCCGGCGGCACGCCCAGCTTTTGCGCCAGCGCTTCCAGCGTCGGCGCCTGCAGCAGGTAGCCGGCGTCGATCAGGTGCTGGCGCGGGCGGCCGCCGGGCAGCGCCAGGCCCAGGCCCCAGGTGTCGATGAAGCGCTGATCGCACAGCAGGAAGGCGGGCATGGTCGGCGCCTGTTCGTGGCTGCGGTACATGGCCTGCACGAAGGCGTGGTACGAGGTCGATTCGTTGACGAAGCGGCGGCCGGCGCCGTTGACGGCGATCAGGCCCGGCTTGGCGCGGTCCCACACCAGGTGCGGATAGTGCAGCCGTTTGCCGCCGGGTTGTTCCAGGATCGAGACCGGGGCCCAGAAGGCGGGGCTGGAATGGCCCTGGCCCAGCGCCGCGCCGGCGTCCTCGGCCAGGCGGATGCCGTCGCCGGTATTGTCGCGCGGCGACATCGACCAGTCGTCGGTGGGGTGGGGATAGGTCTGGCGGCGGCGCGTCGAATCCCACGGAAAGCCGCCCGTGGCCATGACCACGCCACGGCGGGCGCGGATGTTGATGCGCCGGCCCTCGTGTTCGACGGTGGCGCCCAGCACCGCGCCGTCGGCGTCGCGCAGCAGCGCCAGCGCCGGCGTGTTGAGCCAGTACGGCACCTTGCGCGCCAGCATGGCGTGGAACAGTTGCGCGGCCAGCGCGTTGCCCAGCAGCAGGCGGGTGCCGCGGTGGTAGCCGCGCAGGCGGTCCGCGCCATAGCGCAGCACCAGCTTCATGGCGTGGCGCCACGAGGCGAACGCGCGGGTGGCGCGCAGCAGGTGGCGCACGTCGGTGATGGTGACCATCATGCCGCCCAGCACCGTGAATTCCTTGAGCGGATCGCGCAGCGTCTTGAAGTGGCGGCCCAGCTTGCGGCCGTCGAATTCCACCGGATCGAGCGAGCGGCCGCCCATGGCGGCGCCGGGCAGGTCGGGGTAGTAGTCGGGCGAGGCGGTGCGCGCGGCCACCTGCAGGAAGCCGCGCGCGACCAGGTCATCCATCATGCGCGGGCCGGCGTCGAGATAGGCGCGCTTCATCTCGTCGGAGGCCGCGGCGCCGACGGTTTCCTGCAGATAGGTCCAGACCTTGTCGAAGCTGTCCGGATGGCCGGCGGCCTCGGTCTGCGCGTTCAGCGGTATCCATAGCGCGCCGCCGGAAATGGCGGTCGAGCCGCCGATGCGGTCGGTCTTCTCGATGAGCAATACGTCCAGGCCCGCCACGCTGGCGGTCAGCGCGGCGCTCATGCCGCCCGCGCCCGAGCCGACCACGAGCGCGTCGACTTCCTTGTCCCACTTGATGCTGTCCATGCTGCCTATGCTCCCGACCCGCCCAGCGACTTGCCGCCGTCCACGAAAATCACCTGGCCGGTGATGAAGTCCATTTGCGGCGAGGCCAGGAACGACACCGCGTTGGCCACGTCTTGCGGCTGGCCGGCGCGGCCCGTGGGCTGCAATGCCAGCTGGGCCGCCAGGCGCTCGGCGCTCAGGTTGCGCAGCAGCGGCGTGTCGATCAGCCCGGGGGCGATGGCGTTGACCAGGATGCCGCGCGGCGCCAGCTCCATGGCCGAGGCGCGGGTGTAGCCCACCAGCGCGGCCTTCGAGGCCACGTAGTGCGGATGGTTGCGCGCGCCCAGGTAGGCGCGCGAGGCGATGTTGACGATCTTGCCGCCGGCGGCCATGTCGCGCGCGGCTTCCTGCGTCAGGGTGGCGACGGCCAGCAGGTTGACGTCGAACATGCGGCGGTAGTCGTCGCTGGAGACGTCGAAGAACTTGCGCTCGTCGAACAGGCCGGCGTTGTTGACCAGCGCCGCCAGCGGCGCCAGTTCGCGCACCAGGGCGCGGGTGGCGTGTTCGTCGGCCAGGTCGACCACGCGGTAGTCCACGTCCAGGCCCCGCGCGCGCAGCGCCTGGGTTTCCTGGCCGGCCAGGGCCGCGTTGCGGTCGGCCATGACGACCCGAAAGCCGTCGCGCGCCAGCCGTTCGACGATCGCCAGGCCCATGCCGCTGGCGCCGCCGGTCACCAGCGCGGTGCCACGAGAATTGAGGGGTTCCATATCGATTCCTATACGGCCAGGTAGCCGCCGTCCACCGGCAGCACCACGCCATTGACGTAGCTGGCCATGGCCGAGGCCAGGAACAGCACGGGGCCGACGATCTCGTCGGCGCGTCCGGCCCGCGCCATGGGCGCGCGCCGCATGTACCAGTCGGTGCCGTGGGCCTGGGCGCGCTGGCCGGCGGTCATCTCGGTTTCCATCAGGCCGGGGGCGACGGCGTTGACTCGCACGCCGTGCGGCGCCAGGTCGCGCGCCAGCACTTCGGTGAAGGAGCGCACGCCGCCCTTGGAGACCACGTAGCCGGCGGTCGAGATGCCGCAGCCGTAGGCCACGATCGAGCACAGGTTGACGATGGCGCCGCGGCTGGCCTTGAGCTGTTCGACGAAGGCGTGGGTGACGTTGAAGGTGCCTTGCAGGTTCACGTTCATCACGCGCTCCCAGATCTGCGGCGTCTGCGGATCGTCGAACGGCGCCCGCGCCGAGATGCCGGCGTTGTTGACCAGCACGTCGATGGCGCCATGGCGCGCCTCGCACTCGTCGGCGAAGGCGCGCACCGCGGCGGCGTCGGTCACGTCCAGCGCGGCATCGATGGCGCGGCCGCCGGCGGCCGCGATGGCCTGGGCGCTGGCGCGGGCCAGGGCGGGATCGAGGTCGGCCACGATCACGGTGGCGCCTTCGCGGGCGAAGCCCTGCGCGATGGTGGCGCCCAGGCCGCGTCCGGCGCCGGTGACGAGGACTCGCTTGTCTTGCATCATCAGGGTCATGGTGTGTTGGCTCCTAGCCACCCAGGTAGGCGCGCTGCACGCCTTCGTCGCTGGCCAGCGCGGCCGATTCGCCTTCCAGCGCGATCTCGCCGTTTTCCAGGATGTAGGCATAGCTGGACACCGACAGCGCCAGCTTCACGTTCTGTTCCACCAGCAGGATGGTGATGCCCTGCTCGCGGTTCAGGCGCAGCACGATGTCGAAGATCTGTTCCACCACCAGCGGCGACAGGCCCATGGACGGCTCGTCCAGCAGGATCATGCGCGGGCGGGCCATCATGGCGCGGCCGGTGGCCAGCATCTGCTGTTCGCCGCCCGACAGCGTGGCGGCCTTCTGCTCGAAGCGCTCGCGCAGCCGCGGGAAGGTGTCGCAGACCATGTCCAGGTCGGCCTTGACCGCCAGGCGGTCCTGGCGCAGGTAGGCGCCCATTTCCAGGTTTTCGCGCACGCTCATCTCGCGGAAGATCTCGCGGCCTTCCGGCACCTGCACGATGCCGCGGCCGACGATGGCGTCGGCCGGCTGGCGGTGTATCGGTTCGCCGGCAAAGCGCACGCTGCCCGCGGTGGGCGTCACCAGCCGCGAGATCACGTTGAGCGTGGTGGACTTGCCGGCGCCGTTGGCGCCCAGCAGCGCGACGATGGCGCCTTGCGGCACCTTCAGCGACACGTCCTGCAGGGCGCGGATATTGCCGTAGGCGGCGCTGACCGATTCGACTTCAAGCAGGTTCTCAGCCACCGGCGGCTCCCTTGCCCAGATAGGCTTCGATGACGCGGGGGTTGCTGCGCACCTCCGCGGGCGTGCCTTCGGCGATCTTCTCGCCGAACGACATGACGGTGATGCGATCGGAGATCGACATCACCAGCTGCATCACGTGCTCGACCAGCAGCACCGTGATACCGTCGCGTTCGCACAGTTCGGTGAGGATGTGGTCGAGTGTCTCGATCTCGCGGTTGCGCAGGCCGGCGGCGGGCTCGTCCAGCAACAGCAGCTTGGGCGAGATGGCCAGCGCGCGCGCCAGTTCCAGCATCTTCTGGCGGCCGAAGTCCAGGCTGCACGCGGGCGTGTCGAGGAAATCGGCCAGGCCGACGCGTTCCAGCAGGTGCTCGACGCGTTCGCGCGCCTCGGCATTGGCCGGGCGCAGCAGGCGCGAGGCCGTGTTGGCGCCGTGCGCATAGGTGCCCAGCAGCGCGTTCTCGCGCACCGTCAGCGCGCTGAACAGTTCCAGGTTCTGGAAGGTGCGGGCCACGCCCAGCGCGGCCATCTCGTGCGGCTTCTTCTTCGTGATGTCGACGCCGTCGAAGACGATGCGCCCCTGCGTCGGCCGGTAGTAGCGCGAGACGCAGTTGAAGGTGGTGGACTTGCCGGCGCCGTTGGGGCCGATCAGCGCGTGAATGCGGCCGCGCTCGACCTGCATCGACAGGCCGTTGATGGCGGTGAGGCCGCCGAACTTCACCGTCAGGCCCTGGACGTCGAGGTAGGGTTGGGCGCTCATGCCGCGCTCCTTTGCGAGGGTTTGGCGGCGCCGCCATGGGCGTCCCGGCGCGCGGGCAGCGGGGCGGCCGGCGGCGGCGCGCGGCGGCGCGCCTCGCGGCTGGCGAACAGGCCCTTGGGCGCGAACATCATGAAGCCCATCAGGATCACGCCGTAGATGATTTCCTGGAACGACAGCGCCTGGCGCAGCAGCTCCGAGATCAGGCCGAAGCCGATCGCGCCGGCGATGGCGCCGCGCACCGAGCCGATGCCGCCCACCACTACCATGGTCAGGATCAGGATGGTGGTCTGGAAGCCCAGGCTTTCCGGGTGGATGAACGAGGCGAAGGTGGTGTACATGCCGCCGGCGATGCCGGCGTAGGCGGCCGACAGCGTGAAGGCGGTGCGCTTGATGGCGTTGACGTTCACGCCCATGGCCTGCGCCGCCACGTCGCTCTCGCGCACGGCGCGAAAGGCCGAGCCCAGCTGCGAGCGCGACAGCGCCACGGTGATCCACAGCAGCAGCGCGGCGATCGCGACCACGAACGGATAGGCCTTGATGTCGGACACCAGTTCATAGCCGAACAGCGTGGCCGGCGAAATGCGGAAGCCGTTCGAACCATTGGTCACCGACTGCCAGTTCAGGAACACCCACTGCATGGCCTCGCCGAAGGCGAAGGTCGACAGCGCCAGGTAGATGTCGCGCATGCGCAGCGCCAGGGCGCCGATGACGTAGCCCAGCAGCGCGGCCAGCAGCCCACCGGCCACGATCGACACGAAGAAGGGCGGATGCCACAGGTTGTTGATCAGCCCCGCCGTATAGATGCCGACGCCGTAGAACGCGGCGTGCGACAGCGCGAACTGCCCGGTCTCGCCGATGACGATGTGCAGGCCCAGGGCCAGCACCACGAACACCATCAGCAGGTTGACGACATAGATCACATAGCCGCTGGCGACGAACGGCAGGGCCGCCAGCGCCACGGCCATCAGCGCCAGCAGGGCGCGGTCGGTCTTGGATTTCATACTTTTTTCACCTGCAGTTTGCCGCCCAGCAGGCCTTGCGGACGCAGCAGCAGCACCACCATGATGGCCACGAAGGGCGCCACCACGATCGCGTTGGTCGAAATGAACAGGCCCACCAGGTTCTCGGCCACGCCGATCACGAAGCCGCCGACCACCGCGCCGGGCAGGCTGGTGATGCCGCCGACGATGGCGGCCGCGTAGGCCAGGATGGCGATGTGGCCGATGTCCGGCGTGATCAGGATCTTGGGCGTGATGAGCAGCGCGGCCACGGCCGAGATCAGCCCGGACAGCGCCCACACCATCATGCGGATGCGCGTCAGGTTCACGCCCACCAGGCGCGCGGCCTTGGGGTTCATGCCGATGGCGCGCATGGCCTTGCCCACGCGGGTGTAGGTGAACATCCCGTACAGCAGCAGCATCACGCCCACGGCCACCGCGAAGATCACCAGGTCCAGCTGCGTCAGCACGGCGTCGCCGATGATGATGGCGTCGGTCGGCGCCAGCGGCGGCAGCGAGCGCGGCGTGTCGCCCAGGCCGGTCTGGCGCACCAGCCCCTTCAGGGCATACGCCAGGCCCAGCGTGGCGATCACCATCTGCACCCCCACGCCCCTGGAGGCGATGACGCGCTCCATGACGACGCGCTGGAACAGGCCGGAGACCGCCGCCACCACCAGCAGCGTGACCGGAATGACGACCAGGTAGGGCCAGCCCATCACCAGGGTCAGGAACAGGGCGATGTAGCCCCCGACCATGAAGATCTCGCCCTGGGCGAAGTTGGGCACGTCGGTGGTCTTGAAGATAATGACGACGGCGACCGCCAGCAGCGCGTAGACGCTGCCCGTCACCAGTCCCGACAGCACCCCCTGCTGCAGGAACAACCAGATATCGGCAAAGCTCATGATGGTCTCCGGCGGTCCGCGCGGCGCTGCGCCGCGGCGCGGACCTGGCCTGTGGCGGCGGTTACGGCTGGTACTGCCAGACGCTCTTGAAGGCGCCCGGCACGAGCGACATGTTGGTGCCGTCGAACTTGATGTAGATGGCCGATTCCTGCGCGGCGCGGTCGTTCGGGCCGAACTCGATCGGGCCGGCCATGACGCCGGAATCGAACTTCATGGTCTCCAGCGCGGCCAGCACCTTCTCGCGGGTGGGCTGCGGGCCGGCGGCCTTGAGGGCGTTGACCACCGCCATCGCCGGCGGCAGGCCGTAGGGCATGTAGGTCTGCGGGTGGCCAGGCTTGGCGGCCAGGTCCGGATAGGCCTGCTTGTACATGTCGTAGACCCAGGTCAGCTTCGAGCCGCCGGGCACGTCGGCCAGCACTTCCTGGATGTAGACGTTCTTGAAGGCGTCCTTGTTGCCGACGTTCTCGACCAGCTGCTTCAGGTCGGCGGTGCCGTTGACGGCCAGCACGATGGGCTTGTTCCAGCCCAGTTCCTGCGCTTTCTTGATGATCAGCGCGGCGGGGCGGGCATAGGTCGTCAGCAACAGCACGTCCGGGTTGCCGGCACGGATCTTGAGCATCGGCGCGGTGACGTCGGTGATATTGGGATTGACCGATTGCACCTGCAGGTTCACGTTGCCCAGCTGCTTGGCCTGGGCCTGCGCGGCTTCCAGGTTCCAGCCGCCGTAGGCGTCGTCGTGGTTGATGTAGCCGATCTTGGCGGCCTTCAGGTGCTCATTGGCGAACTGCACCATCGAGCCGCCCACGGCGTGCTGCGAGATCGAGAACGCGCCGTAGATGTACTTGGACGGCGGATACAGCGCGCCGTCGCCGGAGGCGTTGAGCATGACCAGCGGCACCTTCTCGCGCTCGACGTATTCGCGCGCGGCCACCACGGCGGCCGAGCACGAACCGCCATTGAGCAGGAACACCTTGTCCTGCTCGGTCAGCTTCTTGACGGCCGCCACCAGGTCATTGGCGTTGCAGCGGTCGTCCTCGATCACCAGTTCGATCTGGCGGCCGTTGATGCCGCCTTCCCTGTTGACCTTGGCGTACCACATCTTGGCGGCGTTCAGCACGTCGAAACCGTAGGCCATGCCGCTGCCCGAGAGGGGCGCGAACAGGCCGATGCGGATGGTCTTGTCGGTGATGCCGGGTTCCTGCTGGGCCTGGGCGGAGGCGCCCAGGGCAAGGGCGCATAGCGCGGCGGCCGCGTGGCGGCGAAGGTGCTTCATGGTTTGTCTCCCGTTTTTTGAGTGCGCGCCTTTATCCATGGCGCGTTGCTGCGTGGCGGCGATGCCGCCGGATTGGGTTCACTGCATGCGGTAGCCACCGTTCACGTCGATGACGCTGCCGGTGATGTAGCCCGCTTCTTCCGAGGCCAGGAAACGCACGGCCGCGGCGACGTCGTCCACCGTGCCGATGCGGCCCAGCGGAATCGCCTGCGCCGCGGCCGCCAGCGCGCCGCTGCTGGTGACGGTGCTGCGCAGCATGTCGGTGTCGATCAGCCCCGGCGCGATGCCGTTGACGGTGACGCCCAGGTGCGCCGATTCGCGCGCCATGGCCTTGGTCAGGCCCAGCACGGCGGACTTGGCGGCGATGTACGAGGCGCTGGAGCGATAGCCGCCCAGCTGCGCGGCGACCGAGGTGAAGGTGACGATGCGGCCGTGCTGGAGCGGCGCGGCTTCGCGCCGCCGCAGGTAGGCGCGGCCGCACAGGAACACGCCGCGCGCGTTGACGGCGAAGCTGCGTTCCCAGATGTCGAGCGTGGTGTCCTTGATCAGCGGGCGTTCGCCGTTGGCCTGGAACAGCAGCAGGCCGGCGGCGCTGACCAGCACGGCGATGGGGCCGTGGGCCTGTTCGATCTGGTCGAACGCCGTCTCGACGGCGTTTTCGTCGCTGACGTCGAAGGCATGGGCGCTGTGCGGCGCGCCGAGTTCATCGGCCACGCGGCCGGCGCGCTGGGCATCCACGTCCGACACCACCACGCGGTAGCCGGCGCGGGCCAGCTCCTGGCAGATGGTGGCGCCGATGCCGCCGCCGCCGCCGGTGACAAGCGCGAGCCGCGGGGCCGGGCCCGCGGCCGGCGTGGATACATTGGACATGCTGTCTCCTGTTGCGCGGATTCGCCTGCCTTGGAAGGGGCGTCCGCTGATCTGAATTTTTGGCGATTATGTATACATGGAGGGATGGCAGGTATAGGGGATTTCCCGTAGTTGAGCGGTGGCCTTGATCGTTCTCATTGGGGAAAGCCCTAGCGCAGTGGTAAGGGGCGGTGTCGCATGTATTCTTCATGTATACAATGCGGGCATGGATACGCTATCTCAACACGTGACCGATACGCTGCGGGACTGGGTGCTGCATGGCAAGTTCAGCCCCGGGGCCCGTCTGGAGGAAATCCCGCTGGCCGAGAAGCTGGGGGTGTCGCGCACGCCGGTGCGTGCGGCCCTGGCGACGCTGGGCAACGAGGGGTTGCTGGAGCATCTGCCCAAGCGCGGCTATACGGTGCGGGCCTATGACATCGCCGAGATCGTGGCGGCCTACGAGGTGCGCGCGGCGCTCGAGGGCCTGGCCTGTCGGCAGGCGGCGCTGCGCGGCCTGTCGAATGACGCGGTGGCGGTGCTGAAGAACTGCCTGGACGAAGGCGACCGCATTCTCGGCAAGGGCGTGCTGCTGGCGGAGGACCATCTGCCGTATCAGCAGGTCAACATCACCTTGCACAACGGGATCCTGGAGGCGGCGGGCAATCCGTGGGTGAAGCGGTTCGCGACGCAGGCGCAGGCGATTCCGTATGCGTCGGATCGGATCATCCTGTGGGAGGACCACGGGATCATTCTGCGGTCGCATGATGATCATCATCGGATCGTCAATGCCATTATTGCGCGGGATGGAGCGCGGGCTGAGGATCTGATGCGGGAGCATGTCTATTATGCGGGGATCATTCTTAAGAATAATTATGAGAGGTTGGCGCAGGCCTATCGGGTTTGAGGGGATTGTTGGCGGTTGGGTTCTTTAGGCGCGGGTGACGGGGCAGGCGGGGGATGGCGGGGCTACGATTGCGGTCCGGAGCGTTCGCTCCGGACTTCCCCGTCGTCAACCTCGTCCGCCTTCGGCTCCCTACGGTTTCCCTCGGGCGCATCTACACGCCCCGCCATCCCCCGCCTGCCCCGTCACCCGCTCGCGATGAGACTTAACGGCCGTCGTTGGGGCGGGCTGGTTGCTTGGCGTTCTTGCCAACAATCGGGGGTGGGGGAGGGGCTTGCGGGGTCGCCAAAAGGCGGCCGCGCGGGCGGCCTTTTTTGGCGTTTGGGTGTCTGGCGTCGGAGGGATGACGCTGCGCGTTGGGGGTGAGGGGCGCGGGTGATGGTTCTGCGCTGGCGGCGGCGTTGCGGTGGCAATGACGTTGCGCCGGCGATCATGCGGTGCGCTTGGCGTGTGGCAGTGCACGCGGCGGCGGGGCCGCCGCGTTCGCGGAGCGATCAGTTGGGGAGGCCGGTTTCCAGGCAGGGGCTGAATTCGCCGGTGGCGGCGTCGCGCAGGAACAGGACGCCGGTGGCGACGCCGAAGTAGGTGCCGTGCAGTTCCAGTTCGCCGCTTTCGACGCGGCGGCGGATGGACGGGAAGGTCATCAGGTTCTTGAGGCTGTGGCCGATGACGGCGAGTTCGAGGCGCTTGAGGTTGGCGGCGCGGTCGTCGCCGCCGGGGCCGAGTTCGTCGGCGACGGGCGCGATCTGGGACATCCACTTGCCGATGAAGTCGCCCTTGGTCAGGGGCTTGGCGTCGTCGAAGAAGGCGCGGATGCCGCCGCAGGAGGCGTGGCCGAGGACGACGATGTGCTTGACGTTCAGGCCGTTGACCGCGAATTCGATG
This sequence comes from Achromobacter insuavis, assembly GCF_902859645.1. Lineage (GTDB taxonomy): Bacteria > Pseudomonadota > Gammaproteobacteria > Burkholderiales > Burkholderiaceae_B > Achromobacter > Achromobacter insuavis. Next base: position 22,943 of record NZ_CADIJR010000004.1, on the reverse strand, counting down.
GCGGCGCTGGTGCCGTGGTACGAGGATTCGGAGTCGGGGTCACAGGGCGGGACCAGGTTGGCGACGTTGCGCACTACGAACATCTCGCCGGGGCCGGCGTCGAAGATGGCTTCGGGCGAGACGCGCGAGTCGCAGCAGCCGATGATCAGGATTTCCGGGCTTTGCCCAGTTTCGGCCAGTTTTTCGTAGCGGCTGCGTTCGGAGTGGAAGCGGCCGGCGAGAAAGGACTGATAGCCTTCGGTGAGTCTTTTGGGAAACATGATCTATTCACTTCCTTGGTAACGAGGCCGGGCATGCCGGCGTGCCGGCAGACGCAACAAGGGGCTTCGTGTGGAAGCCCCTTTTGTCGAGTCGGCTGTGGAATTTTCCCACAATTGGGCTGACGCCGGCTTGACTAAACCCTATCCAGATAAGGGTTTTTCGCCTACCGAGCGCGTATGTCCAGGGCGGTGACCTTGGCGAATTGCAGCGGCGTGATGGCGCGGATCATCTTGATCTGGCCCGGCGCCAGCGGGCCGATGTCGTCGTCGCGCACGCGGCCGATCTCGCGGCCCTGGTCGTCGTAGAGAACGAAAGTCAGCATGACGTAGTTGACGGCGCGCGCCGACTGGTTGGCGAGCGAACCGGTGATGGTGGAGACGTTTTCGTTGGTGTCGCGGATGGCCTGGATGTTGCCCAGCGTGACGCCGTACAGGCTTTGCGCCTGCGCGCCACCGGTCAGGCCGGCCAGCAATGCGAGGAAGGCAAGGGCGGTTTTCATGACGGTCTCCTGTGGGGCCCGGCTACCGGGTTGCCTTCGCCGCGGTCTCTGGCGTCGCGTGTCGGGGGCATGCGTCTATCTCACACCTTTCCCGACCCGGGCACAACGGCCCAAAGGGATGAATGGGTAACAGGTTGCAGGGGATAGCCGCAGATTCCTCTGCGGATGCCACAAGTGCATCGGAATGTCTCCAACTTGCGGGCGTTTCAGGCGGTTTAGGCGGGATTTAGGCGCGGTGGCGCGGGGGGACGGCGTGCGGTTTTCGCGGGAAAAATGGCGGCCGCCGGAGCACCTTTCTATAAGCTGAATGATCGCGGCGGCGTTAGCATTTGTTGTCCTTTCGGCGCTTGCGAAGCGTGCGGCTTTGTCCGATGATGACCACGCCGGCAACTTGGCCGGCGGATCTTGCGGCCCGGGCGTGCGCCAGATTGGCGCCGACGGGCGATCAAGGGAGGAACTCATGCTTTCCCGTACTAGCCAATTGGCTTCGGCCATCGTGTTGTCCGCCAGCTGCTTCGGCGCCGTCTACGCCCAGACGCCCGCCGCCACGCCCGCACCCGCCAAGACCCCCGCGCCCGCCGCCACGCCTGCCGCCAAGACGCCAACCCCGCAGCAGCAGCGCATGGCCGACTGCAACAAGTCGGCCGAGGGCAAGAAGGGCGATGATCGCAAGACGTACATGAGCGCCTGCCTGAAGGGCGAGGCGCCGCCGCCCGCCAAGCAGTTGACGCCGCAGCAGCAGAAGATGAAGGACTGCAACGCCAAGGCCGGCGAGCAGAAGCTGACCGGCGACAAGCGCAAGACCTTCATGAGCACCTGCCTGAAGGGCTGAACACAGCGTTGAATCCGCGCAATGGAAAAGCGCCGGCCGTTGAACGGACCGGCGCTTTTTTCTGCGCGTTCCCCGCGGGGCGCGCCTACACCGTGGCGATCGGCGTGACCGGCGAACCGATCGCGTGCGGCAGTCGCAGCGGCGGCGCCGTCAGCATGAAGCGGTGGCGGCCGTTGGCCCGCAGCCACTCGGCCAGGTCCTTCAGGTACCACAGCTCGGCCAGAGGCAGGCCCAGCTTGAACAGGCAGTGGTGGTGCAGCGGCAGCATGGCGCGCGGGCCGGTCTTCTCGCGCGCGGGATAGGCTTCGACGGCGTAGTTGTCGGCGCAGATGGCGGCGATGCCGCTGTCGGTGATCCACTGCAGCAGCGCGGCGTCGGTGCCGTCGAGCGCGGCGCCGTAGGTGTGCAGCACCTCGGCGTCGGGCTTGCCGGCCATGGCGACCACGGCTTCGGCGTAGCCGGTGCGCAGCACCAGCATGTCGCCGGGCTCGATCTCGATGCCGTCCGTCTTCAGCACATGCTGGATCTCGGCGTGGCCGATCAGGGTGCGGCCGGGGCCGTAGTCGCGCGCCAGGTCCAGCAGCACGCCGCGGCCCTGCATGCCTTTCTGCGCCAGGTTCTCGACGCCGAGCTTCAGCGCGGCCGAGGGGCCGCCGCTGTTGCAGCCGCAGCCGGTGTGGTCGCCGTCGGCTGGGCCGATGACGTCGACGCCGGCCTGGTAGCCGTTGTAGTAGCGCAGCTCGGGCTTGCCGTCGCCGTCGGCGTCGAACAGCGCGCCGACGTGCGCCAGCGCGTCCCATTGCGTCGAGTACTGCATCGACAGCAGCACCTGGTCGTCGCTCAGCACGTCGACCGCGTCCGGGTTGACGTTGCGCAGCGGAAAGTTCAGGTAGGGCGTGTCGGCCAGCCGGGTCGGGCTCAACTGCGGCGGATGGCGCCGCGGGTTGAGCACGTTGCCGCCGGGCAGGTCCAGCGGCAGCGACAGGCAGAAGGTCTTGCCGGCGCGGATTTCACGCGCGCCTTTCAGGACCTGCTCTTCGGTGATGAGATTGAGGCGGCCGAGTTGGTCGTCGGGTCCGAAGTCGCCCCAGTTGGAGCCTTCGGGCCGATGGGTCCAGCGCTGCATGGCTTACTCCGCGAGGAAGTCGACCACCGCGCGGGTGAAGGCTTCCGGTTGTTCCCAGTTGGAGATGTGGGAGGTGTTCAGTTCGAGGTAGCGCGCGCCGTTGATGGCGCCGGCCAGTTCCTGGCCCTGCGCGGGCGTGGCGGCCAGGTCGTGGGTGCTGCTGATGACCAGCGTCGGCGCCTTGATGGCCGACACCTGTTCGCGGAAATCGGCGTCGCGCAGCGCGGCGCAGTTGCCCGAGTAGCCGGCGTCGGAGGTGCGGCGCAGCATGTCGACCAGCACCTGCGACAGGCCCGGCTCGGCGGCGCGGTAGCCGTCGGTGAGCCAGCGCTCGACCAGGGTCGGGGCCATCTTTTCCAGCGTCTGTTCGGCCACGGCGGCGATGCGGGCGCTCCAGCCTTCGGCCGAGCCGATGCGCGCGGCGGTGTTGCACAGGATCAGCTTGCCGATCAGCTCGGGCCGGTTCAGCGCCAGCCACAGGCCGGTGGGGCCGCCCATCGACAGGCCGCAGAAGTGGGCGCGTTCGATGCCCAGGTGCGCCAGCAGTTCGGCGACGTCGTTGCCCAGCTGCGCGAAGCTGTATTCGCCGTCGGGGATCGAGGATTTGCCGTGGCCGCGGGTGTCGTAGCGCAGCACGCGGAAGTGCTTGCTCAGCGCGGGAACCTGGCGCGCCCACATGTCGGCGTTGGTGCCCAGCGAATTGGAGAGCACCAGCACCGGCGCGTCGGCGGGGCCATCGATGACGTAGAACAGCCGTGCCTGGCTGAGATCGGCGTAAGACATGCGGAAAATCCTCGGGGAATGAAAGCGCGGCCACCCGGAGGCGGCCGCGTGGCGATTACAGGTGGCAGGTGCCGTCGATGTAGGCCTTGCGCCAGCGCGTGATGGTCACGCGCTGGAACAGCTGCGCCTGGGCGAAGGGATCGGCGTCGATGAACTGCTGCGCGGCCTCGCGCGTGTCCAGGTCGACGATGTACAGGCCGCCGCCCAGGTCCTTGCCGTCATCCTGCAGCTTGGCGCCGCAGGCCAGCAGCAGGTGCTTGTTGGCGTCCAGGTATTCCAGATGCGCGGCGCGATGCTGCTGGCGCATGGCCTGGTGGTCGGGCTTGTCGAAGGTTTCGATGATGTAGGGCATGGGCGGCTCCGTTCAGATCGCCGAGGGATGGCGCGCCAGCGCCGTCACCTGGATGTCCATGTAGGGGAACAGCGGCAGCGACGACAGCAGCGTGTGCAGCTCGTCGTTGTCCTGCACGTCGAAGATGCTGACGTTGGCGTAGCGGCCGACGACGCGCCACAGGCTCTTCCACTTGCCGTCGCGTTGCAGCTGCTGCGCCAGGGCCTTTTCGTCGGCCTTGAGCTTGTCGGCTTGAGCCGCCGGCATGTCGACGGGCAGATTGACCTGCATTTGAACCATGAACAACATGATGGGTGTCTCCAGGAAATCGGCCCCGGCGTTGCCGGGGCGCGGGGGAAGGATCAGTTGGAAAACTTCAGCGGCAGGCCGGTCAGGCGCAGCAGCTCGTCGGCGGTGGTTTCGCCGAACATGTCGATCACCGTGACGCCGTCGGCGCGGATGTCGAACACGGCCACGTCGGTGTACACGCGCGACACGCAGCGCACGCCGGTCAGCGGATAGGTGCAGACGTCGACCAGCTTGCTCTGGCCTTCACGGGTCTGCAGCTCCATCATGACGAAGACGTCCTTGGCGCCGATGGCCAGGTCCATCGCGCCGCCCACGGCGGGGATGGCGTCGGGCGCGCCGGTGTGCCAGTTGGCCAGGTCGCCGTGCCGCGACACCTGGAAGGCGCCCAGCACGCAGATGTCCAGGTGGCCGCCGCGCATCATCGCGAACGAGTCGGCGTGATGGAAGAACGAGCAGCCGGGCAGTTCGGTGACGGGCTGCTTGCCGGCGTTGATGAGGTCGTAGTCTTCCTCGCCCTTGGCCGGCGCCGGGCCCATGCCCAGCATGCCGTTCTCGGTGTGCAGGATGACTTCGCGGTCGGCCGGCAGGTGGTTGGCCACCAGCGTCGGCAGGCCGATGCCGAGGTTGACGTAGGCGCCTTCAGGAATGTCCTGGGCGACGCGGGCGGCGATCTGGTCGCGGGTCAGTTTGGTGCTCATTGCTGCTCCTTGGCGGCCTGGGCGGCGTCGATCTGCACGACGCGCTGCACGAAGATGCCGGGGGTGACGACGGTTTCCGGATCGAGGGCGCCCAGTTCGACGACTTCACGCACCTGCGCCACGGCCACGCGCGCGGCGCTGGCCATGATGGGGCCGAAGTTGCGCGCGGTCTTGCGGTACACCAGGTTGCCCCAGCGGTCGCCGCGCTCGGCCTTGATGAGCGCGTAGTCGGCGTGCAACGGATATTCCAGCACGTACTGGCGGCCGTTGATCTCGCGGGTTTCCTTGCCGTCGGCCAGCGGGGTGCCGTAGCCGGTGGGCGAGAAGAACGCGCCGATGCCGGCGCCGGCGGCGCGGATGCGCTCGGCCAGGTTGCCCTGGGGCACCAGTTCGAGCTCGATCTTGCCGCTGCGGTACAGGCCGTCGAAGATCTGCGAGTCCACCTGGCGCGGGAACGAGCAGATGATCTTGCGCACGCGGTTGGCGCCCAGCAGGGCGGCCAGGCCGGTGGTGCCGTTGCCGGCGTTGTTGTTGATGATGACTAGATCCTTGGCGCCTTGCTCGAGCAGGGCGTCGATCAGTTCCATGGGCTGGCCGGCGGTGCCGAAGCCGCCGATCATGACGGTGGCGCCGTCCGGGACGTCGGCGAGGGCGGCCGCCGCGCTTGCAACAAGCTTAGAAATCATGGTGTTCGCTCATAGGTGGCGTGTCATAATTTGTTCTTAATTAGAACTTTCGTTCTTCTGAAGAACATCGTTTCATGGGGATAGTCGACCGTCAAGGCAAGCCGGCGCGGTGCGATCCTCCCCGTTTCAGGGTTGCCGGCAGCGGCAACGTTTTTTCTCGCGGTAGACGGATGGCCGAGCAAGCAACCCAGCAACCCAGCGACAGCTACGTTCAATCTTTTGCGCGCGGCCTGTCCGTGATCCGGGCGTTCGGCCCGGATCGTTCCCAGATGACGCTGTCCGAGGTCGCGGCCGTGACCGGCCTGACCCGCGCCGGCGCGCGCCGCATCCTGCTGACGCTGGAGCACCTGGGCTACGTCACGGTCGAGGACCGCAAGTTCGCGCTGACCCCGCGCATCCTCGAACTGGGCTACGCCTACCTGTCGGGCACGCCGCTGTGGAACCTGGCGCTGCCCTACATGGAAGAAGTGGCCGAGCTGACGCGCGAGTCGTGCTCGGTGTCGGTGCTGGAAGGCGCCGACATCGTCTACATCCTGCGGCTGTCGACGCACAAGGTCATGACCATCAACCTGGCTGTGGGCAGCCGCCTGCCGGCCTGGGTGACGTCGATGGGCCGCGTGCTGCTGGCGGGCCTGCCCGCGGCCGAACTGGACCGGGTGCTGGCGATGAGCCAGATCCAGGCCTACACCAAGGACACCGTGACCGACATCGGCGCGCTCAAGGCCATCCTGGCCGGCGTGCGCGCCGACGGCTACGCCTGCGTGGCGCAGGAACTGGAGCCGGGCCTGCAGTCCGTGGCGGTGCCGATCGTCGACCGCAGCGGCCGGGTGATCGCCGCGATGAACGTCAGCGGCCATGCCAACCGCTTCTCGCGCGAGGAGATGCTGGCGACCTTCCTGCCGCCGCTGCGCCGCGCCGCCGACCAGATCAACCACGCGCTGCTGCGCCGCTAGGCGGCGCCGAAGGGCGTGGGCTGAAAAATGGTCGGCCATCGCGGCGGGCCTCAGATGGGGGCGACGCCCAGCGTCGTGCCGCCGCACACATACAGCATCTGGCCGGTGACGAAGCCGTTGTCGGGCGACAGGAAGAACATGGCGGCGCGCGCCACGTCCTCGGGCGTGCCCAGGCGCTTGACCACGATGCTGTTGATGATGCGCTCGGTCTGCGGCGCGCCGGCCGGATTGCTCTTGGTGAACAGGTCGGTGGCGATGGGGCCCGGGCCGATGGCGTTGACGGTGATGCCGTCGCCGCCCAGTTCCATGGCCAGCGTGCGCGTCAGCCCGACCAGGCCGGCCTTGGTGGCCGAATAGACCACGCGGTCCGGCTTGCCCAGCGCGGCGCGCGACGACATGTTGACGATGCGGCCGAAGCCGGCCGCGCGCATCGCCGGCAACGCGGCCTGCACCAGGATCAGCGCGGTGCGCAGATGCAGGTTGACCACGTAGTCCAGGTCGGCCAGCGTGGCCGTGTCGGCGGTGCCGGGACGCGTGGCGCCGGCGTTGTTGACCAGGCCGACGATGTCGTAGGCCGCGGTCACTTCCGCGGCCACTGCCTTGGTGCGCGCCTCGTCGGTCAGGTCGGCCTGGTACGACACCAGCCCCGCCGGCGGATGCTCGGGCAGGCGGTAGTCGATGTTGACGACTTTGTGCCCGGCATCCAGCAGCATGCGGATGATGGCGGCGCCGATCCCGGCGCTGCCGCCGGTCACCAGGTACGCGGTAGGTTTGCTCATCTCAGCTCCCAATTCAGTTCTCAATCGCGACGTCCTCAAGAACACCGCCTCTCAACATTCCATCTGCCTCCCCATCGAGGACACCGCCAGATCCGGCTCTGCCGGTCTGCAGGTGTCGCCCCCTGGGGGGCGCGCGCAAGCGCGTACGGGGGGGCTTAATGCGTCAGATAGCCCCACGCCAGGACGGCGGTGATGTGGATCACGCCGACCCACAGCATCATGATGACCGTGTAGCCCATCACGTCGCGCAGCTTGAGCTTGGACAGCGCCAGCGCCGGCAGGATCCAGAAGGGCTGCACCAGGTCGTTCCAGGCGTTGCCCAGCATCACGGCCATGGTGGTCTGGTTGAGCGCGCTGCCGATTTCGCGGGCGGCGTCGATCATGAACGGGCCCTGGATGACCCAGTGGCCGCCGGCCGAGGGCGCGAAGAAGTTGATGACGAACGAGCTGATCAGGCCCCAGAACGGCAGCGTGGCCGGCGTGGCGACGTCGACGAAGACCTTGGAGATGGTGGTCACCAGGCCCGAGGCGGCCATGATGGCCATGATGCCGGCGTAGAACGGATATTGCAGGATGATCCCGGAGATCGTCTTGATGCCTTCGGTCAGCTTGGCCACGTAGGAGGCCGGCGTGCCCAGCAGGATGATGCCCAGGAACAGGATGATGAAGTTGATCAGGTTCAGGTCGAGCGAGCCGCCGTCCATGAAGTGGAAGACGACGTAGGCCACGCCCAGCGCGCCGATCAGCAGGCTCAGCAGGCGGCTGTTGTTCAGCTTGGAGGCCAGCGTGCCCTTTTCGAGCAGGTCCTCGGCGGCGCCGGCGGCGGTGGTGTCGCGGTCGATGGCCGGGTCCACTTCGACGATCTTTTCGCCTTTCTTCGGATGCAGCCAGGCGTTCAGCAGCGGCAGCGTCACGATGATCACCAGGCTGGTGATCAGCATCGGCACCGAGAAGATGGTTTCCGTCAGCGGAATGGTGCCCATCTGCTTGGCGGTGGGGTGGCCAGGCGTGGCCACCAGCACCGGGATGCTGGCCGACAGGCCCAGGCCGTACATGGTGAAGCCGCTGTAGGCCGCGGCGATGATCAGCGGGTAGTGCACGCCCTTGACCTTGAGCGCCAGCTTCTTGGCGACGATGCCGCCGATGACCAGGCCGAAGCCCCAGTTCAGGTAGCTGCCGATGCCGCCGACCAGCGTGGCGACGATGATGGCGGTGTGCGGCTTGTGCACGTGGCTGACGATGCGGTTGAGCAGGCGGTCGGTCAGCGGCGCGGTGGCCAGCACGTAGCCCATGGCCAGGATCACGGCCATCTGGGTGGTGAAGGCCAGCAGGCTCCAGAAGCCCTTGCCCCAGGCGCGGGTCACGTCGCCGATGCCCTGGCCTTCGATGCCCATGGCCAGCAGTACGGTGAGCAAGGTCAGCGCGATCGCGAAGACAAAGGGATCGGGCAGATACTTGCGCATCAGCTCAGTGAAAAAAGATGCCAATTTATTCATGGTGCCTCCTACGAACTCCGGTAAGGCGTATTGCTCTTGTGTCTTGCGCCGCCGTGCGCCGGATAAGGGCGCGAAGCGGATGGGACGGTCGGTTTCTTTGCGTGGTTGGGCTCGTGGCCCGCTGGCGCGTCGGACGGATCGCCGCGCGCCTTATGGTGTAGGGTTTCGGTGTTGCGGCGGCGTCAGGAATCGCCGGCCTTGGCGTTGAGCCACGCGGCCAGCTCGCCCAGCGCCGCGCTCTTCTCGCGCAGCACCTGTTCGCGGCGCTCGGGGCTCCAGGTATAGAACCCCTGGCCGCTCTTGGCGCCGAGCTGGCCGTTCTCGACCTTGCTCTTGAGCAGGTCGGACGGCTCGGTGCGGTTTTCCAGGTCTTTGTAGAGATAGCTGGCGATGGCGTAGTGGACGTCAATGCCGTTCATGTCGCGCTGTTCCAGCGGACCGGACAGCGCCAGGCGGATGCCCAGGCTCCACTTGACCACTTCGTCGATGTCTTCGGCGCTGGCCACGCCCTTTTCCAGCAGCGAGATGGCCTCGCGCGCCAGGGCGTGCTGGATGCGGTTGGCGATGAAGCCGGGGATGTCCTGGCGCACCAGCACCGGGCGCTTGCCGCCCAGGCGCAGCGTCGCCATGACGCGCGCCACGGTGTCTTCCGAGGTGGCGTCGTTGCGCACCACTTCGACCAGCGGGATGACGTCGGCGGGGGTGAAGAAGTGCGTGCCGACGAAGCGGTCGCGGCGCGCGACAGCACTGGCGATGGCGTTGATCGACAGGCCCGAGGTGTTGGTGGCGAAGATCGCTTCGGGCTTGCACAGCGCGTCGAGCTGGGCGAACAGGCCGCGCTTGAGTTCCAGGTTCTCGGGCACCGCCTCGATGACGAGGTCACAGGCCGCCGCCGCGTCCAGGCCGGGCGCCATGCGGATGCGTTGCATCACGGCGTCGACCTGGCCGGGGGCGTAGACGTTCAATTGGCGTTCGATGACGGCGCGGGCGCGATCCAGGGCGCCGTCCATCGGATCAACCAGGACCACGTCCAATCCCTTCGAGGCGAAGAGCGCGGCGATGCCGCTGCCCATGGCGCCGGCGCCGATGACGGCCAGATTCTGCAGGGGAGTATCCATGAGGGTTCGCTTGCCTTACGGGGCGCGCGCGGCGGGCGGCACAGGCGGAACCAGGGAACTGCGATCTGTCTCTTCCGTCGGTGTCTTCCTGTGCGCGGGCCAGAAAAATCGTTGTGTTCTATATACGAACATTTGTGCGTATATAGAATTTCTGACGAAGATAGTACTAAAAGTTGCCGGGGGTGGACAAATGGCCGTTTTGGGGCGTTCGTCAGGTGGACAGTGTGGAACGCGCGCAAGGCCGCCTGCCGAGGCCGCGTCGCGTTCTGCATGGAGGGTCGAATCGATGGAATGGGGCAAAGCGCGCGCCGGAGCGCGAGGCCCCGGCGCGGCGTTACCCTTTTGCCTTACCCCGAATTGCGCAACCCGGCGGCGATGCCGTTGATGGTCAGGTGGATCGCGCGTTGCACGCGTTCATCGGCCTCGGCGGCGGGCGACTTCTGCGCCGCGCGGTGGCGGCGGATCAGGTCGACCTGCAGGTAGTTGAGCGGGTCGATGTAGGCGAAGCGCTCGCGCAGCGAAGCCTGCAGCGACGGGTTGTCGGCCAGCAGCTCGCGCCGCGTCAGCAGCTTGAGCATGGCCAGGGTGCGGCCATGCTCGGCGCTGATCATGCCGAAGATCTTCTCGCGCAGCGCGCGTTGCGGCACCAGTTGCGCGTAGCGCGCGGCGATGGCCAGGTCGGACTTGGCCAGCACCATCTCCATGTTGGACAGCAGCGTGCGGAAGGCCGGCCAGTCCTGGGCCATCTCGCGCAGCTGGGCCAGGCGGCCGCGCTGCGAGCGCGGCGCCCCCGGCGCGCCAGTCTCCAGGTAGGCCTCGATGGCCGACCCCATGCCGTACCAGCCGGTCAGCATCAGGCGGCACTGGGCCCAGGAGAAACCCCACGGAATGGCGCGCAGGTCTTCGATGCGCTGGCCCTTCTTGCGCGAGGCCGGGCGCGAGCCGATGTTCAGGCCGGCGATCTCGGCGATCGGGGTGGCGGCGAAGAAGTATTCGGCGAAGCGCGGCGTGTCGTAGACCAGGCCGCGGTAGCTGCGCTGCGCGGTCTCGGACATGAACGACATGGCCGGGCCATGATGCGCCATGTGCGCGTCTTCCGCGCTGGTGGCCTCGGCGCGCGGCGCCAGGCTGGATTCGAGCGTGGCGGCGACCAGCAGCTCCAGGTGCCAGCGGCCGACCTCGGCATCCTTGTACTTGCTCTGGATGACCTCGCCCTGTTCGGTCAGGCGGATCTGGCCGGCCACGGTGCCGGGCGGCTGTGCCAGGATGGCGTCGAAGCTGGAACCGCCGCCGCGGCCGACCGAGCCGCCGCGGCCATGGAACAGGCGCAGCCGCACGTGGCGGCTGGAGAACACGTCGACCAGCGCGCGTTCGGCCTGGTAGAGCGACCAGTTGGAGGTCAGGAAGCCGCCATCCTTGTTGCTGTCGGAATAGCCCAGCATGACTTCCTGGGCGCCGTTCTGCGCCCGCTTCACGCGTTCGCGGATCTCGGGCAGATCGAGCCAGGCGGCCATGATGTCGGCGCCGCGCTGCAGGTCGGGGATGGTCTCGAACAGCGGCACCACCATCAGGCCGTCTTCCGGCGCGATCTCCTGGCCGGCGGGCGCGATCAGGCCCGCTTCCTTCTGCAGCACCATCACTTCCAGCAGGTCGCTCAGGGTCTCGGTGTGCGAGACGATGGTCTGGCGCACGGCCTGCTTGCCGTAGCGCATGCGGCCGGCGGCGGCGGCGCGCAGCACCGCCAGTTCGCGCGTGGTGTCCTCGCTGTAGGCGATCCAGGGCGAGGCCAGCGGCCGCGCCTGCGCCAGTTCGGCGCGCAACAGGGCCACGCGCGCGTCCTCGTCCAGCGCCAGGTAGTCCAGCGGCTGGCCCTCGTGGGTGGCGCCGGCGCGGCTGAACAGTTCGGCCAGCGCGCGCTCGTGCACGTCGGAACTCTGGCGCAGGTCGACCGTGGCGAGGTGAAAGCCGAACACTTCGACCGCCTGCTGCAGGCCGGCCAGGCGCAGCTTGCCGATCGGCGCGCCATGGTGCGCGGCCAGCGACGCGGCGATGACGGCCAGGTCGGCCGACAATTCCTGCGGCGTGTCGTAGGGCTGGGCCGCGACGGTGCTGCGGCGGGCCAGGTTCTGGCCGGTCAGGCGCAGCGCGGTGGCGGCCAGGCGCGCATAGACGCCGACCAGCGCGCGCCGGTAGGGCTCGTCGCTGCGATGCGGCGAGTCGTCGCCGCTGTGTTCGGCCAGCGCCAGCAGCGCCGGGTCGACCGCGATCAGCAGCGTGGTGATGGACAGCTCGGCGCCGAGCGCATGCACTTCCTGCAGGTAGTGCTCGAACAGCACGGTGGCCTGGCGCAGCAGGGCGCGCTCCAGCGTGCCTGCGTCGACGTTCGGGTTGCCGTCGCGGTCGCCGCCGATCCAGCTGCCCATGCGCAGGAACGGCTCGAGCGGCGGGGGCGGGGCAACGAAGGGCTTGGCGTCGCGATTGAGCAGCTTGGACAGGTCGCCGTAGACGCGCGGGATGACCTGCAGGAAGGTGCTGCGGTAGTACGACAGCGCGTTCTCGATCTCGTCGGCCACCGTCAGGCGGGTGTAGCGCAGCATGCGCGTCTGCCACAGCGTGGCCACGCGGCCGAGCAGCGCGGCATCGAGTTCGGTCAGTTCCTCCGGCGTCAGCGGCTGGTCGCGCTGGGCCAGCGCGGCGGCGATCTCGCGATGCACGTCCAGCGTGCTCTTGCGCTGCACTTCGGTGGGGTGGGCGGTCAGCACCGGCATGACGCAGGCGTCGGCCAGCAGGCGGCGGATGCGCGCCGGCGTCACGCCATGGCGGCCCAGGGCCTGCACCGCGTCGCGCAGGCTGCCGCGCGCGGGCGCATCGCCGGCCAGGGCGCGGGCGCGCTGGCTGCGGTTCTGGTCGCGGTCCTCGGCGATGTTCGACAGGTGCAGGAAGTAGCTGAAGGCGCGCGCCACCGAGTTGGGGTCGCTGCCCTGCAGGTGCTTGACGCGCTGCTCCAGCAGCTTGCCGTCGGCGGCGTTGCCTTCGCGGCGGAACTTGACGGCGGTGCGGCGCAGGGTCTCGATGGTGTCGAAGACGCGTTTGCCTTCGCATTCGGCGATGACTTCGCCCAGCATTCGGCCTAACAGCCGGATATCGTGACGCAAGGGTTCTGCGGAGTCGGACTGCGGGCGGCTGGCATTCATCGGGCGGGGGATCCGTCGGGCTGCTGGGAAAGGGAGGGTGGGGTGATGCGCGCTGCTGGTAAACCGTGAACGAGAACGTCACCGATTTTACGCAGGCTTCCTTACGGCGCAGCCGGCCGGCTGCGGTAAAGTCTGGCTCTATCCCTTAGTCTTTGCAGAAACCCCCTTTTATGCTGAATCACCAACGTCGCGCGCTCGTGCTGTTTTCGGGCGGCCAGGATTCCACCACCTGCCTGGCCTGGGCGCTGGACCGCTATGCCCATGTGGAAACCGTGGCGTTCGACTATGGTCAGCGCCACCGCATCGAGCTGGATGCGCGCCTGAACGTGCTGCGCGACATCCGCGCGCGTTTCCCGCAGTGGGCGCCGCGCCTGGGCGAAGACCATCTGCTGGACCTGAAGGTGCTGGGCCAGGTGGGCGACACCGCCATGACCAGCGACCGCGCCATCGAGATGCAGGCCAACGGCCTGCCCAACACCTTCGTTCCGGGCCGCAACCTGCTGTTCCTGACGCTGGCGGCGGCGCTGGGCTACCGGCGCCAGCTGGACGTGCTGGTGGGCGGCATGTGCGAAACCGATTTCTCGGGCTACCCCGACTGCCGCGACGACACCATCAAGGCGCAGCAGGTGGCGCTGGGCCTGGGCCTGGGCAGCCGCGTCACCATCGAGACGCCGCTGATGTGGATCGACAAGTCCGAGACCTGGGCGCTGGCCCAGCAACTGGGCGGCGACGCGCTGGTCGAGACCATCGTCGAGGAAAGCCACACCTGTTACCTGGGCGAACGCGGCGCGCGCCACGGCTGGGGCTACGGCTGCGGCGAATGCCCGGCCTGCAAGCTGCGCCGGGCCGGCTGGGAGAAGTGGACGGCCGCCACCGGCGGCTGACGTTTCCGGCCGCCGGGACTTGCGGCGGCCGAGCGCCGATCAGGGACGCTGCGGCGGCGTGGCGTCACCCTCGCCCAGCGCGCGCTGCATCAGCACGGTGTCGCGCCATTCCCCATGCTTGTGGCCCACCGAGCGCAGCGTGCCCACCGGGTGAAAGCCCTGGCGCGCATGCACCGCCAGCGAGGCGGCGTTGCGGCTGTCGCCGACCACCGCCAGCATCTGGCGCCAGCCGGCCGCGGTGCAGCGTTCGATCAGGGCGGCCAGCAGCTTGCCGCCGATGCCCTGGCCGGCGCGGCCCGCCTTGACGTAGACCGAGTCCTCGACCGTGTGGCGATAGGCCGGGCGGGGGCGGTAGGGCGTGACGTAGGCATAGCCCACCACTTCGCCGTCGATCTCCGCCACCAGATAGGGCATGTCCTTTTCCAGCACGCCGGCGCGCCGCTGGCGCATCTCCTGGATGGAGGGCGGCTCCAGCTCGAACGACGCGGTGCCGTGCTGGACGTGGTGCGCGTAGAGGGCCTTGATGGCGGGCAGGTCGGCATCCGCGCTATCGCGGATCAGGAGGGGGGCGGCAGGTTGCGGCATGGGGAAGCGGAGAAAGGCGCGCCGGCGCGGCGCGAAAACGAGTCGCCAGTGTCGCGCAAGGCCATGCATAAATAAAGCTTTGGTCTATTATCGTTTTCATAAGTAAAACTTTGACCAAGGCGGCGGCCGCACGGCGCCGGATGGACCCATGCGCGGACTCAATCTGGACGCCCTGCGCACCTTCGCGCAGGTGATCGAACTGGGCAGTTTCTCGGCCGCGGCCGAACGGGGCGGCATCACCCAGCCCGCCGTCAGCCTGCAGGTGCGCCAGCTCGAACGCCGCTTCGGCCTGAAGCTGGTCGAGCGGGTGGGCCGGCGAGCGGGGCCGACCGCCGCCGGGCTGGAACTGCTGACCCACATCCGCGCGATCGACACGGCGCTGGCGCAGGCCGAGCAGGCCATGACGGCGCACGCCGCGCAGGTGACGGGGCGGGTGCGGCTGGGCACCGGCGCCACCGCCTGCACCTATCTGCTGCCGCCACTGCTGGCGAGCCTGCGGCGGCGCTTTCCGGCGCTGGACGTGGTGGCCAGCACCGGCAATACCGCCGACATGCTGCGCGGGCTGGAGAACAACACGCTGGACATCGGCCTGGTGACGCTGCCGGCGCCGGGCCGCATGTTCGAGGTCACCCCGGTGCTGGAAGACGAGTTCGTGGCCATCTTTCCGGCGCGCGGCCCCATCGCCATGCCGGATGCCGTCACGCCGCAGGCGTTGGCGGCGTTGCCGCTGGTGCTGTTCGAGCCGGGCGCGCGCACCCGGCGGCTGGTGGATGACTGGTTCGAGGAAGCCGGGATGGCGCCCAAGCCGGTCATGGAACTGGGCAGCACCGAGGCCATGAAGGAAATCGTGGCCGCCGGCCTGGCCTGCGCCGTGCTGCCCAGGCTGGCGGTGAGCGGCGCCGGCCACCGCGACAGCCTGGCCGTGCGCTCGCTGGCGCCGCGCCTGGCGCGCACCCTGGCCATCGTGGTGCGCCGGGACAAGCCGCTCAGCCGTGGACTGCGGCACCTGCAGGAAGCGTTGCTGGCGCTGCGGGCATGAACGCATAGGGGTGGAACACGTCCACCGGCAGCTGGTTGCACGCCTCGACGCAGTCGCGCACGGCGGCCATGCCGGTGAAGTCCAGGCCGCTGGCGATGCCCTGGCGATCCAGGTTCAGCGCCAGCGTCACCAGGTCGACGTTGCCGGTGCGTTCGCCATTGCCGAACAGGCAGCCCTCGACCCGGTCGGCGCCGGCCAGCAGCGCCAGTTCGGCCGAGGCCACGGCGGTGCCGCGGTCGTTGTGCGGATGCACGCTCAGCACGATGCTGTCGCGCCGCGCCAGGCGGCGGTGCATCCATTCGATCTGGTCGGCATAGACGTTGGCGGTCGTGCATTCCACCGTCGACGGCAGGTTGATGATCATCTTGCGCGCCGGCGTCGGACGCCAGATGGCGCTGACCGCATCGCAGACCTCCAGCGCGAAATCCAGTTCGGCCAGGCTGAAGGTCTCGGGCGAATACTGGTAGATCCATTCGGTGTCCGGATGCGCGTCGGCCAGGGCGCGGATCTGGCGCGTGCCGGCCAGCGCGATCTCCTTGATCTCGGCGCGGCTCATGCCGAACACGATGCGGCGCCATTGCGGCGCGATCGGGTTGTACAGGTGCACGATGGCGCGCGGCGCGCCGCGCAGCGATTCGAAGGTGCGCGCGATCAGGTCGGGCCGCGACTGGGTCAGGACCTCGATGGTGACGTCGGCGGGAATGCGGTTCTCCTCGATCAGCTTGCGCACGAAATTGAAGTCGGTGTCGGAAGCCGACGGGAACGCGACTTCGATCTCCTTCAGTCCCACCGCCACCAGCTGTTCGAAAAAGCGCAGCTTGCGGGCTGCGTCCATGGGGTCGATCAGCGCCTGGTTGCCGTCGCGCAGATCGGTGCTCATCCAGATGGGCGGCGCGCTCGGGCGGCGGGCCGGCCATTGGCGCTCGGCGTAGTCGCGGGCAAAGGGCTGGACGGGGCGGTACTTGTGTTGGGGATGGTCGAGCATGGAAACCTCCGGCCGCGCGGCGCGCGGCGTCTGGGGCCGCCGGTCTGCGGCGGCGGTCGGGCAAGGGAGGTGGCGGACGGACCCGTCAGAGGGCCCGGGGCTGCCGGGCGGCCACGGGGCGCAAGGCCCGGCAACCGCGCGCTAGTCGTAGCGTCGGCGGGACGGCGCGCGCAAGTGCGAAGGCGTCTGATTTCCCGGCCAGGCGCGCGCGCCGGCCGCGCAAGGCGGCGCGGGTGGCGGGGGAGCGGGGACGAAGACGCATGATCGGAACGCGGACGGCAGGGAAATCAACGGCAATGCGGGCAGGATAGGTACACTGGAAAAGACCGTCTACCGCCAGCTGGGCATGAATCGTCGAGAAATGGACAAATCCAAAGCACCGCCGCGCCCCTCCGGATCGCGCAAGCCCGCCGACCTGGACCTGTTTCCGTACGAATCGTCGCAGCGGCCGGTGGCCGCGCTGGCGGTGGATTACGAGGACGGGCACCGCGTGCGGCGCCATCGCCACCGCCGTTCGCAGCTGCTGTACGCGATCTCGGGCGTGATGGTGGTCGATACCGATGCGGGCATCTGGGTGGTGCCGCCCACGCGCGGCGTGTGGGTGCCGGCCTGGGTCTCGCACGCCATCCGCATGAGCGGCGAACCGCGCATGCGCACGGTGTTCGTCGAGCCGGGCGCGGCCTCGCACCTGCCCACCGAATGCTGCGTGCTGTCGATCTCGCCGCTCTTGCGCGAGCTGATGGTGGCGGCAGCCGAAGTGCCGCTGGATTGGCAGCCGGGCACCCGCGACGGCCGCCTGATGATGCTGCTGCTGGACGAACTGAAACAGGAGCCGGTGCTGCCGCTGCACCTGCCGCAGCCGTCCGAGCCGCGCCTGGCGCGCATCTGCCGCGCCATCGTGCGTCACCCCGAGCGCCAGGCGGGCGCGGCCGACTGGGCGCGGGAATTGGGGGTGGATCCCAAGACGGTGCATCGCCTGTTCCTGCGGCACACCGGCATGACCTTCGGCCGCTGGCGCCAGCAGGCGCGGCTGCTGGCGGCGATGGAGCGGCTGGCGCGCGGCGAGCGGGTGCTGGATGTGGCCCTGGATCTGGGCTACGAGAGCCCCAGCGCCTTCGCGGCCATGTTCCGCAAGGCGCTGGGCGAGCCGCCCAGCGCGTTTGCGGCGCGCGGCGCGGCGTCCGCCTGATGGCCACGGCGCGGCCTCGGGGCGGCCTGCGGCCGCTGCCGGCCGGAACCAGCGTATTATTTACCGTTTTGCCGCCCACGCTAATAGCCTGAGACAAGATCATGCCGCACTACCGTTCCCGCACCTCGACCCACGGCCGCAACATGGCCGGCGCCCGCGCCCTGTGGCGCGCCACCGGCATGAAGGACGGAGACTTCGGCAAGCCGATCATCGCGGTGGTCAACTCGTTCACGCAGTTCGTGCCGGGCCACGTGCACCTGCGCGACCTGGGCGCGCTGGTCGCCAAGGAGATCGAGGCCGCCGGCGGCGTCGCCAAGGAATTCAACACGATCGCCGTCGATGACGGCATCGCCATGGGCCACGGCGGCATGCTGTATTCGCTGCCGTCGCGCGAACTGATCGCCGACTCGGTCGAATACATGGTCAACGCGCACTGTGCCGACGCCATGGTCTGCATCTCGAACTGTGACAAGATCACCCCGGGGATGCTGATGGCCGCGATGCGCCTGAACATTCCCGTGGTGTTCGTGTCCGGCGGCCCGATGGAAGCCGGCAAGGTCAAGTCGCCGACCGACGGCAAGGTGATCGCCAAGATCGACCTGATCGACGCCATGATCAAGGCCGCCGACCCGAAAGTGTCGGACGCCGAAGTGGCCGAAGTCGAACGCAGCGCGTGTCCGACCTGCGGCTCCTGTTCCGGCATGTTCACCGCCAACTCGATGAACTGCCTGACCGAGGCCATCGGCCTGGCGCTGCCGGGCAACGGCACCATCGTCGCCACGCACGCCTGGCGCAAGGGCCTGTTCGAGCAGGCCGGCCGCCTGGTGGTGGACCTGTGCCGCCGCTACTACGTCGAGGAAGACGAATCGGTCCTGCCGCGCAGCATCGCCACCAAGAGCGCGTTCCAGAACGCCATGGCGCTGGACGTGGCCATGGGCGGCTCGACCAACACCGTGCTGCACCTGCTGGCCGCGGCGCAGGAAGCCGGCGTCGACTTCACCATGGCCGACATCGACCGCATCTCGCGCAAGGTGCCGTGCCTGTGCAAGGCCGCGCCCGCCACCGACAAGTACCACATCGAAGACGTGCACCGCGCCGGCGGCATCCTCGGCATCCTGGGCGAACTGGCGCGCGCCGACCTGCTCGACCTGTCCTGCGGCAACGTGCACAGCGGCACGCTGGGCAACGCCATCGCGCAATGGGACGTGGCCGGCGGCGCCGGCGAAGCGGCGCAGAAGTTCTACCGCGCGGCGCCCGGCGGCATCCCCACCACCGTGGCCTTCAGCCAGGACGCCACCTTCCTGACGCTGGACACCGACCGCCAGACCGGCTGCATCCGCAGCAAGGAAAACGCCTACTCCAAGGACGGCGGCCTGGCCGTGCTGTACGGCAACCTGGCCGAGAAGGGCTGCATCGTCAAGACCGCGGGCGTGGATGAATCGCAGTGGGTCTTCACCGGCCGCGCGCGCGTGTTCGAAAGCCAGGACGATGCCGTCGAAGGCATCCTGGGCGACAAGGTCGTGGCGGGCGACGTGGTGGTGATCCGCTACGAAGGCCCCAAGGGCGGCCCCGGCATGCAGGAAATGCTGTATCCCACGTCCTACCTGAAGTCCAAGGGCCTGGGCAAGACCTGCGCGCTGTTCACCGATGGCCGCTTCTCGGGCGGCTCGTCGGGTCTGGTGATCGGCCACGCCTCGCCCGAAGCGGCCGAGGGCGGCACCATCGGCCTGGTGCAAGAGGGCGACACCATCGAGATCGACATCCCCAACCGCAAGATGCACCTGGCGGTGTCCGACGAGGAACTGGCCCGCCGCCGCGCCGCGATGAACGCGCGCGAGGATGGCGGCTGGCTGCCGGTGGGCCGCGAGCGCGTGGTGTCGCAGGCCCTGCAGGCCTACGCGGCGCTGGCCACCTCGGCCGACCGCGGCGCGGTGCGCGACCTGTCGCAGCTCAAGCAGAAGCGTTGATCGGCCGCGGGTCGATGCAGTGAAAAAAGCGGCGCCGCGTGCGCCGCTTTTCTTTTGCGGCCGCGCTGCCGGATAACCCCGCCGTCGGCCAGGACACCGCGCAATTGCGGCGGCGGCGCGCTATAAAATCCGGATACTTGTGATCCGGAGTCAAAAATGGCGCTCAATTCAGAGGCCCTGCGGCTGTTCCTGGGCGTGGTCGACGCCGGTTCGATGAGCGCGGCCGCCGAAATGCTGGGCCAGACCGCGTCCGGCGTCAGCCGCGGCCTGTCGCGCCTGGAGGAAGACCTGGGCGTGACGCTGCTGACCCGCACCACGCGGCGCATGGAGCTGACCGCCGAGGGCGCGCACTTCCTGCAGAAGGCGCGCCAGATCGTGCAGTCGCTGGAAGAGGCCGAGGAGTGCATGCGCATCGTCAACCAGCAGCCGGCCGGCCGCCTGCGCGTCGACGCCTCGGTGCCGGTGATGCTGCATTGCGTGGTGCCGCACGTGGCCGACTTCCGTCGCGAGTATCCGGCGATCTCGCTGGAGCTGACCAGCAACGACCGCATCGTCGACCTGATCGAGCATCGCACCGACGTGGCCCTGCGCATGGGGCCGCTGAACGATTCCACGCTGCACGCGCGGCCGATGCGTCCGCGTCCGCGCTGGCTGATGGCCAGCCCGGAGTACCTGGCGCGGCGCGGGGTGCCGCGCACGGTCGAGGACCTTGCCCGGCACGAACTGCTGGGTTTCACCCAACCCGAAAGCCTGAACGTCTGGCCGCTGCGCCACGCGGGCGGCTCGACCTATCTGGCCACGCCCACGCTGGCCACCTCCAGCGGCGAGACGCAGCGCCACCTGGCGCTGCGCGGCGTGGGCATCGCCTGCCTGTCGGATTTCGTGTCGCGCGACGATCTGATCGAAGGGCGCCTGGTGCGCATCATGGAAGACCTGCACACCGACTACCTGCAGCCGATGCACGCGGTGTACTACCGCAACACGCAGCTGTCGCGGCGCATCGCCTGCTTCCTGGATTTCTTCGCCAGCCGGTTGTGAGGGCAGGGGCCTGGCGCGACCGATGACGGTCCGCGCCAGGCCCCTGCGCGCTGCTACGTGCCTTAGCCGTGCAGCGCCCGGCCGAAAGCCGCCAGCACCGATTCGTGCAGCGTTTCCGACAGCGTCGGATGCGCGAACACGGTGTGCATCAGGTCTTCCTCGGTGGCTTCCAGCGCCGCCGCCACGCCGTAGCCGGCGATCAGCTCGGACGCCTCGGGGTGGATGATGTGCGCGCCCAGCAGCTCGCCGGTCCTGGCGTCGAACACCGTCTTCACCAACCCCTGGTCCTCGCCCATGGCGATGGCCTTGCCGTTGCCGGCGAAGGTGAATTTGCCGACGCGGATCTCGCCGCCCGTCGCCTTGGCGTGTTCGCGCGCGCGGGCCTCGGTCATGCCGATGCTGGCGACCTGCGGGTGCGAATACGTGCAGGCGGGGATGCGCAGCGGGTCGAGCGCATGCGCCGGCAGGCCGGCGATGGCTTCGACGCACAGCACGGCTTCGTGGCTGGCCTTGTGCGCCAGCCACGGCGCGCCGGCCACGTCGCCGATAGCGTAGACGCCCGGCTCGGCGGTGCGGCACAGGCCGTCGGTGACGATGTGGGTCTTCTCCACCTTCACGCGGGTCTGCTCCAGGCCCAGGTCCTCGACGTTGCCGACGATGCCGGCGGCCACGATGACGCGCTCGACCTCCAGCTCGATCTGCTTGCCCTGTTGCTCCAGCACGGCCTTGACGCCCGTGGCCGTCAGGCTGGATGACTTGACCGCGCACTGCGTCAGCACGCGGATGCCCTGCTTCTCGAAGGCCTTGCGCGCCAGCGCGGAGATCTCGGCGTCTTCCTGCGGCAGGATCTCGGCGGTCATGTCGATCAGCGTCACCTCCGCTCCGACCGCGCGGTAGAAGCTGGCGAACTCGGCGCCGATCGCGCCCGCGCCCACCACCAGGAGCGACTTGGGCAGCGCCGGCGGCGTCAGCGCCTGGCGGTAGGCCCAGATGCGTTCGCCCACCGGCAGCGCCGGCAGCTCGCGGGCGCGCGCGCCGGTGGCCAGGATGATGTGGCGGGCCGACAGCGTGGCGCCGTTGTCGAGCGCGACGCGGCCGCCGCCGGCCAGCCTGGCGCTGGCGGCGAACACCGTGACGCCGTTCTTTTTCATCAGGTGCGCCACGCCCTGGCCCAGGCGGCCGGCGACCTTGCGCGAGCGCGCCACCATCGCGGGCAGGTCGGGTTGCGCCGCGCCCGCGCCGGTCACGCCGTAGTGGTCGGCTTCGCGGCAGGCGCGCAGCACGGTGGCGCTGTGCAGCAGCGCCTTGGTCGGAATGCAGCCCCAGTTCAGGCAGATGCCGCCCAGCTCGGCGCGCTCCACCAGCGCGGTGGACAGGCCCAGCTGGGCCGCGCGGATGGCGGCCACGTAGCCGCCGGGTCCGCCGCCCACCACCACCAGGTCAAACGAAGTCTTGGTCATGGCGGGGCTCACAGCAGGATGCGCACGGGGTTCTCGATCAGCGCGCGGAACGCGGCCAGCCAGCGCGCGCCGACGGCGCCGTCCACCACGCGGTGGTCGGCCGACAGCGTCACGGTCATGACGGTGGCGGCCTGCAGGCCGCCGTTGTCGTCCACCACCGGGCGGCGCTCGGCCGCGCCCACCGCCAGGATCGCGGCCTGCGGCGGGTTGATGATGGCGGCGAACTGCTTGATGCCGTACATGCCGAGGTTGCTGACCGTCAGCGAGCCGCCAGTGAATTCCTCGGGCTTGAGGCGGTTGACCTTGGCGCGGCCGGCCAGCTCGACGATCTCGCCGGCGATGGCGGACAGCGGCTTGACGTCGGCGTCGCGCACGATGGGCGTGACCAGGCCGCCGTCGGTGGCCACGGCGACGCTGATGTCGGCGCCGGCGTGGAATTCGATGGCGTCATCGTGCCAGCTGGCGTTGACCTCGGGCACCTCGCGCAGCGCCAGGGCGGCGGCGCGCACGATGAAATCATTGACCGACAGCTTGACCGCGCCGCCCTGGTTGGCCTGCGCGCGCAGGGCCAGCAAGGCGTCCATGCGGCAATCCACGGTCAGGTAGAAGTGCGGCACCTGCTGCTTGCTTTCGGTCAGGCGGCGGGCGATGGCGCGGCGCATGCCGGAATGCGGCACGCGGCGGCCGGCGGCGCGGCTGGCCTGGGGCGCGGCGGCAACGGGGGCGCGGTC
>NZ_CADIJR010000003.1 GCF_902859645.1 Achromobacter insuavis | reverse complement strand
AGCAGCTATCGAAATATCAGGGTTAACCCTAAGTTTTCGGTAACTGCCAAGCCTGAAACTATAACACAACTTTTGCAGATTATGCAACCGGCTTTTGCCTAATTTGCATCCTATCTTGCAACCCCGCCGCTTCGTGAATCACTTCACTTCGCAGCAGCTCCGGATCGCTCCAGAGGTTGGTTACCGCCCAGTCGGCTTGCAACGTCTTTCAGACCACCCTACCGGGTAAACCCTGATTTGCCGTCACCAGCCAAGCCCAAGACTATAGCACAATTTTTGCAGGTTATGCAACTGGCTTCTGCCTGATTTGCACCACCTTTTGCAAAATTCGCTGACCACCGGTTCGAGAGAGTTATTACTAACTCACCGCCTTGCTGCCCTGCGGCAGATCCGTCGCCGTAGCGTTGAATCCGTTGCACTTGCCTGGCCTCGCTGCTCAAAACTGCTTGAACTGCGAAGGAGCGAGACTATAGCACAGAATTTTCGCTTGTCACGCCAGCATGACACTCATTTTGCAGAAAGATGATGATTTCCGTGTGCCCCGGCTCTCGGATCGCTCGCGGTGACTGGCTCGCGGGCCGGTTCCAGCCTTCCTCAGTACAGGATGGCCGGCACGGCACATTTTTTTTGGGGGGGGCACAGACATGCGCATTCGCGCCCGCCGGCCCTTCTCTTCGCCTCTCTCTATATAGGAGGAGCCGTGTGTCCCTGCTGGATCAGGGCGAATCGCATCGACCTGGTCGAGCGCCAGGCCTATGGGCGCCCCGTCGGCTGCTGACGGCTAGCCATCGGTCTGGGGTTTCCCTATGAATTCACCCGGGGGGGAGATCTCTATAGGGATAGCCTCTCCATATAGGACTTATCGCGGGAGTGAGCATCGAGCAGCCATATCTACCGTCGGAAGCACGCATCTATATATAGAGAGGGAGGGGGAAACGAGGCGTTCGCCCTCGGTTGGCGAGCCCCTCCCCCCAGCTGTGTGCCACCCCCAGCTGTGTGCCACCCCCAGCTGTGTGCCACCCCCAGCTGTACGCCATTAGCCGGCAACGCGCCCTTCCATGCTGCACGTCCGCCCACCAGTGGTCAATGAACGCCGCAACCAC
Organism: Achromobacter insuavis; assembly: GCF_902859645.1. Taxonomy (GTDB): domain Bacteria; phylum Pseudomonadota; class Gammaproteobacteria; order Burkholderiales; family Burkholderiaceae_B; genus Achromobacter; species Achromobacter insuavis. Next base: position 180,366 of record NZ_CADIJR010000003.1, on the reverse strand, counting down.
CTGTCTATATATAGTGGCAGGAATGGGAATCAGGAACGGCCGCCGGCTAGGGCGGGGACCGGGAAGGCATATTCCCTCCCACCCCAACCACCCTGCCTCATCACCAGCGCAGGGTGTCGATGCGGGTGACCCGCTTGAGCGATTGCTCGACGGTGGCCTGGTTCACCAGCCATTCCGGCGCGCCCACGTCCTTCAGCATGTGGACATCCATTTCATCCGCCAGGTTGCGCAGGACCCTGTCGGCACACCGTTGGCGATAGGCACGCCAGAGACGGACGATGAAACCACCCGGCGGCACGGCCGCGCGGTTGGCGCCGGAGACGGGCGCTTCCAGGTCGCGGGCCGCTGGTTGTGAAACCGGGATAGCCGGCGCCGCGGACGACGACACGTCAGGCATATTTGCCCGCTTGGGCGCCGGGCAGGCCGCGCCGAAAGCGGGAGAGGTCTGGATGCAGGTTTGGGCGGACATGGCTGGGCTCCTCGATTTAGTCCGTTTTGGTAAGCGTATTCGCCCAAATCGCGCCTGAAAATCGAATTGTTTTACCCAGGACGGTCAGTTAAGCTAACCAATCGAAGCATTCTCTCCGTGGGCTGGCCAGGCCCTCGACGGAATGTCCGCGAAACTTCCTGGCGTCCCGCCCCCCCCCCTTTCCCATGCGCCTGCCCCTGAATACCCTGCCCGCCTTCCGCGCCGTCGCCGAACTGCAGAACCTGCGCGCGGCGGCCGAACGCCTGCATCTGACCCACAGCGCGGTCAGCCAGCAGATCAAGGGGCTGGAAGAACAACTAGGCTTCCCCTTGTTCGAGCGCAGCGGGCGCGGCATCGTGCTGAACCCGGCCGGTGCGGCGCTGCTGTGCCGCGTGCAGAGCGCGATGGTGTTGCTGGACGAAGGCCTGATGGCGGCCTCGGCCGCCGCGACCGGCAGCGCGCAGCAGTTGCGCGTGTCGGTGCTGCCCTCGTTCGCGCAGCGCTGGCTGCTGCCGCGCATGACGCGCTGGCACAAGCGCCACCCGGACCTGTCGCTGCAGATCGAGACATCGCAGCAGGTAGTGGATCTGCTGCGCGATGGTTTTCACGCCGCGCTGCGATTCGGCCGCGGCCCGTGGCCGGGCGTCGAGTCCGAACCGCTGTTCGATATGCCGTTGCCGTTGATCGCGTTGGCCTCGCCCGAAACGGCGGCGGCCTTGCCCGACAACACGCCCGAGACGCTGGCGCGCCAACCCCTGCTGGGCGATCGCGACATGTGGCAGCACTGGTTCAACGCGGCCGGACTGAGCGTGCCGGTGACGCCGGTCGCCACGTTCAACGATGCCGGCATGATGCTGCAGGCCACTGAACAGGGCCTGGGCATCACTCTGGGACGCGAATTGCTGGCCGCGGACGCGATCTGCGCCGGGCGGCTGGTGCAGGTGTCACCGGTGACCGTGCATTATGAGCAGGCCCAGACCTATCACCTGGTCTACCGGCCCAGCCTGCGCGACTGGGAACCGCTGGTGGCGCTGAAGCAATGGCTGCGCGACGAGCTGGAACGCTCCAGCAAGAGTCTGGTGACCGCCGCTGCCCATGACGCAGCCAAGACGACGCGCGCCAAGAAGGAATGACCCGCCAGAGGGCTTGAACGTCCCGTGGCGGGTAGTCGGCGGGAACCGGATCAGGCGACCTTGCGGGTCGCGGGCGGCACTGTCCGCATGCTGTCGGTCTCGTTGAAGCGCTGGTGCCACGCGAACGCCTCTTCCAGCAGATGGGGGGTCTGACCGCCGCGCTCGCAGGCCCGGTCGAAATAATCCTGCAGGGCTTCGCGATACGACGGGTGCACGCAGTGCTGGATGACGGCGCGGGCGCGTTCGCGCGGCGCCAGGCCGCGCAGGTCGGCCAGGCCGCATTCGGTGACCAGCACGTCGACGTCATGCTCGGTGTGGTCCACGTGGGACACCATCGGCACGACGCTGGAGATATCGCCGTTCTTGGCCATGGATTTCGACACGAAGATCGCCAGGTGCGCATTGCGGGCGAAGTCGCCGGAACCGCCGATGCCGTTCATCATGTGCGTGCCGCCAACGTGGGTCGAGTTGACGTTGCCGTAGATGTCGAACTCCAGCGCGGTATTGATGGCGATGATGCCCAGGCGGCGCACGATCTCCGGCGCGTTGCTGATCTCCTGCGGGCGCAGCACGATGCGTTCGCGGTAGTGGTCGATATTGGCGAGGATCTTCTCGTACACCGGCTTGGACACCGTGATGGACGAGGCCGAGGCGAAGGCCAGCTTGCCCTGGTCGAGCAGCTCGATGGCGCTGTCCTGCAGCACTTCGGAGTACATCGTCAGCCCGTCGAAATCCGACGATTCAAAACCGTGCAGCACGGCGTTGGCGATGGTGCCGATGCCGGCCTGCAGCGGCAGCAGTGAATTGGTCAGGCGGCCGGCGTCCACTTCGCGGCGCAGGAACGCGTTGATGTGCGCGGCGATGGCGTTGGTTTCGGCATCCGGGGGCAAGGCGTTGGAGGGGCTGTCCGGCTCGTGCGTGATGACGATGGCGGCGATCTTGTCGGGATCCACCTCGATGAACGGCTGGCCGATGCGCTGGTCGGCCGTCACCAGGCCCATGGGCTCGCGGTTCGGGCGATCGGCCGGAACATAGATGTCGTGCAGGCCCTCGATCGCGGCCGGCACGCCCAGGTTCAGCTCGATGATGACGCAGCGCGCCTGTTGCGCGAACGAGGCCGAGTTGCCCACCGACATCGTCGGCACGATCGCGCCGGTCTCGGTGATGGCGGCGGCTTCGATGATGGCCACGTCGACCGGGCCGATGTGGCCGGCGCGCAGTTGCTCGGCCGTCTCGGACAGGTGCTGGTCGATGAAGGCGATCTCGCCCTGGTTGATCTTGCGCCGCAGGGTGGTGTCGACCTGGAACGGCATGCGGCGCGCCAGCGCGTTAGCCTGCGCCAGCACCTTGTCGGTGTCGTGGCCCAGCGAGGCGCCCGTGATGAGGGTGATGGCGAGCGGTTCGCGCCCCGCCCGTTCAGCCAGCGCGGCCGGCACCGACTTACAGTCGCCGGCGCGGGTGAAGCCGCTCATGCCGACGGTCATGCCGTCCTGCACCAGCAGGGCCGCCTGTTCGGCGGACGTGATCTTGGCGCGTAGCCCGGGATGGCGGATACGGTCGGTATGCATGGTGTCTCCAGATTCAAAAGCCGGCGGCTCGCGGCCGGACGCGGCGGCGCTGCCGCTCGCATCCAGGCGCCGTCTAGCGCGGCGTTTCCTGATGCCCGAAGCGCCTGGCAGGCCGGCTTCGGGACGAATTTTCCGCAGTATAGGAAGCGCCAGCCAAATCTCGTAATGACTTAAAATCATCCAATCCAGTCGTTTTTTTCATTATTTGAATGTTCCGCGCCTTGCAGAGGAGATGAGCCTTGGACGTGCGCGCCTTGCGGTACTTCGTCGAGACGGTCCGGCACGCCAGCTTCACGCAGGCGGCCAAGGCGCTGTTCGTGACGCAGTCCACCGTCAGCAAGATGATCCGCCAGCTGGAAGAGGAAGCCGGCACGCCGCTGCTGGTGCGCGACGGCCACACGGCGCGCCCCACCGACACTGGCCGCGTGATGTACCAGCGCGGCCTGCAGGTGCTGGAAACCATGCGCCAGCTGAGCGAGGAAATGCGCCAGACGGCGGAGTTGCAGCGCGGTTCGCTGGAGGTCGGCATCCCGCCCATGATCAACCTGCTGTTCACGCCGGTGGTCAAGCGCTTTCGCGAACTGCACCCCGGCATCCACCTGACCCTGCGGGAAGGCACCGGCCGCGCGGTCGAGGACCTGGTGGCGGGCGGCGAACTGGAAGTGGGCGCCACCATCCTGCCGATCGCGCCCGACAGCGGCCTGGCGGCGCAGGCCTTCGGCAGCTATCCGATCTGGGTGATCGGGCCGCCCGACGCGGCCTGGGCCGGCAAGACCTCGCTGCCCTTGAGCGCGCTGCGCGATACCCGCCTGCTGATTCCCACGGACGATTTCGCCATGACGCGGCGGCTGCGCCAGGCGTTTGCCGATGCCGGGCTGCAACCCGGCATCGCGGCTCAGAGCGCGCACTGGGACTTCCTGGTGGCGATGGCGTCGGCCGGCCTGGGCGTGGCGCTGCTGCCCGAACCGCTGATGCTGCGGATGAAGACGCGCGGGCTCAGCACCGCCAAGCTGGCCAAGTCCGGCCTGCAATGGGAGGTCGGCCACATCTGGCAGCAATCCGGTTACCTGTCGTACGCCGCCCGCGCCTGGCTGGAGGTCTGCGACGCGGTGCTGGGCGGGCCCCGGCGGGCCCGGGCCGATAAGCGCGCGGCGCAGTCCTGAAGCCGCAGCCGCGAGGCCCCGCCCGCCTGGCGACGGCCACCGGGATTCCGGTTCAAATCCGCCCCCGTTTTTTGGTTTCCCACGCCCACGGATCGGCGCCGGCGAAGGCCGGAATCTAACGGGGGACATAGCTGAGTTTTTGTTGCAGCGGACCGGGCCGCGGCTTGTTATGCTGCCGCCTCGACGCGATCCCATCGCCCCAAGAATCATGATCCCGAACCCGCAACATCCGCTCTTGCGCGCCCTGCCGCGCCGCCGTTCTTTTGCCGCGCTGATCGCCGGCCTGCTGCTGGCGCTGTGCCTGGCGCCCGCGTTCGCCGCCGCGCCCGCGTCGCCCGCCGAAACGGACGCCATGCTGGCCGGCGCCCGCAAGCAGCTCGACGACATCCGCAAGCGCGTCCCGGACGAGACCGACGACGCCGACCTGCTCAAGCAGCGCGGCGATGCCCTCGACATCCAGTCCAAGGCGGATGCCACCGCCGATGCGCTCACGCCGCAGCTGACCAGCGTGACCGCGCGCCTGAGCGAGCTGGGCGCGCCGCCGGAGGGCGTCAAGGAAGCGCCCGACGTGGCGGCGCAGCGCATGCAGCTGGAAAAGAACAGCCGCGCGCTGGACGCGCAGATCAAGCTGGCGCGGCTGCTGTCGGTCGATGCCGCGCAGACCGCGGAACAGATCTCGGGCCTGCGCCGCACGCAATTCCAGGCGCGCCTGGGCGAACGGCGCGACTCGTTCCTGTCTGGCCAATTCTGGGCCGAATTCCGCGAGGAATTCCCCGGCGACCTGGAGCGCCTGGTGGCGCTGCGCAACGATCTGGCCACCGCCGTCGGCCAGACGCCGAAATGGGGCTGGCTGCTGCTGGCCGCCGCGGCGGCGCTGGCGATCGCGCTACGCGTCTGGATCGGCCGGGTGCTGTTGCGGCTCACGGCCACGCGCGTGCCGCCCGGACGCCTGCGCCGCTCGTTCCTGGCGGTGGCGCTGTTGACGCTGGCCGTCGCCACGCCCGGGGTCATCGCGCTGCTGATCCACATCGGCCTGGACTGGAATTCACAGCTGTCGGAAAACACCAGCGCCCTGCTGGCCAATCTGGTCGCCACGGTCTGTTTTGGCGGCTATGTGTCGGGCCTGGGCTATGCGCTGCTGTCCGCCAACCGGCCGTCATGGCGGCTGCCGCCGATCTCCGACAAGGTGGCGCACCGCCTGCGCTGGCTGCCCGGCGTGCTGGGCGTGATCGTCGTGATGATCTGGCTGGCCGAACGGCTGCCTGTGCTGCTCAACGCCAGTCTCACCACCACCATCACCCTGACCGGCATCGTGGCCGTGTTCGTGATGGTGACGATGGCGGTGGCGCTGTCGATCGGCCGCCGGCTGCGGCGCCGCGCGTTGCGGGAAGACGGCCCGCCGCCGCCCTTCTGGACCTCGCTGCTGCTGACCGCGACCGGCACGGTGCTGGCGATCAGCCTGGCCAGCCTGCTGGCTGGCTACGTCGCCTTCGGCAGTTTCCTGACCAAGCAGGTGCTGTGGGTCGTGATTATCCTGGCGTCGGCCTACCTGCTGGCCGTGCTGATCGAGGACGGCTTCAGCACCTTGCTGGGCACGTCACACCGCGAAGACAGCGAAGGCCCCAGCCTGCGCGACCAGGCCGCCGTGCTGCTGTCCGGCGTGGGCCGCGTGGCGGTGGGCCTGCTGGCCCTGATCCTGCTGCTGGCGCCGTTCGGCGAAGGGCCGATGGACCTGCTGCAGCGCTTCGACCAGCTGCGCAAGGGCCTGGCCATCGGCGAAGCGCAGATCCGTCCGGGCGCGGTGCTGCAAGCCCTGCTGGTGCTGGGCCTGTCGCTGCTGGGCGTGAAGATGCTCAAGCGCTGGCTGTCGAACCGTTACCTGCCGACGACGGAACTGGATCCGGGCATGCAGCTGTCGGCCGCGACGCTGTTCGGCTATGCCGGCTTCGTGCTGGCGGTGGCGCTGTCGCTGTCGGCCGCCGGCATCGGGCTCGAACGGGTGGCGTGGATCGCCAGCGCGCTGTCCGTAGGTATCGGTTTCGGCCTGCAGGCGGTGGTGCAGAACTTTGTGTCGGGCCTGATCCTGCTGGCCGAGCGGCCGGTCAAGGTGGGCGACTGGGTCTCGCTGGGCGGCGTGGAGGGCGACATCCTGCGCATCAACGTGCGCGCCACGGAAATCCAGATGGGCGACCGTTCCACGGTGATCGTGCCGAATTCGGAGTTCGTGACCAAGACGGTGCGCAATGTCACGCGGTCCAACCCGCTGGGGCTGGTGCAGATCAAGTTGCCGCTGCCGCTGTCAACCGATGCGCAACGGGTGCGCGAGCTGATCCTGCAAGCCTTCGCCGACCATGAGGATGTGCTGGAGACGCCGGCGCCGAATGTGTTCCTGGATGGCATCGAGGGCGGCAACCTGGTGTTCAACGCCAAGGGCTATGTCTCGTCGCCACGCTCGTCCTACGGCGTGCGCAGCGCGCTGCTGTTCACGCTGCTGCAGCGGCTGCATGACGCCGGGCTGGAGGTATCGTCGCCGCCCACGATGCTGCTGGCATCCGCGCCACAGACCGCGGCCTTGCAGCAGCCCGGCGCGGCCGAGGGGCCGGGCGCCGCGGCCACGCCCGCCGCAACGCCCTGAACGCCTGGAACCGCGATCGCCGCACACGATCATCAACCCGGCGAATAGAAGTCGGCCAGGCCCTGCCGGTCCATGCGCGGATTGCGCAGCGTCGGCGCATTGACCATGGCGTTCTGCCCCGACATCACCGGGTAGGCCTGCGCGACCGGCGCCGGCGCCATGTACTGGGCGCTGGGCGACTGCGGCTGGGCGGGCGCGTACTGCGCTTGCGTCGGCGCGACGGGCGCGGTCTGCGCGACGTTCTGCGAGGGATTCTCGAAGCGGTGATCCGCCGTGGTCAGCGAGGGATTGGTGCACAGGCCCTGCGCGGTGAGCGCGGCCTTGGTCCGATCGTCGGTCTGGCACAGGATGTCCACGGCGGCCGTCTCCAGCCGGCGCGACCGGTCCGGATCCTTGGTCGACGCGGCCGCCTGCATGGTGCGCTCGAAGTTGCGCCGCAGACTGCACTTCTGGTCCTCGACCGGGAACGCCACGTTCATGCCGAAGCCGACCACTGAGCCGCCGCCGCCCGCCGACACCATGCAGCTGTCGGAAGAGAACGAACCATAGAAGCTCTGTGCGCCGATCGGCGGCGCGGTCCGCAGGGTGCTCGATCCACTGTTGTTGGAATTGAGCGTGATGCCCTGGTTGTTGCCGGCATTGGTGGAGCCCGACGAGGCCGAGGTGGTCGCGGCGGAAGAACTGGTCTGGGCGCCCGCGGAAAAGGCCACCAGCGACAGCGACAGAGATAAGGCAAGCGCAAGGGTTTTCATGATGTCCTCTCGACCGGACGGCCGAAGCCGTCCGGATTGCGTGCTGCTCAGTGACCGAAACCGCCCACGGGGCCGATGCCATGGATCGACGCGGTCGCGCCGATCGCACCGGCGTTGAACGTGCCGGTCGCCGTGGCATTGGTGGTGGTGCTGCCGAACGTTGCGCCGCCATTGGCGATGCTGTCGCCCACCATGATCGGCGCGTTGCCATGGATCTGGCCGTAGGTTTCGCTGGTCGCGTATTGCCGCGTGCTGGTGACCGCGGTGGTGCCATCCGGGCTGAAGGATCCGCCTGCGGTGGCGACGCCTCCCGTTTCACCGAACGACGTCTGGCTCGACGAGCCATAGCCGTTGATCTGGGTCGAAACCACGGAAGTACCCGTGGAGACCGAGGACACCGTCCCGGTGATGGTGCCAACATGGCCAGACGCGGAAATGCTGGGCTGGCCCGGTCCGCTCGCATAGGCGGCCGAAACCGCGACGAGGGACAACGCTGCGACTGCTGCGAGCTTTTTCATTTGAGCTCCTCCTGATCCGCCCGATGCGGATGAACAGGTGCCGGTGGCCGACCGGCGCGGACCTTTACCACCCCGACGCAGTACGCCCATACGGCAACGTGGCGTTTGGGACTTTCGTATTGGTACGGAATGATTGCTCCGGACTAAGGACGTCGATATCGGTTAAACGGGCGACCGCCCTCCAGAGACGGAGCGCGAAGACGTAAAAGATGGCGTGGAATCTGCGAACACCGCGACGCGGGCCATGCATATGGAGGAGTCGCGGCGCGCGCCGGGCCAAATTGCTGCGCCGCATCTCAGCTCATAGGATGGGGCGCCGCCGCGCACTCTCGCACGATTTACCTAGCGCGCACGGCGGCGGGCGGCAAGGAGGCAACCTTTAGGCTGACTGTCAGGAGAGTGTGACGGCCGGCGCGACCGGCCCGGGTTCAACGCGGACCAGGCGCGACGATGCGATCGAGCAGGCGCGCCGATTCCCACCGCGCCAGCGCCAGATCCACCGCGACGAGCAGCAGCAGCACGCCGAGTTCGGCCAGTTCCATCTCGGCCCACAGGTGATAGCAGGCCAGTAGCGCGATGCCAGCCGCGCCGGCCAGCCAGCAGGGCCAGGCCGGCGGCAAGACCGCCGGCGCGGCCGCGCGGGCCTGGCGCAGCACCAGCCAGGCGATGAGCGGCAGGCCCAGCATGGACAACGGGATGTAGATCGCAATGGCCGACAACACGGCGACCACGCTGAACTGGGTCGGCGAGGCCAGCGCCATGATGGCGAGCGCGGCGACCCCGGCATACCAGAGCAGGCGGGCGGCGACGAGGCGCGGCAGCGAAAGGACGGATCGGTTCATCGGGACGGAATTTTGGGCCATACTACTCCGCCCGGCCGGCCCCTGCCCGGCCTCTTTATCCGGAGACACCATCATGATCCAGGAGATTGCCAGCATCCATGTCCGCGAAGGACAGGAAGCCCTGTTCGAGGCCGGCGTGGCGCAGGCCAAGCCGCTGTTCCTGCGGGCCCGCGGCTGCCACGGCATGGAGCTGTACCGCAGCATCGAGCAGCCGCAGCGCTACACGCTGGTGGTGGATTGGGAAACCGTCGAAAACCATATGGTGGATTTCCGGGAATCTTCCGATTTTCAGGAGTGGCGCAAACTCGTGGCGGGCTTCTTCGTCGAGCCGCCCCAGGTGCACCACGAGCAAAAGGTGGTCTGAGGTTCAGGCCGCGTCCGGCGGATCGTCATACTTGCGCGCGCTGCCGCGAAAACGATCCGCGGGATACTTCACCGCGTTCCGGGCCATCTTGGCCTGGACCGCGGCCGCGATGTCCACGCCCAGCTGATCCGCCAGGGCCACCAGGTACATCTGCACATCGGCGATCTCGTCGGCCGCGTCCGCCAGCAGCGCCGCGGACGGCTGGCGCGACTCCTGTTCGGTCAGCCACTGGAACAGCGCCAGCAACTCGCCCGCTTCCCCCGACAACGCCATCGCCAGGTTCTTGGGCGAATGGAAGCGCTGCCACTCGCGTTCGGCGGTGAAGGCCCGCAGGGCCTGTCGGATATGTTCCAGGTCGGACATGATGGTTCCGTTGAAACGTGGCGCGGCCTCAGGCCACGGCCAACCTCGAACTGGCCGCCAATGCGACGGCCACCGTGGTGCGCACGTCGGCCAGCGCCCGGTGGGTGGGCTCGGATGCGCCCACGTGCCGCGCCAGCACGTCCAGCTTGTGCGAGGGCAGCTCGGGCCAGGCGCGCCGCGCCAGCACCAGCGTGCAATGCGTGGCGTTGGCGAACGGCAGGCCGGTCTGGAGCGCGGCGGCGTCCAGGAAGCGGCGGTCGAACGAGGCATTGTGGAAAAACACCGGCAGGTCGCCGACGAAGTCCAGGAACGCCGCGAAGGCCTGCGCCACGGGCACGCCCTGGCGGTCGACCTCGGACTGGGTGATGCCGGTGAGGCGGGTGATGAACGGCGGCACCGAGGCGCGGGTGCGCACCACCTGCGCGTATTCCTGTTCGGCCGCGCCGCCCGCGCCGACGCGCACCGCGGCGAATTCCAGGATTTCGCACGACGCGGTCGACAGCCCGGTGGTTTCCAGGTCGGCCACCACGAACGGGCCGCGCAAGGCGTTCAAGGCGGCGGCAACGGCCGCGGACGGCTGCCCGGAGGCGGCGCGCGGCGCGGCGCCGGCCGGCCGCGCACGGCGATAGTAGAAGGCCATGGCCTCAGCGCGCCGCGGACAGCGGCGCGAACCGCGGCGAGCCGTCGGCCAACTGGCCGAAGAACAGGTCGGCCGGGCGCACCCACAGGCCACGCGCGTGCGGCCACAGGTGTTCGTAGACCACCATGGATTCCTCGGTCTCGGAATGGCGGGCGGTATCGATATAGCGATACAGGCCGCCCTTGTAATGGCGATGGGTGGCGAGAGCCAGGGCTTCGGATTCGGTCATGGGGAATTGCCGCAAAAAACACGGCCCGGGCCGGAAACTTCCTGCCTGGGCCGACGGGTTCGTACAAGACCGTATTTATAGCGCACTCGGGCGGCGGGCGCGCCGCCGCCCTCGCATCAGTAACGGACATACTCCAGCACGGGCTTGGGCGGCAGCGGCGTATTGGCGGCCTGCCGGGCCCGCACCGACGGCGCCACCGGCTTGACCGCCGTCCTGAGCGTCGGGCTGCCGCCGTGCAGTTCATGCGCAGCCTGCAGCGCGGACGCCGCCTCGGCCGTCATCTGGGTGATGTCCTCGGTCACTTCGCCCAGCTTGGCCGATTGCGCCAGCGAGACCTCGACCACTTCGCCCATGATCTCGGTGACCCGCCGCGACGACGCGACGATGTCTTCCATGGTGGTGCCAGCCGATTGCACCTGGCGGGCGCCGCTGCCGATCTGCTCGACCGACGTGGTGATCAGCCCTTTGATTTCCTTGGCCGCGGCGGCGCTGTTCTGCGCCAGGCTGCGCACCTCCGCCGCCACCACCGCGAAGCCCTTGCCATGCACGCCGGCGCGCGCCGCCTCGACCGCGGCATTGAGCGCCAGGATATTGGTCTGGAACGCGATGCCGTCCATGACGCCGATGATTTCCGAGATGCGCTTGGAACTGTCGGTGATGGCGCCCATCGTGCGGACCACGCCCGCGACGGTCTTGCCGCCCTCTTCGGCCACCCGGCAGGCGTCTTGCGCCAGGGAATTGGCCTGGCTGGCGCGCTCCGCGTTTTCGGTCAGGCCCTGCACCGCCACCCGCAGCGTCTGGGCGGCGGTAAACCGCTTGGTGATGTCGGTGGCGAATTTCACCACTTTGAACGGCCGGCCCTCGGCATCGAAAATCGGGTTGTAGCTGGCCTCGATCCAGACATGGCGGCCATTCTTGCCGATGCGCAGGTATTGGCCGGTGTCATGCTGGCCGCTGCGCAGTTTGCGCCAGAATTCGGCATAGGCGCCGCTGCGCGCCTCTTCGGGCAGCACGAACATGCTGTGGTGACGCCCGCGCACTTCGTCCTCGTGATAACCGACGGCGTTCAGGAACAGATCGTTGGCGCGGATGATGGTGCCGTCCAGTTCGAACTCGATAATTGCCTGCACTTTGGAAATGGCCTCGAGCTGGCCCTCGGTATCCGCCTGGCGCTGCTGTTGCTCGGTAATGTCGGTGGCGTACTTGACCACCTTGAAGGGCCGGCCGTGTTTATCGAAGATGGGGTTATAGCTGGCCTGCAGCCAGACGTCGCTGCCATCCCTGCGAATGCGGCGGTAGCGGCCCGCGTCGTGCGCGCCCTGGCCCAGCTTGTCCCAGAAGGCGAGGTATTCGGCGGATTCCCGGTCCTCGGGCACCACGAACATGCGGTGATGCTGCCCCAGGACCTCGTCCAGCTCATAACCCATGGTGTCGAGGAAATTCTGGTTGGCCATCAGGACATGGCCTTCGAGATCAAACTCGATCACCGCCTGCGCTTTGTGAATTGCCGCGATCTGCCCGTATAGATCCGCTTTCTGCATGCCGCGCTCGCCGCGCAGCAGGCGTTTGAGGGTAAGCCATTGCATGTTGACGTCTCCCGCAGGGAATGGGACGAGTGTGCTGAAAATCGATAGAGAAACCTTGGCTTGTCTGAAGCAGTTGCTTGGCGCGTCCCAGGAATCAAGCGCCGCATGCCGCGCCGCATGCACACGCTTGCCTGCAGTTCCATCGCCCGGGTAGCGACGGCAGGTCAAGAATTACAGAAAACGGAAGAATGTATCCAGTCGAAAATATTTAATCCTAAAAATGAGCTGTTCTCAATATATTCATTGATGACTGACTAAAAAAAACTCGGCAACGGATATTTCACCGCGTTTCACGATTAACGCCCGTCTGATTTTTCGTTATTGATCCGGGTTAATACGAATCCGCCCCCGTATTTTCAGATATAAGTCAGAGGAATAATGGGGCCGCGCCGGCGGCGGCCCCATTTAATTAACACGGCAATAAATACGCACCGGATCCGAATCCCCCGAATGCGGTGACCACGGCCTGGAATCGTTATTCAGCGTCCAGTTCGCGATAATGGCGGAATATGCCCTCGCCGAATGGCAGGCGCCTGCCGCTGGCGAAATACGCCTGCAACGCCGGCAGTTCCGCGACGCGCCGATGCAAGGCCATGACCTTGGGAAACTTCATCGCCTGCGTGCCCATGCGCCTGGGAAAGGCGAACAGCAGGCCGTCGACCAGATGGAACAACGACAGGTCGGCATAACTCCAGCGCTTGCCGCCCGCCAGCCACGCGTCGGGACCGGCCAGCACCCGCTCGAAATATCCCAGGAACTTGGGAATGCGTTCCTCGCGGAAACCGCGGGCGCGCCGCGCCGCTTCCTCCTTCTGGTCCTCGTAATAATCGCTGGCCGAAATCGGGTGATGGGTATCGTGCGCCTCGGCCACCATGTCGGCGATGGTCAGCTGCAATTGGTTGACCCACAGGCGTCCCGACACCGTGGCGGGCGCCAGGCCGTGCTTTTCGCCGAGGAACAGCAGGATGTTGGCGGTTTGCGCCAGGGTCATTTTCCCGGCCACCAGATACGGCGGCGCGAAAGGCGGCTGCTTGCGATCGGACAGCATGTCCTGGATCAACGCATCTTCGCCAATGCCGGGCTCGCGCGCGCGTTCACGGTAAGGAATACCGCCGGCTTCAAGCGCCAGGCGCACGAATTCTCCGCGGCCGGGAATGCCGTCCCAATACCAAAGGTCGTATGTCATGCGTTCTCCTTGCCGGGGCAAAGCTACGCGGGAAAGACGCTGATCTCGCCTTCGTGCCGCGCGGCGTGCTGCCCGTGGCTTTGCTGATACTGGCGCGGAGATAGTCCGAAATGCGCGCGGAAATCGCGTGAAAAATGCGCGCCGTCGGCAAACCCGCAATCCAGCGCGATTTGCGTGATGCTGCAGGCATTATTAAGCAACAACCAGCTGCCATATTCCAGCCGCAATTGCCGCTGGAACGCCATCGGCGACATGCCGGTGGCCAGGCGGAAGGCGCGCTCCAGCTGGCGCCGGCCCACGCCGACATAACGCGCGATGGCATCCAGCGGCGGCGGATTGTCGATGCGCTGCTCGATGAAATGCGCCGCCTGGCGCACCCGCAGGTCCTGGATGCCGGACAGGTCGGTGCGGAAATGCGCCTGCGGCACGCGGCCCGGCCGCGCGCCCTGCAGCATCATGTGGCGCATGGCCTGCTGCGCCTTGTCGCGGCCGCAATGCCGCGCCACCAGGTACAGACCCAGGTCGATGGCGGCGGTGGAGCCGGCGCAGGAAATCAGGTCGCCCTCGTCGACGAACAGGCGGTCGACCACCGCGCGGGTCGCGGGAAAGCGCTCGCGGAAGGTTTCCAGCACGTTCCAATGCACGCACACCGTGCGCGGCCCGATCACGTCGGCCTGCGCCAGCGCAAAGGTGCCGGTGCAGATGCCGAGCAGGCGCACCCGCAGCGCCGCGGCGCGCCGCAGCCAGTCGCGCAGGGGCTCGGGCATGCGGCCGCTGGAATAGTCGTTGCCGCCGCAAATCGCGACGTAGTCGAACTGCGCCGGGTCCTCGGGCAGGCCGGCTTCGACCTCGATCGTCAGCCCGGCGCTGGAGCAGCGCGGCTTGCCGTCCCAGCTCATCACCCGCCACGCGGTATGGATCTGGCGGCTGCGGCCGCCATGGTCGCCGGCCAGCCGCAACACGTCGACGAAACCGGCGAACGCCGCGAGCGTGAACTGGTCCAGCAGCACGATGCCGATGGTCAGGGCGGGTTTTCCCTGAGGCAGGTGTGCTTCGCCGTCTTCATAGGAGAGCGGCAAGGACGGGGGTGGCGCGGCGACGGACATGACGCAATTATTCAAGTTTATGTCCCGCGTCTTCAAGCTCGTTTTCCCGAGCATCGCCCAAGATGTGCCTGTGGTACTTGAGTCAATGAATCGCGGATCGACAAATCTACAAGGGGAATCCGACATGGCAACAAACACCCGCAGCGCGCTGGGCGCGGCGGCGCTCGGCGCGGGGCTGCTCCTGGCTTCGCACGCGGCGCTGGCGCAACAGCAGAAAATCACCGTCGCCTGGTACGGCGGCAACTGGGGCGACGCGTTCCGCGCCTGCGTGGCCGAGCCCTTCACCAAAGCGACCGGCGTCACCGTGGTGCCGGAAGTCGGCACCTCCACCACCACCCTGGCCAAGCTGCAGCAGCAGAAGGGCGCGCCGACCATCGACGTGGCCTGGATGGACGGCGGCATCAGCGAGCTGGCGCAGCAGGCCGGCGTGCTGGACGCGCTGGACGCCAGCGCCATTCCCAACCTGAAGAACGTCATCGAGCAGGGCGTGTACCGCGACGGCAATGCCGCCTTCGCGGTCAGCACCGGCTATTACTCGCTCGGCATCACCTACAGCACCAAGGAAGTGACGCAGCCGCCGACCAGCTGGAAGGACCTGTGGAAGCCCGAGTATGCCGGCGCGGTGGCGGTGCCCTCGCCCGCCAACTCGTCGGGCGTGCCGTTCATCTTCTTCCTGGCGCGGGTCTGGGCGATCGACCCGTCGAACCTGGCGCCGCTCTATTCCAAGCTGGCCTCGCTGGACACCGCGCTGTTCTTCGACAGCTCGGGCGCGGCCACCAACGCCTTCCAGAGCGGCGAAGCGGTGATCGGCGCGCACTTCAACGTCGGCGCCTGGGACCTGATCGACAAGGGCCTGCCGATCGGCTTCACCGTGCCCAAGGAAGGCGTGTGGGCCACCGACGCCCGCCTGCACCTGGTCAAGGGCGCGCCCAACAAGGCCGCGGCGCAGAAGTTCATCGACACCGCGCTGACGCCGGACGCGGCCGCCTGCCTGGCGACCAAGCTCTACCTCGGCCCGGCGGTCAAGGACGTACAGGTCTCCAAGGACGTCGCCCGCAAGCTGCCCTGGGGCGCCGACGGCTCGGTCAAGAACCTGAGCCTGTTCGACTGGAACATCATCAACGCCCGCCGCGCCGAGGTCACCGACGCGTGGAACCGGCAGGTCGCCCGCAAGCGCTGAGCAAGGTCCGTTCCCCATGTCCGCTTTGCTCACCATCGAAGGCGTGTCGATGCGCTTCGGCGCCTACCAGGCGCTGGATCGCATCGACCTGGCGATCCAGCAGGGAGAGTTCGTGGCGCTGCTGGGCCCCAGCGGCTGCGGCAAGACCACGCTGCTCAAGTCGATCGCCGGTTTCCTGCAGCCGGAATCGGGCCGCATCCTGATCGACGGCCAGGACGTCAGCCGGCTGCCGGCGCATCGCCGCCCGCTCAACACCGTGTTCCAGAACTATGCGCTGTTCCCGCACATGACCGTGCTGGAGAACGTCGCCTACGGTCCGCGGCGTCAGGGCGCGTCGAAATCCGACGCCGCGAATCGCGCCAGGGATGCGCTGGACATGGTCGGCCTGGCCGACTTCGGCCCGCGCTATCCCCGCGAAATGTCCGGCGGCCAGCAGCAGCGCGTGGCGCTGGCGCGCGCCATCGTCAACCAGCCCAAGCTGCTGTTGCTGGACGAGCCTCTATCGGCGCTGGACCTGAAGCTGCGCAAGCGCATGCAGCTCGAACTCAAGCATCTGCAGGCCCGTCTCGGCATCGCCTTCATCTTCGTCACCCACGACCAGGAAGAAGCGATGACCATGGCGGACCGCGTCGTGGTCATGCACGCCGGCCGCATCGAGCAGGTCGGCGCCGGCACCGACATCTACCGCCAGCCGGCCACGCGTTTCGTCGCCGAGTTCATCGGCGATGCCAACTTCATCGCCTATACGGTGGCCGATGACGGCGCCTTGATGCTGGATGCCCAGGGCCTGCGCGTGCCGCTCGCCCAACGTCCGGCGACGGCGCGCGGCCTGGCCGTGCTGCGGCCCGAGGACCTGAAGCTGTGCCAGCGCGCCGATGCCATGCTGACGGGCACCGTGAGCGACGTGATCAACGTGGGCAGCCACAGCATGATCCACGTCGACATCGGCGGCCAGACCCTGGTGGCGCGTCACGGCGGCCTCGCGCCCGGCGGCCTGCATGCCGGCGGCGAGGTGGCGCTGGCGTTCGCGCCCGAACACCTGCACCTGATCGGCGGCCAGCCATGATGCGGCGCGCCTGGCTCTCCCCCGGCCTGCTGCTGGCGGCCCCGGTGCTGTTCTTCGCGGCCTTCTTCCTGGCGCCGCTGGCGGTGGTGGCGCTGGCCAGCGCCACCGGCGGGCCCGACGGCCTGACGCCGACGGCCGCGCAATACATGAAGGTGCTGGCCGACCAGTACCACTGGGACGTGATCCTGGTGACGTTCCGGCTGGCCCTGTTCACCACCCTCGCCTGCCTGGCGCTGGGCTATCCGCTGGCCTGGTACCTGGTGCGCGTGGTGCGCTGGCAGGCCTGGCGCCGCGCCTGCGTGATCCTGCTGGTGGTGCCGCTGTTCACCAGCAACATCGTGCGCGCCTTCGGCTGGATGGTGCTGCTGGGCCGCAACGGCCTGGTCAACCAGGGCCTGATGGCGACCGGCGCGGTGGACCGGCCGATGCGCTTCATCGGCACCGAGCTGGGCATCCTGATCGGCATGGTCTACGTGCTGCTGCCGTTCGTGGTGCTGGCGGTCGGCAATGCGCTGGCGCGGGTCGACCCGGCCTGCGAACAGGCCTCGGCCGACCTGGGCGCGAGCCCGGCGGCGACCTTCTTGCACGTGACCTGGCCGCTGACGCTGCCCGGCGTGGTGTCGGGCGCCATCATCGTCTTCACGCTGGCGGTCAGCGCCTACGTGACGCCGGCGCTGCTGTCGGGCGGCCGCGTCACGGTGCTGTCGATGCTGATCTTCCAGCAATACAGCACGGTGTTCGATTTCCACTACGGCGGCGCGCTGAGCATGGTGCTGCTGGTCTTCACCCTGATCCTGGTGGCGCTGGCCAATCGCGCCGCCACCTTGCCGGGAGCCGCGCGATGATCGCCCGCCACCTGATCCGCCTGACCGCGCTGGCCGTGCTGGCCTACCTGGCGCTGCCGCTCGTGGTGATCCTGGGCGCGTCGTTCACCGCCACGCCGTACCTGGCGTTCCCGCCGCAAGGCTGGACGCTGGAGTGGTACCGCACCTTGCTGGTCGAGGCCGGCTATGTGGCCGCGTTCACCACCAGCACGGTGCTGGCGCTGGCCGCCACGGTGGCCGCGGTGCTGCTGACGGTGCCGGCGGCGCTGGCGCTGGCGCGCTACGAGTTTCCGGGCAAGGCCGCGCTGACCTCGGTGCTGATGTCGCCGCTGGTGCTGCCGCACATCGTGCTGGGCGCGGCGCTGCTGCAGTTCGGCGCGTACTTCGGCCTGACCCGCAGCTTCCTGTCGCTCCTGATCGGCCACGTCGTGATCATCGCGCCGTTCGTGCTGCGCTCCACCCTGACGCTGCTGACGCCGGAACAGCGCGCGCTGGAGGAAGCCTCGGCCGACCTGGGCGCCAACCCCTGGACCACATTCTTCCTGGTGGTGCTGCCGCAGATCCGTCCGGGCATCGTGACCGGTTCGATCTTCGCCTTCATCTCGTCATGGATCAATGTGGAGCTGTCGATTTTCAACACCACGGCGGACCTGAACACCATCCCCGTGAAGCTTTTCAATTACGTGCAATACACGATTGATCCGACCATCGCAGCCGTATCGGGCGCCACGATCGTGGCTGCGGTCGTCGCCATCGTGATCCTGGATTTGACCGTCGGGCTGGACATGCTGTCCGAACGCGGCAAATAACTTTCCTCTTCCCCCTATCTACCGCCTGGAGTCACTGTCATGCGCAAGCAAGACGCGTTCGATGTCATCTATACCCATACGGAAGGCGAGCCCCTGTGTATCGTCCACAGCGGCATTCCGTACCCCGCCGGTTCCACCATCCTGGAAAAGCGCGCGTTCCTGGAGCAGCACTATGACTGGCTGCGCAAGGCGCTGATGCGCGAGCCGCGCGGCCACAAGGACATGTTCGGCGTGTTCCTGACGCCCCCGTCCAGCCCGGAATACGACGCCGGCCTGATCTACATCGACGGCACCGAGTATTCGCACATGTGCGGCCACGGCACCATCGCGGTCAGCATGGCCATGGTGGCCAACGGCCTGGTGCCGCGCGGCAAGGACGGCATCACCCGCATCCGCTTCGAGACCACCGCCGGCCTGGTGGTGTCGGAAGTGGCCTCGGAAGGCGACAACGTGCTGTGGACGCGCTTCGAGAACGTGCCGGCCTACGTCGCCGCGCAGGACATTCCGGTGGAACTGCCGGGCTACGGCAAGCTGTCGGCCGACATCGTGTGGGGCGGCAACTACTTCGGCATCGTCGACCTGTCGAACTGCGACCTGCGCATCTCGCCGGACAACGGCACCGAACTGTCGCGCATGGGCCTGATCGTGCGCGACCAGCTCAATGCTCGCCAGCGCATCCAGCACCCGACCGAAGCGCACATCAACAACCTGAACTTCATCACGTTCTGGCACCAGCCGACGATCGAGGGCGCGTTCTACAAGAACGTGCACGTGTTCAGCGCCGGCCAGCTCGACCGCTCGCCCGGCGGCACCGGCACCAGCGCGATGATGGCCATGTTCGAGGCGCGCGGCAAGATGGGCCTGAACCAGCCGATCAAGTCCGAAGGCCTGCTGGGCAGCGGCACCTTCGAAGGCTGCCTGCTGGGCGAGGTCGACCTGAACGGCACCCGCGCGGTGCGGCCGACGGTGAAGGGCACGGCCAGCATCCTGGGCACGGCGCGTTGGGTCATCGACAAGAATGATCCGGTGGGCGCGGGGTTCCTGATCCGCTGAGGATACGGGGCGGCCGGCGCGGGCTGGCCGCCGACCACCGCCGCGCGCTTGGCGAAAGATAGGACGAGAGGAATGGCCCAAAGGACTTGTCGCGTCGTCGTGCCACACATAGGCTATCCAGGTCGCCCACGCCTTTGGAATTCTCTACATGCCACGCCGTCCAACGCCATCCCAACGGCCCCCCGTACGGGAACACTGCCAATCGGATCCTCCTCCGGAGCTGCCGCCTCCCTATCTACCCAGCGTCGATCAGCGGGACGAAAACGCCTGGCTCAAGCGGCTCGAAGCGATAAGCCGGGCCAGCAAGGCGGATCCATCCCGCCTGCTCACCCCTGGCGAGGTTCTGGCCGCGCTCGCCGCGGAACGCGCCAGACGACCTTCAGGCCGCTGACATGTTCTGCGTCGTGTTCACGCCGGACGCGCTCCGCGACATCGTCAACATGCAACGGTATTTCAGCGCGGCGGGGACTTCCGCAACAGCGGACGGCTATGTCGACGGCGTGATCCAGGCCTGCCTGGACCTGGCCCATTTTCCAAGACGCGGAGCGCGGCGCCATGCCGCCAACCCCAATCTCCGCTTCCTGCATCATCAGAAGCGATGCACCATCGCCTACTCCTTGAACGATGACGGGTCCGTGACCATTATGGGCGTGTTCTATGGCGGCCGCGACTATAGCCACCTGCTCCACGAACCTGCCAGGCCATACCGCCTGAGAACCCACCGGAAACTTGCGGCAATCCCGCCGCCGGGCTTAGGATGGAGTCACGGCCAGACCGTGCGCCGGCGCCAGGCGTCCGGCGCGGGCTCTAGCCGGCGCTTGAACCTTGCCAGCGATTCGGGAGCACATCGTGAAGAAAGTTGCTGAGATTCTCAGGGAAAAGGCCAACCCGCCCGTCGTGACCGTCACGCCGGACTCGTCCGTGTACGACGCCATCAAGACCATGGCCGAACGCAGTATCGGCGCCGTGGTGGTGGCGGAGGGCGACGAGGTGCTGGGCATGCTCACCGAGCGCGACTACGCCCGCAAGATCGTGCTGCAGGATCGCTCCTCGCGCACCACCAAGGTCCGCGAAATCATGACCGACTCCGTCTTCTACGTGCGGCCGGAAGACACCCGCGAGCACTGCATGGCGCTGATGACCGAGCGCCACTTCCGCCACCTGCCCGTCATCCAGGACAAGAAGCTGGTCGGCCTGGTGTCCATCGGCGACCTGGTCAAGGACGTCATGAGCGAGCAGAAATTCATCATCACCGAGCTCGAACGGTACATCTCCGGCGAACACGGCTGAATCGCGGCAAGGCCCGGATCGTCCGCCTCGCGGCTACCCCGCCGCGAGGAGCCGCGACGCCGGCACGATCAGGCCGAGTCCGGCCGCCAGCAGCAGCACGAACACCATCCGCTTGACGGTCTTCATCGACCCGGCGGTGGCGTAGCGGCGCGCGACCCAGGTCACCCCGATCACGACCGGCAGGGCTTGCAGGCTCAGCCAGAACGACGTGGCCATGAACGTGCCCTGCCCCGTCACCAGCGCCAGTCGCACGACCGCGTTCAATGAAAACAGCACCAGCAGGCTGTTGCGGATGGACGCCAGCGGCAGGGGCTGGCGATACAGGTGATAGACCATGGGCGGGCCGGCGCTGGAGAACAAGCCGCCCAGCACGCCCGAGACCCCGCCGAACAGCACGAACGAGGCGCGCGATGACAGGCGCTCCAGGGGCTGGGTGCGCGCCACCAGCAGCACGGCGCAAGCCAGGATGGTCAGGCCCAGCAGCAATTGCAGCA
Source organism: Achromobacter insuavis (assembly GCF_902859645.1). GTDB lineage: Bacteria > Pseudomonadota > Gammaproteobacteria > Burkholderiales > Burkholderiaceae_B > Achromobacter > Achromobacter insuavis. The sequence continues at coordinate 159,096 of NZ_CADIJR010000003.1, read as the reverse complement.
GCACCGCCATGGCGCCGCTGATCCAGGCCAGCGCCACCACCCCCAACGCCACGCCGGCCAGGCTGCTGACCAGCGCCGGCGTCATCAGGCGCCAATTGACCTGCGGCTTGGCCCGCGCCAGCGTGACCACGGCGTTGACCAGGGACAGCACGCTGACCACGTTGGCCACTTCGGACACGGATGCCAGCTGGAACACGCCGGACAACCCCAGCAGCACCAGGCCGAAGGCGAACCCCGTCATGGTCTGGGCGTAGGTCGCCAGCGCCACACAGGCGAGGAACAACACGTGTTGGAAGATGCTCATGCTGGGGCGGAGCCTGACCTGCCTCGGCTCGGCCCCGCCGCGCGGGATCGCGGCCAGGAGCGGAACGACTGGGGGAACGGCGTATTCAAGGGGCTTGGAACGCCGGCGATCATAGCACCGGGCCCGGCGGCGTCCGCGGGCCTTCGCATACATTTCGTAATAATCAGATGCGCTCATGCACCCCGCCGCCGACGCGCCGCCGCTATCCTTGCGGCCCAGTAAGCCAGCCACGCCCGGCCCGGCCGCGCCATCCCGGCGCCGCCCCGGACGCGGCGCGCCCGCCCTCTCGCATGACACCCAAACAGACCACGATCAATACGGTGACGTTGACCTGCTCGACCTGCGGCAGCGCGCAGTTCACCAAGCTGGATACCAACGAATACCAGTGCAGCCATTGCCACGCCGTCACCCTGGTCGAGGACAACGTCGCCCAGCGCCTGGAGAAGATCCTGCGCGGCATGCAGCAGCCGGCGCCCGCCGCCAAATTGCAGCCGGGCGCGATCATCGCGATCGCGCTGGTGGTGCTGGCCGCGATCCTGGTGCCGCTCACCGCCACGCTGTTCAACAGTGGCTCATCGACCCGCGCCCCCTCGCGCGCCGCCCCGCCGCCCATCGACGCCGCGCTGGTCAAGCTGACGGACGTGCAGGAAGTGCGTGGCCGCGGCCGCAACCAGCTGGTGATGCTGATGCGCAACGAGACCGGCAAGAAGATCGATGCGCCGCGCGTCACCGCCACGTTCTATCAGGGCGAACTGACGCTGTCGTCCACCTCGGGCTCGCCGATGGCGCGCACGCTGCTGCCCGGCGAATACACCCCGGTGACGATCTCCCTGCCCGACACCGCCTACAGCCGCTATGTCCTGAAGCCGGCCACGCCGTCGCTGGCGAACAGCAGCGCCCGCGACGTCGCCGCCGACAAGGTGCAGCTGGTGCGCAACGATGGCGTCTACCGCCTGGTCGGCCTGCTGCGCAACAAGGGCGCGGTGGCCGCCGGCAGCACGCAGATCTCGGTGATGCTGTACGACGAGGACGGCAAGCTGCTGGGCATCGGCAACGGCTACGGCTCGGCCAGCCCGCTCGCCCCCGGCGCGGTGACCTCGTTCGACGTGCGCTGCGAGATGCTGGCCGAAGGCAAGGTCGGGTCCTACGATTACATGGTGCAAAGTGAAAGCTGACCGTTCCCCCGCGCGGCCCCTGTCGCGGCCCGCCCGGGCCGGGCTGGTGCTGATCATCCTCGCCGCTGGCGGCTACGCCCTGGCCAAATACAACGGCCTGTTGCCCTGGGACGCGCCCAAGCCAGCCCAGGCCGCGGCGGCGCCGGCCACGGCGGCGCCCGCGCCCGAGGGCCCCGCCAGCCGCATCGTGCGCGTCAGCCCCGCCAATCCCCGCATCATCGACCAGGTGCGCCTGACCACGGCCGAACTGCTGGACCCGGATTTCGCCCTGTTCGACCCCGCTTCGCTGACCTTGTCGGCGCCACGCCGCCTGCTCAATGAGATCGAGCGTCCGCTGCTGCTGGCCGAAGTGGTCAACCGCAGCGACAAATACGTAGCGCTGTCGCCGGGCATGGATATCTCGGTGTTCGACGGCTCGCGCCCCCTGCGGCTGCGCCAGGAATGGTCGCTGCCGGCCATGCTGTACCCCGGCGAGCGCATTCCGGTGCTGCTGAACGGCGAGAACTTCGAGCGCTATTCCGAGGTCAAGACCGACTGGAAGCCGGCCAAGCGCGCGGCCCTGCCCGGCACCCGGCCGGCGCTGGACATCAGCGTCGAAACCACCGAGGCCGGCGTCGGCACCGGCACGCTGAATTTCACCTACCGCTACCGCTACAAGTACGTCATGGTGCATGGCCGGGTGCGCAACGACGACCACGTCGACGTCGACAACGTCAAGGTCTGGATCAGCCTCTACGACGCGCAGGACAAGCTGACCGGCGCGCGTTATTCGGAGCTGCGCCTGCCCAAGCTCAAGCCGGGCGAGAGCGCCCCGTTCCAGCTGGACGTCAAGCAATACGGCGCCAACTTCGCCCGCGTGGGCGTGGTGTACGACGCCAAGGCCAACTGATCCGCCGCCCCGGGGGCCCGCCCGACAGTCGCGCGCGGCCCCCGGCGTCAACACGGGCTCCCGCTGCCCGAACGCGGGCACGGGGCCTGCCGCAGCGGCCCTCCCATCCTCGCGCCGGGGCGCCGGCCACCAAATCGTCCCCGTTTTCACGCTCCCAAGATCGCCCCGTCCCGCGCCTGGCTGCGCCCCGGCGTGGCCCGCAGACAACGCCTATCGACTCAAGTCTTATATAAGATATAAGACATTTGCTAGCGGCCCCCTCTTCCCTCTACAATTCCGGCGACAACCCTTCTTCCAACCCGACTTTAAGCAGGCCTCAACATGCTGGATACTTACCGCCAACACGTTGCCGAACGCGCGGCTCTGGGGATTCCCCCGCTGCCCCTGACGGCAAAACAAACCGCTGAACTGATCGAACTGCTGAAGAACCCGCCCGCGGGCGAAGAGCAGAACCTGGTCGAGCTGCTGACCCACCGTGTTCCGGCCGGCGTGGACGATGCCGCCAAGGTCAAGGCCTCGTATCTGGCCGCCGTGGCCCTGGGCACCGAAGCTTGTGCCCTGATCAGCCGCGCCAAGGCGACTGAACTGCTCGGCACCATGCTGGGCGGCTACAACATTGGCCCGCTGGTCCAACTGCTCGACGACAAGGAAATCGGCACGATCGCCGCCGACGCCCTGAAAAAGACCCTGCTGATGTTCGACGCCTTCCACGACGTGAAGGAAAAGGCCGACAAGGGCAATGCCAACGCCAAGTCCGTGATGCAGAGCTGGGCCGACGCCGAATGGTTCACCAGCCGCCCGGAACTGCCCGAGAGCCTGACCATCACGGTCTTCAAGGTGCCTGGCGAAACCAACACCGACGACCTGTCGCCGGCCCCGGACGCCACCACCCGCCCCGACATCCCGATGCACGCCCTGGCGATGCTCAAGAACAAGCGCGACGGCGCGGCGTTCGAACCGGAAGAAGACGGCAAGCGCGGCCCGGTCAAGTTCATCGAGTCGCTCAAGGACAAGGGTCACCTGGTCGCCTACGTCGGCGACGTGGTCGGCACCGGCTCCTCGCGCAAGTCGGCCACCAACTCGGTGCTGTGGTTTACCGGCGAAGACATCCCCTTCGTGCCGAACAAGCGTTTTGGCGGCGTGTGCCTGGGCAACAAGATCGCCCCGATCTTCTACAACACCATGGAAGACGCCGGCGCCCTGCCGATCGAACTCGACGTTTCCAAGATGGAAATGGGCGACGTGGTCGAACTGCGCCCCTATGAAGGCAAGGCCATCAAGAACGGCGAAGTCATCGCCGAATTCGAAGTGAAGTCCGACGTGCTGTTCGACGAAGTGCGCGCCGGCGGCCGCATTCCGCTGATCATCGGCCGCGGCCTGACCGCCAAGGCGCGCGAAGCGCTGGGCTTGGCGCCGTCGACGCTGTTCCGCCTGCCCAAGGACCCGGCCGACACCGGCAAGGGCTTCTCGCTGGCCCAGAAGATGGTCGGCCGCGCCTGCGGCCTGCCGGAAGGCCGCGGCATCCGCCCGGGCACCTACTGCGAACCGAAGATGACCTCGGTCGGCAGCCAGGACACCACCGGCCCCATGACCCGCGACGAGCTCAAGGACCTGGCCTGCCTGGGCTTCTCGGCCGACCTGGTGATGCAGTCGTTCTGCCACACCGCCGCCTATCCCAAGCCCGTGGACGTCAAGACGCACCACACGCTGCCCGAGTTCATCAGCACCCGCGGCGGCGTCTCGCTGCGTCCGGGCGACGGCGTGATCCACTCGTGGCTCAACCGCATGCTGCTGCCCGACACCGTCGGCACCGGCGGCGACTCGCACACCCGCTTCCCCATCGGCATCTCGTTCCCGGCCGGCTCGGGCCTGGTCGCCTTCGCCGCCGCCACCGGCGTGATGCCGCTGGACATGCCGGAATCGGTGCTGGTCCGCTTCAAGGGCAAGCTGCAGCCCGGCGTCACCCTGCGTGACCTGGTCAACGCCATTCCGCTGTACGCCATCAAGGCCGGCCTGCTGACGGTCGCCAAGCAAGGCAAGAAGAACATCTTCTCCGGCCGCATCCTCGAAATCGAAGGCCTGCCCGACCTGAAGGTCGAACAAGCCTTCGAACTGTCGGACGCGTCGGCCGAACGTTCGGCCGCCGGCTGCTCGGTGCGCCTGAACAAGGAACCGATCATCGAGTACATCAACAGCAACATCGTGATGCTCAAGTGGATGATCGCCAACGGCTACGAAGACGAGCGCACGCTGGGCCGCCGCATCAAGGCGATGGAAGCCTGGCTGGCCAATCCCCAGCTGCTGGAGCCGGACGCCGACGCCGAATACGCCGCTGTCATCGAGATCGACCTGGCCGACGTGCACGAGCCCATCGTGGCCTGCCCGAACGACCCGGACGACGTCAAGACGCTGTCGGAAGTCGCCGGCGCCAAGATCGACGAAGTGTTCATCGGCAGCTGCATGACCAACATCGGCCACTTCCGCGCGGCGTCCAAGCTGCTCGAAGGCAAGCGCGACATCCCGGTCAAGCTGTGGGTGGCCCCGCCCACCAAGATGGACGCCACGCAGCTGACCGAGGAAGGCCACTACGGCGTGTTCGGCACGGCCGGCGCCCGCACCGAAATGCCGGGCTGCTCGCTGTGCATGGGCAACCAGGCGCAGGTCCGCGAAGGCGCGACGGTGATGTCCACCAGCACCCGCAACTTCCCGAACCGCCTGGGCAAGAACACCAACGTGTACCTGGGTTCGGCCGAACTGGCCGCGATCTGCTCGAAGCTGGGCCGCATCCCGACCAAGGACGAGTACATGGCCGACATGGGCGTCATCAACAAGAGCGGCGACCAGATCTACCAATACCTGAACTTCGACAAGATCGCCGACTACAAGGACGTGGCGGACGTGATCGAGGTGTAAACCTCGCCACGTAGGCTCGCCTGCGACACGGCCCCGGAGCGATCCGGGGCCGTTTTCATTGGCGCCGCCAAAACGGCCGGATCCCGCGGAAATCCGCCTTGATCGGCCGGTTGGAGGCAAAAAAAACGGGGGCGGAACTTTTCCGTCGATACGTTTTCATACAATCACAGCAAACCGTGACAAACAGAACGTAACCGCCGCCCGCCGGCGCCTGGAGAAGACCACCAATGACACGGCTCTTGATGCCGCTGCCGCTGCTGGCCGCGCTTGCCGGCTGCGCCACCGCCCCGCCCTCGAATCCCGAGAACATCTGCGCCATCTTCCGCGAAAAGCCGGACTGGCACGATGCCGCGCTCAAGGTGCAGAAGAAATGGGGCGCGCCGGTGCCGGTGCCGATGGCGATGATGTACCAGGAGTCCAGCTTCAAGCAGGACGCGGTGCCGCCGCGCTATTACTTCCTGGGCATCATCCCGTGGGGCCGCGTCAGTTCCGCCTATGGCTACGCCCAGGCCAAGGACGAGACCTGGGCCGACTACAAGAAGGATGCCGGCGGCTGGGGTTCCAGTCGCGACAACTTCGCCGACGCCCTGGACTTCATGGGCTGGTACATGAACAAGAGCCAGCGCCTGAACGGCATCTCCAAGTCGGACGCCTACGGCCAGTACCTGAACTACCACGAGGGCTGGACCGGCTACCGCAACCGCAGCTACGACCGCAAGGCGTGGCTCAAGACGGTGTCAAAGAAAGTGCAGGCGCGGGCCGACAAATTCGCCAGCCAGTACAAGAGCTGCGAAAAGGACCTGACCCGCGGCGGCTGGTTCTTCTGAACCCGGCGCCTCAGGCCTGCACGCCCAGCCGGTAGACGACCGTGTCGAGCCGGCTCACGCCGCGCTCGGCGAACTTGGGTTCCTTGGCCAGGATGTCGCGGCGGTCGATGATGACCGCCGGCGAGACGCCGCTGAACAGCGTCCGCATCTCGGTGTCCAACACCGCGAACGGCGGCCCGTCCATCTCTTCCTGCGGGTAGTCCAGCGTGATCAGCAGGCCGCGGTAGCCGGGCGACAGCTGCCCGTAGACGTGGCGCACGTACTCGCCGCGCATCTCCACGGGCAGCGCCACCAGCGCAGCACGGTCATACGCGCCGACGCAGTGCGACAGCAGCGGCGCATCCAGCTTGAAGATGTCGCCGCAGATGATCTCGATATTGCCCGCCACGTAGTGCCTGCCGTAGGCGCTGTCCTGGATCACCGGCTTGAGCTCGTTCTCGACGAAGAACTGCTCGACCGCCAGTTGCGACAATTCCACGCCCAGCACCTGGAAGCCTTGCGCCGCCAGCCAGACCATGTCGAGGGATTTGCCGCACAGCGGCACCAGCACCTTGCCGCCCGCGGGCACCGAGAGTGTCGGCCAGTATTTCTGCAGCAGCGGCGTCACTCGTGTTTGATGAAAATGCGTGCGCCCGTCGCGCCAGCGTTCCAACCAGAATTCCGCGTCCATGTTTGTTCTTATCCTCCGGAAAATAGCGAATCGCGTGATTCGCGGCAGCGCCGCGCGCCGGTGCGCGGGCTGGCAATCACGCTCTCGGATGCTACCTGTCCGCGGCCGGAACTACGTTGCGAACAAGCGCCCGAAAGGCGTGCTTACCGATGCCCGGCGGCGGCAACGCCCCGGCCGGGCGCCGGTTCTCCCATTGTAGTGATCCTGGTGATCCGGGTATCGGGCTCAAGCATGCCGGTTCCGCCGGCGCGGCGACGGCGCCGACCTAGGGTTTGTTCCAGGTCATCGGACGCATCCAGACGGGGGGCTGCCCCGTATTTGCTAGTGACGGCCAACCAAAAAGGAGATCGTCATGAAATTGCTAGCTTCGATTGCCATCGCCTGCTCCGCCCTGACCCTGTCGCCCACCTATGCGGCCGACGTCATGGTCGGCGGCCAACCGATGATGCCCGGCAAGACCATCGTCGCCAACGCGGTCAATTCGGCCGACCACACCACCCTGGTGGCCGCGGTCAAGGCCGCCGGCCTGGTGGACACGCTGCAGGGCAAGGGTCCGTTCACGGTGTTCGCGCCCACCAATGCCGCCTTCGCCAAGCTGCCGGCCGGCACGGTCGACACCCTGGTCAAGCCCGAGAACAAAGCCACCCTGACCAAGATCCTGACGTACCACGTGGTGCCCGGCAAGCTGGACTTCGACGCGCTGGCCGCCAAGGCCAGGAAGGGCGGCGTCACCGAGCTGACCACCGCCAGCGGCGGCAAACTGTGGGTGATGATGAACGGCAAGCACAACCTCATCGTCAAGGACGAGAAAGGCGGCGTCGCCAACATCAGCACCTACGACGTCTACCAGTCCAACGGCGTGATCCACGTGATCGACAGCGTGCTCATGCCCAAGTAAGTCCATCTCGGGATATCGTAGGGGGTCCAGCCCCCTCTTCCCGACCCTCATGATCGCAACGCCGCATCGTCCTTTTCGATTGTCGCCAGGCTGGCGGCTCGCCGCGGCATGGCTGGCGGACCGGCGCGCCGGCCGGCGGCATTGGCGGCCAGTGATCCGCTGCCTGCTGGCTGCCCTGCTGCTGGCGGGCCACGCCACCGCCCGCGCGCAGCCGCAACCGCCGCTGGAATTCGACAATGCCTACCAGGCCGAGCTGGCCGCCGAGAGCGCCGCCTTGCGCGCCCGCATCCAGCAATGGCCGGCGCCGCTGCAGGAGATGAACCAGCAGATCTCCGCCGCGCTGCGCGCCAACGACCCGGCGCGGGCGCAGCGCATCGCCGAAGCCCTGTCGCAACGCGATCCGGGCAACGCCGATGTCAGGAACTTCCTGGGCAAGCTGCAAACGGTCAACGGCCAGCCCGCCGCGGCGCTCGAACGGTTCGACGAAGCGATCGGGCTGAACCCGGACAACCGCTGGTTCTATGTGAACAAGGCCGGCGTCCAGGCCGAACTGCGGGATCTGCCCAACGCGCTGGCCACGACCCGGATCCTGACGCAACGCTATCCGCAGTGGAGCATCGGCCTGAACCTGGAAGCCGCTCTGCTGGACGGCCTGGACCAGACCGAGGAAGCCCTCAAGGCGTACGAGCGGGCGGTGGCGGCGACGCCGCCCAGCGCCCAGATACTGACCAACCAGGGCATGCTGCTGCGGCGGCTGGGCCGCCAGGCCGACGCGCGCGTCAGCTACGAGGCCGCGTTGCGGCTGCAACCCGGCTATTCCCGCGCGAGCGCAGAGCTGGCATCGTTGCCGCGCTAGCGCCGCTTCTTTCAACTTTTTTCGTCCCGCCTTGCCGCGACCCGCAAGCCATCCGCCGCCACAGGAGCCCCCATGTCTCGCACGCCGCCTGCGCCCCCCTCGCCGCCCGCCCCGCAATCGCCTCTCGCTTCCCCGCCCCGGCGCGCGCTGACGCTGGCACTGGCGGCGCTGACCTGCGCGCCGCTGCGCCTCGCGTCAGCCGCTGGCGCCGCGGCGCCGAATGAACGGGACGCCATCATCCGCCAGGTCTTCCGGGCGGATCCGGCGAGCCTTCGCTACCACGCGGACCACGCCAGGCTGATGCGCGGACTGGGCGTGATCTGGATTCCCGTGGAGTCCGGCGCGCCCGGCGTCGAATTCGAACGGCCGCTGAGCGGCAAGGACACGATCGCCGCGGCGATGGCTTTGCTGGGTACGTCCGACCGAAGCCTGGCGACGCGGCGCCTGGCGGAAGTGTGCCGGCTGGTGCCGGCCTATGTGCGCGACATCGGCCGGCTGGCGCCCAGCCGCTATACACTGCCGCCGCAACGGCGCGAGGCCTTCGACTTTCCCGACAGCGGCGTCGATGCGCAGGGCCGCTTCGAACTGCGGCGCGAGCACCTGACGCTGCTGCGCGCGGCGAACTGGCGCGAGGCCGGCCTGGGCGAGCTGAACGCGGTGCTGCGCGAAGGCGACGCCTTCTGGCCGATGCCGTTCATCGACGGCAAGCGCCCGTATGGCGACAGCAGCTACTACCAGATCGACATGGCGCGGCTGCTGGGCAAGCCCTATCCGGTGGGCGCCGATGGCCGCGCCATCACCGATCCCGCGACGGATGCTCGCCTGGAAAAACTGCACTGGCAGACAGCGGCCGCGCTGCAGGTCTTGCTGGCGCATGCCAGAGCCTGAGTCGCGCGCCGCACCGCGGGCGCGCTACGGCCGCGCAAAGAAATGGCGGATGTCGTCGGCCACCGGCACGGCTGCCAGCACCATCAGGAACAGCGCCAGCGGCAAGGTCGACCCGAAGCCGTAATGGAAGAAGGAATAGGCGCCCGTCACGCCGCCAGCGAAAAACAGCGTGACCAGCGTGCTCAGCACGATCAGCTTGCCTCGATCGGCCCGCACCGGCGGCGTGCCGGCCTTGTCCTCATGCGCCAGGTTCCAGTAGAACAGCTTGCCCAGCTCGATGCCGATGTCGGTGACCATGCCGGTGACGTGCGTGGTGCGGATCTCGGACTTGGACACCTTGGTGATCATCGCATTCTGCAGGCCCATGATGTAACACAGCAGCATCACGGTGCCCGGCACGTAGAACCAGCGCAGGTTCTCCAGGTTCGCCCCCAGCAGGCCGAAGGCCAGCAGCAGCACCGCCTCGACCATCAGCGGCAGGGCGAACTCGCTGGCCAGGTGCGTGCGCCGGCCGAAATTGATCAGCGAAGCGGAAGTGGCCGCTCCCGCCACGAACGACAGCAGTGCGGCCAATCCCTGCACCACCACGGCCAGGCCGCCCAGCACCATATGGTCGGCGATCATCGAGACGATGCCCGACATGTGCGAGGTGTACTGCTGCACGGCCAGGAAACCGCCCGCGTTGACGGCGCCGGCGATGAACGTCAGGAAATACGCCAGCCGCCGGTTGGCCTGCGGCGTGCGGCTGACCGCGGTGAGCTGGCGCAGGAAGGGGATGGCCACGGCGTCGGCGCGCTAGCGCACGGGGAAATAGGTGCCGTCCATGGACCCGCCCGACCCGCAACTGGGCGTGGGGTCGTCGCGCTTGTCGCCGGGCGGCCGCGCTTCCTCGGCCACCAGGCCCATCCCCTTGCGGCGCAGCGCCAGCGTCCAGCCGGGCGCGTCTTTTTCATGGATCACCAGCGTGTCGCCGCGCACCTCGGCCTTGCCGGAGGTGTCGCAGAGCCAGCGGGCGTTGTAGGGGTCCGCCGCCGAGACTTCGGCGAACAGGCTGCCGTCCGCCTGCCGCATGACCTTGAGCTGGCCGCCGTAGTTGCCCCATTGGCCCTCGAAGCCTTTGCGCGGCGCAAGTTCGAGCGACGCGAGGAACTTGTCCCGGTCGGCCAGCCGTTCGGCCAATTCGGCCGCGCCCGTGGGATTGTTGAAGGGGCGCTCGTAGGACTGGTCACGCACGCCGTTGAACAGCCACTGTTCGGTGGAGAAGATCTTGGCGGTATCGGCATCGTAGGCGCGGCGCGCCTTGTCGAAACGCTGGGCGATGCTCACATCGAGCGCCGCCAGTTTGGGATCGCCGCAAATGGCTTTCTCGGCGCCGCTCTTGGCGCGGGCGCAATCGAACGACGGCTTGGCCGCCGCCGAGGCGCTGGCGACCCCGGCAACCATCATGACCACCGCCAGGCCGGCGGCGCGCGCATAGCGCTTCATAGCGGGAACTCCCGGAAAAAGGGCAGCGCGGCCGGCGAACGGGCCGCGCCCGGTTCCTGGATTCTACCCGCCTCATCGCCCCGGCCGGCGGGGCTTGCCGCCCGCGCCGGCCTTTCTCGGTCTCAGTCCCCGTCCGCTCACGCGGCGTCGGACTCGCTCAGCTGCTTGCGGCGGAACTCGCCCTGGCGCGTGAACATCCAGCCCGGATACTCGGGCGGCAGCGCGCTTATCTGATCCAACGCCGCCAGCTCGTCGTCCGTCAGACGGATCGCCGTGGCCGCCAGGTTGTCGTCGAGCTGATCGACCCGCTTGGCGCCGATGATGACGCTGGTGACCGCCTTCTGGTGCAACAGCCAGGCCAGCGCCACCTGCGCCACCGACACGCCGCGCGCGTCGGCCACCTGGCGCAACACATCGATGCTGTCGAAGGCGCGCTCGCGGTTGACCGGCGGAAAGTCGAATTGGGCGCGGCGATCGCCGGCGGCGGCCTGGCCGTCGCGGCTGTACTTGCCGCTGAGCAGGCCGCCCGCCAGCGGGCTCCACACCATCAGGCCCACGCCCTCGCTTTGCAGCATGGGCACGATCTCGCGCTCCAGGTCGCGCCCGGCGATGGTGTAGTAGGCCTGCAGCGATTCGAAGCGGGCCAGGCCCAGGCGCTCGGCGATGCCCAGCGCCTTCATGATCTGCCAGGCCGCCCAGTTGGACACGCCGACGTAGCGCACGTGGCCGTGTTGCACCAGGTTGTCGAGCGCCCGCACGGTTTCCTCGATCGGCGTGGCCGGATCGAAACCATGGATCTGGTAGAGGTCGATGTGGTCCAGCTGCAGGCGCGCCAGGCTCTTCTTGACGCCCTCCATGATGTGGACGCGCGAATTGCCCCGGGCGTTGACGCCCGCGCCGGTCTGGCCGAACACCTTGGTGGCGACGACGACGTCGTCACGCGCCACCTTCAGGTCGCGCAGCGCCTGGCCGGTGATCACCTCGGAACGGCCCTCCGAATACACGTCGGCCGTATCGATGAAGTTGACGCCCGCCTCCAGCGCGCGGCCCACCAGGCGGTTGGCGTCTTCCTGCTGCAGGGCGCCGATCTTGCTCCACAGTTCGCCTTCGCCGCCGAAGGTCATCGTGCCCAGGCACAGTTCCGAGACGAACAGGCCGGTGCTACCGAATTTCTTGTACCGCATCATTGCACTCCTTCCAGGGCGCGGCGCGGCGGCCGTCCCGGGATGGGCGGCGCCGGCATGGCCGGGGTGCAAACAGTATGCGTCGCCGGCGTCGGCGGATGGATGCTCGATCCTGCCCTTTTTTTGCCCGATTCTCTGACCGTCGACCGGCCTGGTGCGGGACGCGCCCGATCCTCCGCATTTTTTGCCTATTTCTCCGCACTCCGCTCGACACACGCCCGCACAAGTTCTGCCTGGGTCTACACTCGACATCGCCTGATTCTCCGGCGGCCCGCGCCACGCGCGCGCCAGGCCGCCTTGCCCGGAGCCCGCCCATGCCTCCCGCCGACCACACCCCCAATCCCGTCTTCGAGCCCGCCCGGCACGAATTGCTGTGCCTGCTGGAACGCATGACCGGCACGCTGGAAGGTTCCCTCGACACGCCCATCGAGGGCCTCTTCCTGCACCGCCTGTCACAGCCGACCGGCCCCAAGCCCGGCCTGCAGAAGGCCGCGCTGGCGGTCATCGCCCAAGGCTCCAAACGGATCCTGATCGGCGAGGAGACCTACGAGTACGACCCGTTCCACTACCTGATTTCGTCGGTCGACCTGCCGGTGGTGGCCAAGGTGTCCGTGGCCAGCCCGACCCTGCCCTACCTGGGGCTGCGGCTGGACCTGAATCCCGAAGAGATCACCGAGCTGATCAGCGACGAGAACCTGCCGCCGCTGGTGCCGGCCGAATCTTCGCGCGCGCTGTGCATCAACCCGCTCGGCGGCACGCTGCTGGACGTGATGCTGCGCATGCTGCGGCTGCTGGACACGCCGCGCGACATCCCGATCCTGGCGCCGATGATCAAGCGCGAGCTGCTGTACCGCCTGCTGATGAACGGTCAGGGCGTGGTGCTGCGCCAGACGGTGCTGCAGGACAGCCAGCTCAACCGCGTCGCCAAGGCCATCCGCATCCTGCGCGACAACTACGCCCTGCCGCTACGGGTCGAGGAAATCGCCCGCGACGTCCACATGAGCGTGTCGTCGCTGCACCATCATTTCAAGCAAGCCACGGCCATGAGTCCGCTGCAGTACCAGAAGCACCTGCGGTTGCAGGAGGCGCGCCGGCTGATGCTGACGGACGACGCCGGCGTGGCGCTGGCCGCCCACGCCGTGGGCTACGAGAGCTCGTCGCAGTTCAGCCGCGAATACAGCCGCCTGTTCGGCACCCCGCCCCTGCGCGACAAGCAACGCTGGAAGGACGAGGCGCTGGCGGCTGCCTGATCCTCCGGCGCACGGCCGCCGCCATCTCGCGGCGATGGCCGGCTCGGCCGCAATCGGCGATATGCTTGGGGATTGCCCATCGCGGAGGCCGGCGCGCCCATGCAAGACCTGAACGATCTCTACTACTTCGTCCAAGTCGTGCGCAACGGCGGCTTCGCGCCGGCCGGACGCGCCCTGGACATCCCCAAGTCCCGCCTCAGCCGGCGCATCGCGCTCCTGGAAGAGCGGCTCGGCGTGCGGCTGATCCAGCGTTCGACGCGCACCTTCGCCGTCACCGAACTGGGCCAGGAGTATTTTGAGCAATGCCTGTCCATGCTGGCGGGCGCCGAAGCGGCGCAGGACGTCATCGACCGCACCCACGCCGAGCCGCAAGGCACGATCCGCATGAGCGCGCCGCCCGCGCTGATCTACTACTTCCTGGGCGACGTGGTAGCGCGGTTCATGGAAAAGTGCCCCAAGGTACACGTCTACCTGAAGAGCTTCAGCCGCCCCGTGGACGTGCTGCGCGAGGGCTATGACCTGGCGGTCCGGGTGCGCTTCGGCGCCATCGAGAGCAGCGACCTGGTGATGAAGCATCTGGGCATCGGCCGCCAATGCCTGGTGGCCAGCCCCGAGCTGGCCCGCAGCCTGCCCGCCGGCGCCGATCCGCAGTTGCTCGGCCAGATGCCGACGCTGGCGCTGGGCGTCGAACAGCGCGAATGCCGCTGGAAACTGGATGGCGTCGATGGCGCGCGCGTCGAGGTGCCGTTCTCGCCCAGGCTGGTGACGGACGACATGCTGGCGCTGAAACAGGCCGCCCTGCGCGGCGTGGGCATCGTGGCGCTGCCGCTCCTGATGATCCACGAGGAGCTGGATGCCGGGCGCCTGGTCAACGTCGGCGGCCCCTGGCAGCCCGAGCAGGGCAACGTGCACGCCGTGTTTCCCTCGCGCCGGGGATTGCTGCCGGCGGTGCGCGAACTGCTGGACTTCATGGCGGACGAATATGACCGGATTGCCGAGCAGGAGGCGTCGACCCAGCAGCGGCACGCGTCACCGCTGTCATGGCTGCCACAGGCATCGTCCGAAAAATAGAACGCTGCGGATCAGTTAGGTGTACTACCGATGTATTCGGCTTGTATTTAGGATGAAGGCTCTCTCGGTTACCCCACCCCGGCGGCCACCGGCCCGCCATCCCCCAACGGAGCAAAGCCATGACCAAACCCTACGTGAAGCTGGACAAGAACGAAGCAGCGGTGCTGCTGGTGGACCACCAGGCCGGCCTGCTGTCCCTGGTGCGCGACTTCCAGCCCGACCAGTTCAAGAACAACGTGCTGGCGCTGGCCGACCTGGCCGCCTATTTCAAGCTGCCCACCATCCTGACCACCAGCTTCGAGGATGGCCCCAACGGCCCGCTGGTGCAGGAACTCAAGGACAAATTCCCCAAAGCGCCGTACATCGCCCGCCCCGGCAACATCAACGCCTGGGACAACGAGGACTTCGTCAAGGCGGTCAAGGCCACCGGCAAGAAGCAACTGATCATCGCCGGCGTGGTGACGGAAGTGTGCGTGGCCTTCCCCGCCCTGTCGGCGCTGGAGGAAGGCTTCGACGTGTTCGTGGTGACCGACGCCTCGGGCACCTTCAACGAAGTGACCCGCAACGCCGCCTGGAGCCGCATGGAACAGGCCGGCGCGCAACTGATGTCGTGGTTCGGCGTGGCCTGCGAACTGCATCGCGACTGGCGCAATGACATCGAGGGCCTGGGCACGCTGTTCGCCAACCACATTCCCGACTACCGCAACCTGATGGCCTCCTACTCGGCCACCAAGGGCAAGTAAACCGCGACGCGCGGGCCTACTTCTTGCGGAAGGGGTAGGCCTGCTGCGCCAGGAACGTGCCCGGCATGTCGTTGTCGAGGATGCCGTAGTTCTCCGGCAGGCGCTTGCCCGTGCCGCGCACCGCGGTGCCGAACAGGTAGTCGATGAACGACAGGTGGGCCGCGTAGTTGCGGTCGATCGCCTCGGTGTCCGACGAGTGGTGCCAGTGGTGGAAGTCCGGCGTCACGATGATGTAGCGCAGCCAGCCCCACGGCAGCTTGACGTTCGAGTGGATCAGCACGGCCTGGAAGCCGACGATGATGATGTAGGCGTCCAGCACCGGCTTGGAGAAGCCCAGCGCGAACAGCACGCCCAGCACCGCCACGCGCGTGATCAGCAGCTCGACGATGTGCAGGCGCGAGCCGGCGAGCCAGTCGAGCGTGCGGGTGCTGTGGTGCACCGCGTGGATGCGCCACAGGAACGGCACCTCGTGATACGCGCGATGCGCGGCGTACTGCACCAGGTCGGCCACCAGCACCGCCACGAACAGCTCGGCCAGATACGGCAGCGACTGGATCGCCTGCTGCAGCGGTTCGTACGCCGCCCACGAGAACAGCCGGTGCACGAAGAAGTTGATGCACAGCAGCACCGCGCCCACCGAGAGGTGGTTGAACAGGAAGTGCTTCATGTCCACCTGCCACTCGCCGCGGAACACCGGTTGCCCCGGATAAAGCGGGAACAGCTTTTCGAAGATGATGAACACGGTGCTGGAGGCCAGCAGGTCGAGGATGAACCAGTCCAGGCCCAGGTAGGGATGGTGGCCGGTATTGGACGTGGTCACCACCACCTGGCTGCCGCCGGCGGCGACCGCGCCGCACACCAGCACGAACGCGGCGATATTGAGCCAGCGCTGGCGGCCGAACACGATGTTGGTCAGGGCGATGGTGCCGGACGCCAGCAACGCCGCGAACAACAGCGTGCGCATCGCGTCGACGGTATAGAAGGTGCGCAGTTCGGGCGTCGTCAGATACGCCGGAAAATGGAATGCCAAGACGCCCAGGACCGACAGGATCGCCAGGAACAGCGCGATCACGCCAGTGATCATCCCGGTGCCCGGGTGGATGCGGCCGTCCTGCTTGAACAAGTCCAGGACCCGGCGATGGATGGACGCGCGCTGATTCATTTCACTTTTATGGCAGACCACGGGGAAGCGAGTGTATCCCCCGCCTCCAAAAGCCATGTAAAGAAACGTGAGGAGATAAGACCAACCGATCTTCGCCCGCCCCCCCCTTGCGCCGTGTCAATTCTCGCGCACCGCCGCGGCCGCGTCGGGTTGACTTTGAAGGGCCATTGCGCTGTCATGGAACCGACAGCTCATTTACGGGCCGGCCCGCCGGCCCCGCGCAGCCCCCCTTCAACCGGATCACGCAAGAGGCCGTCATGTTCCCTGAGTATCGCCAACTGATTACCCGCCTGAAAGCCGAAAACGGACATTTCTCCGCCCTGTTCCAACGCCACAACGACCTGGACCAGGAAATCAAGAACATGGAGGCGGGCATCGTGCCGGCCTCGGACACCAACGTCGAAGTCCTGAAAAAGGAAAAGCTGCTGCTCAAGGACAAGCTCTACAGCCTGCTGCGCGCGGCGGATCAGAACGCCGGCTAGCCTGGCTTCACGGATTCCCCTGCGACAAGGCGCCCATCCACGGGCGCCTTTTTGTTGCCCGCCTCCCACGCAGCGCTCATCGCTCGGTCCGAGTTTCGGCCACCACGCCGCTCCGCGGGTGAATGAGTCCGGCAACAGGATCCGCGTTTCCCCGGTCGGCTTGGGCCGCCATGCGATCCCGGCCCCGCCGCCCTCGCGCACTGCCCGTTCCGGCGCACTTGCTGACATTAAGCTGAATAAATAAAATCGCGGCATACGGCCGCCCGTCGGCCGCGTGAACAGGATGCCAAGGTGCAAGACAGAGATTTCAAGGCAGGCGAGGCCGTATCGCCAGTGACCGGCTGGGCCATGATGCCGCTGGTGGAACACGATTCACTGTTGCTGCGATTGGACTTCCTGACCGACCCATCGCCCGCGGCCGCCACGCGCAGCGAACGAGGCCGCGTCTATGCCGTGACTTCCGAGCAACTGCAACTGTTGCTCGATTCATTACAGGCCCAGCTCGCCAAGCTGCAGCCCGGCCAGGGCGGCCCGCGCCATTGAGCCGGGGCGGCGCCATGACGCCGCCACCCAATCTTCAGGATTGCTAAAGATAGATTAGGATCTTTAGATTCTCTAATTACACTGCAACCGCTAGTCTGTCGCCCTTGATTCAGGGTACGACATGACCAGCGCCTTTTTCCCCGGTTTTTTCCTCAGCCTCAGCCTGATCCTCGCGATCGGCGCGCAGAATGCCTTCGTCCTGCGGCAAGGCCTGCGCCAGGAACACGTCTTCGCCGTCTGCCTGGTCTGCGCCGTGTCGGACGCCGTGCTGATCGCCGCGGGCGTGGCCGGCTTCGGCCTGGCGTCGAACGCCCTGCCCTGGCTGGAGCCGGTGCTGCGCTACGGCGGCGCGCTGTTCCTGCTGACCTACGCGGCGCGCAGCTTCCGCTCGGCGCTGCGCAACCACGGCAGCCTGACGCCATCGTCGCGCCAGGCCGCCGGGCTGGGCGCCACGCTGGCGACCTGCCTGGCCTTCACCTGGCTCAACCCGCACGTCTACCTGGATACCGTGGTCCTGCTGGGCTCGATCTCCAGCCAGTACGAGGGCCGCAAGGTGGCCTTCGCGCTGGGCGCCATGACGGCCTCGTTCGCCTTTTTCTTCACGCTGGGCTTCGGCGCCCGCCTGCTGCGGCCGGTGTTCGCCAGCCAGACCGCCTGGCGGATACTGGATGCCCTGGTCGGCCTGGCCATGCTGGCGATCGCGGTCAAGCTGCTGTGGCCGTGACGGCGGCCTTGCGGGCGGCGGCCGGCGTATTGCGGAACGTGACGCCCAGGCGGTTGAACGCATTCATCAGCCCGATGGCATAGGTCAGGTCCGCCAGTTCCTTGTCGCTGAATTCGGCCGCCGCGGCCGCGTAGTCGGCATCCGGCACGCCCGTTTCGGCCACCCGCGTCACGCATTCGGCCCAGGCCAGCGCGGCCTGTTCGCGGGCGCTGAACACCGCGCCGCCTTCGCGCCACACCGGCACCAGCACCAGCTTGTCCACCGTCACGCCCTGCTTGAGCAGGTCGCGGCTGTGCATGTCGATGCAGTAGGCGCAGCCGTTTATCTGCGAGACGCGCAGGTACACGAGGTTGACCAGCGCCTCCGGCAGGCCGCATTGGCGCAGATAGGCGTGAACGGCGCCGAAGGCCTTGTAGCCCTCCGGGGCGGCTTGGGCATAGTCGAGGCGATGACTCATGATGAAAGTCCTGATAACTGTGTGTCGAAGGCTCCATGCTGCGCCCGCGCCGCGTTTTGCGGTAGATCCAAGAACCGGGTTCCGGCGTGGGCCATGTCGCCGCGGAGCGGCGCCAGCCCCGGCGGCGCCTGGAGTATCCTGCGCGACAGCACAGCACGCCGCCACGCGGCGCCAACGGTTCGACCGGACACAAGGAACCCCCGCATGAAACGCCTCCTGCCCCTGGTGTTTTCCCTTCTCGCCTGGCCCGCCCACGCCGCCTGCCCGGCGCCGGCGGAGTGGGCACGCACGTTCCAGCAGGCGCACGCCGACTTCCACGTCGCGCCGGACCGCTACGAACCCTCGCTGTTCACCCCGGCCTTCGACGCGGCCTTGCGCCGCGAATGGAACTACGCCCAGGGCGAGGTCGGCCATCTCGACTACGATCCCTGGCTCGGCGCGCAGGATGGCGAGATCGGAGGCAAACCGGTGTTCGAGACCGAATCAGAAACCCGCGGCACCGCGATCGTGGCGATGCGCTACCCCTTCGTGCTGGAACCCGGCGGCCCGCGCACCCCGCAGGTCGTGCACCTGGTGCTCAAGCGCGAGGCGTCGCAATGCTGGCGCCTGGACGACTTCATCACCCCGCTGGGCGATTCGCTGCAACGGCTGTATGCGGCGCGCGAGGACACGCCCCAGGAACACAAGCCTACGAGTCCGCCTGCTGCCGATACGCACGCTCGTTAGCCTCATCCTTGTCGATGACCCAGACCATGAACATGCAGGCAAGGAGCAGGCCGAAGCCGATCCAGACCATGGCGGCGGGCGCGGCCTCCCGCCCCTGACGGATATCCGCGACGACTTTATCCGGCGACACCAGCAGCCGTCCGTCGTGTTCCATCAACAGGACGCGCCGGTTGCTGAAGAACGGATAGACCGACTGCTTGAACCAGACGATCTTCAGCTTTTCCCCCTCCATCGCCTCACGCACCTGCGCGACCTTACCGACGAAGCAATTGGGGCTTGCATAAGCCGGCCCCGCACAGACATATTCCTGCCCGTCCACCACCAGCAACGCCGCGCGTGATTTGCCGACGGACTTGAACGTCGCGAGCCCTTCCGTGATGTGTATCTCCGACTGCCCGGGAAAGCGCAGCTTCATATCGTAGATGCGCGGCAGGATCAGCCCCGCGAAGAAGACCAGGCAGAGGACGGCCACCCAGGTTGTCCGAGGATGGGCCTGCATGTGCCGCCATATCGTCCGTATTTTCATGCGACGGCAATATAGGCATGCGGGATGACGGGCCGATGACGCCTGCCGCGCGCCCAAATGCGCAAGGCCTTGCAGACGGATGCCTGCAAGGCCTTGATTGGATTGGTCGGGGCGGCGGGATTCGAACTCGCGACCCTCTGCTCCCAAATTAGAAACGCACGAACGCCAGCGAACGCCAGCGAACGAATAACCGACTGATTTCTAAGGCTTTCCACGAATTTCCTTGTTCGTCGACGTTCGCTAATGTACGCTGACAGCCGCAAAAATGTTGTCCCATATGTTGTCCCATATGGCGGTTGGAACAGAAGAACGGAGAAATTTGAGGAACTATGACGAGATACCCGAAACGCGGAAAAGGTGCGCGGTGGACCGTCAAGGAACTGGAAGCGGTGCCGGCGGAATGGGCCGGCGATCACCTGGCCGATGGAGACGGCCTGACTGGGGAGATCCGGATCCAGCGCGGCACAATGGCCGTGGTGTGGCGATATGCCTATCGCTTGGGCGACAAGGTCAAGAGATTCTACTGCGGCTCATGGCCGGAGCGCACACTCGACGAGATCCGCACCGCTAGGAACAAAGCGCGAGCGGACATTAAGGCGGGCCGCAATCCGTCAGCCGTTCGCGACTTGGAAAAAGCCCAGGCGCGGGAAGCCGTGGCAGCTGAATCTGCCGCAGTAACCGCCGCTGAAGAGGCGGCCACGACCGACGCCCTTTCGGTCCGAGAGATGTATAAAAGCTGGTTGGAATCGGGAGTAAAGCGGGCCGACGGCAACACCGAAGTGATGCGCATCGTTGAAAAAGACGTGCTTCCCTTGATCGGTGATACTGCCGTGCGATCAATTCGCGAGAAGGATATTGAGCGAGTGATCCGCTCGATCGTTGGCCGCGGTTGCAATCGGCTGGCCGAGGTGACCTTCCAGATACTGGGTCAAATGTTCCATTGGGCAGAGAAGCGCCAACCGTGGCGCAAGCTGCTTTCGGAGGGAAATCCGGTCGAGCTGGTTGAACTGGGGGTGCTCCTAGCAGACGATTACGACCCGGATAACGTCCGCGAACGCGTTCTCCCACCCATTGAGATAGTCGAGCTCCAAACCCGATACCGCGAGTTGGAGGAGCAGTATCTCACTTCAGACGACAAGCGAAAGAGGAAGCCTCCTTCCGAAGCGTTGCAGGCAGTTTCCTGGATCTGCTTGAGCACGCTATGCCGGATAGGTGAATTGCATCTCACTGAAATTGCTCATCTCGATCTCAGAGAGGGCACTTGGTTCATTCCCAAGGCGAACGTCAAAGGCAGAAAATCTCAAAAGCGGGACCACCTGGTTTTTCTTTCACCCTTCGCAATCAAACACTTCGAGACCCTCGTCAGCCTGGCGGGATCATCCCGCTGGCTCCTCCCTTCCCGCGACAATGACGCGGAGGTAGACCAACCGATGTACAAGCAGGCCTTTACTAAGCAAATCAAAGATCGGCAAGCCATGTTCAACGGAAAGTCCAAAGCACGCCGCGCTTCGGACAACTCCCTAGTGCTCGGCAAGGGCCAAAGCGGCAATTGGACGCCTCATGATTTGCGACGAACGGGGTCGACAATCATGGAGTCACTGGGAATCGATCCAAACATCATCGACCGCTGCCAGAATCACGCCATTCACACGGGCAAGAACCGTGTCAGACGCCACTACCAGTTGTACGACTACGCCGACGAGAAGCAAGCAGCATGGGCTAAGCTCGGCGAGTATTTGGAAAGACTGCTTTCGGGAGCGATGGCGCCGGCCGAGCTTCAAAAGCGGCTAACCACCAAGCAGCTACTCGCGGCATAAAAAAGGCCGAAGACCGTTAGGTCTTCGGCTGTTGGACGCATGAGGGCAGGACTAGATCACGCCCATCTTGGACATCGAATGACCGCTACCCGCCGCCACGATCACATGGTCGACCAATGAAACGTTCACCAGCCCCACGGCTTCC
Organism: Achromobacter insuavis; assembly: GCF_902859645.1. GTDB lineage: Bacteria > Pseudomonadota > Gammaproteobacteria > Burkholderiales > Burkholderiaceae_B > Achromobacter > Achromobacter insuavis. The sequence continues at coordinate 137,361 of NZ_CADIJR010000003.1, read as the reverse complement.
TTCAAGCGTCGCGTAACCTCAATATCCGCCCTGCTTGGCTGCGCCGAGCCCGAGGGATGATTGTGCGCAATCAAGATGGAATGCGCGTTATGCCGAATCGCGGCCTTGACGACCTCGCGCGGATACACGCTGGTCTCCGACAGCGTACCTCTAAACATCTCCTCGAAGGCGATCATTCTCAACTGCGCATCAAGGAACATTACGCCGAATACCTCGACGTCTGACAGCGCCAGCCGGGTCACGATATAGTCGATGGCAGCCGATGGCTTAGTCACTGGCAAGCGGCTACCCAGTGCCCCCTCCAATTGCAGCGCCGCCGCACTTAGCAACTCTTCAGGCGTCGCGGCTCGATAGAGGCCGCCCGCCTCACGCACCACCGGTGCGCCTTGGACAACCTTCTGCACGTGCCTTTTGCTTGCCCACACACTACTGAAACTTAGCTGCATTGCTTTCTCCTCCAAAAGCGAGGGTTGCCTATCAACCCATTCACGCTTGGTCGTGAACAGATGGAGGTGCCAAATACTGGCTAGGAGCGGAGGCTCCAATCGGCTTTCATCCCTGCACAATGGGCAATGCACATTCCGTAGAACCCATGGCGACGATTTCCCGCAGCCTTGCATTGACGAGTCGTCTGCGGGACGCCATCGATTGAGGCCTGGGGAACTTCCCGCGTTGCGTCCAGCAACCATCGACCGCGGTCGTAGACAAACCTGCGGTCGAAAAATGCCGATAATACGCAGCCGAGCTCTTGCGCCAAGCCAGGCTCCAGGACGCGCGGTGTGCCGTCGAGTTTAAGCAATCCGCCGACCGCCGCAGAAGTGATTGGTGGCCATGGTGGCCATACCCGAGTGGTAGAGCAGGATTTCTGCTTGTCGCTAAACATAAAGCTCTCAGTCTGCGCATGCCCACCACTCGCTGAAATGCTGTGTCGAGCCATCAAGCCAAACAGGCTCGCCGATCCGCGGCATCAGCAGGCGAAAATCTCGATTCGCACCGGCTGCCGCGATACGTTTGAATGGGTCATCCCAAGGATGGACGCCCATGGCGAAGCGCCCAACGTGAGCAGGCAGCAGCAGCTTGGCACGCAACAACTCTGCGGCATCGGCGGTCTCCTCCGGCGTCATGTGCAGGTAAGCCCAGCGCCTGTCGTACTGGCCGCTGTCCAGAGACACCAGATCGAAGCTCGGGAACTTGGCAGCGATGGCGGCGATGTGGGGGCCGTAACCGCTGTCGCCACCGAACAGTAAACGCTTTCCCGAAGCTTCCAGGACGAATCCAGCCCACAAGGTTTTGTTGCGGGTCAGCAGGCGTCCAGAGAAGTGCCGCGCAGGCACTACATGCACGAGAAAGCCGGCTTCCAAGGCAATGGTGTCGAACCAGTCACCTTCGTGGACCTGGTTGGCGGGGTAGCCCCAGTACCGCAGGTGCGAACCAACGCCAAGCGCCGTGATGACGTTCTTCACCTTGTCCTGCAAGGCCGTCACGCTGGCCCAATCCAGATGGTCCCAATGGTCGTGAGTGATGAGCAGGTAGTCGATGGGAGGCATGTCCTCCGCGGTATAGATGCCAGTGCCTGGAAACGCTCGATTGGAGACGGGCACTGGAGCCGCATAGCTGCTGAAAACCGGATCGATCAACAGTCGCCTGCCACCCAACTGGACGAAGTAGGACGAGTGACCTAGCCAAACCACCGTGTCGCGTTCGATGTCCAGTGCCCTCAAGTCCGTCTTGACAGTGGGGATGGGTTTGTCCGGCCGTCTGCCCTCCGCTTGCGAAAACAGATTCCCCAGCAGCACCGACGTGAAACTGGCGCCCTCGGTGAACATCGGCGTCTCGACAAGGTTCATGAATTCACCATTGACGTAGTTCGGGGATCGCTCGATGCGAGCCAGATCCGCCCCTTCTGGCAACTTCCCGAACTTCGGGTGCTGGAGGTACGCGCACGCGCTGATCGCCAGAGCACTGACCGCGATGAATGCCGCGCGGAGCCATGTGCGCGGCCATGACCTCATTGTGCGAATCGTTGGATTTCTCATCTTGTCGCCTTCCAAGCCCACCCTGTGGTCCACCACAACCCGGGGGACTACGCAACAGCCCGTCTATCGACGGCATAGCGTATCCATACGATGTCGGCAGAAAGGGTTTCAACGGATAGCAGGCGCAGAGTGCGCCCGGCCGCAGGCAATTCATTGGCCGATGCGCCGTGGTACTCGAAAATGCTGGGTATTCCGGCCAGCCCATCGATGCCGGGATACACCAACAAGCTAATCTCATCGATCAGATCGGCTTTGAGGAACGCCCCGTTGATCGTGCCACCTCCCTCCAGGAGCACGGTCTCGATGCCAAATTCATCGCCAAGCGTCGCCATGGCTGAGTGCAGGTCCTGGCCGTCGGCGCCGGCGAAAAGATAGGATACCCCGTCGTTGCGCAGCTCTTCCAGGTACTCGTCCGATACCTGCTTACCCAGTATCGCCACCAGGTGCTCGGCCCCGACATGATCCGTGCCGTAGTTGAGCTTTCCGGAAGGATCGACGGCAACCGCGACGGCGCGTTCCCCGCGATTCCCGATGTAGGTGCTGCGGTCGCATGACGTGTCGAAAGCGCCATGCGAGCGGGCGGTCCCACTGATCATATCGGCCATGGTCTTGCGGCCGACAATCCACCCCTGTCCGTTCAACCGTTGTGCGGCTTCGTCATAGACCGTGAGGATGGTGTTTACCTCCGCTCCTTCGGGAAGTGGGGTCCAGCGATCGGACAGGAGTCTGCCGTCAATGGAGCCGATCATGTGACAGATGATTTTCGGGCGCATGTGCCTTCTCGATTCGACGAATGCAGGACAAGACAGGCATCCATCAATGGTTGATTCCAGCGGCGGGCTTGCGCAAGGGGTACCGCCCCCGGACCTGGAGGGCATGGATTAGCCAAGGCACGCCAGTGCTGCTGAACAGTGAAGTTCTTGATATTGTGGCAAGAGATCAGTAGCGCGATAAGCTGGTAGAATCATAATACGCCCATGAAATAGTTTCATGAATGCCTCGTGACAACTACAGCGGCTTGCTCGCCTTCGTGACCGTCGCCCGTGAAGGCAATTTCACTCGCGCGGCTGCTCGATTGGGTGTCTCTCAGTCGGCGTTGAGCCATAGCATCCGAATGCTAGAAACCAATCTCGGCATTCGACTGCTGACACGGACGACCCGCAATGTCTCGCCTACGGAGGCCGGCGAGCGGCAGTACCAGAACATCTCGACGCAAATGGCCGAGATCGATACCCAAGTCCAGGCATTGAGCGAGTTTCGGGACAAACCCAGCGGAACCATCCGCATCACGGCGATGGACTATGCGATCAAGACAATCCTCTGGCCAAAGCTGCTGAAGTTCCTTCCGAAGTACCCCGACACCAAGGTTGAATTGGTCAGCAACTACACCATGAGCGACATTGCGGCGGATCGCTACGACGCGGGCGTGCGATTCGGCGAGTCACTGGCGCAGGACACGATCGCGGTCAGGGTCGGCCCTGATATGCGTTTCGCCCTTGTGGCGACGAAGGGCTTCCACGCCGGGCTACACCGACCCTGGCTACCCGGTCGAGGGCCGCGTGGTCGCGTAATGGCAACTGCCGATCTTCAGTATCTCAGGATTACAAGATACACCAATGAGCTTTACTCATAGGTGTAATCAGTCTCTGCGTCTAGTGCGCAAGGATGTCCGCACTTAAAGTTATGTTTTCCGTCCAGTGGGAACAGTCACGGTGCTGCATTTGTCCAATGCCGCTGGGATTCATCCTCGTAAGATTGGGGTCCGATCATGGTCAATTTCACCACCAGAGCCGCGGCATTCTTTACGCTGCTTTCATCCATCGCTCTGTTGTTTATTCTTGCATCGCCAGCGTCAGCACATCACGGGTGGAGTTCGTTCGACACACGCTATGCGTATTTCGCCTCCGGCACCATCACATATGTGCGCTGGGGCAATCCGCACAGCGAAGTTCGGCTCAAAGTCGAGAGCACGAAACTTCCCACGAATTGGAAAGAGCGCGACCTTCCTCCCGGAGCGGATGAGTCGAGTGCTCGCGCAACGATGGCGTCTGCTCGCCCTTATGGAGGGGAGCAAAAGGAACTGCGCCTGGTACTCGCCGGCCCTGGCTGGATGGAGCGCTGGGGTCTGGATCGCCCCTTGAAAGTTGGCGAGAAACTTGAAGTGGTGGGTTTTCTCAATTCCAGCCAGGATCGGGAACTGCGTCCGATGATCTTTTGGCTTAGTAACGGCCAGGGCGTTTGGCAGCAGTTGACTTCGCTGCCACAGCAGCCAGAGCCCGCATCGAATCAGCACAGTCAGTGATGCGGATGCTCGTCGATATCCTCAGCTCCATTGAGCGCTCGGGCCTTGGTGAGGCAATACGAACAACGCCCTATCTGTATCCCATCCTCATGAGCCTTCACGTCGTGGGAATTAGCATCTTGGTAGGTCCTGCCCTTGTCGTGGATCTACGGTCGCTTGGGATCGCTCGCAAGGTCGTCCCGGTGACTGTAACGACCCGGTATCTGCTTCCCGTGTGCCACATTGGATTTGCGGTCGTCCTCTGTACCGGAATCGCGATGTTCGTGGCTATTGCGATGGCTGTCGGTGAAAGTCCGGCAGCACCATGGAAATTCGGACTCATCGCTATTGCTGGCATCAATATTGCCGTCTTTCACAAAGGCATTTACCGAACCGTCGAAAAATGGGACTTCGACGCAAGTCCCCCGACGCCAGCAAAACTGGCGGCAAAAGTATCTGCACTTTCATGGACTGGCGTGATCTTCGCTGGGCGCTTCCTAGCGTACTGAACATGCTTGAGGGCGGCCTATTTCCACACTACGATGGGGTCGCCCATTTCCATTCAGCTTCTGATGGAATCTGTACGCATCAACGGAGCGAACGAGAGTTCGCAGCGCGCTCGCGTGCCCCACTCAGTTTTTCCCACGCAGGCCCAATTGTGTTACGACCGGCCGCCATTTGCTAATTTCAGCGCGAATCAACTGATCGAAGTCGGAAGGCGTCCCGACGCTGACAATCATGCCTCGATCGCGTAATTTCTTAACGATCTCGGGAGCATTCATGGCAATGCGAATATCTGCGTTGATCCTCTTGACCAGAGCCCTATCCATATCTTTTGGCCCAAGAATACCGAACCATGTACTGACTTCGTAGTTAGACACCCCAGATTCGGCTATCGTAGGGACGCTGCTGAGCACGGGCACGCGCGTGCGCGACGTAACTGCGATCGCCCTGACATTTCCGGCGTCGATTTGCTCCTTGGCGCCCGGAACCGTGTTGAAGCTGAGTGGCACGTGTCCGCCCATTACATTAGTGAGCGATTCAGCGTCCCCTTTGAAGTAGATAGCCTCGATGTTCGCACCACTCATCGAATTGAACAGCTCACCTGACAGATGCACAGACGTTCCCTTGCCGGAAGTTCCGTAAGATAACAGGCTCGGATCGGCTTTCGATGCGGCAACCACTTCCATAACATTCTGGTACGGGCTATTCTTCGGCACCAGCAGCACATTCGGCACGTCGACTACTTTAGCAACCGGCGTAAAGTCCTCAACGGTGCGGTACGGCAGTTTCTCATACACCAATTCATTTATCGCGTGTCCACTCGCAACGATCAATAGCGTACGTCCATCGGGGGCTGCTGTCGAAACCTGCCGTGCACCAATGGTGCCAGCCGCTCCTGGCCTATTTTCCACCACTACCGGCTGATTCCACATAACGGTAAGTCTGCCGGCCAGATCGCGCGCCACGAGGTCTGTAGCCCCGCCGGGCGCGAACGGCACAATGATCCGTGTTGAGATATTCTGCGCCGTTACAACGAATGGAAAAATGGCAGTAGTCAATATTGCGAGAATGATCCTAAGCTTCATGCTTGCTTCCTGTTGACGTAAGATTTTCTAAGGACAAGCCCAGCAATTCCTGCAGCACTTCTTCGGTGTGCTGGCCACATGTTGGAGGCGAGCTGTAGTGCTCGAGGGGTGTCGCGGACATGCGCATCGGTGACGCTATGAAGGGCACAACGCCACCGCTAACGTGTTTGACGTGACGGACAATTGCGCGCGCGCTTGTCTGTGGATCTGCCAACGCTTCAGCGAGCGTATTGATAGGGCCCGCCACCAGACCAGCGCGCTCAAGCGCCATCAGCCAATGGGCCTTGGTATTCGTGCGTAGCGTAGCCTGTATCGCTTCCAAAAGCGGAGCACGGTTTGTGACTCGTGCGCTGTTTGTCCTAAAGCGCTCGTCATCCATCAGCTCTGCGAGATCGAGGACTTCGCAAAGACGGCGAAATTGAGCGTCGTTACCCGTGACTATGACAATGCTGGCGTCTGCACAGGCGAACGAACAGGAAGGTGATACCGAGGGGGCACCGTTACCGAACCGACCGGGCACTACGCCGGAAACGAGGTAATGACTGGCTTGGTGAGACATCGCCGCCAACTGCGCATCGAACATCGAAATGTCGATGTATTGGCCCTCGGTGCTGCGAGTATCTCTCGCATAGAGGGCAGCCTGAATCGCCAGAGCGGCGTAGGTTCCGGCCATCATGTCAGACATTACTAGCCCAACTTTCAGTGGCCCACCTCCAGGCTCCTCGTCCGGCTTGCCCGTAACACTCATGAGGCCACACATTGCCTGCATCACTGTGTCGTAGCCCATCTGATGCTTACGAGGACCGGTCTGCCCAAACCCACTTATCGAGCAGTAGATGATGCGAGGGTTTATCTTGGAAATGGTGACGTAATCTAGCCCGTACTTGGCGAGGCCACCGGCCTTGAAGTTTTCGACAAAAACATCACACTTTTCCGCTAGCTTCTGAACGGCCTTCTGTCCTTCGGGTGTGCTGATGTCCAACGCGACCGAGCGCTTATTGCGGTTGACGCTGAGATAGTAACTGGACTCGTCGGTAGGCTTTCCTTGACCGTCCACCAAGAACGGGGGGCCAAGGCGCCTCTGATCGTCGCCTCTACCAGGTTGTTCAACTTTAATAACATCTGCGCCCAAGTCGCCAAGGATCTGTGTTCCCCAAGGCCCAGAGAACACCCGAGTCATATCCAACACTCGAATTCCCGCGAGCGGGCGACTATCTATTCTCTCGTTCTTCCCGGCAATAGTTGCCATATTCGCCTCTTACATTGATGAGATCAGATCTTCAAGCAAAAGGCGTGCCACCGTCTGACTATCCATTTTTACGACGAAGGCGCGCGCGACACTTTTGGAAGGATGGCGTCAACAACTTCACAACTGCCTTCTGCAGCTACATTGCAGATGTCGTCGCCTTGCGAAAGGTCTCGTCGCCACCATCCCAACCAGTGTTAATGCGGCTAGCGGCGCTCCTCCCCTATTGGCTAGAGGGTGAAACGATCAACTCCCCGTGCGGTAGGTGGTTATCCCTAGGGTGTCCAGGCGAACAATTACTTGTCCGGTTGTTCGTTGATCTCGGCCAGCCGCTTGTATAGATAGGATCGCGAAATTCCCAGCGCTTCCGCAACCTTCTTCTTATTGCCGTGAAATCGCTGTAGATACTCCACGATGAGATCTGCCTCCATGCGGTCCTTGACCTCCTTCATCGAGCCGTCGCGCGGCGCCACGTTGGCCACGCGCACGGTATCCAGGTGATAGGTGTCGCGCGCCTCGCCCGCCATCTCGAAATCCGCCACCCGGATCGCATCGTCGTCGCAGAAAATGGCGGCGCGTTCGATGGCGTGCTGCAACTGGCGCACGTTGCCTGGCCAAGGCAGAGACTGCAGGAAGCGCAGTGCAGCCGGCTCAATCTCCTTGAGGGGCAGGCCGTGCCGATCCGCGAACTGCTTTAGGAAGGCACCCGCCAGCATGGGAATATCCTCCAGGCGCTCGCGCAAGGACGGCAGGCGCAAGGTAACGGCGCTGATGCGGTAAAACAGGTCCAGACGGAAGGCGCCGCTGTCCAGCATGTGATGGAAGTCGCGGTTGCTGGCCGAGATGAGGCGGAAGTTCGAGCGGTGCAGCGACTCGCCTCCAACACGCTGGAATGTGCCGTCCTGCAAGGTCCGCAACAGCTTCACCTGCACTTCCAGAGGCATGTCGCCGATCTCGTCCAGGAACAGCGACCCGCCATCGGCCTGTTCGAACTTTCCGGGCCTGCCCTTGCGATCTGCGCCCGTGAACGCACCGCTCTCGTAGCCGAAGAGTTCGCTTTCAACCAGGGAAACAGGCAGCGCCGCCGCGTTGATGACCACCATGGGATCACTGGCACGTGGACCCAGCATATGGATGGCATGCGCCACCACGTCCTTGCCCACGCCGCTTTCGCCCAACAGCAGCACGGGCACATCCAAGGGCGCGATCTTGACGATCTGTTCCTTCAGCCGCGCCACCGGTTCGCTGTCGCCGATGATCGCATCCAGGCCGCGATTCGGTCGGTCCATACTGGATAGTTCACGCCTGTAGAAGTTCACCTCCTTGCGCAGCCGGGAAATCTCGGCGCTCATCTTCTGCAGCGCGTCCGGGCTCTTGAACATGACCTGGCCGATGGCGCCGACCACGCGGCGCTGGCGATCAAAGATGGGCGTGCGGCTCACGACCCGCGTGGTGCCGTGCATCTCCTGGGTCTGGCCGATCTCGGCCTTGCCGCTGCGCAGCACGTTGTCGAGCCGCGTGTTCTCGATGACCTCGCGCGCCGGCCGACCCACGCCTTCGCCGCGCGACAACTTGAAGAACTTTTCGTGCACCGGACTCATGTAGCGCAAGGTGCCTTGTGCATCGACCACGTTGATCGCGCCGTACGGATTGGTGATGAGATGCCGCAGGATATCGCCGGCGAAGTCGACGCTGGCCACGAAATTGAACAGCGGGTCCGCGTCGTCGTGACTGCTGACCAGGAAGCACGCCGCCTCGGGCGTGGCCACATGCAGCACGCTGAGCGGCTCGTCCAGGTGCTCGAGCGCGAAGCTGGAAGGGATGGGCCGCAAGGTGCGCGCCGCCCAGCGCTTGGACAGATCTCGCAGCAGTCCAGAGTCGGAGCCGATCCCCGAGGCAAAGCACACCTTGCCGCTGGCGTCCAGCACCACGACGCCGCGCATCTCGTTTTCCATGACGCCTGTGTCTCCGAGTGATTTCGTGTTTTTGGGAAAGTGTTTGCGCCGAAGACACCCACCGCTTCAGGACGTATCCATAGGCGTGGCCAGCCCAGCTGCACTCCCTTTTTATAAGATGGCACGAAACTTGCTTGATGTCATCCACGTGACTTCCCCCCTGGATGACAGATGACACCGCAAGAAAACCTGCCCTACGCGGATTCGCAAAAAAACGGCCTGGAACTGCTGGCGCCGTTGCGCGTCCTGGACCTGACAACCTCGATTGCCGGTCCGTACGCGACGCAACTGCTCGCCGACCTGGGCGCGACCGTGCTCAAAGTGGAAAAGCCCGGCACCGGAGACGACACGCGCGCCTGGGGCCCGCCCTTTCTGCAGGACGTCTCGCTCTGGTACCTCAGCGTCAACCGCAACAAGCACAGCCTCACGCTGGACGTGTCGCAGCCCGAAGGGCGCGAAGTCCTCGATGGCTTGCTGGTGCAAAGCGATGTGCTGGTGCTGAACATGGTGCCCCGCGTGCAGCGCAAGCTGGGCCTGGACTATGACAGCCTGAAAGCCGCCTACCCGGCGCTGATCCATGCTTCGCTCACCGGCTTCGGCCTGACGGGTCCGCGCAGCGATTTTCCCTGCTACGACCTGATCGCCGAAGGCTACGCCGGGATCATGGACCTGACCGGCGAACTGGAATCCGCGCCGCAGAAAGTCGGCACGCCGGCCGCCGACCTGCTGGCCGGCCAGGACCTGGCGCTGGCGGTACTAGCAGCCTACATCGCGCGCGGCCAGCATGGCCGCGGCACGCAGATCGACATCTCTATGCAGTCGAGCATGACGCGCTTCGTCTCGCCACGGCTGCTGCCTTATCTGGGGTCCGGCGAGCTGCCCAGGCGCTCGGGCGGCAAAGATTCGGTCATCGCCATCTACCAGGTCTTCGATACGGCCGATGACCCCTTGTCGCTGGGACTGGGCAACGACAGGATCTGGCAGCGCTTCTGGCAGGCCGTGGGAGATCCGGCCTTTGGCGCGCGTGTGGAGTTTGCCAGCAATGCGCACCGCAGGACGCATCGGGAGGCCATCGTGATGCACATCGCCGAGCTGTTGCGCACGCAGCCGCGCGCGCACTGGCTGGCGCTGTTCGCCGAGCACAACATTCCCGCCGGCCCCATCAACCGGCTGGACCAGGTGGCGCAAGACCCGGACCTGCTGGACAAGGGCCTGATCTATCGCGCCCGCGCCTCCAACGGCGCCATTCCTCAGGTGGGGCTGGGCATAGGCTTTGACGGCTCCCAGCATGTCCACCGCAAGTCTCCGCCCGCACTGGGCGAAGACACCGACGACGTCCTGCGCGGCTGGCTGGGATACGCCGGTCCGCGCATCGACGCGCTGCGCGAGCGCGGCGTGATTTGACCCATTCCATTCTCGATAACCCCACAGATCAAGGACAGCACCATGGAGTTCCAGGACATCCTCTACGAGGAGCAAGGCCCCGTCGGCATTCTGACGCTGAACCGTCCCGACGACGGAAACATGTTCACCGAAACGATGTGCCATGAGATCCGCGACTGCATCAACGCGGTCCGGCGCGAAACGCGCACCCGCGTGCTCGTCATCACCGGGGCCGGCGACCGCTTCTTTTGCCTGGGCGGACGCAAGGACGGCATGCAGGACAGCCAGCTCTACGCAGGCGTGTTGCCGACGCTGGACATGTACGAAAGCATCGACCGCCTGCAGAAGCCTGTGATCGCCTCTGTCAACGGTTACGCCGTGGGCGGCGGCAATGTGCTGCAGATGGTTTGCGACATCACCATCGCCTCGGACAAGGCCATGTTCCGTCAGGTCGGCCCCATGGTCGGCAGCTTCGACGCCGGTTACGGCACCTGGTATCTGGAAGACCTGGTCGGCAAGAAGCGGGCCAAGGACATCTGGTACAGCAACCCCAAGATCTCGCCGCAGGAAGCCGTGGAAATGGGCCTGATCAACCGGGTCGTACCGGCCGCAGAGTTGCGCCAGGCCACGATGGAGCATGCCCTGAAGATCGCCGACCGCGGCGCCTTCGCGCTGGCTTCGATCAAGGGCGCCTTCAATGCGCGCCATGGCGGCGTGGGCGGCCTTTCGCGCATGGCGCACGACCTGCTGCTGCGCGGCTACCTCGACACCTCGGAACATGACGAACTGGCGGCATCGTTCGCGGAAAAGCGCGCGCCGGACGCCGGCAAGTTCGGTCATTGAGACGCTTTGCCGCAACGAGACACCCAATATGAACACCCTACTTACGCTGCAGACCCCGCACGCTGCCCGCCAGTACTACCTGTCCGGCATCTGGCAGCAGGACACCCTGTACACGCTGGCCCGCCATCACGCGCGCGAGCGGCCCGACGCCTATGCCCTGCGCGACCCTTACCGGCGCCTGACCTGGAGCCAGCTGCTCCAGCACGTCGACAGCGTGGCCGAGAGCCTGCACCGGGCCGGACTGCGGCAGGGCGACCGGGTGGCGGCCTGGCTGCCCAGCCGCGCCGAGACCGTCATCCTGTTCCTGGCCTGCTCCCGCGGCGGCTATGTTTATTGCCCATCGCTGCACCAGAACTACACCGTGGCCGAAGTGGTCGAGCTGGCACGGCGCATGTACTGCCGCGCCCTGTTCGCCGCCGTCGGCTATGGCGCGGATGCCGACAAGAAGGACATCTTCGCGCTGGCGCACGAGATACCCAGCCTCAAGCGCTTCTACGCCCTGCCGCGGCCGGACATGCCGCTGCCCCCGGGGGCCCATCCTTTCCCCGACGCCGCCGACCTGCCGCCCGTGCGGACTCCTCCGGTGCTCAACCCGGACAAGATCACCTACCTGGCCTTCACCTCCGGCACCACCGGCGCCCCCAAGGGTGTGATGCACAGCGATAACACGCTGCTGGCCAATGGCCGGGCGCTGGTGCGCGACTGGCACCACACCCAGGATACCGTCGCTCTCAGCCTCAGCCCCATGAGCCATCACATCGGCACCGTGGCGCTGGAGCAGATGCTGGTGGCCGGCATGGAGCTGGCGTTGCACGATCCGGCCGCTGGACTGGCGCCGCTGGACTGGCTGCAAACCTGCAAGGCGACTTACGTCATGGGCGTGCCCACGCATGCCATGGATCTGCTGGCGGAAATGAAGCGCCGCGGGCTGGACAGGCTGGGCGAGGTGCAGGCCTTCTACATGGCCGGTTCGCCCATCCCCCAGGAACTGGCGGAGAAATTCCTGCACATCGGCGTCAAGCCGCAGAACGTCTACGGCATGACCGAGAACGGCTCGCACCAGTACACACTGCCCGACGCCCCCACCGGCGTCATCGTGGGCACCTGCGGACAAGCCTGCAAGGGCTATGAGATCCGCATCTGGAAACAGGAGGATCCCGACGCCGAAGCCGAGCCGGGAGAAATCGGAGAGATCGGCGGACGCGGCGGCCTCCTAATGCTGGGCTACTACAGCAACCAGGAAGCCACCGAAGCCTCGTTCAACGCCTCTGGCTGGTTCATGAGCGGAGATCTGGGCGTGCAGGACGCCGAGGGCAACGTGCGCATCGTCGGGCGCAAGAAGGACCTGATCATCCGGGGCGGTCACAACATCCACCCCGCGCGCATCGAGGACCTCACCCATCGCCACCCGCAGGTGCTGCGGGCCGCCGCCTTCGCCGTTTCGGACCCAAGGCTAGGCGAGATGGTGTGCCTGGCCATCGTCCCCCAGCCCGGCAGCTCACCGCAGGCCGACGAAATCCTCCATCACCTCAACGAGGTCGGCCTGTCGAAGTACGACATGCCCGAGTACTACATCCTGCTGGACAGCTTTCCCATGACCGCCAGCGGCAAGATCCTCAAGCGTGCGCTGATGGACTGGGTCAAGGACGAAAAGATCGCGCCCATCCCCGTGCGCTGGCAAGGCGCCGCCACGAATACCAAGTGAGACACGCATGATTCAGGAATCAACCCTGCCGGGCGGCATCGCCGTGCTGGCCCTGGACCGGCAGAAGGCGCTGAACGCGCTCAGCTTCGAACAACTGCGGAACCTGGACCTGGCCGTCGAACGCGTGTCGGCCTCGGCAGCGCGCGGACTGGTCATCACAGGCGCCGGCTCCAAGGCCTTCTGCGCCGGGGCCGACATCCCGGAGCTGGTGGGACGCACGCTGCGCGACGAGCATGAAGGCGCCCGCCTGGGCCAGGAAGTGTTCCAACGCATCAGCCAGCTGCGCATCCCCTCGGTTGCCGTGATCCACGGCTATGCCTTCGGCGGCGGCCTGGAGCTGGCGCTGGCCTGCACCTTCCGCGTCGCCACGCCCGCAGCCCGCATGGGCCTGCCCGAGGTCAAGCTGGGCCTCATTCCCGGCTACGGCGGGACGCAACGCCTGCCCCGGCTGGTGGGCGAAGGGCGCGCGCTCGAACTCATCCTGTCCGGCCGGACGGTGAAGGCCGATGAAGCCGAGCGCATCGGCCTGGTGAACCAGATCGCGGAGGAAGGCGAGCCCGCGGCCATCGGCGCGGCCTATCTCGCGCCGATGCTCCAGCACGGCCTGCACGCGCTCGACTTCGCCCGCCAGGCGGTCCAGCGCGGCATGCAGACGTCGCTGGAGCTCGGGCTGCGCATCGAACGCGACCTTTCCACCCTGGCCTATCGCAGCGCCGACGCCGCCGAAGGCATGCAGGCCTTTCTCGAAAAACGCCCCCCCTGCTTCAAGGATGCATGACCATGCCTGAATCCACCATCGTCGTCACCGGCGCCAGCCGCGGCATCGGCGCCGATATCGCTCTCTCTCTCGCACGCGCCGGCTTTCGGGTCGCCTGCCTGTCGCGCTCGGGCCAGGCGCCTGAACTGGCGGACGTGCCTGAAGCGCTGCGCGCCCGCTGGCATGCCGTGGCCTGCGACGTCGGCGACGCCGCGCAGATCCAGCGCGCATTCGCCGAAGTCTCCGAACGCGCCTCAGGCCGCATCGCCGGCCTGGTGAACAACGCCGGTCAGCACACCGACGGCGCGGCCGCCACGCTGGCGCCCGCGGCGTTTGAATCCCTGATGCGCAGCAACGCCACGTCCGTGCTCATGGCCAGCCAGGCCGCCTATCCGCTGCTGCAGGCCAACGGCGGCGGCGTCATCGTCAACATGGGCTCGTTCTACGACAAGCTGGGCGTCAAGAAGAATCTGTCCTACTGCGCATCCAAGGCGGCGGTGGGCGCCATTACGCGCTGCCTGGCTGTGGAATGGGCGGCCGACGACATCCAGGTCGTCAATCTGGCGCCGGGCTACGTCATGACCAGCCTGAACCGCGAGTACATGACCAGCGGACCGCTGGCCCAACACCTGCAGAAGCGCATTCCGCGCCGCAGTCCAGCCGAAGCCGCCGAAGTCGCCGACGCGGTGGCCATGCTGTTCTCGCTGCGCTCGCGCTTTCTGACTGGCGAGACCATTTATCTGGACGGCGGCCAGAGCCTGATAGTCTGAGCCCCGCCCAAGCAGCTAGGAGCAATCAATGAACGTACTGCAACGCCTGGACGCCTCCATGCCCTGGAGCCCCGAAGAAGCCATGCTGCTCGACTCGGTGCGGGAGCTGGCGCGCGAGCGCATCGCGCCCAGGGCCGCTGAACTGGACCGCAGCGGCGCCTTCCCCCACGACAACGTGGCCGACATCAACGCCTTGGGGTTGAACGCCATGTTCATTCCCGAAGCCTATGGCGGCTCGCCGCTGTCCTATTCCTGCTATCTGGCCTGTGTGCGCGAAATCTCCGCGGCCTGCGCCTCCACCGGCATCGTCTGGGCCACCAATTTCCATGCCATCAAACCCTTGATCGAATTCGGCAACGAGGAACAGAAGCAACGCCTCCTGCCGCGCATCGCCGAAGGCGGCCTGGCCTCGCTGGTCATCACCGAGCCCTCGGCCGGTTCCGACGCCACGGGCATGCGCACCCGCTTCGAGCCCCGGGGCGACGACATCGTCATCAACGGCCAGAAGACCTTCATCACCAACGGCGATGTGGCCGACGTCTACCTGCTGTTCGGAAAGTGGGCCGGCATCGACGATGCCAAGCGGGCGATCAGCGCGGTCATCGTCGAAAAGGGCGCGCCAGGCCTGACGGTAGTCGGCACCGAGGACAAGATGGGCACCCGCGCCTCCAGCACCGCCACGCTGGCTTTCGAGAACTGCCGCATCCCCCGCGCCAACCTGCTATGCGAGCCGGGCGACGGCCTGCGCATCCTGCTGACCTCGCTGAACCGCTCGCGGCCCAGCGTGGCCGCGCATGCGCTGGGCATCGCGCGCGCCGCCTTCGAGGACGCCGTCGCCTACATCAACGAGCGGCGCCAGTTCAAGCGTCGTGTGCTGGAGTTCCAGGGCATCCAGTTCCTGGTCGCCGACCTGGCGGCCGAGCTGGCGACCTGCGAGGCCTGGCTGTGGCGCGTCGCAGGCATGGTCGACAACCGCGCCGACGACATAGGCATGGAGGCCTCGATCCTGAAGCTCAAGGCCACCGACCTGGCGATGCGCATGAGCACCGAGGCCGTGCAGCTGCTGGGCGGCTACGGCTACTGCAAGGACTATCGCGTCGAACGCCTGATGCGCGACGCCAAGATCACCCAGATCTGGGAAGGCACCAACCAGATCCACCGCCAACTCATCGGCCGCAGCTTTCTGACCAAGGAGTAGTCCATGAACACCATCAAGACCGTAGGCGTCGTCGGATGCGGCACCATGGGAACGGGAATCGCGATCGTCGTGGCCCGCGCCGGCTTCAAACTGCGCGCCTACGACACCCGCGCCGAGCTGGCCGAACAGGGGCGCCGGCAGGCGGCCGGCTTTCTGCGCAAATCGGTGGAGCGCGGCAAGCTCGCGGCCGGCGAGGACGAAGTCATATTGGCCAACTGGCATGCCAGCGACGACATCGAATCGCTGGCCGACTGCGACATCATCATCGAGGCGGTGTTCGAGGATATCCAGGTCAAGCACGAACTGTTCCGCAAGCTGGACCGGATCTGCGCGCCCCACACGCTGTTCGCCTCCAATACCTCCACCCTGTCGATCACCGAGATCGCCGGAGGCAGCGGCCGCGACACCCAGGTCGTGGGCATGCATTTCTGCCTGCCCGCGCAGCTGATGAAGCTGGTGGAAGTCTCGCCTGGCCTGAACACCTCGCGCGAAGCGCTGGATCAGGCATGGGCGTTCTGCGAGGCGCTGGGCCAACAGCCCGTGCTCACACGCGACACGCCGGGATTCATCCTCAACTACTTTCTGGTGCCCTGGCACAACGACGTCATCAACATGGTGGACCAGGGGGTCGCGGAACCGGCCGACATAGACCTGGCGGTCAAGACCGCCCTGGGCTATCCGCTGGGACCGCTGACCTTGCTGGACATGGTCGGCATGGACACCCAGAAGCTCTTGTGCGAGGCGCTGCACGGCAGCACCAATGAGCCGCGAGCGGCCTGCCCCCCTCTGGTCAAACGCATGATTGGCGCCGGACGCCTGGGCCGCAAGAGCGGCGCGGGCTTCCATCGCTACGACAACGACAAGATCTTCGGAGCATGACTACCATGGCCTATCGCATCATTGACACCGGGAACAGCGCGTCCTTCCCCCAAGCCCACGACTTTCTTGCGCAAGCCCAAGCCAGCGGCGAGGGACGGGTCTACATCGGCGCCCAGACCGGCCAGCGCTACCGGCAGGAACAGGCAGAAAGCCAGCAGGCGCCCTTCGTTGCCATCGAACTGGATCTGGAATGCCTGGGCGTGCATACGGGCGACGATGACGACGGCCGCGCCCGCAACGTGGTCGGGTTCGCACGGTTCCGCCTGGGCGACGACGCGCCGACCCGGCTCATCGAACTGGTGCGCAAACCCTACACGAGTCCTGAGGCTCTACAGGCCGCACGAGCAGCCTTCGCCGCGGCCGGCCTGGAAGTCGCTGTCTGCAACGACTTTCCCGGCCGCATCCTGAACCGCCTGGTGCGGCCCTACTACAACGCGGCGCTGCGACGTCTGGACGAGGGCCTGGCCAGCGCCGATGACATGGACACCACCCTGCGCCTGGGCCTGGGGTATCCCGAAGGCCCCATCGCCCTGCTCGGCCGCACCGGCCTGCACCACCATTACCGGGTAAGCCAGGCCTTGTACGAAATGCTGGGCCAGGAAGCCTACGCTCCCGCGCGGCGCGCGCGCGTCGCGTGGCAGCGCCACCTCCAGGAGAGCGGCAATGCAAGCGCTTAGCGACATCACGGTGCTGGACTTCAGCACCCTGTTGCCCGGCCCCCTGTGCACACTGCTGCTGGCCGAGGCCGGCGCGCGCGTCATCAAGATCGAACGGCCGGCCGGCGGCGACGAGATGCGCGGCTACCTGCCCCGATTTGGCGAGGACAGCGTCAACTTCACCCTGCTCAACCGCGGCAAGACCTCGGTGGCGATGGATCTGAAGAATGAAGACGAGCGCGCGCGCCTGCGCCGGCTCGTCGAAGGGGCCGACGTGCTCATCGAACAGTTCCGCCCAGGCGTGATGCAACGTCTGGGCCTGGACTACGAAAGCGTGGCGCGCATCAACCCGCGCCTGGTGTATTGCTCCATCACCGGCTATGGGCAGAAAGGCGCCAGGGCCGGCATGGCCGGCCACGACCTGAACTATCAGGCGCTGACCGGCATGCTGTCGCTGACAGGGGATGCGCAAGGACGACCTCTGGTGCCGCCCACGCTCACCGCGGACTTGGCCGGCGGCGCCTACCCCGCCTTCATGAACATCCTGCTGGCCTTGCGCCAGCGCGACCGCGACGGCAAGGGACGCCACCTCGATGTGGCCATGGCGGACAACCTTTTCACCCTCATGTATTGGGGGCTGGGCAACGGCTGGAGCCAGGGGCAGTGGCCTCGGCCCGGGAGCGACAAGGTCACGGGTGGCAGCTGCCGCTACCAGGTGTACGAGACGGCGGACGGACGCCACCTCGCGGTGGCGCCGTTGGAGGACAAGTTCTGGCGCGCCTTCGTCGAGGTCATCGGCCTGCCGGAGCTGGCCGATGCGGCCGAGGACGACGCCAGCGTGCGCCAGCGCGTCGCGGCCGTCCTGATCCAGCGCAGCGCCGAGGCATGGATGCAGGCGTTCGGCGACGGCGATACCTGCGTCAGCCTGGTCGCCAGCCTGCGCGAGGCAGCGGAGGACCCGCACTTCATTGCGCGCGGCCTGTTCTCGCGCGAAGTCGCCGACGGCGCGAGCCGGACCATGCCCGCCTTGCCGGTTCCCATCGATCCCAGCCTGCGCGTGCCGGCATCCCAGGTCCAGGCTCCGGGCCTGGGAGCACACACGGCGCGCATCTTGGCCGCGCAGGAGGCGACAGAATGAAAGCCCTGTTGGTCAGAAACTTCGCGCCCGCCGGCGACCACCGTGTCGAAACCGTCGCCGACCCCGTGCCTGGCGCTGACGAGGTGTTGATCCAGGTTGCCGCGGCAGGCGTGAACTATCCGGACACGCTGGTGGTCTCGGGCAAGTACCAGATCCTGCCGGCCTTGCCGTTCGTGCCGGGCAAGGACGCCAGCGGCACCGTGCTGCGCACCGGAGCGGATGTGACCGGCTTCAAGCCCGGCGACCGCGTGGTGGCACACATGGAACACGGCGCCTACGCCAGCCAGGCCGTCGCCCGCGCCGCCCACTGCCACCTGCTGCCCGACGGTGTCAGCCACGAAGACGCCGCCGCGATGGGGCTGGTGTTCCAGACCGCCTATCTGGCGCTGCTGGAACGCGGCGGCTTCAGGGCCGGCGAAACCGTGCTGGTCAACGGCGCGGCCGGCGGCGTCGGCGGCGCCGCTGTGCAACTGGTCAAGGCCCTGGGCGGCATCGCCCTGGCCGGCGTCAACACGCCGCAACAGGCGCAGGTGGCCCGCGAGATGGGGGCCGACCACGTGATCGATCTGTCGGTGGAAAACCTGCGCGACAGCCTGCGCGATCAGGTCTGGGCGGCAACCGATGGCCGAGGCGCAGACATCGTGCTCGATCCCCTGGGCGACGAAGTCTTCGCGGCTTCGCTGCGCGCCCTGGCCTGGTGCGGCAGGCTGGTGGTGATCGGCTTCGCGGCGGGCCAGATCCCGACGCTGAAGGCGAACTATCTGCTGCTCAAGAACATCAGCGTCATCGGTCTGCAATGGAGCGACTACCGCGACCGCCAGCCCGAGAAGATCGCGCTGGCGCAGGCGCGGCTGCTGCGCATGCGCGAACAAGGATTGATCCGTCCCAGGCTGGCCGCCGGCCTGCCACTGGAAGAGGTGGCCATCGCCCTGCAGGCACTGGAGCAAGGCCGCGCCACCGGCAAGTACGTCGTCCATATGGAATCCCCCTCGCATCGCCCAATCTGAGAAGGCAGGACATATCCCATGAAACAGACAACCGTAGTCATGGCCGCGCTGCTAGGCGGTTCGCTGTACGCATTCCCTGGCCACGCACAGGGCGTCGCCCCATTTCGCCTGGGCGCAATCGTCGACATGACCGGCGTGTATTCGGCGCACGGCGGCCCCGGCATGGTCACCGCGGTCAAGATGGCGGCCGAGGACTTCGGCGGCAAGGTGCTGGACCGCCCCATCGAAGTCCTGTCCGCGGACTACCAGAACAAGGTTGACATCGCAGCCACGCGCGCGCGCCAGTGGTACGACCGCGACGGCGTCAGCGCCATCATCGAATCCACCGACTCCGCGTCGGCCCTGGCCCTGCAAACCCTGGGCAAGGAAAAGAAGCGCATCACGCTGTTCGCCGGCTCAGCCTCGTCCAACCTGACCAATGCGGCGTGCTCGCGCTATGGCGTGCACTATGTCTACGACACCTACGTCCTGGCCAACGGCACGGGCCGCGCCGTGACCCGCGCCGGCGGCGACAGCTGGTTCTTCATCACGGCGGACTATGCTTTCGGCCATTCGCTGGAACGCGACACCAGCAATGTCATCAAGGCGAACGGCGGCAAGATCCTGGGCAATGTGCGCGCGCCGCTGTCCAGCCCCGATTTCGCTTCCTATCTGCTGCAGGCCCAGGCCAGCAAGGCCAAGGTGATAGGCTTGGCCAACGCCGGCACGGACACCCAGAATGCCGTGCGCCAGGCCTCGGAGTTCGGCATCACGCAAGGCGGCCAGAAACTGGCCACCCTGCTGGTCTTCCTGCATGACATCAAGGGCCTGGGTCTGCAGGCCGCGCAGGGCTTACAGTTCACCACCGGCTTCTACTGGGACCGCAACGCGGAAACCCGCGCCTGGTCGCAGCGCTATTTCGAACGCCAGAAATCCATGCCCTCCATGGTGCAGGCCGGCGCCTACTCGGCCACCCTGCATTACCTGCAGGCCGTGCAGGCCGTCGGCACCGACGACGCCGATGCCGTGGCGGCCAAGATGAAGGAGATGCCGATCAATGATTTCTACGCCACGAACGGCCGCATCCGCGCCGATGGGCGGATGGTCTACGACATGTACCTGGCGCAGGTGAAGACCCCGGCGGAGTCCAAGGGCGAGTGGGACCTGCTGAAGATCCTGGACACCATTCCAGGAGACGAGGCGTACCGCCCCTTGTCGCAAAGCGAGTGCCCACTGGTCAAGCCAGCGGGCTGAACGGGCAGCGGGCGGCGGCCATCCGGCCATCCGGCCCGCTGCCCGCTGCCCGCCTGTTCAAGCCGCCACATACTTGAGCCAGCGGCCGCCATCCACCACCATGTTCTCGCCGGTGATGTAGGCGCCCAGGTCCGACGCCAGATAGACCGCGGCATTGGCGATATCGGACTTGTTGCCGAACCGGCCCAGGGCAGTCTTCTTGCGCTCCAGTTGTTCGCGGCCAGTCTCCTGATACAGGCGGCGCACCCCTTCTGTGTCGCCGATGGGTCCAGGCGAAATCGTATTGACGCGGATGTTGTCGCCGCCCCACTCCACCGCCAATGCGCGCGACAAGGAGATGATCCCGGCCTTGGCCGCGCCGGCGTGCGCGGCGCCCGGCCAGCCGCTCAGGCCGAGCATAGTGGCGATGCTGATGATGCAGCCGCCGTCACGGGCCGCCTTCAGATGCTTGTAGGCGGCGTGACAACCGTAGAACGTGCCGTTCAGATCGATGTCTATGACCGTCTTCCAGCCATTGGGCGAAAGCTCGGCGGTCGGGCAATGGAAGTTCCCGGCGGCGTTGTTCACCAGGATGTCCAGCGCGCCGTAGCGCTCGACCGCGGTTTCTATGGCGTCCCGGATCTGCTCGTAGACTCTGACGTCGGTTTGCACGGCCAGGATCTCCAGGCCCTGCGCCGCCAGCGACGCCACGGCGCCGTCCAGCCGTTCCTGGTTTCGGCTCGCCACCACCACCTTGGCGCCCAGGCGCGCATAGGCCGTGGCGATCTCCAGTCCTATGCCGCCCCCGCCTCCCGTTATCAACGCCACCTTTCCTTTCAGCACATCTGCAGCAAACATCGCTTTCTCCTATTTCGCTTGTGTTCCCGGCGCGAGCGGCCTAGTTGATCTTGATTCCCGATTCCTCGATGAGCTTCTTCCACTTGGGACGCTCCGACTCCATGAACGCGGCAAACTCTTCCGGAGTGGTGCTTTTCGGTATGCCGCTCATCCCCTCGACCCGCGCACGGAAGTCCGGCGACGCCACGACCCGGGCGATGGTCTGGCTCAGCTTGTTGATGATGGGCTTGGGCGTACCCGCAGGGACCACCACGCCGTACCAGGCAGTCAGGTCGTAGCCGGGCAAGCCGGATTCAGCCACCGTCGGCATCTCGGGCATGGACGGAACCCGGTCCAGGGACGTCACCGCCAATCCCCGAAGCATGCCGCCGTCGACGAAACGCTTGGTGGCGAAGATGCTGCCGAACACGATGGGCACCTGTCCGCCGACGACGTCCGGCATCGAAGCGCCATCCCCCTTGTAGGGAATATGCGTCATCTTCACGCCCGCCATGGACTTCATCAATTCGCCGGCAAAGTGGGTGCTGGTGCCGTCTCCGCCCGATGCGAAGCTGTACTTGTCGGGATTCGCCTTCAACAGCGCGATCAACTCCTTGATGGTCTTTGCCGGCACGCTGGGATGCACGGCGACCATATTGGGCAGATAGGCCACGAAGGAGACAGGATCCAGATCCTTCTTCGGATCGAAGCCCAGGTTCTTGAACATCATCTGATTGGCCACCAGCGGGCCGTTGGTGACCAGCAGCACTGCGTAGCCGTCGGGGGACATGCGCGCAAATTGGGCCGTGCCTACGTTCCCGCCCACTCCCGGCTTGTTTTCCACGATCACTTTTTGGCCCAGCTGTTCCGTCATCGCCTCGGCCAGGCTGCGCGCCAACGTGTCGGTCGGCCCGCCCGCGGCGAACGGCACGATCATCCTGATCGGCTTGCTCGGATATTCGGCGGCCAAAGCGCTGGTCGCGCTGAGCGCTGCCAGCGCTATCGCCGCCATTCGGGTGGCCATCTTATTGATTGCATGGTTCATGTCTGCTCCTGACTCCCTGGTTGAAAACCCACTCCTGCATTCGTTCTGGGAGAACGCAAACTCCATGCCAAGCTTGGCCTCGCTTCACGCCACACTTCCGTCCTGCGATGTAACCGCCAGCCCGTCGCCGGCTCCCTGCCTCCTGGGCGAACACAAATGCATACTATGAAGACACTCGTTACGCGGCAGGACAGACATCCGCAGCGCACGCAGCGGTGGTACGGGTTTTGCTTCATATCAGAACTCGTCCGGGAAAGTACGGACACGCCAGACTTGCTTAGGAGCCCCGAAATGCCCGCCTTGCCCGATCAACCGTACGCCGGATTGCGCGTCCTGGATCTCAGCCAGGGAGTCGCCGGACCCTACTGCGCCATGCTCCTGCTGGAACAAGGCGCCGAGGTCATCAAGGCGGAATCGCCAACCGGCGATTGGAGCCGCGCCATTGGCTATCAAACTGAAGGAATGAGCGCGCTTGCAATCGCCTACAACCTGGGTAAACGTTCGATCTGCGTCAATGGGCAGACTGAGGCCGGCAGAGACCTCCTACGCCAACTTGCGTTACGAGCCGACGTCGTCATAGAAAGCTTCCGCCCCGGCGTCATAGAGCGCCTGGGCCTGTCATACGCCGATCTTTCGAAAGCCCGGCCCGATCAGGTGTATGTCTCGGTGTCCGCCTTCGGTCCTGACGGCCCCTATGCCGAACGGCCAGGATCGGATTCGACGCTGCAGGCCATGAGTGGAATGATGGTGGTCAACCGGGACGCGCGGGGCACTCCCCGCAAGGTCGGCATCCTGCTGATCGACGTGGCGACGGGCATCTATGCGGCGCAGGCTACGGGCGCCGCGTTGTACCGCCGCGCCGTGCGGGGCCAGGGCTCGCGGGTGGAGGTCTCCCTGCTGGAAGCCGCGGCTGCGGTGCAAAGCGGCGCGATCATCGACGAGGCCCTCAATGCCGGACGCTCCGTGCAGGCTCTCAGCGTGCCGGCCGGCACCTTCGAAACCGAGGACGGGCACATCAACGTCACCTCGCTGCACGACCGGATGTTCGCGGGCCTGTGCCAGGCCATAGGACAGAACGACTGGCTCGCCGACCCGCGCCTGAGCACGGCGACCGGACGTTACGCCCACTGCGAGGAGATCAATTCAACGCTGATACGGATCTTCCGTGCCAAGCCGACGGCACATTGGGTCGAGCGCCTGAACCGGCATGGCGTGGTCTGCGGAAAAGTCTCCGACTACGCCAGCTTCCTGGCCGACGCGCAGGTCAAACAGCAACGGATTTTCGCGATGAGCGAGCAAGGCGGCCCATGCCGCGTGCCGATCGCCCGGCTGCCGGGCACGGCGGCGCCAGGTAGCCAGGAAAAGCGCTCGCCGCGGCGCGGCGAGCACACCCGGCAGATCCTGAGTGAACTCGGTTTGGATGCCGCCCGGCAGCAGGAGCTGTTCAACGCCGGGATTGTGCAGTCCTGACATCCCAGGGCCGGGACTCAGCTCTCCTTGCCGCCTTCCATCAGGCGCAGTTGCTTGTACAGATAGGAGCGGGAGATTCCCAGTTCCTCGGCGACCCGCTTCTTATTGCCGCCGGTGCGCTCCATGGCGTCCGCGATCAGCTCCATTTCGACGCGCTGCTTCGCTTCCCACATGTCGAAGCGGCCCGAGCCCGCGGTCGCCTGCAAGGGGCGGTACTCCTTCTCGGCCCCGATGCCTCCTGGATGCTCCAGACCGCCGAAGCTCTCCAGCGTCAGGCGGCCGCCGTCGCTGAAAATCGCCGCCCGTTCCACCGCGTGCTGCAGCTGGCGCACATTGCCCGGCCAACTCCGCGATTGCAGGTACTGGATGACATGGTCGTCGATGGACTTCTTGGCGACGCCCTGGCGCCTGGCGAAGGCGGCCAGGAAGGTATCGGCCAGCTCGGGGATATCCTCGGGCCTGTCCCGTAGCGAGGGCAGGTAGAGCGTCACGGCGCTGATGCGGTAGAACAGGTCCAGGCGGAACGTATTGTCCGCAACCATCTTCTGGAAATCCCGATGGCTGGCCGAGATCAGACGGAAATCCGAGTGCAGCAGGCGCTCGCCGCCGACGCGCTGGAACGTGCCGTCCTGCAATACGCGCAGCAATTTCACCTGCATTTCCATTGGCATGTCGCCGATCTCATCGAGGAACAGGCTGCTGGTATCGGAAAGTTCGAACTTACCCTTGCGGCCGCGCTTGTCGGCGCCCGTGAACGCGCCGCCTTCATAGCCGAACAACTCGCTTTCCACAAGGCTGATGGGCATCGCGGCCGCATTGATCAAGGTCAGCGGCTTGTCGCCACGCGGGCTGAGCATGTGCAGCGCGTGCGCCACCAGCTCCTTGCCTGTTCCGCTTTCCCCCACCAGCAACACCGGCACGTCCAGCGGCGCGACCCGCAGAATGTCTTCCTTGAGCTGGCGGATGGCCTTGCTGCTGCCCACGATCTGGTCCAATCCGTAGGAACGGTTGCGTATGCCAGAGAGTTCGCGTTTATAGAAGTCACGCTCCTGCCGCACGCGGGCGAGCTCGTTGGAAATGTCTTGGATCGCTTGCGGAATCGACTGCGGGCCCTTGAACATGACCTGGCCGATTGCCGCCACCAGCTTCTTATCGCGGTCGAAGATCGGGATTCGTGAAACGATGCGGGTGACGCCCATTGCCTCATAGGCCTCGCCGATCTGCGGCTTGCCTGTAACGACCACTTCCTGCAAGCGGGTGTTCTCGATCACATCGCTGACCGGCCGGCCGATGGCGTCGCCGCGCTTCAAGCCAATCGACCGTTCGTGGATCGGACTCATGTAAAGCAGATTGCCCGCCGCGTCGACGACGTTCATGGCCTCATAAGGATTGGTGATGAAGTACCGGAAGATGTCCGCGGCGCAATCGACGGTAGAGATAAATTCCGTCAGTTCATCCCCACCTGTGGAGAAGATAAGGAAACACACGCCCTGGTCGCAAACCAGCGCAGCGACACTGTGAGCGGGCTCGATGCCGGGCAAGGCGAACAGGCGTTTGACCGGAGTGCTGGAGCGATCGGCCCACAGGCCGGAGAGCATCCGCGCAATCACTTCCTCCGTGCCCAAACCCGAAGAAAATTTAATCTCGCCGCTCTCGTTCAGGACAAGTATCCCTTCGGTGTCTCTTACCATATCCTCTCGCTCTGCATCTGCCTTCCGTGTCTTTCGTGGCGGCATGTTGGTGGCGAAGAGTGTACTCCACGGCTGCAGCGCTGCAGGCAGCGCCGGCACTACATCTTGCGGCCGATTCCCCGTACGCTAGGCGCTCCGCCGCCCCTTCGGTGCCGTGGTCCGCAATGGCATGGAAATTGCTTAAAAGAAATTTATCAGAAATGCATTTGATGCCCTGCAGCAAACCCTGTCCCTCGATCGGGGCCACGGACGCCGAGGCCGATTTCTGTGTAACAAAAAAACCAACGAACCATCAAGAAGCGTAGAGGAGTGTCATGGCTGGTCCTTTGTCTGAAATCAAAATCGTCGACCTGACGTCCGTAGTAATGGGCCCTTATGCCACCCAGATCTTCGGCGATATGGGTGCAGACGTCATCAAGGTGGAAAGTCCCGATGGCGACATCATGCGCCACATGGGAGTCGGCCGCAGCCGCGCCATGGGGCCGATACATCTCTCCGTCAATCGCAACAAAAGAAGCCTGATGCTGGACCTGCGCAAACCCGAGGCGCGTGCAGCGCTGCTGCGCGTAGTGGCGACGGCCGATGTGTTTGTCCACGCGATGCGCCCGGCCGCCATTGAACGGCTCGGCCTGGGCTACGCACAGATCAAGGAAATCAATCCAGGCATCGTCTACTGCGGCGCCTATGGCTTTGGCGAAGGCGGCCCCTATGCCGATGATCCAGCCTACGACGATATGATCCAGGGTGTTTCCGGCCTGTGCTCGATCAATGCTCATCTGGCGGGCGAACCCCGTTTCACGCCTACCATCATCGGTGACAAAGTTGCGGGCCTGACCATCGCCTACAGCATCCTGGCCGCGCTGTTCCACAAGCTGCGCACCGGTGAAGGGCAGAGCATCGAAGTGCCGATGTTCGAATCCCTGGCCTCGTTCATGCTGATAGAACATCAGTGGGAACGGGCTTTCGACCCGCAGAACGGCAAGGCAGGCTATCCGCGGGTGCTCAGCCAGTTGCGCAAGCCGCATCGGACCAAGGACGGCTATCTCTGCGTGCTGCCCTACACTGACAAGAACTGGAAGGACTTCTTTCAACTGGTCGGCCGCGATGATCTGGCGAAGGATCCGCGCTACGACACGCCGAACCAACGCAGCCAGAACTACGAAACCCTGTACAAGACACTCGGGGACATCATGACCGAGCGGACCTCCGCTCAATGGCTGAGCCAACTCCGAACGCTGAGCATACCCGTCGCGCCGGTCAACAGCCTGGAGGACTTGTTCACGGACCCCCATCTGGCGGCGGTAGGCATGTTTGTACAACAGGAGCATCCCAGCGAGGGCGTGTTGACTCACGTCAGGCCGCCCGTCAAGTTCGGCAAGACCCCAAGCCAGGTCAAGTGCCTTGCGCCGCGGCTGGGCGAGCACAACCGCGAGGTTCTTGCCGCGGCCGGACTATCCGATAACGAAATCAGCGCACTGGCCGAAAGCGGCGCAACCCGCTAAGCAGCTCTGCCCCCCTTTGGCGGGACCGGGAGCCAGTTTCCCGGTTCCTCGAACCAGACACGGAGACCACCACATGGTGTCGCCTTCGCATTTTCTTCCCGCCCCTGCTAGCGCCCGCAAATCCTCCCACTCGCGCACCATCCAGTTGCAGGCCTACGAGCGCGAGGATGGCCTGTGGGACCTGGAGGCGCTGATCGAGGACGTCAAGCCCCAAGCCTTCACCACACAGATGCGGCATTTCGACTGCGGCGTGCCCATACATTTGATGGCGATCCGCGTGACCATCAACGAAGCCCTGGACGTGTTGGACGCCGAGGCCGGCATGCATCGCATGCCGTTTCCCTCCGTCTGTCCCGAAGCCCAGGTGCGGCTGGAGCGGCTGGTCGGCGCGAACCTGCTCACGGGCTTCCGCCAGGAAATCGCCAAGCGGATCCCGACCCATGAGCGCTGCACGCACTTGTCCGAGCTCGCGACGCTGCTGCCGACCCTGGCCGTGCAGACGATCCTGCAGGGCAAGATCTCCCACCAGGACGAGGACGATCCCGCGAAACGCCCCTTGAAGATCGGCGCATGCCACGCGTTGAGAGAGGACGGCCCGCTGGTCAAGGAGCATTACCCGCAGTGGTACACCCCACCAACCGAGGCCTGAGCGCGGCCGAGATCCCGGCGCACAGCTCCTGTCTTCTGGCTGTGCGAACTGCATGCGCCGCGGACACGGTCCGCGGTTTCGCCGCCTCCGGTCGCTGTGGCTGAACGCTGGCATTCATTTTGCTTGAAGGTTCAACCCCTCTTCAAGGAGAAGCATGATGCCCACGCATCACCAGGAAAACATCAGCGCCCAATCCACGGTCCTGCTGGAAAAGGCAGGCGGCCTGGCGGTCTTGACGTTAAACCGCCCCGAAAAGCTCAATGCCCTGTCGACGACAATGCGCGCCGAGTTCGGCGCCCACTTGCAGGACATCGCCGCCGCCCCCGACATCCATGTGGTGTTGCTGCAGGGACTGGGCCGCGCCTTCTGCGTCGGAGCCGATACCGGCGATCTGCCAACGACCCCGCTGGCCTGGCGCGACCGCATTCTGACCGCGCAGCAACACCACATGGCACTAATCAGGATGAACAAGATCGTCATCGCTTCGGTCCAGGGCGCGGCGGCCGGCGGCGGCGCTGCGCTGGCGCTTGCCGCCGACCTGCTGGTCATGGCGGATGACGCAACCCTGCGGTTCCCCTTCGTGCGCCTGGGCCTGATCCCGGACGGCGGCTGCTCCTATCTGC
This sequence comes from Achromobacter insuavis, assembly GCF_902859645.1. Classification (GTDB taxonomy): domain Bacteria; phylum Pseudomonadota; class Gammaproteobacteria; order Burkholderiales; family Burkholderiaceae_B; genus Achromobacter; species Achromobacter insuavis. Next base: position 108,889 of record NZ_CADIJR010000003.1, on the reverse strand, counting down.
TGCAGTCAAAACTGGGCGTCCCCGCCGCCCTGGACCTGATGCTCACGGGCGGCGCCATGGATGCCGAGGAGGCTCGCCTGCGCGGCCTGACCCGCCGCGTGGTGCCGCGGGAAAACCTGGCCGAGGCCAGCCGCACCTTGGCGGCCGAACTGCTGGCGCTGCCCCATGGAGCGCTGATGCTGACCAAGTCAGTCAGCCGCCAGAGCTGGAGCCAGCCCATGGACAGCGCCATGGCCCATGAGGCCGATGCGTTCGCGCTGGCCACGGCCATGCCTGGACATCAACGCGCGCTGGCGGCGGCGCAGGCGCGCAAATAGCCAGGCCGGCGGGCCCTTGCGGTTCCGCCGCCGCGAACACACAAACACAGTCCCGCATCCGCGTGTATGCCGCGAGTACACCCCGGCACGCGATCCGGACGGCCGTGTGCCTGCCGCTCAGCTCCGGCTCGCGGACGGCAGCGCGTCGCGTGCATCTGGCACGAACTTTGCTTTTGAGCAAACACCCCTTTACCCATTGGAGCGTCCTACATGGCAGCACAGGAGCTGGTAGCAACACAAAGAGACGGAGACGTACTCATAATCCGCCTGGCGAACCCCGAAAGCCGGAACTCGATGACCATGGACATGCGCGAACAGCTCGGCGCGGCGATCGCACTGGCCGAGCGCGAGCCCGGCATCCGCGCGGTCTTCCTGACGGGCGACGGCCCCACCTTCTGCTCCGGCGGCGACCTGAACCATCTGCGCACGGCCTGCGATCCGTGGACGGTGCATCGGCGTTTCCGCAATCTGAGCCGTTGGCTTACGCCGCTGATCACGCTGGACAAGCCAGTCGTCGTCGGCGTGAACGGCCATGCGGTGGGCGGCGGCATGGGCCTCGCGCTGACCGGCGACGTGGTCATCGCCGGCGAAAGCGCGAAGTTCATGTCCGGATTCTTCAGGCTGGGTGTCGTGCCCGACATCGCGGTCATGTACCACTTGCCGCGCCTGATCGGCATGGCGCGCGCCAAGAACTTCCTGTTCAGCGGCGGCACGTACTCCGCGCAAGAAGCCGCCGAACTGGGCCTGGTGTCCAAGGTCGTCGCCGATGCCGACCTGTATGACGCCGGCCTCACGGAGGCCAGGCGGCTGGCCGAGGGGCCCGCCGAGGTCATGGGGCTGGCCAAAGCAGTCATGGCGCGCAGCTTCGAGACTTCGTTGCACGACATGCTGGCATTCGAGGGATTCGGTCAGGTTCTGGCCATGTCCAACCCCGAATTCCGCGAAGGCTTGAATGCCGCCCTGGAACGCCGTCGCCCCGATTTTTCCGGCGCCGCCGCGGTCGCGAACAAGGGAGAAGAAACATGAGCCAGGATCTGCCGCAACCCATCGCCAATGCAGACTCCCAGCCCTACTGGGACGGGGCCCGCGAACGCAAACTGCTGATCCGAAAATGCAAGGCATGCGCAGCGCTGCATTTCATGCCGCGCCATCTCTGCCCTGAATGCTGGTCGGATCAGCTCGAATGGATCCAAAGCAAGGGAACGGGCAGCGTCTACAGCTTTTCCATCATCCGCCGCGCGCCGCTGCCCGCGTTCGCGTCCAGGACTCCCTATGTCACGGCGCTGATCGAACTCGACGAAGGCCCCCGCATGGTCGCCAACATCGTGGGCGACGACGCCCTCTCGGTACGGATAGGGGACAAGGTCGGCGTGGTTTTCGAAGACCGCGGCGATGGCGCCCTGATTCCCCAATTCAAAAGAACCGAGGCCTGACTGGGATTGTTATGAAAGAACGCGCATCGCTAAAGAACAGAATCGCCATCGTCGGCGTAGGCGAATCGGACATCGGCAAGGTTCCCCACATGACGGGCTTGGGCCTCAACGCCCAGGCCGCCAAGCGCGCGCTGGACGACGCCGGATTGCAGGTGTCCGACATCGACGGCGTGCTGACGGCCTACTCCTTCACTGAACCGTACTTCATGTTGGGATCGGTCATCTGCGAGTACCTCGGTATTAAGCCCAGGCTCAACGCATCAATGATCGTGGGTGGCGCCAGCCCGGTCGTCATGCTCAAGCATGCGGCGCAGGCCATCGTCAGCGGCCAGGCTGAGACCATCCTGGTCTGCGCGGGCGAGAACCGGGCCACGGGCCAAAGCCGGGACGCGGCCGTGGCGGCGCTGACGGCGGTGGGCCACCCCTATTTCGAACAGCCCTACGGCACTTCCATACCCGGTTTCTACGCCATGATCGCGTTGCGCCACATGCACAAGTACGGCACCACGCGGGAGCAGCTCGCGCACGTCGCCGTGAACACGCGCACGCACGCCTTGCTGCACCCCAATGCGCACATGAAATCACCCTTGACGCTGGACCAGGTGATCTCCGCCAAACCCATCGCCGATCCGCTGGGCATGCTGGATTGCTGCCTGATCTCGGATGCCGGCGGCGCTTTCATCGTGACGTCCGCCGAGCGCGCGCGCGACCTGAAATGCAAGCCCGCCTACCTGCAAGGCATAGGCGAATACCACACGCATGAGCATCTGATGTGCGCCCCCAGCCTGACCGAGTTCGGCGCAGCCGAATCCGGGCGCATCGCCTACGAGATGGCAGGACTCGCGCCCGGCGATATCGACGTGGCCGAACTCTACGACTGCTTCTCCATCGTCCCCATCCTAGAGGCCGAGGAACTCGGCTTCTGCCAGCCCGGAGAAGGCGGCGCCTTCTTCGAGCAGGGACACGCTCGCATCGGCGGCAGGCTGCCCATCAATACCCACGGTGGGATGCTCTCGCATGCGCACGCCGGCGCCGCGGGCGGCCTGTTCGGCATCGTGGAAGCGGTGCGCCAATTGCGCGGAGGCCTGGGAGAACGCCAGGTCGAAGGCGCGGAGGTGGCGCTCGTGCACAACGAAGGCGGCATCCTGTCCTCGCACGGCACCGCCATCCTGGCCAACGAGAAAGGCTGAATTCAACGCGGCTGGTCCGCATCCGGAAACCACTACAAGGATAACGCAATCATGACCACGACTCCCTCCGCGCGCGGCCGGTACTTCGATGACTTCGAGGTTGGCCAGGAATTCGTGAGCCCGGCCCGCACCATCACGCAGACGGACATCGTCAATTTCGCCTGCTTGTCGGGCGACTTCAATGAGGTCCACACCAATTTCGAATACTGCAAGACCACGCCATTCGGCGAACCCATCGCGCACGGACCGCTGGTGTACGCCATCATGGGCGGCCTACAGTACGCCAGCGGTCTGAACGACGGCACCTTGCTGGCCCTGCTGCAGATCGACGGGTGGAAACTGCTAGACCCCGTCAAGCATGGCGACACCATCAGACTGCATTCGCGGGTCGTCGACAAGAAGGCCAGCAGCAAGCCGGATCGCGGCGTCGTCACCTTCCAACGGCAGTGCGTCAAGCACGACGGCACGATAGCCCAGGAGATGACGGCCACGCTGCTGTACCGCCGGAGAACATCGTGAACGCTCGCAGAAGATACCTTCTGGGCGCCATGCTGGCCGCGCCCCTCCTGGCCGGGCGCACCCTGGCGGCCGACAGGCCCCTGAGAATCGTGGTCCCTTTCCAGTCGGGTTCGGCCACCGACACCGCGGCACGCATCATCGGAGAAAACCTGAGCCGGTCCCTGTCCCGCGCGGTGGTCATAGACAACAAGCCCGGCGCCGAAGGATACATCGCGGTCAAGGAGGTCATGAAGGCGGAACCCTCGGGCGACGTGCTGCTGTTCTCGACCAACACCGCCATCACCGGCATAAATTCTTTCAATGCCAAACCGATCTACGACCCGCTGACCGAGCTGTCTCCCATCAGCCGGGCCGGCGAGTTCCCCTTCCTACTGGTCGTGAACACCGGCCTGCCATTTACGACCGCCCGCGGGTTCGTGGAATACGCCCGGGCCAACCCCAAGAAGCTGACCTATGCGTCTGGCAGTTCGTCCTCCATCGTGGCGATGGCGCAGCTGATGGGCATGGCCGGCCTGGAGCTGCATCACATCCCTTACAACAGCGAACCGCCTGCCGTGGTGGATCTGGTGGGGGGCAGGATCGACGTCATGTTCGCCACGCCCACCACGACCATGGGCTTCATCAAGGAAGAGAAGGTGCGCCCGCTCATGACCACCACCCGGACACGCCTGGAGCAGTTTCCCGAAGTGCCCACGATGACCGATGCCGGCTACTCCAACATGCCGTTGGTGCCGTGGGGCGGGTTCTTCGGTCCTTCCGGAATGCAGCCGGAACTGCGCAGGAAGCTGAGCGCGGAGATCAATGGGGTTCTCGCCCAACCGGACGTGGCGCGCGCGCTTGCCGTTCACCACATTTCGATCTCGACGTCTGGCCCCGACGAATTCTCCGCCTATGTGAAGGAGCAGCTTGCGCTGTCGCTGCAAGTCGTCAAAAAACACGGGCTCGGCAGGAAGTAGACGGAGCAACTGCTGTGCGCCGCCCATACACTGCTGATCGGACCATGAACACCAACGCGCATGCGGACAGTCTCCAGGCGGGCAGGCAGGCGGCGCCAGCCCCTGGCACGGATGTTGCGTGGTTACCCCCGACGCGCCCTGCGTTCATGTTGCCGGCCCGCCCGCAGAGGCAGGCTGAACAATAACTACATATGTATTCTCCGCTGGCGAAAAGCGGAATTGGAGATAAGAATGACCGTTTTCAGAAAACCGCTACTGGCTGCGGCGGCCCTGCTGGCCAGCGTGGCGCTGCAAGGGCAAGCGGCGGCCGGCAGCTATCCGGACAAGCCCATACGCCTGATCACCCCCTACGCCGCCGGCGGTCTTTCCGACATCCTGGCCCGCACGTTGGCCCAGGATCTGTCGGAACGTCTGGGCCAATCCGTCATCGTCGAAAACCGCACCGGCGCGGGCGGCATCATAGGCACGGACTTCGTCGCCAAGTCGCGCCCCGACGGCTACACCCTGGCGCTGGCCAGCCAAGGCCTGGCCAGCGTCAACACCACTCTGTACCCGAACCTGCCCTATAACACGCTCAAGGACTTCACGCCGATCTCCCTAATCGCAAAGTTCTCGCTGGTGCTGGTGACGAACCCCGATCAGCCGATCAACACCGTCGCAGACCTCGTCGACCGGGCGAAGAAGAATCCCAGCGCGCTCAACTATGGATCCGCGGGGAATGCCTCGACCGCGCATTTGACGATGGAAATGCTGAAGGACCGCACCGGCATGCCCATCATGCACATCCCGTACAAGGGCGAGTCCCTGGCGTTTACCGAACTGCTGGGCGGCCGCATAGACGCGACATTCGCGACGGTGGGCGGCGCGCTGCCGCTTATCCAGTCGGGCAAGGTCCGCCCCATCGCTGTGGCCGACAACGCGCGCAGCGCCTTGATGCCCGACGTGCCCACGGTCGAGGAATCGGGCGTGAAGGACTTCAACGTGTTCGGCTGGTACGCCATCCTCGCCCCGGCCAATGTGCCGGCGGAGGTGACGGACCGCCTGAGCAAGGCGCTGATGGATATAGGCAGGAGCGAGAAGTTCCGCGAAGCCATGCGCGTGCGCGGCATGGAGGCCGTGGGCAGCTCGCCGGAAGAAACGACCCGGGTGATCCGCGATGAAACGCAACGTTGGGGCGCCATCATCAAGAAGGTAGGCATCACCGCCGACTAGGCGGCTGCGGCATCGTCCCACTGGGCGGCCCGCTACCGGGCCGCCCTGCCGTCAAGCGCTTACAGTCCCAATTCCCGCGCGATCAATTCGCGCTGAATCTGCGAGGTGCCGCCTCCGACGGTCGCGTTGCGGGCATCGCGCCAATGCCGTTGCATCGCGTGATCCGTGGTGTAGGCGTGTCCGCCCAGGATCTGCATCCCCGAGGCGGTGACCCGCTGAAGCATCTCTGAAACGTAGAGCTTGGCCATGCTGGCTTCCTTGCGGCACGACAAGCCATTGTCATAGCGCCAGGCGGCCATCGCGGTCAGCCAGCGGCCGCATTCCACCTCGGTCGCCATGTCGGCCAGCATGTGCGCGATGGCCTGGAACTGGCCGATGGGGCGCCCGAACTGCTTTCTTTCCTGGGCGTAGATCGTGGCGTCGTTCAAGGCGCTGCTGGCGCAGCCCAGATAGTTCGCCGCGAGCGTGATGCGCTCGCGTTCCAGATGGCGTCCGATATATCCCCAGCCTTTGCCTTCCTCTCCCAGCAGATAGCGCGAGGGCACGCGCACGTCGTCGAAGTAGATTTCCGACAGGCCCAACACGCGGCGGCCGATGACGTCCAGACGCCGGATGGTGATGCCCTTGAGATCATTGGGCACCAGGAACAGGGAAATGCCATCGTGCCGCTTGTCGCTCTTCGCGGTCCTGACGGCCAGCACGATGTGGTTGTCGGGCGCATCCGCGCCGCTGGAGAACACCTTCTGGCCGTTGATCAGCCAATCATCGCCGTCGCGCCGCGCGCTCGTGGTCAGCGACGCCGCATCCGACCCGGAACTGGGCTCAGTGAGGCTGAACGATAGCTTGGCCTCGCCTTGCGCCACGCGCGGCAGGAATTCGCGCTTCAACTCCTCTGGCGCCACATCCGCCAGAATCGAGCAGCCCCAGGCCTGTAGCGCAATGCGCGTCGCGAAGTCCACGCTGGGCTTGGCGACCTCTTCGTAGAGGATGATGCAATCAGACATCGGACTGCCCATCCCGCCGTACTCGGCCGGGACTACCATGGAGACAAAACCGGCGTCGACCATAGCCGCATAGACTTCCTCCGGATACGAACCGTCGCGGTCCCACTGCCTAACTTTTTCGGGCGTGCACATTGAATGCACAAGCCGTTCGATCGCCGAACGCAACATGATCTGTTCTTCAGTTTGATTAAAGTCCATCTGCTTGCCTCCGAGATATTCAATTGCACCTCTGACAGTCGAGTGCCTCATGCGCGAGGAGTCTGTACAGGTGTGAAGATAGGAATTGACCAAGTTGCCTTGTATCAGTTTCTTCTGGGGTCTCTGGCGTTACTCAATCTACCGGCTCGTCCGACGCTGACGCGGGAGTATTACAGCAATCAATGGATGCAAAATTCGGGCCAGCGTCCCCGACCGCAACTCTTGCTCATTTGAGCTCATGGCACTGTCCGTGCGATGAGCACAAATGAGTGGCCCGAGTACACATTTTTGTGTCTCTAGATTCCTGTTCGCGCCTCTCACTTCAATCCTTATATGAGCGCTTCCGTCCGCCTGATCTCCTGAAGTGACTATTATTGATGGAGGCAATTGGCTGTGTAGACGAGCCCCTCCGGCGCTCTCCTGCGGCAAATGAAAAGTTTCGTCTCCTAAAAATTTCGCCTGGCGACTTCTTCAATCCGTCAGAGGGGTGGGATGACGCCGACAAGCCTTCCCCCGTTGAGCGGTGATCCCGGCCGTCCGTCGGCACCTGCTCAATGAGGTCAGGCTGGATCAGGAATACCCTCATGTCCAAGGCGGTGTCGATTAATTACCCCTCTAGAAACGCGATGCAGGCAGAAGTAGAATTTTTTCGATTGGCGCCGGTGCTTTGCGCTGGCGTCAATGGCGCCCCCCGTCCGGCAGTCGGATTGTCATCTCCTGCATCGGCGGAGTCGACTGGATGGCTGTGCAGTACGCCAAGGCGATAAGCCTGAGCGTTGTAGCCGTGGATGCGGACGACGCCAAGCTCGACTTGGGCCGCGCGAGGGCGCCAAGGCCACCATCAACTCCCTGACCACCGATCCGGTCTCCGCGGTGTCGCCGAGACGTTCGAACGAGCGCTGGGCATGGTGCGGCGCACCGACGTGGCGCTCCCCCCCACGGAGCGACGCTATTCGAGGCGTTCAAGGCCGCGGGCCTGAACCAAAACCGCCAGCGCAGTGCCTGAACGCGGCCCGTCAAGACGATTTCGAAGTTTGCGGGGTACGCTAGCCGCGAGCATCAGTCGCGTTTGGGGTCGAATAATGCGGCCTTGCTGGCCGGCAAGAACCCGGCTGACCAGGCGTATCCCGCCTACTGGGCGAAGCGTCCTTCGGCATCCTGCGGATCGGAGGGCACGACAACCACAGTTCGTTCGGACTACGGCGCTGGCGCTGATTGGAGCGACCTGACGATTCCCCCCGATAGGCACAGAGTCCCTACGAACCTGCCCATCCCCCGGCGGCGCGTCACCGAACGTCCGGCCCGAAAGATATGCGTGAGCTCGCGCAACTGGATCGAATGCAGGAATCCCCGAGAGAGATTCGATGACCCGCCCCGACAAGTCAATGTCCTCCGCACGAGAGGCAAGCAGGGTCAACGCCGTGAATAATAGCGCCAGGTGGGACGGCAACACGCTGGTCTCCGACAGCGTGTCTCTGAATTTCCACCTTCAACGCCCACAGCGAGACAGCCCCGAAGTCGTTCACCTTGGGTAATGCCTGGAGAAGCGCGCAACACTGCATCATTCCGGCCGATGCCATCTTCGAGCCTGACTGGCGCTTAGGCACGGCCGCCGCGACCCGCTTCACCCGGACGGCACACCCATCGGCATTGCACGTTTGTCGCACCGGTACCGCGATCCCGCCGGGCAATGACAGGAAAGCTACACCAAGCTGACCATCAAAGCGGGCAAGGACCCGCTTTTCCGTGAATACCACCAGCCCGGCAAAGAAAAGCGCATGGTTGTCATCCTGCCTGAGGGCGCTTACCGCGATTGGTTTACCGCGCCTGTCGACGAATGCGGGGATTTCCTGGTGCCCATTCCAAGCGACAAGCTGGTGGCCACACCCGTGCCCTAAGTCGGCCGCATCGTATCAATAGCAGCAGCCACCGGCTGCATGCGAGGCTGAGCGGCGCGTCATCCAGAACTTGACACTCGAAATCGGTCTTCCGGACGTCATATCCGGCTGTAAGCCAAGGTCGGAAGCCGCCGACGATGGGGTCCGTTTTCGGCCATAAGCTGAAATCCAGCCGAGGGACGTCCGAGGTTAAACCGGGTGCACTTTAGAAGAGGAACTACCGGAAGCGCTCTCCGAGCGCGAATTCAACTGCCGCGTCGACATGGATCGAAACCGAATCGAAACCCGGCAATGCGTTGAAATGCTTGCTCCGCACGCGCAGATCGTTTGCCTCGCCGACCTCGAAGAACAAACCTTCGATTATGCGGAGCAGCCACACGTTCGAAACCTGGTTCAACCAGGAATTCAAACCCCAGTCGTAGATAAGAATGTAATTTATCCCTTGCGCCGCGCTGTTAGGTAGCAGTGAGGTGCTCGTAGAGAATCGTGGCGCCTACCATGATCAGCACGAGCCCCCCCACCAGCTCGGCGCGTTTACCTATGAGCGAGCCTAGCGCCCGGCCAGCCATGACACCGACGGTGACCATGACAAACGTACAGAAGCCGATGACGAGCGAAACCGCGATAATGTTGACGTCAATGAACGCAAGTCCTACACCCACCGCCATGGCATCGATGCTTGTGGCCAGACCCGTAAGCGCAATCGCGGCGATTTTCTTCTCTTTGCTTGATACCGGCGCCGCCTCTTCCCCCTCATCCGGCTGACTCGCTTTGTAGATCATATGCGCGCCTAATCCAATCAGGAGCACGAAAGCCAACCAGTGATCGTAGGCTTCAATAAGATTTGACGCCACAGAGCCAAGCAACCACCCAACGGCAGGGGTGATAGCTTCCACCACGCCGAAAATAAGGCCGATCTTAAGCGCCTCGAAGAGGCGGGGTTTGTACATGGCGGCGCCGCGCGCGAGGGCGGCGGCAAATGCGTCGGTGGACATGGCCAAGCCGAGCATGAAGACAGAGATGGGATTCATGGTAAGAAGTCGGCCGGGCATTGTGGGACACGACGAACATCGTCCGCGCCCGGCCTGGGCTGTCGGAAGATGCTCGTTGGTCTCGCCTACGCTGGGTTGCCTTCGCCACGGCCGTGGGGGCCGAGCTTGTTGACGAAAGCTTCTTCCAGGCAATCTGGAAGCCGGCTACTCCCCAAAGAGGATCGCTATTGTAGCGGCGCCGCCCACGATTGCCAAATTGGCGGCCGCCACTACGACAGCAATCCAAGCACAACAGTCGTTGGTTAGAGCACATCCGAACTTCCGCTTTGGGTCGGTCGGAAGCCGCCGTTCGGCGACGGCCGGGCCTATCCGTGATTTTGTGTGCGGGGCATATCATGAGGACTAAAGATCATGGATATGCCGATGAAGAAGAAACGCACGGCAGCCGCTCAGGCAGCGGCCCGTGGGCGGCTGCCTGAAGTGCCGGCCGAGTTGCTGGACCATCTGGTCAAGGGACCGATGACGCCCAGCGAGGTTCAAGACCTGTTCCCGCGCACGACGGTGCAGACCTGCATTGTGCATCTGATCCGCAACAGCCTGGATTACGCGTGTTGGAAGGATCGCAAGGCCGTGGCGGCCGAGCAGGGGCTGCAAACATTCGCCGATGGGCCCTGGGGGATCAAGTACCCAACGATCGTCGCGGCCTGGCAGCGGGCCTGGGAGAACGTCACGCCGTTCGTCGTCTTCCCGCCGGACATCAGGCGCGTGATCTATACGACGGATGAAAACGACAAGCCCCAACGCGATTTTTTTATGAAATCCGTGTCCCCGGCCATAACAGTGGGGCGTCGCGCCCCTTGGGGCGCGCCTCCTTCCATCTTGAGAACAGCCGTTGATAGGTACGTTCAGCCTGCGCAGCGACGGCCCGTTCTTCAGGCCGATTGCCACCGTGGTGTTTACGCCGGTGATGGTCAGCAGACTGCGCAGTCGTTCGTCACTGATACTGACCTGCGCCAAGGCCCGGTCCACCTCTCGCAGATCTTCACCAAGGCGGTCCAGTTCCCGCAGGCGTTGCTCGACGCCCAAGCGCTCATCCATTGGCAGAGGCTGCGCGCCGAGCCACACCCGTCCCTTCTCGCCAAACAGGTGCGTAGCAGAACACCGCGCGATCAGATGCACAGCCAGCACCGCATGGACTCCGTTCTTGAGCCTCGTGCGTTGCCGAACGAGTTGTGCCCGGCGCGAGACCTGTCGGCGTAGAGCCAGCGTGTTCTCGTCGGGCATCCAGACTTCGGGCAGGAAATGGCTCGCGTACAGTTGTGCGAGCACCGCCGCGTCAATCTTGTCTGTCTTGACGCGAGCCTCGGCGATGAGCCGTACCTGTAGCGGGTTCGCAATCGCCACGCGCGCCACATGCGGGCGAAGCACATTGACGATGGCAGCGATGTTGCCCGTCGCCTCGAGCACCACATGATCGCTCTTGTGCAACTTCGCGGCAAAGCGTTCTAGTTCATCTCGTCTCAGCCCGGCACGGCCACCTGCACGCAGTACGCCGTCCTCCAGGTACGCAATCTCAGCGACGGAGCGAGAAACATCTAACCCTACGATTCGCATAACCGTTCTCCCATTCGAATGAATGTAGGGAGCCGGTGGGACAGCACGACAACTACGGATTCGCGCTCGCAGCGCAACTGGGCGGGTCGCAGGGGCGGCCAACTACTAACACGAGCTCGCGGCTCATCGTATAAGAACGGCCTGACCACCCGAAGTGCTCCCCAGTGCCCCGTGTCCCGAATGGTCACATCCATACGCCGGAACTGCGCGGCGCGGAACGGTGGGGCGCTGGCTATATCATGCCGGTTACCAACGCCATCGAGAGCTTGAACATGCAATTGCGAAAGATCATCAAAGACGCGCGGTCACTTCCCCACCGACGAGGCCGCCATCAAGCTCCTATGGTTGGCGCTACGCAACGTGCTGGCCAAGTCCGTGAGGGCGACCTTCGACTGGAAAGCCGCCATGAACCGGTTTGCTATCCTGTTCGGCGAACGGTTTGCTGCGGCGCGGGGATAACAACTTTTAAAACGCCTCGCCCACAGAAATACGGACAGGCTCCCAACCGCGCCCCTACAACTTTCACCCAATGCTGAGCCCCCGTCCGCGCCCAAGGGCCGCGTCCCCCAGTCACCGCCTCCTTCTTCGATTGAACGGCGGATTGGTGGCGACTGCCTTCACCACCGCCCCTCCCGCCAATCACAGGTGAGATTGCTCCCCTGCCGACGCAGGCCCGCCACAGCGGTCAAACGGTAGACACTCGGCAAACACCACGGCCACGACTCCAACCGGAGTCGTGCTGGCCGGAACGGTGACGCAGCCGCAAGTCAAATGTCCACGCTATGTACGTCAAGGCCGTAGGGCATCTACCAGTATCCTTTTCATTAGCGATCTAAGTATTCTGATTGAAGCCCGCAAAGACGGGCCGCCCTTTCCGTGGCTCACGATCAGGAGACATCCCCATGTGCCCGCCCAGCGCCCGGCCTCCCTAGCTTCTGTCCATCTTCAAGATCCGTCGCCTCGGATCGACCATCGTGAGCCCTCAGCGCTCCAGGAGCACAAGTATCCCGACCTGCCCCGAAAAGGAATGGCAAGGGACGAGCTCGTCTTTCAAAGAGGAAGCTTGATGAACTCTGATTTACCCAATGCTGCGCATGAAGTACCAGGCCTGAACGCATCGATGCCTTCAAATCTCGATCTCTATTACGGGGGATCGTGGCATCGCCCAGCGCACGCGCGCTACTCCGTTATCCGTAATCCCGCCACAGGGGGGAAGATCTGTGACGTCGCGCAAGGGTCGACCGCGGATGTAGAGAGCGCCATTACCGCAGCGCAAGCCGGTTTCCTGGCGTGGAAGGCCATCCGCCCCCTGGAACGCGCCAAGTCGATTCGCGCCTTTGCCCAACGTCTTCGAGAGAACGCCAAGGAACTCGCGCTGATAGACGCGGCGACCGGGGGAAATCCGTGGCGCGACCTGGTCATGGACGTGGAAATTGCCGCATCGCAACTTGACTTCTTTGCAGGGCTGGTAACGGAGATGAAGGGGCATTCCGTGCCCATGGGGCCAGGCGATTTTTCGTTCTCGGTGCGCGAGCCCTTGGGCATCGTTGCCCGCATCATTCCCTTCAATCACCCCCTCATGTTCTCCGCCGGCAAGGCAGCCGCCCCGCTCGCTGCCGGCAATTCGCTGATCATCAAGCCGCCGGAGCAGGCGCCCGTTTCTGCGCTGCGACTCGCGGAGCTGTCCGAGGGCCTGTTTCCCGCCGGCGTATTCAATGTGATACCTGGCGGAAAGGAAGTGGGTGCGGAATTGGCGTCGGATCCGCGCGTTTCCGCTGTTGCGGTCATAGGGAGCGTTGCAACGGGAATCGCCGTCGGTCGAGCCGCCGCCGAGACCGTCAAGCCCGTACTGCTGGAGCTCGGGGGAAAGAATGCGTTGATCGCATATCCCGACGTCGACCCTGCCACGGTCGCAGCCGCGGTCGTCGCAGGGATGAATTTTTCCTGGTGCGGGCAATCCTGCGGCTCGACGAGCCGAGCGTTCATTCACGCCGACATCTACGACGAAGTAAACCGGCTACTCATCGACCACTGCCAGGCGCTTGTCCCCGGCATCCCGACGGATCCTGCCACCACCATGGGCTGCATCATCAGCCGCGCGCAGTACGACAGCATTCGCCAGTACATCGAGCTTGGGAAACAGGAAGGAGCGCGTCTGCTGTGTGGCGGCAAGCCGCCCACGGACCCGCGGCTCCAAGGCGGCTTCTTCCTGGAGCCCACCGTGTTCGTGGACGTCAAGCAGCACATGCGCATCGCGTCCGAAGAAATCTTCGGCCCGGTTCTTTCGGTGCTCAAGTGGGAAGACGAGGGCGCAATGCTGCAAGACGTGAACGCCCTGCCCGTTGGCCTCACCTGCTCAATCTGGACCCATGACCTGCGGCACGCCCAGCACTGCATCGCCAATGTCGAGGCTGGCTACGTGTGGGTGAACGAAACGTCGAAGCACTTCCTTGGCACCCCGTTTGGCGGTCACAAGCAGTCCGGCCTGGGACGCGAGGAATGCCTTGAAGAACTTCTGAGCTTCTCCAAGGAGAAGAACGTCTACCTGAAGGCGGTGCCCAGCCATCGCACCGCGTAACCCCTGGAGTGTCGATGAAAACCCCTGAAGAATCCAGAAGCCGGCCCGTAGCCCCTATCGTTAACAGCGCCGATGACTGGCGAGCCGAAATGCTGCAGCTTGCCCAGAAAAAAACGCCGAGCTTCTTCCATCTGACCGCCCCGCTTCCCTCCTCGGGCCGTACCAATCAGGTGCTCGGCGCCACTGACATGCTGAGCGTCGTCCTCAAGACGTACGCCGAGGGTGGCGAGAACGAACTGCACGCCCATCCCAACGAAGACCACGTGTTTGTGGTGCTGCAAGGAGGTGCGCGGTTCGAAGGACCCGCTGGAGAAGTGCACGAGGCGCGGCGTTACGACTGCGTCTTGCTACCCGCCGGGAGCTTTTACAAATTCCAGGCGTTCGACGATGAAGCGTTGGTCCTGCTTCGAATCGGCGCGGCCGTTTCGCCGGGCGCGGACGTCCTGCAGCGTGTTGGAATGGACGGCCGTCCTTTCGATGGCTATTCGGCAGAGAACAACGAGATTCCACCAACCTTTATGGCAGGGCGGTACTTCGCCTGATTGGTGCAGACCGAAAAAACATAAAGGCTCCATGCGAGCCGAGGAGGAAGACATGAAAATCACTATTGCGTCCGCGCTCTGCGCGCTCTGTGCCGCATTTGCCGCAACTCCCGCTGCGGCCACACAGCAATACCCTGAAAAGGCCGTGAAACTGGTCATTCCGTTCACGCCGGGCGGAAGCAACGACGTCCTGGCCCGCGTCATCGCCCAGGAGCTCAGCGCAAAATGGGAACAGCCCGTCATCGCTGAAAACAAGCCTGGGGCCGCTGGCAACATCGGCGCCGAACTCGTCGCCAGGTCTCAGGCGGACGGATACACGCTGCTCATCGCCGCCAACAACGTGATGTCCGTAAATCCTGTCATGTACCGGCAGAATTTCGATCCGGCAAAGGACTTTTCCCCGATCACCTTGCTTGGGACGGTTCCCGTCGTGTTGGTCGTCAACCCCTCGGTCCCGGCGAAATCGTTGCGGGAACTCGTCTCGTACGCCAAGGCGCACCCAGGCACATTGAATTACGCCTCCTCGGGAGCCGGGTCTCCCCAGCACCTCTCGGCCGAACTATTCAAAAGCGTCGTCGGCATAAGCATGACGCACATCCCCTACAAGGGCGCGGCCCCTGCCACCGCCGATCTTCTGGCGGGCCAGGTCCACGTACTGTTTGCGCCGTTGAACTCGGTTCTGCCCCACATTCAAGCCGGGAAGCTTCGGGCGCTGGCGCTCGGAAGCAAGGATCGTTCAGCCTTGCTCCCAGGCGTTCCCACCATCGCCGAAAGCGGATATCCGAGCTACGAGAGCGACATCTGGGTGGGGCTGGTTGCCCCCGCCGGCACGCCCGCTGGCGTTCTGCAGAAGATCAATCAAGACACCCGCGCGGTCCTGACGAAGCCCAGCGTGAAAAAGTCTCTGACCGAACAAGGCATCGAAGCGAAGACAAGCACACCCGAGGAATTTCGCGAACTTGCGGCACAAGACCTCAAGCGCTGGGGCCAAGTCATCAAGCATGCGGGAATCTCTGCGGAAAGCCGCTAAGCCTCCCCGCGTTTCCGCCAGCGCACCGCCCGTGCCTGCGCACCCGATCAAGATCATCAATGTGAGTTCGATATGAGCAAGGACTACCCTCGTCGCGATGTGCCCGTGCCCTCTCCGTCTGAAAGTGGATGCTGGGGAAGCGACGTCATCGCCGACGCGATTCGAGACGTCGGCATCCGTTATCTCTTCGTCAACCCGGGCGCCAGCTTTCGTGGGCTGCACGATAGTCTGGTGAACCACCTGGGCAACCAGCAGCCGCAAATGCTGCTGGTGTTGCATGAAGAGCACGGCGTCGCCATGGCGCACGGCTATGCCAAAGTGACGGGAGATCTGTGCGGCGCCATTGTCCACAGCAACGTTGGCCTGATGCACGCATCGATGGCCATCTTCAATGCCTGGGCGGACCGCACCCCGGTCCTGGTACTGGGAGCGACCGGCCCCGTAGACGCGGCGAAACGCCGTCCCTGGATCGACTGGATACACACTGCGCAGGACCAGGGCGCATTGGTTCGTCATTTCGTCAAATGGGATGCGCAGCCGGCATCGCCCAAAGCCGCACAGGAGGCGATCGCCAGGGCGGTGCTGATGTCGAACACGGCGCCGCAAGGTCCCACCTACGTCTGCTTCGACGCCGCGCTACAGGAAGCGCCGGTCAATGACCGGCCGCCTCGGCTGGACCGGACCCGCTACCCCCAGCCCGCGGGCGGGCGGCCGCTGGCGCGGGACGTGCGCCAAGTACTGGAATGGGTCCGGGCCGCGCGGCGACCCGTGGTCCTCATGGGGCGAGTCTCTCGAAACACCGCCGACTGGGAGCAGCGCGTGCGGCTCGTGGAAAGCTGGGGAGCCTTGGTCTTGACCGATCTGAAACTTGGCGCCGCCTTTCCCACCTCGCACGGCGCACATGGCGCCGCCCCAGGGTTCTTCCTCTCTCCCCAGGCCGCGGGGACACTTAGGCAAGCCGACCTGATCGTCAGTCTGGACTGGCTCGACCTGGCCGGGACACTGGGCCAGGCCTTTGGCGACGCCGCATGCCATGCTCGCGTCGTCCACGTGTCTTTGGATCAGTACGTCCACAACGGCTGGTCCATGGATCACCAGGCGCTGCCCCAGACAGATCTCACCCTCTTGTGCGACCCTGACGCCTTCGTGGCGTCGGTCGTCGAACATCCTGATTTTTCCCAAGTGGACAAACGACCCTCCCCCAGCGAGCGCCCATATCCGCGCAGCCAGATTGCAAAGTCGGACACGATTTCCATCGCTCAGCTTGCCGCCGATGTCGAGGCGGCCGCCGCAGGGCTGGACATGAGCCTGATCCGCCTGCCGCTAGGATGGTCCGGCGACCTTTGCGACTTCGACCACCCGCTCGACTATCTCGGCTACGACGGCGGCGGCGGGATCGGGTCAGGGCCAGGCATGGCGGTAGGCGCGGCGCTGGGGCTCAAGGACTCCGGCCGGCTTCCCGTCGCGATCATCGGCGACGGAGACTACCTCATGGGCGTATCCGCGCTCTGGACCGCCGCCAACGCCAGAATTCCATTACTGATAATCGTCGCCAACAATCGATCCTTCTTCAACGACGAATTGCACCAGGAACGCGTCGCGCGGGATCGCAGCCGGCCTATCGAGAACCGGTGGATCGGGCAACGCATCGATGATCCCGCGCCTGATCTGGCAGGGCTGGCCCGCGCACAAGGCCTTACCGGCTTTGGCCCTGTCTCCGAGCCGGCGGAATTGGTGGGCGTCTTGCGAAACGCCGTGGAACTCGTGCGCGCCGGGGGTAGCGTCGTCGTCGATGTCCACGTGACGCCGGGATACAGCCCGGCAATGTCATCGGGCATGACACGGTCGCACGACGATTAGCCGCTGATATCCTGGCAGGCCGCGGCCATCCTGCATCGGCACGGCGGCGTCACAGATAGGGACCGCCAGCGCGCCGACATCGCAGGGTGGATTGCTCAAGCCCCCTTGGAAACCAGCAGCACCGCCACCGAAGCCAGGAAGCCCAGCAATACGCGACGAAAAGCCTCTTCGCTGAGGAACGCGCGCATTCGCCGGCCTATCATCATTCCCAGCGCCATCGGCGCCAGCGCCAGCAACGACATCGACGTCTCGACCAAACCAAGGCGACCGTAGTAGGCAAGCGCAAGGTAAAGCGGAATCATCCCGAACAGGTAGATGATGCTGATGCTGCCCACGAATTCGTCTCGCCCAAGCTTGAGAGCGAGCAGGTACGTGATGATGAAAGGGCCTGTCATGGACGACAATCCGCCCATCATGCCCGCCAGCACGCCCACCCCGATTCCAAGCGGAAGCTCCTGTTCAGACGGTATCGAACCCTGCGGCTTGTACATCATCAGTACCACCGCACAGATGACCGACGCGGCCACGAGCACACTCAAGAGCTCGGTGGGAAGCGCGAGCGACAACCGGACGGATACCACCGTGCTCACCAGCAGGCTCAGCGACAGCCATTTGAAACGCATGGCATACCTTGCTGGCTTGTCGGCCTGCCACGCCTGCCAAAGATTGGAGATGAGCACGGGAACCACCAGCAGGCTGATCGCGGTGGGCGGCGGCAGCACTAGCGACAATAGCGGCACCGCGACGAGCGGCAGCCCTACTCCCAGGGCTCCCTTGACGACTCCTGCCCCAAAAAAAGCAAGTCCGGCGAATCCCAGAAGCGCAAGCGCTGGAATCCCTGTGAAAGTCCACGGCACCTGGGACAGCAAGTCCATTGTTGTCTCGTCCATTGTTTGCGCCAACACCAGGAACGCCACCCGGCGCTCGGTTGGCCATGAACGAGAATATTAGAGATCTAACTTTATTGCAACAGCGATGCACGCCGCGGCAGGCGGGCTGGACGAGACCGATCCAGCCCCAACACCTTGCCCGGGCGCGTGGATCGATTAGCGGCGGCTCACTCGGCCGACGATATCCGGCGAGACAGCTCCCGGGTCGAGGGTACCTTGCGCTCGGCGTTCTCGAGGGCGGCTTCGTCTTCCGCCAGGTTGGTGATGATTGCGAGCAGCACTTTGCGCGTGGTCTTGATTTCGACCTCGGTCAGGCCGCGTGTGCCGATCGCGTTGATTTCTTCCGCAAGCGGTACCAGCTTCTTTTTCAGCGCGCGGCCGTTTCGCGTCAGGAAGATATGGATGTTCTTGTTGTTCCCGGGCAGATGCTTGCGCTCGACATAACCGAGCGACTCCATCGCCTTCATCGCGGAAAACGTGGTTGGTTCCATGACGGCAGCCTGCTCGCTCAATTCCCGCTGAGTCAGGCCGTCCTGCTCCCAGAGGATACGCAGGAAAGTCCAGTGGCCGAACGACACGTTGTAGTCGGACAGGCGCACCTGCAGGCCCCGGACAAAAGCGCGCGTGGCATCCTTGATCAGGTGCGCCAGCCTATCGTCTGGAACAGCCTCGCGCCAGTGGTCAAGGACTGTCCTGGTTTCTTTTGAAGTCATCGGCTATATGAAGTTTCGTGTACTTAGATGTCTAAAAATGATACTCGAAACATTCTTCAGCCGGTTGTCATAGATCAAACGTGGCGCATAACCCCGGATAAGATGACATCCCGCGACGCCCGGGAAGACTCGATCATCGCAAGGCAGATCTCCAGTGTGCGCCGGGCCCATTGCCCTCCATGCAGGCATGGCTGCCCGGCATGGACAGCGGCATAGAGTTCATCGATGACCTCGGCTCTGGGAACCGGGGGAGGCTCGATGTCGATGAGGTATTTCTTGTCGTCTTCGTAGACGTAGATCCCATCCGGAAGCGGCCGGAAATCCGCTTTTTCACACGACACGACGAAGGGTCCGAAGTGTTGATGGCGCGCCGCGCCGGGCGCCTGCCGGTCGGGCGGCGTATAGGCGCTCCCGCCATAGGTGCCCGCATTTTTGAGCGCGGACTCCTCCGCGGGGCCAGCGATTGACTTTAACCGCCGCCGGGCCGCGCCATAGTCTTCCGACGACTTGGGCAGCCCCATCTCGCCCGTCCATCCCATCCATTCATCGGAGTCGAAATGGCCATACCCGTTGTAATTCAATGCCGCGTATGCGCCGCCGTGAAACCACATCAACGCGCTATAGGCCCCTTCCGTTGGGCGGCTTTCGTCCCAGTTACCCAGCGCGCTGCGCACGCGCTCCGGCTCCTGGCACGCCAACAGCCGTACGATGTCGACCTGGTGCGCAGCCTGGCTGAACACTGCCCCGCCCCCCTGTTCCGTCCGTAGTTCCTCCGGCCTGCGCGGCCGGCAGATATAGTCCGTGAAGTTCAGGGCGTGGATCATGCGGACGGCGCCGAATCTCCCTGATTGCACCAGTTCGCGGGTTCTCAGATAGGGCGTGTCAAAGCTGTGGCAGTGGCCGATGAGCAGATGGACGCCGGCCTGCGTGCAGGCGTCGATCATGGCATCGCATTCGGCCAGGCTTAACGCCATGGGCTTTTCCACCAGGACATGCTTTCCATGATCGGCGGCAATCTGCGTATGCCGCGCATGAAACTGATGCGGGCTGGCGACGTAGATGACTTCCACCTCAGGGTCAGCGGCCAACGCTTCCACTGCCTCGTAGGCTGGCCGGGAGAAGTCTCGGCTGAACTGATCCCTGGCTCCCGCGCGCGGGTCGCACCCGGCCACGAGTTCGACTCGGGGGTCCGCAAGAAACGTGGGAAGCATCAACGAAAACGCCCGCCCCAGGCCGACCACGCCGATACGCAATTTTCCGTTTTTCATGATTGGGGGCTCGGCTACAGGTCGAGGACCAGCTTTTCGCACGTGGCTCGGGAAACGCAGACCATGATCTGGGACGCTTGCTCTTCCGGAAGCAACACCATGTCGCGATGGTCTGCCGTTCCTTCGAGCATCCGCGTCCGACAGGACCCGCACGTCCCGCTTTCGCACGAATAGCCGACGCGCACGTCCGCAGCCTGCAATACCGACAGTATCGACTTTCCCACGGGCACTTCAAGGGTCTGGTTCGATTTGGCGAGCTCCACCAAGAACGGCTTGTCTTCCGGCCGCTTTCCTCCGCCCTCCAGGAAACTCTCAAAGTGGATGCGCTTGGGCGACCAATGACCCGACATATCGCGGACGGCTTCCATCAGCCCCCTCGGGCCGCAGCAATAGACGTGCCCTCGGTTCGGCTTTTCAAGAATGGGCCACAGGTCGAAGCAGGCGTCCGGATTGCCGAGGTCGTGGTGTATCTTGACATTCGACCGGTACAGGTCCGATCCCAACTCTTCGAGGAACGCCGTTGTCTCGGCGGCCTGGCTCAAGTAGTACAGCTTCCAAGGCGCGGGAGGAAGCTCGCCGAACGATCGGATCATTGACAAGATGGGCGTGATGCCAATGCCCCCGGCAATGAACGTCAGCGATCCAGGATTGTCGACCAAGGGAAAGGCGTTATCGGGCGGCGCGACCAAAACCGTGTCGCCCTCTTTGGCCTCGTCGACCATGCTGACCGACCCTCCTCTGCCCTGCGCCTC
Organism: Achromobacter insuavis; assembly: GCF_902859645.1. Lineage (GTDB taxonomy): Bacteria > Pseudomonadota > Gammaproteobacteria > Burkholderiales > Burkholderiaceae_B > Achromobacter > Achromobacter insuavis. The sequence goes on along the minus strand of NZ_CADIJR010000003.1, from coordinate 87,923 downwards.
TCGCTTCACAGTAATGACATAGCGCTGACGTTCGGAGGGATCATTGCACAGCGAATATTTCCGCCACTCTCCGTTGGGGACCTGGATCTTTATGTGCGAACCCGCCGAAAACTCGGGAAGGTCGGTTCCATCTTCGCGTCCCAGTTCGAATGAACGTATGCCTTGTGCGGCCTGGTGCGTAGCAAGAATTTTCAGCGACATCAATGCCGCGTTGTCCGTCGTGGGATCTGTCATGACTGCCTCCTCGAGCGGGGAAGCATTGCCTCCCGCCCTCCTTCATATCTTGTAGGATTCGTACGTGCTGGGATGAAACAGTTCCTCGACCCGAACTTGACGGTCCGAGAGCCCCTGCGCATGATGATGCCGAGTAAAGGCTTCCAGCGTGGGCAAGCTCTTTTCAACGCCATAGGCCCAGTAATCCGCGCCCAGCGTATCTCTTGCGGCCTTCAGTTGCTCCTCCACGAACGGCAAGGTCACCTTAGTGGCCGAGGTGTCGGACAGCTTTTCCAGCGCAGCAAGCTTGGACTGGTCGAAGGCCTTCAAGAGCGTGCCGGGTAGCCAGGGGTGCTGTTCCACCAGCGTTTTTCTCACGCCGACGACGTGCATGATCGGAAAGACTCCGGTCCGCCGGTAGTAGCCCTTTGCGGTCTCGGTCGGGTCGTCGAACAACCAACCGATATTGGGATTGACACGGGCATTCCCCGACGGGGCGCGCGGTGCCATGAAACCATCGATGTCTCCGCGATCCAGCATGTCTGAGATGGTCGTGTCGGCAGGCGCATCTATCATCTTCACGCTGTCGGGCAGCTTCAATTTGATCTTTTCCGGCCGGCCGGGCTGATCGATGCCGCCTCGTACCCAGATCACGTCCGACGGCTTCACCCCATAGTCCTCTTCCAGGATGGCGCGGGCCCACACATTCGCGGTCAACTGATACTCCGGAATCCCGATGCGCTTTCCCTTGAGATCCTCAGGACGGCGAATCCTGTCCTTGCGGACATAGATAGAGGTGTGCCTGAATGCGCGGGACAGGAACACCGGGATGGCGATGTACGGGCATTGCCCGGCCGCATGCTTGACCAGGTAGCTGGAAAACGACAGCTCACTGACATCGAAATCCTGAAAGCGGAAAGCGCGGAAGAACATTTCTTCCGGGCTCAACAGCGCATACACCGGATTGACGCCATCGATCTGCACGGCCCCGTCATACAAGGCGCGATTGCGATCGTAGTCGCCCATTGCAATAGACAATTGAAGTTTAGACATGCACTGTTGCCCCTAGGCGGTGGTTTCGTAGTTGCTTTCGAGCTGCGGTCCAGAACCGGCGCCATACACAGGCTTCGCTTCGAAATCCCGCCAGTCGACAGTCTTGGGGACAATGGCCTGGAACGAACATACGCTGGGTAGGATCTGCTTGTCGCCCGTGCCGATAGCGGGCTGCCCCCGGGAGAATTCCTGGACCGCTTCGAGCATCTGGCGCCGGAACTCGACGATGGCCAGGTCACTGGCCCCGAGGCGATCGTTGGAACGGTCGGCGATCGGGCCCATCGTTACCCACATTGCGATGTCCTGGTTCGGAAAGCCCTTGATGCCCGTGAAGTTACCTGCCTTCATCGCTTGGCGATCCTGCCAGAATCGGTTGTCCACGTTACGCAGCGGGCGGTACTGATCGTCGAGATCCGAGCCGATGCTGGTACCCAGGAATTTGCGCCAGGTTTCGGTATCCGGCGTCGTGGCGCGGTCACCCCACGCAATGAAGTAGAAGACCGAATTGGTGTCATCCATCGGCACGTTGACGTTCGCCACGTTGTACAGATTGTTTGGCGGAATCAACACGGTTCCGGGTGCGACGAAAACCGTGGACCGGACATAGTCGGTCTGCGCGGCATTCGTAATGGGGCGTCGGATGGCCGCGTAGCGGAAGCCATATTCCGTACGATGGACCTGCATGCGCGGGGCCTTGTCCGTCGACGGCCGCAACCAATTCTTTTCGGTTGCCTCCGCCCCCCCCACGCGTGCCGGCACGAAGTCCGAAGAATGCAGACTGGAACTATGGGCCGAGTCAATGGCGCCTTCCAGAATCTGCGCCCAGTTGCACGGAATCAGGACCTTCGCGATGCTGACTTTCGCGGACTTCTCCGGCGCCCAGGGCGGAGGCACGAACGCTGGGATGCGGGCTTGGTCTCCCATGAACGCCCAGATCAGCCCCGCCCATTCCTGGACTTTGTACGCCTTGTGCTTCACCTTCTCGGCCATGGTGCTGGCTGCCGGCTCCGAGACCATCTCTATGACGGTTCCCTCGACATCCATTTTCCAGCCGTGATAGAGGCAACGCAGCCCACAGTCTTCGTTTCTGCCGTAGACGAGCGACACCCGCCGATGCGGACAGTACTCGTCCATCACGCCAACCCGCCCCTCGGTATCGCGAAACACGACCAAGTCTTCGCCCAGGATCCGCGCATGGACGGGATCTCCGTCGGGTTCGCTCACCTCTTCGCTCAGGCAAATCGGTATCCAGAAATTGCGCATCAACTGCCCCATCGGCGCGTCCCCTTCAACGCGGCAGAGCAGTTCGTTCTCTTCATTCGTCAACATACACCCTCCTCATCCTCGGATCTCTCAGCACGCGCAGGCGGCGTCTGGCAAAACAATTATATTAGAGATCTAAGTATTTATTCAATGCTGGATTTCCGGCTGGATACGGTGACGGTTCAATTGGCCTTGATCCCGGCATCCTTGATCGCGCTTTCGTAGCGCTTGCCTTCTGCCTCGATCGCGCCGCGATACGCTTCCGGCGTACCGCCCACGGATTCGATGCCCAGGGTGCTGAATTGCTTCACCACGGCGGGGTCCTTGACTGCTTTCGCGATTTCCTCGCTCATGCGCTTGACGGCATAGGGGGGAATTCCGGACGCGCCCAAAGCGCCCACGGTGACGGCAAAGTCGAAACCGGGAACGATCTCAGCGATGGCGGGAATGTTCGGAGCAAGCGCGGAACGCTGGCCGCTATTGGTCGCCAGGATCTTGGCCTGTCCCTTTTCCGCGAAACCGGAGAGGGACGGCAGCGCCGCGAACACGACATCGACCTGCCCCCCGATCATTGCGGGAACGGACTGCCCCGAGCCGCGGAACGGCACATGGGTGATCTTGGAGTGGAGCGCGACGTTCAACGCTTCCATCGTGAGGTGGTGCGAGCTTCCCACGCCGGAAGAGCCATAGTTCATCTTCGCGCCATCACGCTTCGCGCGCTCGACGAACTCCTGGAGCGTATTGATGTTGCTCTGGCTGTTGGACGCGAGAAACAACGGAGAAGTGGCGATCAGCGAGACAGGAACGAAATCCCGCTTAGGGTCATAGGAAAGGTCTTTATACAGCGCCGGATTGATGGACATCATCGATCCGTCGGTCACGAGATACGTATAGCCATCGCGCGGGCTGCTGGTGAGCGTCTGCGCGGCGATCACGCCATTCGCGCCCGGTTTGTTTTCCACCACGACAGACTGTCCGAGGTTCTGGCTGATGCGCTGAGCGACAACGCGCGCAACCGTGTCTGGAAGTCCGCCCGCGGCGTACGGAACGATGAAGCGGATCGGATGAGAGGGAAACTTCGCCGCATCTTCGGCCAGGGCATTCGCCGACAACGTCAGCGCGGACAGCATGGCGGCGAGCGCAAACCCTCGGCGCACGACATGACAGGACGGAATGCGCTTTGCGTATCTATTGAACATAATTGTCTCCATTGGATCCGCGCCTTCTCGTGAGGGCGAATGTCGACGTTTCTTGCCGTCTGACACCCACCGGGCGCGTTCCAAAATAATATTAGAGATCTAAGTATTTTTCAATCAGTTGCTGCCTTTTTTTCCGTTCGCGTATTCCCTGAAAGCACGCTGCCGCGCCGCTTTCTGGCGGACAAGCGCCAACATCCCCGCGATCCGTCGCAGGGATGCCGAGGCGCTCCTCGCAAGCCGGCACTACCCGGAGGCAAACAGGCGGTCGAAGAGATGAAACGCCGAATTTGCCGCAGGCACTCCGCAGTAGATGGCCGTCTGCAACAGCACTTCTTTTATCTCTTCGGGGGATACGCCATTGTTCTTTGCTGCATTGAGGTGCAGCGCCAGTTCCTCCTGGCGGTTCAGGGCAACCATCAGGCCTATGGTGATGAGACTGCGTGTATGCCTGGGCAGGCCATCGCGCGTCCAGATCTCTCCCCACGCATAGCGCGTGATGAGATCCTGGAAGTCCGTATTCAGCGCGGTGCGGTTGCTCAAGGAGCGCTGCACGTGCGCGTCGCCGAGCACCTCACGCCGGACTTCCAACCCCGCCTCATAGCGGTCATGCTCGTCCATGATCTTCCTCCCTCTCATTTAGTACTTCTCCGCACGCCCCCAGACCGCTCGACCGCCCGTGGTATTTGGCGAGGACGGCATCCACATAGCCTGTCGACTGGCCGCAGTAGTTGAGCGGGCTCAACAGCTCGGCGAGCTTCGCAGGGGACAGATAGTCCGTTACCGCGGCGTCTCGCGAGAGAACCTCCAGCAAGGGACGATTTGACGAGACCGCCAGGCGCGACGCCCTCTCGACCAACTCGTGCGCAGGAAGGCGTCCAATGTGCGTGCCCAGCGCCAGCATGACGGCTTCCGCCTGGATCAGACCCCGCGTAACGTTCAGGTTTTGCAGCATCCGGTCTGCGTGCACCTCCAACCCCGACATAATGTCGGCAGTCGTTGCCACGGCGCCGCCCGTGATCACCGCAAGCTCCGGCAAGACGTCCCACTCTGCTTGCCAACCGCCAAGCGCCCTTTCATGCTCCTGGACCATGCCGCTGAAGAGAGCCGCCACCAAGTGAGGCGCCTTCACCCCTGCGCTGAGCACAGCGGCGCAACCGACCGGATTGCGTTTGTGCGGCATGGTCGAGGAGCCTCCCTTGCCCTTTGCACTCGCTTCCGCGACTTCACCGATTTCGGTCTGGGCCAGCAAGCTCATGTCGCGCGCCATCTTCGCGCATGCTCCCGTCAACATGCCCATCCATGCCGCCACGGATACGAGTCTGTCCCGTTGCGTATGCCAAGGGATGTCGGGCAGGTTCAGTCCAAGATGACGCGCGAGGGACCGGGAGACAGCCGATGCCTGATCACCCAGGCTGGCCAAAGTGCCAGCGGCTCCCCCGAACTGCAGCACCGCCACGTTCTCTTGATGCCGCGCGAGGTCATCCTGCAGACGGCCCACGGCATCGAGATACTGCGCGAGTTTCAGTCCGAACGTCATCGGCAGGGCCTGCTGCAACCAAGTCCTGCCGACCGTCGGCGTGGTACGGTGCTCGCTGGCCCGCGCGGCCAGGCTGGACGCAAGGGGGTTGATCTGCCGCTCAAGAATCACCAAAGAGGAACGCAGTTGCAGCACCAGGCCGGTGTCGATGATGTCCTGGCTCGTCGCGCCCCAGTGCACAAATCCCGCCGCCCGGATGTCCGCGCGCTTCACTTTTGCCGTGAGCTGCCGAACAAGTGGAATGGCCAGGTTTCCGCCGGCCGACGCCTCGTTCTTGAGGGCATCGATATCGAACAGATCGGCACGGCATGCGGCAACGATGGGCGCCACCGCGTCTTGAGGAATGACGCCATGCTCTGCGCAGCTACGGGCCAGCGCCGCTTCGACATCGAGCATGGCCTGAAGGGTCCCGGTTTCAGACCAGACATGGTTCATGGCGGGATGACCGCGCAGCAGATCTGTCAGCGTGCCCATCGCCGCGCCCTCAGCAGTCAAAGAATACCGTTTCGTCCGGACCTTGGAGGTGGATGTCGAAGCGATACTGCTTCACCCCCGAGCCGGCAACCTGCTTGGCGATGAGCGTTCGGCGGCGGGCTGCGGGAACACTGTTCAGAACAGGGTCGCTCTCATTGGCCGCCGGCTCATCCTCGAAGTAGAGCCGGGTGAAGGCGTGCATCAACATGCCGCGCATGTGAAGGATCACATCAATGTAGGGAGCCGAACCGGTGGCAACCGGTCCTGGCTTGATCGTACGAATCACGAACCTGTTGCTCTCCTCGGTGCCTGTTCCGACACGGCAGAAGCCTTTGAATCCGCGAGCTATCGCGTCATCGTGGCTGGCAACGTATTGCCCCGAGGCGTCGGCCTGCAGGGACTCGACGATGGCGTCGTCCACGGCGGCTCCGCTGCCGTCGTAGACCGTGCCCGTGATGATGATGTGCTCGCCCGCCACGCCGGGTTCCGCCGCATTGGCGGTGAACAGGCTTTTCAAATCAAAGTTGTATTGCTCCGGACAGAGGCCATATGCGAAGAACGGGCCTACCGTTTGGGAGGGAGTCTGCTTCAGTTGGCTCATGATTACTCCGTGGGGGTCTGGCGCGCGCCGCGCAGCACGATGTCGAATTCGTAGCCGAGAGCCACCCCTTCCTGGGTTGCGGCAAGAGAGAACTGCGCCACGAGGCGGTCGCGGGCATATTCGGGCACGCCCTGGAAGATGGGATCCAACGCGAGCAACGGGTCGCCCGGAAAGTACATCTGGGTCACCAACCGCGACCCGAAGTACTGGCCAAAGAGCGAAAAATGAATGTGATTCGGACGCCACGCATTGCTATGGTTGCCCCACGGGTATGCGCCCGGCTTGATCGTGACGAAGCGATAGCGCCCCTGATCATCCGTAATACAGCGCCCCGCCCCAAGAAAATTGGGGTCGAGCGGCGCGTCATGCTGATCACCCTTGTGAACATACCGGCCCGCCGCATTGGCCTGCCAGATTTCCACCAGCGTGTGACGCACAGGTCTACCTGACTCATCCAACACCCGGCCCGTCACGATGATGCGCTCGCCGAGGGGGGCTCCGTTCTTGATCGCGTTTAGGGTCAGGTCGTGATCCAAATTTCCCAGTTGCTCACTGCCATACACGGGCGCCAACCGATTGCCCAGCGCGCCCTTCAGAGGCACCAAGGGCAGCGACGGACTGCGCAACACAGAGGACTTGTACGGCGGATGCCTGTAGGGCGGATTCGCCTGCCAATCGCGAGGCGTAAGAAGGATAGCGTCTTCGTGGCTCAAGGTAGACCCCGATCGTAGGTGGAATAGCACAACTTTAACCACGACCGAAAGTTATATATAGTGATCTTTTCTACCTACAATATCCAAAAAAAGTTATGGATTTCAACATACACGGGAATCGCATCAAACTACGGCATCTTCAATGCTTCATCGCGGTCGCCCAACTTCGCAGTCTGCAAAAAGCGAGTGAAGCGCTTGCCATCACTCAGCCGGCGGTTTCCAAGACCCTGGCGGAGTTGGAGTCAGCGACTGGCGCTCGCCTGTTCGAGCGCGGACGAAAAGGGGCGGAACTCACCGACCACGGCCGGATGTTCGCGCCCTACGCAAACGCAGCCCTGTCGGCGCTACAGGAAGGCGTGCAAAAACTCCGGGGCGGAAATCAAGCGCCCCCGTCCATTGTGCGGGTCGGAATCCTTCCCACCCTCGCCCAGGTGTTGTTCCCACCGGCATTGGCGGAATTCCGGCGGGCATTCGCGACCGTAAGCGTCGACGTCCACACGGGCCCCAACCTGGAACTGCTGCGCAGCCTCAAGGCGGCCGAGGTCGATTTCGTCGTTGGCCGACTGGGCGAGCCATCATCCATGACGGGAATGAGCTTCGAGCACCTCTTTCGCGAGCCGCTCACGATCGTCGTCCGCGCGGGACATCCCATCCTCCGGGGCCCCATCACAGCGAGCACGCTTGCTTCCTATGACCTCCTTTTGCCGTCTGCGGGCACACTCATCCGCCAGTCGGCGGATAGCGTCTTGGCCGCATTCGGCGTGCCCGAACGCGCGGCAATGATCTGCAGCCTGTCGGTCTCGCTGAATCTTCAACTCACGCTGCAGAATGAAGCAATCTGGTTCGTTCCGGCCAGCCTGGTCGACAGCTATGTCGCCAGCGGTGAACTGATGCGGGTTCCCATGCCGGTTGGCGGAACCGATGAGCCGATAGGCCTGTTGCGGCGCACCGACGTGGCGCTCCCCCCCCATGGAGCGGCTCTATTCGAGGCGTTCAAGGCCGCGGGCCTGAACCAAAACCGCCAGCGCAGTGCCTGAACGCGGCCCGCCAAGACGATTTCAAAGTTTGCGGAGTACGCTAGCCGCGAGCGTCAGTCGCGTTTGGAGTCGAATAATGCGGCCTTGCTGGCCGGAAAAACCCGGCCGCCAGGCGTATCCCGTCTACTGGGCGAGGTGTCCTTCGGCATCCTACGGACCCGCTTCACACACCCGGACGGCACACCCATCGGCATTGCAGGTTTGTGGGACCGGTACCGCGATCCCGCCGGGCAATGGCAGGAAAGCTACACCATGCTGACCATCAAAGCGGACAAGGACCCGCTTTTCCGTGAATACCACCAGCCCGGCAAGGAAAAGCGCATGGTTGTCACCCTGCCTGAGGGCGCTTAACGCGAATGGTTGACCGCGCCTGTCGACGAAAGCGGGGATTTCCTGGCGCCCATTCCAAGCGACAAGCTGGTGGCTACACCCGTGCTCTAAGTCGGCCGCATCGTATCAATAGCAGCAGCCACCGGCTGCATGCGAGGCTGAGCGGCGCGTCATCCAGAACTTGACACTCGAAATCGGTCTTCCGGACGTCATATCCGGCTGTAAGCCAGGGTCGGAAGCCGCCGGCGATGGGGTCCGTTCTCGGCCAATCGCTGCCATCAGGCGTCGGCGAGCTGTTTCAGGACGGCCGCCACAATGGCTTCCGGTCTATCTTCCTGCACGAGATGGCCCGCATTTCTGATTGGAACACAGGGTCTGTCCGAAATCAGAGAAGCCAAAGTTTCACCGGTCTCGTACGGAATCCAGTTGTCGTTCTCCCCCCACAAGACCTTCACCGGGCAGTCCATAGCGCGATATTTATCTTGAAGCACATCCGTGTACTTCTGATCCATCTGCGCAATTTGCCGATAAAAGGCGGGCTGGCCGATCGGGCCCAACCAGGGCCTGCTATAGACATCAAGCGCTTCATCAGAGAGAGGGTTATGCGCTGCCGTCTGCAAATAGGCGTTCAGGATCGCGCGATGCATGTAGTCGGGCATCCCCGAAAAAGCGTTCTCATGCCTGCGGACGTGTTGGATCAAGGGCGATCCCCAAGGAGCCAGTGCAACGGCGTCAAATATCGTCAGCGAGGCGTAGCGCAGCCCGTCCAGGTAATACGCACGCAACGCGGTAGCACCGCCAAAATCGTGCGCCAACACATCAGGACGCTCAAGGCCCCATTCATTGAACAATGCTGAAAGCACCTTGTTCTGCACGCCGAGTGAGACATCCTGGTCTACTCGCATTTCGGATTGCCCATAGCCCACCAGGTCGAAGAAGTAGACGGTTCGGCGATCGACAAGCTGCGGCACGATCCTGCGCCATACCTGTGACGAAAATGGCGTTCCATGGATGGCGACAAGAGGTGGCCCCTTGCCACATTTCCCCCATCTGACAGCGCTGCCTTCGATCATCGACGTATTGGATAGATCCAGCATAGGCACCTCTCATATAGTCAGTTAGCTAATTGACGATATACTAGAGAGATGAACCGCTCAATGCAAGTTAAGGCAATGGCCAGCGAAGTCCGTATGTCGGTGTTGCGCCATTTAGCCGACGCGAAGAAACACTTCGGACATCAGTGGTCAGCAGACCCCGAGGAATTCGGGGTCTGCATGACATTGATCGCCGAAGCGATGGGCATATCGCAGCCGACTGTAAGCAGGCATCTAGATATCCTGAAGCAGGCGGGATTCATCATCGTTCGCAAGCATCAGAAATGGTCATACTGCAAAAGGAATGAAGCAGTGATCCAAGACTACCTGGCATGGTTGCAACAAGAATTGTCGACTCCAACATAGGTCCACTTCGCGCCGGAGACAGGCAACTGCAAGAGCCTCTCTGTGGCGCGTTGCGCGCTTTCAATGTCGTGCCCTAATCCCGCCGACAAGCAAGCTTTGGGCGCCTCCGGACGAACTCGAATGCGAAGAGTTCGTAGTGCGCCTCGTTACCGATGCGGCAATCACGTCGTTTGACGCCTGAGGAACCGTGCCATCGCGCGTCTTGAAAGACTGCTGTCGCGCAAGGCGACGGTCGACGCTGGGTCGAAAGCTCGCTTCCGACCTGCAAGGATCATGCAAAGAAAAGGCCGCTCGTGAAAGAGGGAAATAAAGTCGGTCGCAGACGCGCCTTGCAACCCCTTGATTTTGAAAGACCTCGAAAATTGGAAAACTTGGATCAAAGTCGGTCGCAGGAGGTTCGGGTTCGATAAATAAGGTCGCTAAGCTACGAAAAGGGCTGCCTTCCTCGTGGCTCACACAGCCTTAGTGCCAAGCGAAACAGCCGTGCACTCTTGGAGCGGGGTGACACGAGAAGCGGGCGGGGCGCCCCACACCGCCGTTGCAAGACAGCTATCGGCTAAAGCCAGTCGAGCGCCCTGCTGGCAAAATTCGGCCAGGAGCGGTCATCGGTAGACGGCCGCTCCTGACATCCGATGCGGTCGAACCCCGGTTTCGTGAGCCCATGGTTAGCCTGCGCAGTCGACGTGGCTCAGTCCTCACCTGCCTCACGCCGCCCTTCGCGCAGTTTCTTCCATAACGTTGTTCGCGAAATCCCGAGCAGTCTGGCGGCATTTCCCATGTGACCACCCGATTCAGAGATGGCCCGCTGAATGACGCGGTGTTCGGCGTTTAGGCGGCTGGAGGCCAAGTCCGGCTTGTCGGCCAGCTTGCGTTCGGGAAAGAGGTCGTTAGCATGAATTGGGCCACTGTCCGTCATCACGACTGCGCGAGCAATGCGATTTTTCAGTTCACGCACGTTACCCGGCCAAGCGTGGTGGAGCAAAGCTTGAAGGGCGTCGGGAGATAGCGATTCGCACTCGGGCAAATGCTTATTCAACATGGCACTTGCCAGACTAGGCAACGCGCCAGGTCTATGCCGCAGGGGTGGTACGGCAATTACCGCGACCGCTAGTCGAAAATACAGATCCGCTCGAACCTTGCCTTGCACCACCGCAGCCTTCAGGTCAGCGCAAGTGCTGCTCAGAATTCGGCAGCGCATCTGGCGGACGGAACTGTCGCCCAGGGGACGATACTGGGCGTCCTCCAATACCCCCAATAATGAGGCCTGCGCACGTGAAGGCAGTTCCGCCACCTCATCAAGGTAAAGCGTGCCACCGGCTGCCTGTGAAAAAAGGCCCTCGTGCGACGATCCAGCGCCGCTGAATGCGCCTTTGACATGACCGAACAATAAACTCTCGACAAGATCAGCCATCAGCGATGCGCAGTTGACGGCAATGAACGGACCATTGGAGTACGACGAGCGTGCGTGAATGTAGCGAGCCGCGCGATCTTTACCTGAGCCGGTTTCACCTTCAAGCAACACGGGCAACGAACTGGCCGCAAGCCGCTCAAGCTCCTGCGCCAACGGATAGGTTTCGTCGCTTAGTGCGAAGGGATTCTGCGAAACTTCGTCGAATTGGCCTGCCGGCTGAGTGGCGATGACCGATCGAATTCGCCGCACCAGTGCGTCGGTGTCGTAGGGCTTGGTAAGGTAATCGTTCGCGCCCGCTGATACCAGCCGCACGGCCTGAGCGATGTCGCCAAATGCCGTGGCAAACACCACTGTGGTGCTCGCCAAATGTGGAATCAGCCGCCGATACAGATCTTCTCCGGACCCGTCCGGGAGTCGAATGTCGGCCAGCACGAACGCAGGCCGCATACGCGTCCTGCGAAACAGTTCCACCGCCTGCGAGCAGCTTTGCACCCACTGAGCGGAAATACCTTCGAGCCGCAATCGTTGCAATAATGCACCGCCTTGAAGCTCGTCGTCTTCAATTAGCAAAACCTGCGTGTCGCTCATAGCTTTCCCTCCTTTCGACCACAGGGCAAACGCACAGAGATGCATGTGCCGTCTGACATGCGCGTGACGCGCAGGCGGCCTTGCATCGCTTTAATAAGATCGGCCACTATACTCAATCCCATTCCGTCTCCGTCGGGATGCCCCCCTGCCAACGTGTGTACCGCTGCTGGTGGCAAACCCTGTCCAGCGTCGACCACGTGCAACGCCAGAGCATCATTCCGCGCACGGGAAAAAACGGCGACAAGTCCGCCGGGGGGGGACGCCTGGACAGCATTTAGCACTAGGTTGAGCAACACTTGCCTGACGGCCCCGGCGGGTAACAGCAGTTGCTGGTTCTGCATGCCGTCGCAAAACATTTCGACTCGGACCCCAGCCCTGTCAGCTTGCGCCCCCACCATCAGACGGATATCAGCAATATCTTCTTCCCCGAGAGACGCGGTGCCCGGGCGGAAAGTGCGCAGACTAGCGTCGACAACGGCCTGAAGCGCCTCAACACCGCGTTCGATGAAGGCCAGCGACTCGGCGCGAACGTCGCGACGTTCGCCGAACTGCCTGAGCGTCTGGACGGCGGTACGCAGCCCTCCGAGCGGGTTGCGGACTTCATGAGCAAGCGCCGCAGACATTCGTCCCAACACCGCTTCACGCTCGATCCGCGCGTTGCGTTCTGCAAGCGCCTCGCGTTGCTGAACATTCTCGACCATCCAGTTGTATGCCGATAACAACTCGGTGATCTCGGGGTCGGTGGTATCAACCTGCAAGCTGCGCAAGCGATCTTCGGGCCTGGCGCGCAGCGCTTCGGTTAGTTGAATGATCGGACGCTGAAGCCGCCTGGCCATGCCAAAACAGACCGCCGCGCCTAGCAGGCCGATTGCCAATCCCACCATGCCCAGTTCCCACGCTAGCTCTTCACGTTGGCGAAGGAAATCACCGACATCAAGATTGGCCACCAACATTCCCAGAGCAGGCCGCTCGTCGTCCAACATGCGCCACGTCCAGACACCGTCCGCGGCTCGGGTGATGAGCGTCCCCGACAAACCTTCGAAAGACGCCAGCGGGATAGGTTCAACCTCGGGATAGCGCGCCACATGCGCCAGCAGACGATGACCATCCGTGACGACGGCGAGCGTTCGATCCACCACACCAAGGTGCGTATCCAGCGCTCGGTTAAGCACTTCGACCATCTGCTCCGCGTCTCCGCCTCGGACTGCTGGCAGGATAGCTGCTGAAAGGCCGTCCAAATACACCTGCCCCAGATTCGCGACCTGCCTGTCGAATTGTCGGGACACGCCGTGAAGCGCCAAAGAAATCAGCGCGGTGGAAATTACGAGGAATAGGAAGGAGACCGCGAGTGGAATCCGGGCGATGAGGGAAAAGCGAAACATGGCAGCGCATTTTGAACCACAGAATGGCGATTATGCCTCGGACGTATTGGCCCGCGTATTTGCAAACAATGGAAAGCAGAACGCACTCTGGCAAAAATCGTGCCCGCCGCCTTTCAGGCCATCATCAAGACCATGACGTTCAGTTTTGTAAACACACAGCTGGACCTTGTGTTCATTATTGTTCAACTGGACGAACCGATCCCGATCGACCCTCTGGTTTTCCCTGAGGATGCCCCTCGGCGCATGAAAGCAGAGTGCAAGGCGGTGTCCTTAAAGTCCCGCTCCTCCGGCATGCAATCGAACGCGGGCCGGATCATTTAGACAACAAATAGGGGAGCAAGCCGTGGGCAGCACCATATTTTCCAGGAAGCGCGATCTGTGGGGCGGTGCATTCATCGCCCTGTGCGGTGCGCTGACCATTCTTGAAGCAACGTCGTATGACATCGGAGAGCTTGCCCGGATGGGGCCCGGCTATTTCCCGTTGATGGTGGGCTGCTTTCTCGTCGCGCTGGGTATTTTGATTCCGCTCAGTCCAGATCCTGACGAAGTGCAGGACGAGCTCATTGAGGAGAAACTGCCCCAGCCCGCGCAGCGCGATCGCGTTCGCGGCATGGCTTGCATCGCCGGAGGGATTGCACTCTTCATCATTCTGGGCAGCTCCGTAGGATTTCTGCCTGCCACCTTCGCGCTCGTCTTTGTCTCGGCGCTAGGAGACACATCGAACTCCGTCAAGTCCGCCACCATTCTCGCGCTTGCAATGACCGCTTTTGGCGCGGTGGTTTTTTCGTGGGCGCTGCAATTGCAGTTCCCCATGCTGCGCTGGGGGTAAGAAATGGATCTCTTCGACAACGTATTGCATGGCTTCTCCGTCGCGTTGCAGTGGGAGAACCTCCTTTGGTCGCTATTTGGCGTCTTCATGGGCAACATGATCGGCGTCTTGCCCGGAATGGGCGTGCTGGCGGCGATTTCGATCCTCCTGCCTTTGACCTATGCGATGACGCCGGTCGCCGCGTTGATGATGCTGGCAGGCATTTACTACGGCGCGCAGTATGGTGGCGGCATCACGTGCATCTTGCTCAACCTGCCAGGGACACCGTCGCATGCTGTGACGTGCCTCGATGGCAATCCGCTGGCGCGGCAAGGCAGATCCGGGTCTGCGCTGTTCATGCTGGTCATGTCGTCTTTTGTAGGCGCCAGCGTGGGCATCATCATCATGATCCTGTTCTCGCCACTGCTGGTCGAAGTCGCATTTCAGTTCGGCCCAGCCGAGTATTTCGCAATGATGATGCTGGGTCTGTTCGCCGGCGCGACGTTGGCCAAAGGCTCTGCCATCAAAGGCATTGCGATGGTATTCCTCGGCTTGCTTCTGGGCGTGGTTGGTACGGACGTCAATACCGGCACCATCCGCTACGCGTTCGGCGTCATCGAGCTGAGCGATGGTGTGCAGCTCGTTGCCTTGGCGATGGGCCTGTTTGGACTAGCGGACTTCTTTGCCAACGTGAACCGCATCGGTAAGGCCACTACCGTTGGGGCAGGCCCAAAAATGTCCGTACGGCCCGAGCCAGGGGATATCAAGAAGTCGGTCATGCCTATCGCTCGCGGCAGCGCTATCGGTTCGGTGCTTGGCATCTTGCCCGGCACTGGAGCGACCATCGCGTCATTCATGTCTTACGCGGTTGAAAAACGCGTTTCCAAAACGCCCAACCGCTTTGGCAACGGCGCGATTGAAGGGGTGGCGGGTCCTGAAGCAGCGAACAACTCCGCGGCACAGACAAGTTTCATTCCCACCATGAGCCTGGGCATACCTGGCGATTCCGTTATGGCCTTGATGCTGGGCGCGTTGATCATCCACGGGATCCAGCCAGGTCCCCAGATGGTCACTGAACACGCGGATCTTTTCTGGGGACTTATCGCAAGCTTCTGGATCGGCAACATCATGCTGGTCGTCATGAACCTGCCATTGATCGGCATGTGGGCAAGACTGCTTAAGGTGCCTTACAAGTATCTCTTCCCATCCGCGCTGTTTTTTGTATGTGTCGGCGTCTACAGCACGAACAACAATCTGTTCGACGTAGGCATGGTCCTGGTGCTTGGTCTGGTGGGCTATCTGTTCCTGAAGCTGCGCTTCTCGCCCGCTCCGCTGTTGCTGGGCTTTGTCTTGGGCCCCATGGTCGAAGAAAACTTCCGCCGCGCACTGCTACTGTCGCGCGGCAGCATGAGCGTGTTCATTGAACGCCCGATCAGCGCTGGCTTTATCTACGCCATTCTCGCTCTTGCGATCTGGCTGGTTTTTTCCACCGTGCGTAACAGAAAGAAGGTTCGCGAGTTGGAGCGTATCCAAGCCGGGGGGTGATCCCGTAGCTATGTAGCGCTGAAAGGGGGCCGGCAGCCGTCGGTCCCCTTTTAGATCAATGGAGAGTGTCATGAGTATATTGGCGCGACACAACGGAGGGAATCGGCCACGCGGGACGGTATCGGTAGTGCGCCAGCTTCCCTTTGTGGAATTCATCGAATTGCTTGAATTCAGTCATCTACGCTTTGAGATGCCGAAGAAGGGGTCCACATCAACATTGGTCGGCTCGCAGGAATGGCTCCGTCAAATTGAGGATGATGTGGCCCAGCCGGGATCTGTTTATGTCTGCACCACGGTCGATGCGCTGCGTCAGGCGGTGCTGGCGCCCGAGAACGCCCAGCTGAAAATCGACATGCCGTCGGATAGCCGCGTGCGGCTGCGGGCACTGTCCCAGCGTCGCGGGCCGCTCGCATCGCGTCCATGCGTGCGTGTAGACTTGCAAGCACTGATTCGACGCGTGCTTGTGCCTGCCAGCGCTCCCGAACACCTTTTCGATCTGGTTAAGCACGTCGTCATGACGCGCGTGTGGGTGGAGGTCGCGCGCGTCTCATCCCCGCGAATCTAACTTGGGCCGTACTGCCCTCTAACTACAGGAACCGACAAGTGCCAGAGTCCAGTCTCGAAATCCTCGCCGCCGTAGTTTTTGCAATTGCCCTTATACATACTTTTTCGGCGCCGCTGTTTTTGCGTCTGGCGCATCGAAGCAAACGTCATGGCGGTTTACTTCATTTGTTGGGAGAAGTCGAAGTCGTTTTTGGATTCTGGGCCGCGATATTGCTTGTCTTGATGGCGTTGGCGGCGTCAGGCGGCACGGCCCTCGCATATGCCGAATCCCGGAACTACACCGAGCCGGCATTTGTGTTCGTCGTAATGGTCATCGCAGCATCATTGCCGGTGCTAACTTTCGTCATGCGCCTAGTCGAACGCGTGGCGCGAGAGCTCCCCGTAAATGACCAGACAGCCAAGGCCTGGCTTTGCCTAGCTATGGTTCCACTCGCCGGCTCCCTTGTTACGGAGCCGGCCGCAATGACGATTGCCGCAATGATGCTGGCGCCGCAAGTTTTCCACCGCGAAATGCCGGAACGCTTGAAGTATTTGGCGCTGGGTGTCTTGTTTGTCAACATATCCATTGGGGGCACGCTGACATCGTATGCCGCACCGCCAGTTTTGATGGTCGCGTCAACGTGGGGCTGGGACAGCGCTTTCATGTTTAAGACATTCGGCTGGAAAGCCGCGCTAGCCGTGCTGGTCAACGCCACGCTGGTGACATTGTTCCTTCGGCCCCACCTGCGTTCGGGAGATGTACTTTCTCTGAAGAAGTCCGCTGTGCCGATGTCTCCCCTCGTCATTGCGGTGCATCTATTTTTTTTGGCGGCGGTGGTTCTCAGCGCACATCACCCCATAATTTTTCTGGGGCTGTTCCTCTTTTTCATTGGCTATACGCAAGCGTACAAAGTACATCAAAGCCCGCTCATCATCAAAGAAGCCTTGTTGGTCGGCTTCTTCCTCGCTGGCTTGGTTGTCCTGGGTGGCATGCAGCAATGGTGGTTACAGCCTATCGTCGGCAGCCTCGAGCCTAACGTGCTGTTCGTCGGCGCTCTGGCGCTCACCGCTATCACCGACAATGCCGCGCTGACGTACCTGGGATCGCTCATCGACGGGATTTCGACTCAGGCACAGTACATGCTGGTGGCTGGCGCCGTGGCTGGCGGCGGCCTGACCGTTATTGCCAATGCGCCCAACCCTGCGGGCGTCGCTTTGCTTCGTGGGAGTTTCGCGAACGGCGCAGTGAGCATGCTTGGTCTTTTGTCAGGCGCGCTGATACCCACAGTGATCGCAGCGGCGTTTTTGTTCTTCTTCTGAAGCGGTCCCGCGGCGCCACCGGCACAGCAAGCGCTGCGGTAGGCTTTGCGCCACGCGTGGGCGCTGTCCTTCGATGTTCGCTTCAAAGGACCTCATCACGATCTGAGGTGTGCGAAAGGCCGCCGCCTAGAACCCGCTTACAAGATATCGAGTTCCCGAACCCAATCAACCGAACGACCGCAATGGGCCGGAATCGGCCCGTCGCGTGCCGCTTGCAGAGGGTGTGATGCGCAGACTGCCCCGCATGGCTTTTTTCAGAAGCCTGGCATGGCAGAACATCCGCTGCGTGGGCAGGTGCTTTTTTTGCTCCTATCGCAGTACCCCGCGGGTCTGAACCAACAGTGATCGATAGATCGTCTCGTGCGAAACAAACACGGTCTTTCCGCCAGGGGATCGAGGTTTCAGCCATCCCGATATCTGTTCGGGGGACCAGTCCGCCTCCAACAAGCGTATCACGACATTGCGCAGCTCCGGCTCCCGAGTGAGCAAGTACGGCTTCGGTCGCCGAGCGCGTTTCAGGAACTGCTTTTCAGCATCGTATGCCCGATACTTCCCTGGGCCACCATGGCGGCCAACCTCTCTCGAGATCGTTGAGGCTGAGCGACCCAGCGCACGACCAATGGCTCGATAACTGGCACCACTGGCGAGCCGTCGAGAGATCGACTCGCACTCTTGTGCGGACAGGCATTCGGCACGGCGTGTTCGGGGACGAGGCGCGATGCCTCCGTGGTACAGAAAAAATCAAATAAGGTGTTGCACTGACCGTCTGAAATTTCGACGCCCGCCATCAGCGCACTCAAACCAGGGACCTTTTTTGAGAACACTGCTGGAAGAGTAAGCAGATGATCCATTCACCAGGCTCGCCAGAGACATCACGAATAGCGGACAACTACCAATGCGCCATCCTTCAGCATGTTGCCACCACACCTCGGTCGGCAATCAAGGGACTCCACAACGGCATGCGAGAACCACGGCGGCCAGACGACCATAGAGATCTGCTCTTGAATTCATGAATGGACTTCATAGCTGCATGCCAACTTCCCCACCTTATCACTACGCCGCACGCGCTCTATAGTTTTATGCGGGTCAAATTGACTGTCATGAAGCCCGAGATTTTGCAGTGCTCCGCCGACAGGCAGCCAGATGCAAAACCAATTCTAGGCGGTCGGCGCCGACCAGCTTGGCTGACGCGACTCATTTCTTGACGCCGCGCAGATCACCGCACAGGGGCTGTAGCGAGCCATGTTCACTCTCATGCAATGAAAGGAATAGCCATGGAACTCAAACGCGCTGGTTCTCAACCTTCCACAAGAGGGCCTGCCGAGTGGTTCACGGGGACGGTTCGCATTGACCCCCTGAACAGCGCTCCGGCGCCTGCTCGTGTTTCTTGCGCAGCCGTGACTTTTGAGCCCGGTGCGCGCACGGCGTGGCACACCCATCCGTTGGGACAAACACTGATCGTCACCGCTGGCTGCGGTTGGACGCAGTGCGAAGGCGAATCTATCGTCGAGATCCGCGCCGGCGATGTCATCTGGTGCCCGCCGGGTCATCGGCATTGGCACGGTGCGTCGCCGACCACAGCCATGACCCATATCGCCATTCAGGAAGCACTCGATGGCAAGAACGTCGAATGGATGGAACACGTCACCGACGCGCAATACCTTGCTGGCCCGCCCAAAGGCTGAGCCGCCTCACTTTAAGGAAAGGACACCCATGTACTCGTTCCACCGCACTATGCGCGAATCCCGTGCAACCCAATCCGATAGGCACAGGAAAGCGCCTCTTCGCCCTGCCGTGTTGGCGGTGACCCTCGGTCTGGTCGCGGCACTGAGCCAAGCAACCCATGCACAGGAGGCCAAGCAAATGAATCAAGTTTCCGCTGGCGCGCCCAGCGCCGCCGAATCCCTTACGGTCCGTCAACAAGCCATCGTACCCATCGGAGCGTTTGCGGCTGCAGGTGACATGGCCAAGCTGAACGCCGCCCTGAATCAGGGGCTGGACGCTGGCATGACGATCAGCGACACCAAGGAAATCCTGGTGCAGCTCTACGCCTACGCCGGCTTTCCGCGCAGCCTCAACGCGCTGGGCGAACTGATGAAGGTGCTGGAAATACGCAAGCAGCGCGGCATCCAGGATGCACCCGGTCGTGAACCCAGCCGTCCCATCCCGAAGGGCGACGCGCTCCTGGCTACGGGAAAGGCCAACCAGACCAAGCTATCGGGCGGGCCTGTGGAAGGTCCATTGTTCGACTTCGCCCCCGTGGCGAACGAATATCTGCGCACCCATCTTTTCGGTGACATCTTCGAGCGCGACAACCTCGACTGGCAAAGCCGAGAACTGGCCACCGTGAGTATGCTGTCGGCGCTGCCCGGCGCCGAGCCGCAGTTGCAGGCGCACATGAAGATCAGCCTGAATACGGGCCTCACTGCGACGCAGTTGCGTCAGCTTACCCACGTGCTCGGCGAGCGCGCGGATGCCGATATGGCTCGCCGTGCGAACGAGGCGCTGGAGCGACAATTGGCTACCAAGGCGGCAAAGTGAGCATTGCCGCCACACATGACGCCAAGTTGACTCCGCGGCTCGGTTCAACCTCCGTCGCGACCAAGGTCACGCCTGGCCGCACTGCCACAAGCGAACGATGCGCCATCAAGACGGCCTTGTCATATGCCATCTGACGCCGCCGTTGCCTCCACACACATGCAGGGCGGTTCAGCAAAAGACACGCGACGCCGCGCGCAGGCGACCCTGATTGCGGCGCTTCTGGGGTTCTTCGTGATCACGCTGGACGCGGTGGTGGTCAACGTCGCGCTGCCGACGCTCGCCCACGATCTGGGTGCCAGTGTGGACGGCCTGCAGTGGGTGGTGGATGGCTACACCCTGATGTTCGGCGCGCTGCTGCTGTCGGCCGGGGCGCTGGTTGACCGCATTGGCGCGCGGCGGGCGTTCGGCATGGGACTGGTGGTGTTCGTCCTGGCATCGATGGCTTGTGGATGGGCCCCGTCGTTGGCGGTGCTGGTGGCAGCGCGCCTGGCGCAAGGTGTCGGCGCCGCGGCCATGATGCCGGCCTCCATGGCGCTGATCCGCCAGGCGTATCCCGACCCGATCCGGCGCGGGCACGCGGTGGCGCTGTGGGCCATGGGCGGCTCCGTGGCGGCCACGTCCGGCCCGGTCATCGGCGGATGGCTGGTTTCGCTGGATTGGCGCTGGATCTTCTTCGTCAACCTACCTGTCGGCCTGTTGACCCTGGCGTTTCTTGCGCGTACGCCTGCTTCACCACGCCGTCCCGCGCCTTTCGACGCGGTGGGGCAGGTGATGGCCATAGTCGCCATGGGAGCGCTGATCTACGGGGCGATCGAGGCGGGCGTACAAGGGCCGGGCGCAATGCCGGTGCTGGCGGCCTTTGCAATGGCGCTGGTTGCGCTGGCAGCTTTCGCATGGTCGCAACTCCGCCGGGCGAATCCCATGGTGCCGCCGGGGCTGCTGGCGCCGCGCAATGCTCGGATTTCGATGGTCGTCGGCTTTACGTTCATGGTCGGCTACTTCGGCCTGCCATTCGTGATAAGCCTGTATCTGCAGCAGCAGCGGGGCCTCTCGGCGCCGGAAACCGGCGTGGCCTTCCTGCCGATGATGTTGATTGGGCTTGTGCTGACGCCGTTCAGTGCGCGCCTGGTACGGCGCTTCAGCGCGCGGACGATGATCGTGAGTGGTCTAGTGAGCATGGCAGCCGGGTTGGCGGCGGTGGCGCTGCTTCCGCCCACCGCGCCCGTGGTGTGGATCGCCGCGCTGATGGTGCTGGTCGGCTTGGCAGGTCCATTCGTCGCCCCGCCGGTGACGGCCGTGCTGTTGTCTAGCGTGCCAGGTGCGTTGGCGGGGACGGCCAGCGGCGTGTTCAACACATGCCGGCAAGTGGGAGGTGCGCTTGCCGTGGCGGTGTTCGGAGCACTTCTGTCGCAGGCATCCAGTTTCACGGCGGGCATGCGCATCAGTCTGTTAGTGGCAGCCGGTATTGCGCTGGTCACTGCGGTGATGGCATTTGGGCTTCACTCTTCAGGAACACCTGAGTTCAATGGATAACCAGCAATTTTTTGACTAACCTACCTCTCAATCGCCGCGGTGCTTACCTGTCGTGCGGCCATAACCACTTGGAAACCTTCCTTGTTTGGCCGAGATGGGCAAAGCCGCGACAGCACAATTTCATGCTTTGCGAGTCGGGGGAAGATTGCTCGACATCCTTTTCATGAAGCGATTTCATAGCTGCATCCCGGTTATGGGTATTTATCAATAAGCGAAGTCGTACTTAAATCTCACCATGTCGAATCGAGATTGGAGTACTGATATGAGTGATTCATTTGCAGGCAAGGTAGCCCTAGTTACGGGCGCCGCTTCGGGCATGGGCCTGGCGACCGCCAAGGCGTTCGCATCGGCGGGCGCAGCGGTCGTGCTGGCCGACGTGAACGAGGCGGCAGTTCGCGCGGCTGCCGATGAGCTGGCAGCGGGTGGCGCTCAGACGCTTGCCGTGCGCTGCGACGTGGCCGACGAGGCGCAGGTCAAGTCCATGGTTGAGCAAGCCGTGACCAAGTTCGGACGCCTGGATGCGGCCTTCAACAACGCTGGCGTGCAAAGCCCGCCCGTGGAGGTCGCCGACATGGATGGGGAAGAGTTTGATCGCGTCAACAGTATCAACCTGCGCGGCGTGTGGAACTGCATGAAGTACGAGCTGATCCAGATGCGTAAACAAGGCAGTGGTGCAATCGTCAACTGCTCCTCCCTGGGAGGGCTGGTGGGTGTCGCGGGGCGGTCGGCGTATCACGCAACCAAGCACGGCGTACTCGGCCTGACCAAAAGCGCGGCGCTTGACTACGCCGCGCGTGGCATCCGCATCAATGCCGTGTGCCCCGGAATCATCAGCACGCCGATGCTCGACAGCATGATTTCTGGCGGCGAGGATGATCTGATCAAGGAAATGCTCAAGGAGCAGCCGATCGGCCGCCTGGGCAAGCCCGAGGAAATTGCCTCTGCCGTACTCTGGCTGTGCGGTCCGGGTTCGACCTTCGTGATCGGCCATGCGCTGGCCGTCGATGGCGGCTACACCGCGCGCTAGGCAATACAGGAGTACTCATGTCCGAACCCAAAGGCTCCATGCCTGGAATCATGGATGGCGAGGGCGTCGCCGATGCGGGTCGCCGCGACATTCTGAAAGCTGGGGCGACGGTGGCCATCGGCGCGGCCATGCCCGCGCTGATGGCCACCGCGAACGCCCAGGCCCAGCCCTCGCACGTCGGGGCAAAGACGCTGATCATTGCCTCCCATCCTTATCCCGACCGTTCTGTCGTCAACAAGGCGTTGTGGGAGGTGGCTCAGAAAGCAAACGGCGCGATGTTCAGGAACCTGGAGTCCGTCTACGGCGATAACATGCGCGGCTTTGACCGCGCGGCGGAGCGCAAACTCTACGAGCAGATGGAGCGGCTGGTGTTCATTTTCCCGATCCATTGGTTCAACCTCACGCCCATGCTCAAGGCCTACATGAACGAGGTTTGGGGATCGGGCCCACCGCCTGAACTCAGGGGCAAGGAGCTGTTCGTCGTGACCACGACAGCCGGCCCGGAAGATGCCTACTCTCCTAAGGGACGCCTGGGCTTCACTATCGACGAGGTACTGACTCCGCTTCGTGCCAGTGCGAAATACACGGGCATGACGTTCGCCAAGCCGCTGTGCTTTTTCGCCGCCTCCGGCAATACCTCGGCGCTGCGTGAGTATCAGCAAGCCCTGACTGCAAGGCTCTGACAGCAAGGTTGCACAAAAAATCCGTGATGACCGATACTTGGGGTATACGAAAAGTCACAGGTCCATGCCCGATGACGGTGCCGCGAAATCAGGCGCATACAGCGCCCTTGCTCACAGGCGAAGCGGGCCAGGCGCACGACGGGTCTAGGTCGACAACGGCGCCTTGGCTGAACGTCGAATGCCGAAAACGATGTACGCCCATAACTTGGCAAGGTACCAGGCAAGTTTGAGATCCCATCGCGGCTTTCGCTAGTGGCCAGAATTACTTCGTAGTCCTTTGAGCGAGCATCGACCTCGCGTCCACGGTGTTTCGCCAGCACATCAGGCGAGCCACTGAGCCCTTGTCACGTCCTATGGAGCTGCCATGAAAGTCGAAGGCCAATGTCATTGCGGTGCCATCACCTACGAAGCGGAGGTGGAGCCCGGAACCGTCATGATCTGCAACTGTGCGGATTGCCAAATGCAGTCGGGCTCGGCGTTCCGAATGAACATCCCAGCGCCTGCGGAGACATTTCGCCTCACCAGTGGAAGTCCGAAGAAATACCTCAAGGTCGGAGACAGCGGCGCCAAGCGCATCCACGGCTTTTGCGGTGATTGTGGCGGGCCGGTGTACTCATTAGCGGCCGAGAATCCTGCAACCTACTCTTTACGAGTCGGCGCGCTCAAACAGCGCTACGATTTAGGGCAACCCATACGACAAATCTGGACCGGGAGACGGTATCCGTGGCTCCCACGCCTGGAGGGTACGGAGGAATTTGCAGGACAGCCATGACGCGCTTGGCGGCCCGTCCAGGCTTCGAGGCACTGCACGAGTTCGGCCTGTAGTGCAGGATCCACCAGCGCGGCTTTACCACGCATAGGCTTGGGGCGACTCACCGCCCGGCCCAGGCCAGATGTCATCCAGGCAGCGCAGCGTATCGTCGGAGAACGAGATCTCCAGCGCCTGAAGTGCCTGCCGGAGTTGCTCGACGGTCCGGGGACCGACGATTGGGGCGGTCACGTCCGGATTGTTGAGCAGCCACGCCAATGCAATCACGGCGGGGGCTTCCCCGAGATCGCCGCACAGCGCTTCGTAGGCCTGAAGCTGCGTCTCGTGCCGTGCCAACGTGGTTCGGACAAGCCTTGCACGGCGGCCCTCCACGGCTTGCTTCTCCTGCATGCCGGCCAGCAGCCCGCGACCCAAGGGGCTCCAAGGCAGAAGGCCCACCCCCAGATGCCGGCAGGCCGGAATCACCTCCAGCTCGACGGTGCGCGTGCTCAGGTTGTATAGGCTCTGCTCGGACACCAACCCCATGAAATGCCGCGACTGAGCCGCCGCCTGGGCCGTGGCAATGTCCCAGCCAGCGAAGTTGCTGCTGCCGACGTACAGCACCTTGCCTTGCTGGACCAGCAGTTCCATCGCCTGCCAGACCTCGTCCCAGGGCGTGTGCCGGTCGATGTGATGCATCTGGTACAGGTCGATGTGGTCGGTTTGCAGGCGGCGCAGGCTATCCTCGCACGCTTTCCTGATGTGGTATGCGGACAGCCGGCGGTCATTGGGCCCCAGCCCCATGGGCTGGTAGACCTTGGTGGCCAGCACGATGCCGTCGCGCCGCGTGCTGTCCTGCGCCAGCCAGCGCCCGATGATTTCCTCTGAGATGCCGAAGCCCTTATCCATGTCCGGCGTCTGCGGGCCGCCATAGACGTCGGCGGTGTCGAAGAAGTTGATGCCTGATTCGACCGCGACGTCCATGATGTGGTGGGCTGCCGCTTCGTCCGTCACATCGCCGAAGTTCATGGTGCCGAGACACAGGCGGCTGACTTTGAGGCCAGAACGCCCGAGATGTGCATATTGCATATACGTGCTCCTTTAGCATGTCCAACACGGCCTTGTCTTCAGCAGGCCGCTGCGGCCTCCCGCTGCTCTCTGCTGATTCCCAGCGGATGGGATCAGGCGGGATCGCGCGGAAGCACCCTCACCGTCGCCGCCCGCGCACGGTCGCTGATCATCGGCCGCAGGTACTGGCTGGTGGAATACTTGGCCCGGTATGCGGAGTCGATCGCGTCGTTGGTGGGGCCGGCGACCGGCTCGAACGTGACGTCGATCACCGATCCTGCCGCCGAAATGCGGCCTGCCCGCTGCTTGATTGCGGCCTGGTACCAGCGAGAGGCCGTGCCGCTATAGCCACGCACGTACAGTTCGCCGTCCACCTGCACGCACCAGATCCAGGTTGGTGTGCCGTAGGTTTTGCCATCGTTGCGCAACGGCGAGATTTTCAGGTCGTCCGCATCCACGATGCGGTCGAGTTGTTCTTGATTCCACATGCTCGTTCTCCGGAATATAGATGCCGGCGCCGGAGCGGCGCAGCCGATGCCTGGTACGAAGCTGGCCGACAGCTCTGCCTATTTACTGCGTTGCCTTTCGGATGGTGACCTTGAGAGGCCCCGGCCGGCGCATGATCTCGACGCCCGAGTCCAGCGAGCCGAGCTTCACCAGTCCGCTGGCGTGTCGGAAGTCCTTGTAAAAAATCGCCAGGTTGCCCCAGGGCGAGTAGTAGGTCAGGTCGCCTGCCTTGGCGGCTGTCCCCGCAGGCGCGTCCTTGGTGGACAACCTCCGAGGCAGGTCGCTAACCTTCTCCGTTGCGGCGTAATCGTCCAGCGTCAGCGACAACGGCAGCAGGGAGGCGAAGTCCCGGGAGCTGTCGTTATCGTCCAAGGTGGCAGTGAGGGTGGTTCCTTCGATGTCGATGCTGATCTGCATGGCGCGATGTTGTTCCTGTGTCGAGGACCTCCTTGAAGAAGGGCTGGAGGCATCGCCCGCTATGGCGCCGGTGGCCACCGACAACGCGGCGGCGCACAGCACGCCCAATCCAAGCCATCTGGCGTTCCTGCGTACCACCCGATCGCCCGAAAGGGTGCCAAGCTCCCCACGTGCAACGCGGGCCACAGGGTGCAGAGTTGTCCTTCGCATCACGCCGCCTTGCGCGCATCCGCCGACAGCGACGACATGTCGATGACGAAGCGATAGTGGACGTCGGAGCGTTCCATGCGCTCGAAGGCTTCGTTGATCTCGTCCATGCGGATCATTTCGCATTCGGGCAGGATGTTCCGCTTGGCGCAGAATTCGAGCATCTCCTGCGTTTCGCGGATGCCGCCAATCAGAGAGCCCGCCACGCGGCGACGTCCCATGATGAGCGGCACAGAAGTCGTCTGCGGAATGCCCCCGATCTGGCCGACCAGTGTCAGCGTGCCATCCACATCCAGCAACGGCAGGTAGGGCGTGAGGTCGTGCTCCACTGGCACCGTGTCGATGATGAGGTCGAAACGCGACTGCGCCGCGCTCATTGCCGCCGGATCGGCCGAGACGATGAATTCGTGGGCACCCAGCGCCTTGGCATCCACGGCCTTGGCGTCGGTTCGGCCCAGTACCGTGACGTGCGCCCCCATGCCGGCTGCGAGCTTGACCGCCATGTGACCCAGGCCGCCCAATCCGATCACCGCTACCCGGCTGCCATGCTGGATATTCCAGGTCCGCAGCGGCGAGTACGTGGTGATGCCCGCGCACAGCAGCGGCGCCACCCGCGACAGATCCAGCCCTTCGGGGATGGACAGCACAAACTCCTCACGCACGATGAGGTGCTTGGCGTAGCCACCTTGGGTAGCATCGCCTGTGATGCGATCCAGGCCCGAGTAAGTGCCGACCAAGCCCTCACGGCAAAACTGTTCATGTCCCTCGTCGCATTGGTCACAATGCTGACAAGAATCCACCATGCAGCCCACGGCGACGTGATCGCCAACGCGGAACTTGCTGACGCCGGCGCCAACCTGGGTGACGCGGCCCACGATCTCGTGGCCGGGCACGATCGGATACAGCGTGCCGCCCCAATCGTTGCGGGCGGTATGCAGGTCAGAGTGGCACACGCCGCAATAGAGAACCTCCATCGCAACGTCGTTGTTCCGCAGTTCGCGCCGCTCGAACTCGAACAGCGCCAGCGGGGTGTCCGCGCTATGCGCGGCGTAGCCTACGGTCTTCATCATCAACTCACATTCTTTGTTGTCTTCCCTGCAATGGCTCTGCCAACCAGAGCCGCCGACAGGGCCATTGCGGAAACCGGATCAGATCGCCTCGGTGCCTCGATCGGGTATGCCAAAGTCATCGGTGTTCATCCGACCCGACGCCCCTCCACTGGATAGCCAGGATCGGTGTAGCCCGGCGTCGAGGCATGGCCGGGCGGCACCAGCGCATCGACGAAACGCTCGTCGTCCGCGGTGAGCTGCACCGTCAGGGCTTCGAGGTAGCTGTCCCACTGCGCCTCGGTACGGGGGCCGGCGATGGTGGAGCTGACCAGACGGTTGTTCAGCACCCAGGCCAGGGCGAAGGCGATCGAGGTCGTGTCGTGCTCGACAGCGCGTGCCGCGATGGCCTGGGCGACCTTCAGCGATTCAGGCCGCCACTCGGTCTGCTGCATGCGCTTGTCGCCACGGCCGGCACGGCTGTCGGATGGCGGCGGCGCGTCCACGGCGTACTTGCCCGAGAGCACGCCGCGCGCCAGCGGGCTGTAAGAAACGACACCCAGGCCGTAGTGGCCCGCGGCGGGCAATTGCTCGACTTCGGCCGTGCGATCGACGATGTTGTAGAGCGGCTCGCTGGCGACCGGACGGTCGATGCCGAGCTGGTCGGCGATGCGCGCCACTTCGGCAATGCGCCAGCCGCGGAAATTGGACAGGCCGAAGTACCGCACCTTGCCCTGGCGGATCAGGTCGCCCACGGCGCGTACGCTTTCTTCGAGCGGCAGGCCCGGGATTGCGCGATGGAAATACAGCAGGTCGATGTAGTCGGAGCCCAAGCGCTTGAGGCTGGCCTCCACCGATTGGTAGATCCAGCGGCGCGACTGGCCTTGCTCGTTCGGGCCGGCCGTACCCGACGCCGGGAAGCCGAACTTGGTGGCGACCACCCAGCGGTCGCGGTCGTCGGCGATGGCGCGTCCGATGATCTCCTCGGAGCGGCCGGCGTGATAGACGTCCGCGGTATCGATGAAGTTGACGCCCTGGTCGCCCGCCTTGGCGATGATGCGCTGCGACGTGGCCTCATCGGTTTCGCCGCCGAACATCATTGCGCCCAGGCACAAGGGTGAGACCTTCAGGGCGCTTTGGCCCAGGTAACGGTAATCCATGGTTCGATTGGCTCTCTCGTGATCAATAGGCTTGGCTGGTCGGACGGAACAGCACTTCGTTGATGTCCACGTCCTCGGGCTGGCTCATCGCGAACGCGACGACGCGCGCGAACGATTCGGCCGGGATGGCCTGCTCGTAGGTCTTGCGCATGCCGGCGGCCACGTCCGAGTCGGTGATGCTGTCGATCAGCTCCGTAGCCACTGCGCCGGGCGAAACGATGGTGGTGCGGATGTTGTAGGGTTTGACCTCTTGGCGCAGGCCTTCGGAGATCACCCGCACCGCGTGCTTGGTGGCCGCATAGACCGTGCCGCCGGGGCCGACCTTGTGGCCGGCCACCGAGGCCACGTTGATGAAGTGCCCGCTCTTCTGGGCCTGCATCACCGGCAGCGCGGCGGCCACGCCGTACAGCACGCCCTTGATGTTCACGTCGATCATGCGGTCCCACTCGTCCACGTGGAGTTTTTCCAGCATCGCGCTGGGCATCAGGCCCGCGTTGTTGAGCATCACGTCCACGCGGCCGTGGAGCTGCACTGCGCGATCGACGAGGCGCTGCACCTGCGCGCGGTCAGTCACGTCGGTCTGCACGACGGCCTGATCGTCCAGCTTGAGTTCGCGCGCCAATGCCTGCAACCTGTCGATTCGCCGCGCGCCCAAGACCAGCTTGGCCCCTTGCCGGGCCAGCAACCGGGCGGTGGCCTCGCCCAGGCCGCTGCTTGCGCCGGTGATGACGACTACCCTGCCTTCGATGTTCTGTGTCATGTGATTTTTTCCTTTCTGAAATACGTTTTGCAGCACTGCGCGCGCAGCACCAAACCCATGCCTATAGACATTCCACTGGAGATGACCGATGGCAGTGCGCTCTCCAGCCGGGCGATGCTTCCAATATCCAAGCGCAAGCGCCTAGCTTTCAACAGCTTCGCAGGCCTGCTTCCGATGGGTCAATTTGAATACGACTGCGCACATTGATAAATAGGCCTTTGACGAATGTAGCCATGAGCCGTTTTCATAAAACTGCATATTGGCAGCTAAATTGACAGCAGTGTTACACCGCTATTCTTCGATCCTTCGCCACACTGGATTGATGAAATTCCTTCATGGCCGCTTGCGGACTCACCCGCTTAATCCCACGGCAGGCCTCTGATACAAACATGGATCGGGCCGCCTTTTTGATGACGGGATACGTCTGTCATCCAGCCTCACCTTGCGATTACGCGTAGGCGAGTAACCAAAGCCGCCGCTCTTGCAGTGGGTTCCGCCGCCGAAAAACGGGTACACGGCGGGCAGTCCCCTGACCCTCCAACCTCAACCACCTCGCGGGGCAACCTATGAAAAAGACGCTTGCAGCAATTTCCCTATTCGCACTCCTGGGCGCTGGCACTGTGCATGCACAGAACATCCAGATCACGCCCAACGGCACCAATCCGTCGAGCATCGGAGACAAGAAGTACTTCTCCGGCCACGCCGTCGTCGACCCGCTCTTTCCCGCTACCGCGGAGTCGCACGCCACGTTCGGCGAGGTGATCTTCGCACCGGGGGCACGCACGGCCTGGCACACCCATCCTGCCGGTCAGATGCTCATCGTCACCGGCGGCCAAGGCTGGGTCCAGCAGGAAGGCCAGGCGCGCCGCGTGATCAACTCTGGCGATGTGGTATGGATTCCGGCCGGCGTCAAGCACTGGCACGGCGCGACCGACAAGACCGGCATGTCCCACATTGCTGTTTCCTATATGAAGGATGGCTCCAACGTCACCTGGCAAGAACTGGTCAGCGACAAGGACTACAGCGAGAAAAAGTAAGCCCGACCGCGGCTTGCATCCACGATGGGTTCGCCGCACGGGGCGTAAATGCCCCGCGGCGGGTTTCCCGCCATAAGACGAATGGAGCACTATGGAACGCAAGTATTTGCTCGCTGGTCTACTGACTAGCGTCTTGGTTGGTCAGGGCGCACTGGCACAAGGCAATGATCGCGTCGATTTCCCTGCAAACTACCGGCAAGGCGTTCACTACGCCACCGTCGAGCGCGGCGGCATTCGCGAGGAAATCTTCACCAGCCGGAATGCCATCAGCGCCGCCAAGAGCGGCAAGCCCCTGCCCAGCGGCACGGTCATCACCATGGAGGACTACCGCGAAGGCAAGCTGTTTCGCTACATCGTCATGGAAAAGCGCATTGGTTGGGGTGAGCGTTACCCCGAGGCCACGCGCAATGGCGATTGGGAGTTCCAAGCGTTTCATCCCGACCGTACGGTGAATCGTTCCGAAAACGTGTCACGCTGCATGGGCTGCCACAAGGGGCAGGCCAGCCGGGACTATGTGTTCACGCTCGACCGCATCAAGAGCGCGGCGGTCCGCCAATTGGAGAACGCGCTGCACCAGGCGCTGGCCCCCAGTCCGACCCGTGGGCACGGGCCGATGCTGGATCATGAGGTGATCGGCATGCTGGCCGCATCCGGCAACGATACACCTGCGGCGGCGACGGAGTAAGCGCCCCGTCCCCGCGAGAAACGCCTGGACAGGGAATGTCCGGTTAGGGCTGGTATCGCAGCGCTTCGGTCACCAGTTTCATCGCCTGCGATGGCTGCCGTCGGCTCGGGTAGTACAGATGGTAGCCCGACCACAAGGGACACCACTCCTCCAGAATGCGCACCAGGCGCCCCTTGGCGATGTGCGGCTGAGCCAGGATCTCCGGCACATAAGCCAGCCCCAGCCCGGCCAGCGCCCCGTCAAGCACTTCATAGATGCCGTTGAAGACCAGTTGCCCCTCGACACGGACGTTGAACTCCCGGCCGCCTTTTTTCTGGAATTCCCAGGCATAGAGGCCACCGTGCGTGGGCAGACGCAGGTTCACGCACCGATGATTGACCAGATCGTGCGGCGTCGCAGGCGGCGGATTCCTGGCGAAATACCCCTTTGTGCCGACCAGCGCAAAACGCTCGTCGGGACCGATCCGTACCGCGATCATGTCCTGCGCAAGTTGTTCGCCGAAGCGCACGCCCGCGTCGTAGCGATCGGCCGCGATGTCGGTGAGGCCGTAGTCGCAGATCAGTTCGATCTTGATATCCGGGTAGTCCACAAGAAATTTGGACAGCTTGGGCCAGAGGATGGTCCTGATCGCATAGTCGGTCGCGGTGATGCGCACGGTCCCGGTCGGTTGGTCTCGGAATTCGCTCAATGCCTGGACCTGTGCGTCGATCTCGGCCATCTGGGGCGAGATGTTCTGGTACAGGCGTTCACCTGCCTCGGTCGGTGACACGTTGCGGGTCGTGCGCGTCAGAAGCCGAATCCCCAAGCTGCTTTCCAGTGTTCGGATGGTGTGGCTCAGCGCTGACTGCGAAACGCCCAACTGCGCTGCCGCCCGCGTGAAACTGCCCTCGCGGGCAACGGTCACGAATGCGAGAAGTCCGCTGTAGTTGTCACGGGACATTCATGAAACTCCTTCATGGGTGCATGCCAATTTTACCAGCTTATCGGGTTTCCGCCTTTTTGCAACAATGTCAACAGCCAGCTTGCGTGCAGGATTTTCTGCTGTCAGACCTAGCCCCAACCCCACCATCGTCATCGCACCTTCGAACTGGGAAACCGCGCTCACGTCACGGAAGGGGATTGAAGATAACCGGCACTTCTTACCAAGGAAGATTTATGCGTCCGAAAGTCATTTGCCACATGATCGGCTCCATTGATGGCCGGCTTTTGTCAGGCCGATGGACTCCGCTGCCTGAAGGCGCGCAGCCGAATACGATTCTCAAAATCTATGAAGACGCCGCCAACCGATTGGGAGGGCAAGGCTGGATCGTTGGCCGCAAGACGATGTCCGAGATGGTCGGTGCGCCCTCGCCCCAACTCCATGAAGCGCCCGCCACCACACTGACGCGCAGCCCCCATGTCGGAAACCGGCAGGAGCGCACTCTTGCTGTCGCGGTCGATCCCAGCGGCAAGCTCCACTATGGAGTGGACCATATCGGGACGGATCATCTGGTGGCGATCTTAGGCGAACACGTGACCGACGAGTACCTGGGCCAACTGCGCGCAGATGGCGTGTCTTATCTGTTCGCAGGTGCCCAGGGGCAAGATCTGGCTGCCGCGATGGAAACGCTGGGCACCACGTTCGGCATCGACACGATCCTGCTGGAAGGCGGTGGCACCATCAACGGCGCTTTCCTCAAGGCCGACCTGATCGACGAGATCAGTCTGCTGGTGTATCCGGGCATCGACGGTCTTGCGGGCATCCCCAGTGTCTTCGAGTACCAAGGAAGCAGACACGACGCGCATCCCGCCGCAGGCCGGTCGCTGCGCTTGCTGTCCGTCGAAACGCTTGCCGCTGGGATCGTGTGGCTACGCTATGCGATCGATCGGAAGGCAAATGGTTGACTGCAATGACGCCGATGGATGCCTGAGGCTGTCTGCTATCTCACGGCCAGCGCCTGCCGGTGGCGGCCAGCCTTTGCGAACCGCGCCTGCATTTACGACACGACTCCCCTCTAGACACATCCCAATTTCGAGTGAACCAGCAGCCATGAGCAGACCCATTACCGACACCGCGAGCGTAGGGCATTCCACCGCTCGCCGAGAGTTCATCCACGCCGCAGTTCTTGCCGGAGCTGCAGCCTTGCTTGCCGGCACTCCCCGCTTTGCAACTGCATCTTCCACCACTGCCAAAAAGGTAAATCGCATGCAACTGACCCAAGAATGGGACAAGACCTTTCCCAAGAGCGACAAGATCGGTCACAAGAAGGTGACTTTCCAGAACCGCTACGGCATCACTTTGGCAGGAGACCTGTATCTGCCGAAGAATGCCATCGGCAAGCTGCCGGCCATTGCCATAAGCGGCCCGTTCGGCGCCGTGAAGGAACAGTCGTCCGGCCTGTACGCCCAGACGATGGCCGAGCGCGGCTTCGCTACGCTGGCCTTCGATCCGTCATACACAGGCGAGAGCGGCGGAGAGCCGCGGAACGTTGCCTCGCCGGACATCAACATCGAGGACTTCAGCGCGGCCGTCGATTATCTGGGGCTGCAATCGAACATTGATCGCCAGCGCATCGGCATTATTGGCATCTGCGGCTGGGGCGGCATGGCGCTGGGCGCTGCCGCTGTGGACAAGCGCATCAAGGCCGTCGCCACCAGCACCATGTATGACATGACCCGCGTCATGTCCAAGGGCTACAACGACAGCACGACGCCCGAGCAGCGCCTGC
This sequence comes from Achromobacter insuavis, assembly GCF_902859645.1. Taxonomy (GTDB): domain Bacteria; phylum Pseudomonadota; class Gammaproteobacteria; order Burkholderiales; family Burkholderiaceae_B; genus Achromobacter; species Achromobacter insuavis. Next base: position 54,319 of record NZ_CADIJR010000003.1, on the reverse strand, counting down.
AAACCTTGGAGCAACTGAGCCAGCAGCGCTGGGCCGATGCGGAAAAGGGCACGCCCGCCTACGGCCCGGTGTCGCTCGAACTCAAGGGCGGTGAGCCGCAGTTCGTGGTCGAGTACGCGGCGTATTACAAGGACAAGAAGCGCGGCTTCCACCCCCGCGCCATCAACTCGAATGCAGCGTGGACCCTCACCACGCCGCTGTCGTTCATGAACCTGCCGATCTTGACCTACATCGCGGAAATCTCGCCGCGCCCGGCACTGCTCATCCACGGTGAAAAAGCGCACTCGCGCTACTTCAGCGAGACCGCTTACGCAGCGGCTGCGGAGCCCAAGGAACTCGTGATCATCCCCGGCGCCAACCACACCGATCTGTACGACCGCCTGGACGTCATCCCGTTCGACAAGCTGACGATGTTCTTCCAGAAACACCTGGCCTGAACGGGTGTCACATCCGACGGTCTGAACCCTTCAGCGTCTGAGCCATGGCCGCACCCATCCACTCAGATAGGTGCGGCATTCTTGCTGAACACGGAGCTGTGACGAAAGCGCGACTGATGGAGATGACTTTGCCGCAAATCAGTGGAGGACAATCTCGATGAAGAAAGTGGTCTTGTTGGGTGCCAATGGCCAATCCGCCAGAGCAATCGCGGTGCGGCTTTTGGAGCAGAGCGACATAGAGTTGACGCTCTTTGCGCGTAGTGCCAAGCACCTACGTGATTTCGAAAGTCAGCGCGTCCACATCGTGGAGGGCGATGCCCGGAACCTCGATTCCCTCAGAGCGGCGATCAAAGGACAGGACGTCGTGATCAGCGCGATGGGGGGCATGGATCTGGGCGACCTCACGGAAGGCGTCGTTCGGGTGATGGAGGAAGTAGGCGTTCGCCGCATCATCGCCATCAGCGCAGGGGGCATCTACGACGAGTTGCCCGAGCCGTTCAACACCTGGGACAAGGGCATGGTGGGCTACACCCGGCCGACCCATCTGAAGACAGCGCAGGTGATTGAGCAGTCCTCGCTGGACTACACCGTTCTGCGCCCTGTCTGGCTCACGGACAAGTCCATCGAGCAGGTCGAACTGACCCGGAAAGGTGAGATATTCAAGGGAACGGAGACCTCGCGCGCCAGCATCGGTCGCTTCGTGGCTGATCTCGTCAAGCAACCAGGGCGCCACATCAAGGCAGACCTAGGCATCAGCCAACCTCATACCGATGGCGACAGGCCCGCCGCCTACCGCTGAGCCGCATGGATCCGCAGCCGCAACGGACTCCCGTGATTAAGGACGAAATCCTCATCCCTCCGGCGCATCGCCTGGCGCGGGCGATGTGCGCCTGCCTAGCCGATGACTATCAGACACGCAGCCCGGTATCGATCCCGCTATCCGCGCAGGCCTTGCAGACCGCCGTTACCGAGTCTTGGTTTAAGCGCTACTCAAATACTACGGCCTCAATGGAAATCTAGTCCAACACTGACGCTCCAGCCCTCTCTCGCAAAGCGTTGAACGTCCGCATTCCGAGATTTTGACTGTCTGCATAGGCATAGGGGCGGAACCCGCCCGTGGCAACTGTCACTCCCTCCCAGAAACAGCCATTCGACGATACGAACCTGCTAGACTTCAAAGGGCCAATTCCTTGTCTGCTGCACGCAGTTCGATGACGTCACCAGCTATAGCTCAATGTCCCCACCACAGCGCGCCGGTTGCCGTAAAACACGGACTGATCGTAGAAACCCGGGGTGAAATAGCGCTTATCAAAGAGGTTGGTCGCACTAATCGAAGCGCGCAAGCCCTTGAGATCTTGACTCAACTGACCCAGGTCATATCGGACCACCGCATCAACCAGGGTGTACCCGCCGATCTTGATCGTATTGGCCGCGTTGTAGGACGACCCAACATACCGGATGCCGCTGCCCAGGCCCAGCCCGGCGAGCGGCCCGGTGCGTACGGTGTAGTCGACGAACAGGCCCGCCATGTGACGCGGCACCGACGCTGGGCGTAGGCCCTTCTTGCTAACGCCGGTGACGAGATTGGCATTGTCCTTGGTGATCTCGGCATCCAGATAGGTGTACGACGCCGCCACGTTCAGGCCCGCGGCCTGCGAGGTCTTCGCTTCCAACTCCAGCCCGCGCGAGCGCACCTCGCCGTCCTGCACCGAATAGCCGGAGTACACAGGGTCCGCGGTCGTGACGTTTTGCTGCGTCAACTGGAACAGAGACGCGGTGATCATGCTGTCGGAACCCGGGGGCTGGTACTTGATGCCGACTTCGTACTGCTTGCCCTTGGTCGGATCAAAATTGCCGCCTCCCCGTGCCGGTGCCATGGTGCCCGAGGCGGGCTGGAACGACGTGGAGTAGCTGACGTACGGTGCGATGCCGTTGTCGAAAAGATAGGTCAGTCCGCTACGGCCGGTGAAGGCTTCCGAGTTGACTGTGCTGGACGCATCGGACAGATAGTCGGATTCCTTGTTGGTGGCCCAGTCATAGCGGCCGCCCAGCGTCAGGATCCAGCGCTCATAGCGCAGTTGGTCCTGCGCATACAACCCGGTCTGATAGACCTGGCTCTTGCCGTCCACCGATTTGAAGCTGTTCCACGTGGTGGTATTGGTGTAGACGGGATTGAAGATGTCCACCGTGCCATTGGTGCCCCCGGTGCGGGATTCGCGGCCGGAATAGTACCCATAGTCCAGGCCCGCCAGAACGGTGTGCTGCACGGCGCCCGTCGAAATGCGGCCTTCGACATTGGTGTCGACCAGGAAGGTGTCGGTGCTTTTCGGGCGGTCCTGCATGCCGAACGTGTAGTAGCGTCCGGCGGTCAGTTGCGCGCTGTTGCGTGCGCCGCTGGACACGTAATCCACGTCGGCGTGCGTGTAGCGCGCCTTCTGACGCACGGTCCAGTTTTCCGTGGCGGCATGTTCGATTTCATAGCCGACCGAGGTGTTTTCGACCGTGTAGTGCGTCAGGTCGGGTTGCCCCAGGAAGACGTCCGACGGGAAGCGGCCAGCCGGGTTGTCATAGACGGTGCCGGTCAGCGGGAGGCTTTGTTCCGAACCGCCGCGCTTGGATTTCTGGTAGCTGGCGTAGACGGTGACGTTGGTCCGGTCGGTGGGACGCCATGTCAGCGACGGCGCCAGATAGAGCCGGTCGTCGGGCGAATGGTCGACCTGGGTGCCACTGTTGCGCGCCACGCCGGTGATGCGGTAAAGCCACTTGCCCTCCTGATCCATCGGACCTGCAAAGTCGAACGCGGCCTGGCGGCGGTCGAAATTCCCGCCCTGCAATTCGATTTCATGCAGCGGCGTTTCGGTCGGGCGCTTCGTCGTCATGTCGACCAGCCCGCCCGGGGCGATTTGCCCGTACAGCACGGACGACGGCCCCTTGATGACGTCGATCCGTTCCAGCCCGTAGGTCTCGATATCGATGTCGTACTGGTTAAACCCCGCGCGCAGGCCGTCCCGGAACGTCGAGAACAGGTTGAAGGCGCGGAAACCTCGAAGGTAGATGTCGGGCGCGCCCTGCCCGCCCGGATAGTCGATGGCGCGAATGCCGGGTGTGTACGCCACTGCGGAATTGAAGTTCTGCACGCCCCGCTGATCCATTTCTTCGCGACTGACGACGCTGATAGCTTGGGGAATCTCGATCAGGGGCGTATTGGTCTTGGTGCCGCCCGACGAACGCACCGCCACAAAGCCGTCGTCGGCCAGCCGTTCGGTGGAGCCGGTCACGGCGATGCTGGGGAGGGTGACCACGGATCCCGCTACGGGCAGAGCCTGCAGCGTGTAAGCGCCCTGCGCGCCGCGGACGGCCTCCAGTCCACTACCCGCCAGTGCGACCGCGAAGCCCGCATCCACCCCATACGCGCCATGCACGCCGGCAGAGGTCAAGCCGCGCGTTTGCGCGGCATCGAACGAGATGGCCACGCCGGCTGCGCTTGCATACTGGCTGATCACTTGGGCCAGCGGCCCGCCAGGGATGTCGAAGCGGCGGGCGGTGGACTCGGAGGCCATGACGGCGCCTTGCGCATGCAGCATCGGCGAGGCAAGCAGGGCCGACGCCATGAACAATAGCGCCAAATGGGACGGCAAGGCGCGCAGGCGCATGCCGCGGACGGAAATAGAGTGAACAGAGGGGTTGTACGACATGAAGTCTCTCAGGAAGACGTGAAATAAAGGTTCTGCCTGAGAGGACGAACGAAACGGCCCAAAGACGCAAATTCTTCAAAAATAAATTCGGACGGTTCCTGAGCTCGGCGTCCGCACGCTTCAACGCGCGACAAGCCGGGTCCAATAGCCCAGCACCCGCGCGGTCTTGACCGGAAAGCCCTGCGTCAACGCGGCCAGGGCCTGATCGGTGTTGTCCAGCGGAAAAGAGCCCGACACCAGCAGGTGGGCAACATCGGCGTCGCACGCCAGACCGCCGCGCCGATATCTGCCCAGCTCGGCCGCCAGTTGGCCCAGCGGCATGTCCAACGCGACGAGGTTGCCACTAGTCCATGCCGCGGTAGTGATGTCGTTTGGCTTGGGGGGGGCGACGGTGTCTCGGCTGAACCGCGCCTGCTGGCCAGCATGCAGGACGACGGCCCCCTGCCCTTGTACGGGCTCAATGCGGACCGACTTTTCCAGGACGGCCACGCGCGTCCAGCCATCTTCGGTCTTGACCGTGTAACGCGTGCCTAGCGCGGTGGCCGTGCCCTGGCGCGTTCGTACGAGGAAGGGGCGCGGCGTGGCGGCGGGGTCGGGATGCGTGGATACCAGAATGGCGCCCGATCGCAGGTCCAGGATGCGCGCCTGGGCGTCGAACGTGACGTCGACGGCGGTATCGGTGTCCATCAGCATGGACGAGCCGTCCGCAAGCTTGATGTTGCGCCGTTCGCCGACGGCGCTGTGGTAGTCGGCAGCCCAGCCTTCCCACGGCAGGGTGCGCCATCCCAGCCAGGAGGCGGCGCCGGCGCCTGCCACGAGGCCGATGGTACGCAACACTGCGCGGCGCGACGCCTTGGCCGGCGCCAGCGTGGGGCGGGCGATGCTGCCTGGCAGGCGGCCCATCTGGCGGCAGACCTGCTCGACCTTGCCCCACGCGGCGCGGTGGGCGGCGTCGCTGGCGAGCCAGAGGCTCCAGGCGTGGCGATCGTTGGCGGTAGTGGCTTCCGAACTAAGGCGCGCGTACCAGGTGGCGGCCTCCTTGATGGCGCGCAGATCCCGCGCGCTGAGCGGTGTCTCCGTAGACATCGGCGTGCCGCTCACGGCAAGAGCAGGCAGCAATGCGCCATGGCGCGCGCCAGATAATTGTCCACGCTGCGACGCGATATCCCCAGACGGCGGGCAATCTCAGCATAGGGAAGGTCTTCGCACTGCGCCATCAAGAAGGCCTGCTTGACCTTTAAGCCGAGTCCGTCGAGCATGGCGTCAATCTCGATCAAGGCGCTACGCAACACGGCCTGCGTTTCGAGCGAAGGCACCTCCTGCGGTGGGAGTGCGGCCAAAACCTCGAGATAGGTCCGCTCCAGCGTTTGGCGCCGGAAGAAATCGATCATCAGGCTTTTGGCAATGGTCGCCAGATAGGCGCGCGGTTCCCGAATCTCAGCGGCCGGGTCGGCGTTGGCCGCGCCGCATCGCCCTGTATGCGTCTTCAACACCCTGACGAAGGTGTCCTGCATTAAATCAGCCGCGTCGAAAGGATCGCCCACACGACGGCGCAACCACCCCAGCAGCCACCCATGGTTGTCGCTGTAAAGCGTATGCATCGCTGATACGGCAGCGGGAGGAATGGTGGACACCAGGCGCTCCGGATTGAAAATTTAGTAATGAGAATTACTATCAATTTTCCATCAAACCTGCCGATCTTGGCAAGCCGCGCTTGAGTGGCCGTAATGGGTCGAAATCGGCCTGTCACCAACCCAGTCCAAGCCCGCGGAGGCCATGCAGCCCAGCGTATTGGGCGTGGCCGCATGGCCGATACCAGACCACGCCCGCAGTGTGCCGGACAAGCTCAGGTCGCCACGAGCAAGGGCTCCATGCCGAACAACTAGCGGCCCCGTTTGAAGTTGAGACACAAAATCAATCCTCCACAGGCAGAACGCCTGCGATAGGCCACGCGGGGAATGACGCAAGTCACCAGACAGCGGATCGAGGCCGGTTTTACGTGCGCTCACCCGCCTGAGGTTCCGAAATTCTCCCAGAAAATCACCTACATACGCGGACTGTTGCCATCGCAAGCTGTGATCCCTCCGTACCGTACCTACATGAAGGAATGTACGGTACGCAACTTTCCCAGGTACGACCGTACCTCGCTCGGAGCCGAGGCCACCGACATCAGGTGAAAGTTCGGGCTGGTGAATTCCGCCTGGCAAGAGATAAGGTAGTCCCTGCCAAAGCCGAGATTGCTCCTCCCCTCTACTGCGCGCTAACCTCGTCGCGCCCCTATATCTCATGCGAGCGCCCCCGTGAAAAGTCCTGCCGACCATAAAGCCGAAAGTGTCTGCTGGAGCATGGTGCGCCTCGTCAAAGATAATCAAATCGAATAGATCTGCGGGACTTACGGGCTCCAGGACCGGCGAGGTGCTCGCTGGCGTGGACACGACCACATCGAAAGTTTTAAAGGCAAGCCATTCATCGGCGCTCAATGGCCTGCCCTTCTGTGGATGTACATGAGGATTTCCTGCCTCCGCCGGTAAGACCTTGAGCTTGCGTAGCGTCGACAGTTCACCGAAGTGGGCCGAGGTCTGTCGTCTCAGCACATCCGTGGGTTCCACCACCAGCACACGGTTTGAGCACAACAAAAAAGGAAGCGCCATGATCACGGCAGTCTTCCCATATCCAGTCGGCAAAGACACTATGGCCGGCTCGTCGTAGACCGAAAAGTGGGCCGCCACAGAATGAAGAGCGCCCAACTGGCCTGGCCTAAAACCCGAGTTCGGACTGCTAATGGGTTTCAAAGCCAGCATGTGGCTATGTTCAATGAAGAAATCGGCCACGTCCCCCTCCCGGAATGAACTGGATGACCAATTGTTACTTCAAAGAACATAACAAGCCAGCCTAATTTTTGAGACCTACTCCGAATTATTGCCGCTTCAGGTCTGATGGTCTTCTTTGTTGCGTCCTTCGGAACGAGCGATGTTATTCGCGACCCAAAGGCCGAATGCGATAACAGCTACAAGTACTCCGAGCATCACTGTAGTACCCAGGTCCATACGCTTTTCTCCACAAACACAGCTCTGTCGGTACGCCTGATGATAGCAATCACCGCCGGATATGAACTGAGAATCCGCAGCGCAACGCAACATCGTTCGTAACAGGAAACCCGCTGGGATCCTGCTGGGTTCCTACTTGGTTAACCGCCGGTTCCCACATCAAAACCTAGAGCGGCACTCGACCAATTTGGTTCTGAAACACGGCGTAAAGGAGCGCGCTGTGCCCCAGCACAGTTGCTCAGATCTTGGGGTCCATGAGCGCCGCTGACACAGGATCCATGGCCATCCTCATAGGAGAAATACCCACGGAGCGAGGGAACCTGGCGGCCTGTAGCGGAAACCCAGCAGGTTATGGCCAGGTTTTACTTTCGAACCCAGTGCAAACCGGATGCAAAGCTACCAATCCCAATCCCATTCCCAATCCCAAATCTTTTACTGGCTACGCCAGTGTCAACAGCGTCCGCGCCGCTGTCTGACCTGATAAGCCACAACAGGCCGGATCAATTCCAGATGGGACGCCCTCGTAGATGCAGTGATGGTCCTTAGACGCGTCCACAGCCCGCATGAGCGGTCGAAACACCTAGGGTTACGGGGTAGCAGCCACTTTAGAGTCATTGCAGCCCAGAGCGCGTTCTGCGCGATCTCGCGCTCTGTTTCTGAAACGCGAGTCGAATCTCCGAGTTTTTGCCTTGCAGGGTCTAGAAGACGGTTGGCGCCGTGCAAAAGAAAGTGGGCAAGTCGGAGGGTGTGGCCAGAGTCCTGTATTGCACAATCCAACGACTTCGCTCGCTAGAACGTGAGACCGCCGAGCCAGCCTTCCCTTTTGTCCATGGCAAGAATCGACGCCCACCGGGGCGCCAAGCTTCCCCGCACATTCGGAATATTTGATAGGGGATTTTGATAGGGTGTTTGAAAAGGGCTTTGACTGATGGCGTCAACACTTGATCTCTACGCCAGCCAAGCACTCCGGATCTGTTCGATGGTCCACAACCGGACAGCCGCCCCGCCCCTCGCCCACCGTCAGTGAAGCTGGAACGATCAACGGTCGATGATGTTCCAGACGTGCGTGACTAGGGTGGCAACTGTCCGGCGCCGGCGTCTCAAGGTGGGAGTTATTTTTGCAACGCCACGAGCCGGACTTTTTTGACTGGGAACTGTTTGCCAGGCCGAGATACTCAAATACCCTGTCGGCAATTCAAGCCACTAACTTCTCCGCGACATGAACCGCGCTTGGTCCAGCCATTGCCGACCTTTTTGCTGCGACCCACGTTCCGTGTTTCTGAGCATTAATCGCGCCCCACGCTCCTTCGGTGCAGCATGATCCACCAAGGCCGCCCCTCCCCCCACGATTCACAAGTGCGGACGGTTGCGGCGGGGTGAAATCTACGGACCTGCGGACAAGTTTCAGCGCCTCATACGCGGGATCGCGACCAGCCCGGGGTCGACTCAGCGAAATAATCTGTTAGCCGCCTGAAAGACTCCGTGTCCCTGTCGCAGCCATTCAGACATTGCGCTGGCAACTCCTACTTCCATTGTCGAAAGGACACCCCTCGTATCAGTACTAGGTTAAAGGATGCCCTATCCCCTCATTCCCGTACTAGGCCAAGTCTCCGCAGTTCGGGTCGGATAGACCGTCGACTTTGATTTCCCTCAGCGCAACTCAGAGCGCATTTGACACTGAGGTGTGCAGTATGGTCTCAGTGCAATGCACACAGCACATGCAGAGTACAGGCCGCGACGCTTTAAAAGTGCAACCGCGGAAGACCGGTCCACAGCACAGCTCGGCATTTGCTCCGCTAACGAATAACGCCGCGAGGATGGAAGGGCCGAAGGGTCGTAACGATTCAACTGTCGCGTGATGCCGCCGATGCTCTGCGACCAGGGCTCGGAACTCTCGCTTTGCTGCCCCAGCACACACAGCCTCAGATGAAGGGGTTTGGCCTGCACCAAGCGCAACAGTCCCCAGAGCCCACCCAATTGGCCTGATGAGCCCAAAGTGCAGCGAGCTGCCCGCCCCCCACAATCAAGCAGAGACCCGGCAAGTGCCGAAATGCGCTATTGCCACCGAATGCACATCCTTGCCTTGATGCCGCGTGAACTTGCTCACCGCCAACTGCAAGTTCGTTGTCCCATATGTTGTCCCATATGCCCAGCAAAGAAAAAGGGTTAGCTCACCGACATTGAGCTAACCCTTTGATTTTATTGGTCGGGGCGGCGGGATTCGAACTCGCGACCCTCTGCTCCCAAAGCAGATGCGCTACCAGGCTGCGCTACGCCCCGAGGGTCGCAACTATACCAGATACCGGCGCGCCCCCGGCAAATCCCGGCAGGCCACGCCCGCGCAACGCGCAGCCCGGCGATCCCCTGATTGACACCTATATAGTTGAAGCATAAATTAATTCGACATACCTAATAACGACATTCATCGGGAACCACATGGCCAACGCCTCCTCTCCATCCGCCTGGGCCACGCCCACGCGGACCACCTACACCGTATTGTTCGTCTGCTGGCTGGCGATCCTGTTCGAGGGCTACGACGTCGGCGTCATGGGCGCGGTGCTGCCCGCCCTGGCCGACGACAAGAGCTGGAACCTGACGCCGATCGAACTCGGCATGCTCGGCAGCTACGCACTGGCGGGCATGTTCGTCGGCTCGTTCGCCGTCGGCACGCTGTCCGACCTGCTGGGCCGCCGGCGCATGCTGCTGGCCTGCGTGACGCTGTTCTCGCTGACCATGATCGGCGCGGCCTGGGCGCCGACGCCGACGTGGTTCGCCACCTTCCGCTTCATCGGCGGCCTGGGGCTGGGCGGCGTGATCCCGGTGGCGGCGGCGCTGACGATCGAGTATTCCCCGCCCGCCAAACGGGGCTTCAACTACGGCGTGATGTATTCCGGCTATTCGCTCGGCATCCTGTGCTCCGCCGCGGTGGCCATGGCCGTGCTGCAGCACTGGGGCTGGCGCGCGGTGATCCTGGTGGGGGCGGCGCCGCTGCTGCTGGTGCCGGTGCTGGCGCGCCTGCTGCCCGAATCGCTGGAATACCTGCTGGCCAAGGGCGACGAGGCCGGCGCCCGCGCCGTGGCGCAGCGCCTGGGCATCGCCTCGCTGGAACCGTTCCGTCCGCGCGAAGTGACGGGTGAAAAGACCACCTGGCGCGATGTGATGGCCGCGGTGTTCGCGCCGCGCCACCTGCGGGCCACGCTGTGCTTCTGGGGCGCGCTGTTCCTGGGGATGATGCTGGTGTATGGCCTGAACACCTGGCTGCCGCAGATCATGCGCAAGAACGGCTACGACCTGGGCTCTAGCATCTCGTTCCTGCTGGTCTTCAGCCTGGCGTCGGCCATCGGCGGCCTGGTGCTGGGCCAGTTCGCCGACAAGAGCGAGCCGCGCAAGATCGTGGCGCTGTTCTACCTGGTGGGCGCGATCGGCATCTACTGCCTGACCTACAACAATCCGCTGGCGGTCAATTACCTGTGGGTGGCGCTGGCCGGCATCGGCAGCATTTCGTCGTCGCTGATCCTGACCGGCTACCTGGCCGGCTACTACCCGGCGCACGCGCGCGGCGCGGCCACCGGCTGGGCGCTGTCGTTCGCCCGCATCGGCGCCATGAGCGGCCCCATCGTCGGCGGCTATCTGGCGGGATTGAAATTGCCGCTGGCCTGGAACTTCATCGCCTTCTCGTGCGCGGCGGTGCTGGCGGCGGTGTTCGTGATCCTGATCCCGAGCCGCTACGCGGGCGGCGCGCCGGCGCGACCGACGGCCGGCACGCGGCCCGTGGAGCAACAACAGTCCTGACACGCCGATTGTCCGGCGCCGCGACGCTCGCCACGGAATCGGACTGACGGAAACGACAACGGCGCACCAAAAGGTGCGCCGTTGTTTCGCATGGGATCCATGCCGGACCGCGCCGCCTGCCGGTTGCCCGCCAGGCTTGCGCTGCGGCGGACGATCAGCCGAAACGGCCGGTGATGTAGTCTTCGGTTTCCTTACGCGACGGCTTCACGAAGATCTGGTCGGTCTGGCCGAATTCCATCAGCTCGCCCAGGTACATGTAGGCCGTGAAGTCCGAGCAACGGGCGGCCTGCTGCATGTTGTGGGTCACGATGACGACGGTGTAATCGTTCTTCAATTCGGCGATCAGTTCCTCGATCTTGGCGGTCGAGATCGGATCCAGCGCCGAACACGGCTCGTCCAGCAGCAGCACTTCCGGCTTGATGGCCACGCCGCGCGCGATGCACAGACGCTGTTGCTGGCCGCCCGACAGGCTGTTGCCGCTCTGGTGCAGCTTGTCCTTCACTTCATTCCACAGCGCGGCCTTGCTCAGCGCCCATTCCACGCGCTCGTCCATCTCGCCCTTGGACAGGCGCTCGAACAGACGCACGCCGAAGGCGATGTTGTCGTAGATGCTCATGGGGAACGGCGTGGGCTTCTGGAAGACCATGCCGACCTTGGCGCGGATCAGCGAGATATCGGTCTTGGCCGTCAGCAGGTTTTCGCCGTCCAGGATGATTTCGCCCTCGGCGCGCTGGCCCGGGTACAGCTCGAACATGCGGTTGAAGGTGCGCAGCAGCGTCGACTTGCCGCAGCCCGACGGGCCGATGAAGGCGGTGACCTTCTTCTCCTGGATCGACATGTTCACATTGCGGATCGCATGGAACTTGCCGTAGTAGAAGTTCAGGTTCTTGACCTCGATCTTGTTCTTGACGGCGGTAGCGGTGTTTTCCATTTGGTTTCCCTAGGTCCGGCGCGGCGGGCGCGCCGGCAAAGCGATCTTTACTTGCGGAACATGTTGCGGGCAATGATGTTGATGCCCAGCACCAGCAGCGTAATCAGGGTGGCGCCGGCCCACGCCAGGTCGTTCCAGTCCTTGAAGGGGCTGGCGGCGTATTGGTAGATCACGACCGGCAGGTTGGCCATCGGGCCGTTCATGTTGGTCGACATGAACTGGTTCGACAACGCCGTGAACAGCAGCGGCGCGGTTTCGCCCGAGATGCGGGCGATGGCCAGCAGCACGCCGGTGATGATGCCGGTCTTGGCGGCGCGATAGCACACCAGGGTGATCATGCGCCACTTGGGGCAGCCCAGCGCGGCCGCGGCTTCGCGCAGGCTGTTGGGCACCAGCAGCAGCATGTTGTCGGTGGTGCGCACCACCACCGGGATCACCAGGATCGACAGCGCGATGGCGCCGGCCCAGCCCGAGTAGTGCCCGACCTGCGCCACGTACACGGCGTAGATGAACAGACCGATGATGATGGACGGCGCCGACAGCAGCACGTCGTTCAGGAAGCGCGTGGCCGGCGCCAGCCAGCCACGCTGGCCGTATTCGGCCAGGTAGGTGCCAGCCAGGATGCCGACCGGCGTGCCGATCAGCGTGCCCACGCCCGCCATCATCACGCTGCCGAAAATGGCGTTGACCAGGCCGCCGGACTGCCCCGGCGGCGGCGTGATTTCGGTGAAGAGCGTGTACGACAGCGCCGGCGCGCCCTTGAACAGCAGGGTCTGGATGATCCAGAACAGCCAGAACAGCCCGAACACCAGCGTGGCCAGCGAGATGGTCAGCATGATGCGGTTGACCACCCGGCGCCGGCGATACACGCCGTTCTGCATATTGAGTACGGATACAGCCATGATCTTTTCCTTGTGCGGCGGGATCAGGATTTCTTGCCTTCACCGGCCGACAGGCGGACCAGCAGCATCTTCGCCAGGGCCAGCACGATCGTGGTGATCAGGAACAGGATCAGGCCCAGTTCCAGCAGCGCCGACTTCTGGATGCCACCCGCTTCGTTGAATTCGTTGGCCAGCGCCGAGGCGATCGAGTTGCCCGGCGAGAACAGCGAACCGGACCACTTGAAGGCGTTGCCGATCACGAAGGTCACCGCCATGGTCTCGCCCAGCGCGCGTCCCAGGCCCAGCATGATGCCGCCGATGACGCCCGACTTGGTGAAGGGCAGCACCACGCGCCACATCACTTCCCAGGTCGTGCTGCCCAGGCCGTAGGCCGATTCCTTCAGCATCGCCGGCACCAGTTCGAACACGTCGCGCATCACCGCGGCGATGAACGGGATGATCATGATCGACAGGATCAGGCCGGCGGTGAAGATACCGATGCCGAACGGCGGCCCGGCGAACATGCCGCCAATGATGGGCACGCTGCCCAGCGTGGCGATCAGGAACGGCTGCACGTACTGCTGGAACACCGGCACGAAGACGAACAGGCCCCACATGCCGTAGATGATCGACGGAATCGCCGCCAGCATCTCGACCGCGGTGCCCAGCGGGCGGCGCAGCCAGGTCGGCGACAGTTCGGTCAGGAAGATGGCGATGCCGAACGACACCGGCACCGCGATGATCAGGGCGATGGCCGAGGTCAGCAGCGTGCCGATGATGGGCACCACCGCGCCGTAATTCTGTTTGACCGGATCCCAGTCGTTCAACCACAGGAACGACAGGCCGTACTTGGCCAGCGATTCGCGGCTGCCGTAGATCAGGGATACCAGGATCGCCGCCAGCAGAATGAACACCAGGAAGGCGAACAGGCGGGTCAGGTTCTTGAACAGCGCATCCATCAGCGCGTTTTTATTTTGCTTCATAGGCGAAGGCGTGCCGGTAGTCACGGAATCCGCCACGCTGGGCGGGAGCGGCACACTATTATCCATTACCGCGCTCATGGATGGACTTTCCTTAGGAAACCTTGGGGGAAACTACAGGTGGGTCCTGGAGACCCGCCCTGGTAGCCGGCGGACCGGATACCAGGGCAGTTGGCCGATGCCGGCGCGGGGCGGAGCCGCCGCGCCAGGCACCTGCCTTACTTCCAGACGGCCTTGCCGTCGGCAGCCTTGACCTCGCCCCAGGCGGCGCGGATTTCCTTGGTCACGGCGTCGGGCAGCGGCACGTAGTCCATGGCTTCAGCCGACTTGGCGCCGTTCTTGAAGGCCCAGTCGAAGAATTCCAGGACAGCCTTGCCCTGAACCGGCTTGTCTTGCGACTTGTGGATCAGGATGAAGGTGGCGGCGGTGACGGGCCACGAATCGGCGCCCGGCTCGTCGGTCAGGACCACGCCCATGCCAGGCGCGCTCTTCCAGTCGGCGTTCGCGGCAGCGGCGGCGAAGGCCTTCTGTTCCGGCTGGACGAACTTGCCGGCCTTGTTCTGCAGTTGCGTCCAGGCCAGCTTGTTCTGCTTGGCGTAGGCGTATTCGACGTAGCCGATCGAGTTCTTCAGCTGGCCGACGTAGGCGGCGACGCCTTCGTTGCCCTTGCCACCCTGACCCACGGGCCACTTGACGGCCTTGCCTTCGCCGACTTGTTCCTTCCACTCCGGCGACACCTTGGACAGGTAGTTGGTCCAGCCGAAGGTGGTGCCCGAGCCGTCCGAACGGTGCACGACGATGATGTCGGCCGAGGGCAGCTTCACGTCGGGGTTCAGCGCCTTGATGGCGGCGTCGTCCCACTTCTTGATCTTGCCCAGGAAGATGTCGCCCAGGACCTTGCCCGACAGCTTCAGCTTGCCCGGCTCGACGCCGTCGATGTTCACCACGGCAACCGTGCCGCCGATGACGGCCGGGAATTGCAGCAGGCCGTTCTTTTCCAGGTCGGCCGCCTTCATGGGATCGTCCGACGCGCCGAAATCGACGGTCTTGGCGATGATCTGTTGCTGGCCGCCGCCCGAACCGATCGACTGGTAGTTCACGGCGTTGTTGGTCGCGGCCTTGTAGTCCGACGCCCACTTGGCGTAGATCGGGTACGGGAACGAAGCGCCGGCGCCGGTCACATCGGCGGCCTGGACGGCAAAAACGGCGGCGCTCAGCGCGACACCCAGGGAAACTTGTTTGAAGACACGTTTGAACATCTTGGTTCCTTCTGTGCTCGTTAGAGGAGTCTTTGGCAGGCTTTCTACTGCCTGTCTTTCAGCGACCCTCGCATCTTAGAAGCCCAACGTGACAAGATAGTGACAGTCATAAACCCCCCCCCGGAGCGCTGCGCGCTTCCCCCCCAGGGGGGCGCCGGTGGCGGACCGGCGGAGCCGGATCCGCGCGGCCTGGCTTGGAAGGGGGGTGGCCTGGGGGGTGGTTTTCTGACGGTGATGAGGGTTGGGGACGGATGGTTTGGCTCGGGGGGGAGCCTGCGTCGAGCGGCTTGGCTTTGTCCGGCGGATCTGGGGGACGGATAAAAAAGGCCCCGCTGGGCGGGGCCTGGTTCCGTTTCCGCATGGCCTGCGCGGAAGGGGTAAGGACGGGCGGGGCTATACGCCCAGCTTCTGCATCAGGTACTGGTGCAGGTTGAAGGGTTCGCGGCGGCTGCGCACGCGGACGTAGTCGCCGTCGGCCTGTTGCTGCCAGGCCAGCTGGTTGTCGCGCAGCGCGAAGGTGAAGGCTTCGTCGATGACGCGCTTCTTGAGCGTCTTGTCGTAGATCGGGAAGGCGATTTCCACGCGGCGGAAGAAATTGCGGTCCATCCAGTCGGCCGACGACAGATACACCGTCTCGGCGCCCTCGGCGTAGAAATAGAACACGCGCGAGTGCTCCAGGAAGCGCCCGACGATGGAACGCACCCGGATGTTCTCGGACAGCCCCGGCACGCCGGCGCGCAGCGCGCAGACGCCGCGCACGATCAGGTCGATCTTCACGCCGGCCTGGCTGGCCTTGTAGAGCTCCTCGATGATCTGCTCTTCCAGCAGCGAGTTCATTTTGGCCATGATGCGCGAACGCTTGCCCGCCTTGGCGGCGCGGGCCTCGGCGCGAATCAGCGCCACCATGCCGTCGTGCATGGTGAACGGCGACTGCATCAGCGACTTGAGCGAGCGGCGCGCCCCCAGGCCGGTCAGCTGCGCGAACACCTTGTCCATGTCCTCGCACAGCTTGGGATCGGCGGTCAGCAGGCCGAAATCGGTGTACAGCCGCGCGGTGCGCGGGTGGTAGTTGCCGGTGCCCAGGTGGGCGTAGCGGCGCAGGCGGCCCTTTTCGCGCCGCAGCACCACCGCCATCTTGGCGTGGGTCTTGTGCGCCACCACGCCGTAGACCACGTGCGCCCCCACCTCTTCCAGCTTGGAGGCCCAGTTGATGTTGGTCTGCTCGTCAAAGCGCGCCATCAGCTCCACCACCACCGTCACTTCCTTGCCGGCGCGCGCCGCGGCCAGCAGGATCTTCATCAGCTCGGAATCCTCGCCGGTGCGGTAGATGGTCTGCTTGATGGCCATCACGTCCGGATCCAGCGCGGCGGCGGTCAGGAAGTCGATGACGGGCTGGAACGACTGATAGGGATGATGCAGCAGGCGGTCCTGCTCGGCCACGGCCTCGAACAGCTCGGCCGGCTTGTCGCCGACGCGGTCAAACGGCGCCGGCACCGGCGCGCGGTAGTCGGGGAACAGCAGGTCGGGCCGGTTGGGCGAGTTGCACAGCTGCATCAGGCGCGACAGGTTCACCGGACCCGGCACGCGGTAGGTGTCCTCGGCCTTGAGCGAGAACTCGCGCTGCAGGAAGGTCTCCAGCTCGACCGGCGTCAGCTTGTCGATCTCCAGGCGCACGGCGGCGCCGAAGTTGCGCTGCGACAGCTCGCCCTGCAGGGCGTGGCGCAGGTTGGTGACTTCTTCCTCGTCCACGAACAGGTCGCTGTTGCGCGTCACCCGCCACTGGTAGCAGCCCAGCATCTCCAGCCCCGGGAACAGCTCGCCAACGAAGGCGCGCAGCAGCGAGGTCAGCAGGATGTAGCCTTCCGGATGGCCGGACAGCTCCGGCGGCATCTTGATCAGGCGCGGCAGCGCGCGCGGCGCCTGCACCACGGCGATCGAGGCCTGGCGGCCGAAGGCGTCGGCGCCGGACAGCGAGACGATGAAGTTCAGGCTCTTGTTGTAGACCCGCGGGAACGGGTGCGCCGGGTCCAGCCCGATCGGGGTCAGCAGCGGCATCACGTCGCGGTTGAAGACCTCGCGCGCCCATTCCTGCTGCTCTGCGTTCCATTCCGACGCATGGTGCAGCGCGATACCCTCGGCCTGCAGCGCCGGCAGGATGGCGTCGTTGAGCAGCGCGTACTGCCGTCCCACCAGTTCGTGCACCGCCTGCTGCACGTTCTCGAACGCCTGGTCCGGCGTCATGCCGTCCGGGCCGACCGAGTTGGGCGACTGGCGTTGCTGCTCTTTCAGGCTCGAGATCCGGATCTCGAAGAATTCGTCCAGGTTGGAACTGACGATACAGACATAGCGCAGCCGTTCGAGCAGGGGCGTACTGGGATTCTCAGCCATCGCCAGCACGCGTTCGTTGAATTTGAGCAGCGACAACTCGCGATTCAGGAGCAAGGGCTCGGCGGGCGGGCGTGTGGTCATACCGGATTCCATACGTAGGGAGAGCGTGGAGTTTTACTGCAAAATAGTGACGGTTCTATGACACAACGCCAAATGCGTAGCGTACGACAAAACCGGGACGCATGGAGCATGGTCTCCCGCCGCCAACTGCCTGTTCCATAAGCGAAAACCCGCAGCGGAAGGCGCTGTCATATGGGGTCTCTATAATCAGGCCACCTCACAGCCAATATTACGAGCCGCATGGATCAACTTCTGGCCGCCGTGGACCTCGGGTCCAACAGCTTCCGCCTCTCCATCGGACGCATCGTTCAGCAGGACGGTACGCCCCAGATCTACCAGATCGATCGCCTCAAGGAAACCGTCCGGCTCGCCGCCGGGCTGGACGCCGAAAAACGCCTCGGCGACGACGCCATCGAGCGCGCCATCGCCGTCCTGGAACGTTTCGGCGAACGCCTGCGCAGTTTCCATCCCAACCGCGTGCGCGCGGTCGCCACCAACACCTTCCGGGTGGCGCGCAATACCCGCGATTTCCTGCCCCGGGCCGAAGCCGCCCTGGGCTTCCCGATCGAAGTCATCGCCGGCCGCGAAGAGGCCCGCCTGATCTTCTCGGGCGTGGTCCACACCCTGCCGCCCTCGCCCAACAAGCGCCTGGTGATCGACATCGGCGGCGGTTCCACCGAAGTCATCATCGGCAAGGGCCACGAACCCGGCCTGATGTCGTCGCTCTACATGGGCTGCGTCAGCTACAGCCGCCAGTTCTTCTCGGACGGCATCGTCGACGCCCACCAGATGAAACAGGCCGAACTGGCCGCGCGGCGCGAGATCGAAGTCATCGCCAAGCAGTACCGCAAGACCGGCTGGAAGGAAGCCTACGGCTCCTCCGGCACCGCCAAGGCGCTGTACGCCATCCTCACCGAAGGCGGCATGTCCGAGCGCGGCATCACCCGCGCCGGCCTGAGCAAGCTGAAAGACCGCATCGTGCGCGCCGGCCGCGTCATCCCGTCCGAGCTGCCCGGCATCAAGGTCGAGCGCGCCGACGTGCTGCCCGGCGGGCTGGCCATCATGAGCGCGCTGTTCGACGAACTGGGCATCGACGTCATGCACACCGGCGACGGCGCGCTGCGCCTGGGCGTGCTGTATGACCTGCTGGGCCGCGACGACGAGCACGACAAGCGCGACGAGTCGGTGCGACAGTTCATGAAGCGCTATCACGTCGACGTCAATCAGGCGCGCCGTGTGCACCGCGCCGCGCTCAGCCTGTTCGACACGATGATGCCCGAAGGCGCCGAACGCGCCGAACTGCGCGCCGCCCTGGGCTGGGCCGCCGACCTGCACGAAGTGGGCCTGTCGATCGCCCACAACGCGTACCACAAGCACACCGCCTACGTGCTCGAGAACGCCGACATGCCGGGCTTTTCGCGCGCCGACCAGCAACTGCTGGCGCTGCTGGCGCTGGGCCACCAGGGCAAGCTGAGCAAGCTCGAGCCGCTGGTGCGCAACCGCGCCCAGTGGATCGCCATTCTCAGCCTGCGGCTGGCCGTGCTGCTGTTCCGCCGCCGCGGCGAGATCGACCCCCTGCCCCTGACCGCGTCCATGCGCAACGACTCCATCGTGGTGCGCGTGAACCGCGACTGGCTCGCGCAACACCCGCTCAGCGACTTCACGCTGCGCGCGGAAGAAGCCGAATGGTCGAAGGTGGGATTCTCGTTCGAACTGCTCGAGTTCTGAATCGCGTCCTGAAAACAGCACGGCCCCGGACAAGTCCGGGGCCGTGCGGCGAAGCAGGCTTCAGGCGCTAGAACGGCGAGAGATCGGTCTCGCGTTCGAGCTGCTTGAGTTCCAGGCGGAATGGCCGCGTTGCCCGCCGAATCAGTCTGATCTTCATACGGCGGAACAAGCGGCGCATGATCAGCGCTGACCGTTGGCCGTGGGTTGATCCAGGCCGAAATGGCGGCGGTAACGCTCGTCCATGCCGTCCATCTTCAGCAGCACCGGGAAGTCGGCGGCATTGAAATCCGGGTCCCAGGCAGGTTCGCCGCAGACCGTTGCGCCCAGCTTCAGGTAACCCTTGATCAGCGGCGGCACACGGGCCGGCAGCGTGCTGTTGAGCTTTTCCACCGGGTAGCGGTGCAGCGGCGTCACGTGCGGCTGGCCTTCTTTCGGCAGCTGCTTGGAAATGGTGCGCCACACTTCGGCGGCGGTGACGCCGTCGTCGCGCAGGCTGACGCTGGCGCAGCCCAGCACGTACTGGTAGCCGCCGCGGCGCAGGTATTCCGCCAGGCCGGACCACAGCAGCATGATGACCGCGCCGTTGCGGTAGTCGGCGTGGGTGCACGAGCGCCCCACTTCCACCAGTTCGTCGCGGATCGGGCCGAGGCCCGCCAGGTCGAATTCGGATTGCGAGTAGTAGCCGCCGGCCTCGCGCGCCTTTTCGGGCGTGAGGATGCGGTAGGTGCCCACGACACGGCCGGTGTCGAGCTCGCGCACCATCAGATGCTCGCAGAAGGGATCGAAGCGGTCGTGCTCGATTCCGTCCTGGGCATCGGGAAAGACCGCGCCCATGTCTTCGGTGAAGACGTCATAGCGCAGGCGCTGGATCTGTTCAATTTCCTCGGCCGTGCGCGCCAGGCCGACCACCAGCACCCGTGCGGCGGGGCCCGTCCACGGTTCTGTAGCATTACGGCTTGGGTTGATGCGTGCTAGTTCCAGCATTGCGCGAAGCTCCTAGAGAGTCCGGTCAGTTTGGACGCCCTGTATGTCAAAGACTTGACCAATATGTTACGTGACTATGAAGTTTAGTTCGGAGCGGTGCGGCCTTAATCCCGCAAAGTTCGACAAAACTTTACAAAACAATACTTATTTCTCACAAACAATGGCCATTCATCGCAAAGCAATGAATGGCCATGTCTGGTCCCGGTGGATTTGGCGTTATCCCAGGCTGGCCGCCAGCTTCTCGGCGGAGGTCACGGCCAGGGTTTCATCCTCGGCCTCGACCATGAGACGCAGCTTGGGCTCGGTGCCCGAGGCGCGGATCAGGACGCGGCCACGGTCACCCAGTTCGGCCTCGACCGCCTGGCGCGCGGCGGTCAGGCCCGGATGGGTCTTCCAGTCCTGGCCCGGCGTCAGCGGCACGTTGATCATCTTCTGCGGATACATGCGCAGGTCCTTGATCCACTCGGCCATCGAGACATGGTTGCGGCGCAGCGCGGTCAGCACCTGCAGCGCCGCGACGATGCCGTCGCCGGTGGAGTGGCAGTCCAGGCACAGCAGGTGGCCGGAGCTTTCGCCGCCGTAGAGCCAGCCGCGCGCCTGCATCTGTTCCAGCACGTAGCGGTCGCCCACGTTGGCGCGCTCGAAGCCCACGTTCAGGCGTTGCAGCGCGCGCTCGAAGCCGAAGTTGGTCATCAGCGTGCCGACCACGCCGTCCACCTTGCCGCGCTGCATGCGCTCGCGCAGGATCGCGTACAGCAGCTCGTCGCCGTTGTAGATGCGGCCGTCGCCGTCCACCATCTGCAGGCGGTCGGCATCGCCGTCCAGCGCGATGCCGAGCTGGGCGCCGCGCGCCTTCACTTCCTTGGCCAGTTGCTCCGGGTGCAGCGCGCCCACGCCCTTGTTGATGTTGAAGCCGTCCGGGTGCACGCCGATGGCATGCACTTCGGCGCCCAGCTCGCGGAACACGTGCGGCGCGATGTTGTAGGCGGCGCCATGGGCGGCGTCCACCACGATCGTCATGCCGTTCAGGTCCAGATCGTTGGGGAAGGTGCTCTTGCAGAATTCGATGTAGCGGCCCTGGGAGTCCGACATGCGGCGCGCGCGGCCCAGCCCTTCGGAGCTGACACAGCCCAGCGGCTCGTCCAGGGCGGCCTCGATGGCCGCCTCGATCTCGTCGGGCAGCTTCATGCCCTGGGCCGAGAAGAACTTGATGCCGTTGTCCTGGTAGGGATTGTGCGAAGCGCTGATCACGATGCCGGCGACCAGGCGCAGCGCGCGGGTCAGGTAGGCCACGGCGGGGGTGGGGATCGGGCCGGCCAGCAGCACGTCGATGCCTGCGGCCGACAGGCCGGCTTCCAGCGCCGACTCCAGCATGTAGCCGGAGATGCGGGTGTCCTTGCCGATCACGACCTGCGGGCGGCTGCCGCCGCGCACCGCGTGTTCACGGGCCAGCACGCGGCCGGCGGCGTAGCCCAGGCGCAGGGCGAATTCCGCGTTGATCACCGGGCCGCCGACTTCGCCGCGCACCCCGTCGGTACCAAAATACTTGCGTTGAGTCATGAAGTGATTGCTCCTTGTTCGGCCGCCTGCCAGACCTTGAGCGCGTCGACCGTGGCCGCCACGTCGTGCACCCGCACGATCGAGGCGCCACGGGCCACACAGGCCAGGGCGGCGGCAATGCTGCCAGCCAGCCGGTCGCCGACCGGCCGGCCGGTGGCCTGGCCGATCATGTTCTTGCGCGACAGGCCGATCAGCAATGGATAACCGCCGCTGCGCAGGCTGGACAGCCGACGCAGCAATTGGAAGTTCTGGTCGGCGGTCTTGCCGAACCCGAAACCGGGGTCCAGCACGATGCGTCGGGGGTCGATCCAGGCGGCGCGCAGCTTCTGTGCGCGCGCCCCCAGGAAGAGTCCGATTTCGCCGATCAGGTCGGAATATTCGGGCGGCGTCGCCTGCATCGTGCGCGGCTCGCCTTTCATGTGCATGACGCACAGCCCGCAGCGCGACTGCGCCACCGCCTCGATGGCGCCGGGCTGCCGGAAGCCGTAGATGTCGTTGATCATGTCGGCGCCGGCATCCAGCGTGGCGCGCATGACCTCGGGCTTGAAGGTGTCGATCGACAGCGGCACGCCGCAGTCGCGCAGCGCCTCGATCACCGGCAGCAGCCGGTCCAGTTCGTCGGCGACCGACACCGGATCAGCGCCGGGCCGCGTCGACTCGCCGCCCAGATCGAGGATCTGCGCGCCTTCGTCGATCAGGCGGCGCGCATGCGCCACCGCGGCGTCGGTATCGTCGTGCTGGCCGCCGTCGGAAAACGAATCCGGCGTGACATTGACGATACCCATGACAAGCGGGCGCTCGAGATCAAACTCGAAGCGCCCGCAAAGGAAGTTATTCGCCATAACTCAGGACGAAAGACCTCAGACCGCGGCTGCCGTGTTACCGCCGGCGGCCAGGCCGGTCGGAGGCGTATCAGACGTATCCGACGGGCCTTGCGGCGTCTTCGGGGGACGCGGGGGGCGGCCCTCGATGATGTCGTTGATCTGGTCGGCGTCGATGGTTTCCCATTCGAGCAGCGCGGCGGTCATGACTTCGACCTTGTCGCGGTTGTCTTCCAGGATCTTGCGCGCGACGCCGTACTGCTCGTCGATGATGCGGCGGATCTCGGAATCCACCTTCTGCATGGTGGCTTCGGACATGTGCGTGGTCTTGGTCACGCTGCGGCCCAGGAAGACCTCGCCTTCGTTCTCGGCGTAGACCATCGGGCCCAGCTCGTCGGTCATGCCGTAGCGCGTGACGATGTCGCGGGCGATGGCCGTGGCGCGTTCGAAGTCGTTCGAGGCGCCGGTGGTCATCTGGTCCATGAAGATCTCTTCGGCGATACGGCCGCCGAACAGCACCGCGATGGTCGACAGCAGGCGGCTCTTGTCCATGCTGTAGCGATCGGTCTCGGGCAGCTGCATCGTCACGCCCAGCGCGCGGCCGCGCGGGATGATGGTGACCTTGTGGACCGGGTCGGTCTTGGGCAGCAGGCGGGCAACGATGGCATGGCCGGATTCGTGGTACGCGGTGTTCTTGCGTTCCTCTTCGGGCATGACGATCGAGCGGCGCTCGGCGCCCATGATGATCTTGTCCTTGGCCTTTTCAAAGTCGGACATATCCACCGTGCGGCCATTGCGGCGCGCGGCGAACAGGGCGGCTTCGTTGACCAGGTTGGCCAGGTCGGCGCCCGAGAAGCCCGGGCAGCCGCGCGCCAGGATGGTCGCGTCGACGTTGGGCGACAGCGGCACCTTGCGCATGTGGACCTTCAGGATCTGCTCGCGGCCGCGGATGTCGGGCAGCGGCACCACGACCTGGCGGTCGAAGCGGCCCGGACGCAGCAGCGCCGGATCCAGCACGTCGGGACGGTTGGTGGCGGCGATCACGATGACGCCCTGGCCCGACTCGAAGCCGTCCATTTCCACCAGCATCTGGTTCAGCGTCTGCTCGCGTTCGTCGTTGCCGCCGCCCAGGCCGGCGCCACGCTGGCGACCGACGGCGTCGATTTCGTCGATGAAGATGATGCAGGGCGCGTGCTTCTTGGCGTTCTCGAACATGTCGCGCACGCGGGCCGCGCCCACGCCGACGAACATTTCAACGAAGTCCGAACCGGAGATGCTGAAGAACGGCACCTTGGCTTCGCCGGCGATGGCCTTGGCCAGCAGCGTCTTGCCGGTACCGGGCGAGCCGACCATCAGCACGCCGCGCGGAATGCGGCCGCCCAGCTTCTGGAACTTGCTGGGGTCGCGCAGGAAGTCGACCAGCTCCTGGACGTCTTCCTTGGCTTCATCGCAGCCGGCCACGTCGGCGAAGGTGATCTGGTTGGTGTTCTCGTCGAGCATGCGGGCGCGCGACTTGCCGAAGCTGAACGCGCCGCCCCTGCCGCCGCCCTGCATCTGGCGCATGAAGAACACCCACACGCCGATCAACAGCAGCATGGGGAACCAGGACACGAAGATGCTCATCAGCAGCGACTGCTCTTCGCGCGGCTTGCCCGACACCTGCACGCCGTACTTGAGCAGGTCGGAGACCATCCAGAGGTCGCCCGGCGAGGTCAGCGTGTAGGCGCGGCCCGCGTCCGGCGTGACGTAGAGCACGTCGCCGCCAGGGCCACCTTGCACGTCCACCTTGCGGATACGGCCCGCTTTGGCGTCATCCATGAACTGCGTGTAGGTCACGCCGTCCTGGGTCTGCGCGCGTCCGTCGAACTGCTTGAAGACCGTGAATAGCACAAGGGCTATCACCATCCAGACGGCGACTTTCGAAAATGAATTATTCAAGGTCGATCTCCTGCTTTCGATTCCGACCGGCGACCGCGCACCCGCATATGGCACAGTCACAAGTATGTCAATAGCCCATTCTACCCTGTCGGACCGGGTTGCGTCCTGGGAAGGGGCGGGGCCGCTAAGTTACGTCTGATTCGTGATTTTGCTGGTCGTTGTCTCGGCAGGCCGGCCGCCATCGGGCCGGTGGGTTCTTGTGACCGGGGCACGGGCCCCGGCGCGGGCTATTTCAGATCGCGGGCAACCAGAAAGGTTTCGGAGGACTTGTCCCGCGACGCCTTCGGCTTACGCTCGACCACCCGCTTGAAGTGCTGCTTGAAGGTTTCCACGATCTGCGAAAAGCCGGTTCCGTGGAATGCCTTGACGATCAGCGCCCCGTTGGGCTTGAGGTGAGCGAGGGAAAACTCCATCGCCAGCTCGCACACGTGCTGGATGCGCGCGGCGTCGGCGATACCCACGCCAGATAGGTTGGGGGCCATGTCGGAAATTACAAGGTCCACCGCGCGCGATCCGACCATGTCTTCCAACTGTTTCAAAATGTCATCTTCGCGGAAGTCGCCCTGGATGAATTCGACGCCCGCCACGGGCTCCATGGGCAGCATGTCCAGGGCGATGATGCGCCCGTCCACCACCCCGCCCGGCCCCGCCAGGCGCTCGCGCGCCACCTGCGACCAGCTGCCGGGGGCCGAGCCGAGGTCGACGACCAGGTCGCCGCGGCGCAGCAGTTTCTCGGTGTCGAGAATCTCGATCAGCTTGAAGGCGGCGCGGGCCCGGTAGCCCTTCTGTTGCGCCATCTTCACATAGGGATCGTTGATGTGCTGGTGAATCCAGTCTTTGGAGAATTTATTCTTGGCCATTACCGTACAATTCCACGCATGCCTATATTAGAACTTACCTCTCGTGAGCGCAGCGACCTTCGGTCCGCCGCTCACCCTCTGCGCCCCGTCGTCCTGATCGGCGACAATGGCCTGACCGAAGCCGTGCTCAAGGAAATCGACCTGGCACTCACTTCCCACGGCCTGATCAAGGTCCGGGCCGGCGGCGACGATCGCGAGGCCCGCGAGGCCATGCTGTCGACGATCTGCGACACCCTGTCCTGCGCCCCGGTGCACCACCTGGGCAAGACCCTGATCCTGTTCCGCCCGCTGGCCGGCAACATCAAGCCGCCGGTGCTGGCCGCCCTTGAGCCGGAACGCCCCGCCAAGCGCCGCGCCTCCGAGCCGCATACGCCCAAGAAGCTGGCCGCCGAAGGCAAGACCCTGGCCAAGCGTCCGCGCCGTTCCGAGACGGAAGAGCCCAAGCCGAAGACGCGCTTCGTGCCGCAGGACCAGCTCAACAAGAACGGCAAGCCGATGCGTCCCGGCACCAAGAAAACCACTTCCGGCAGCCACGGCATCCCGCGCCGCGCCGGCAGCGCACTGAGCCTGCGGGCCGGGGCACGCAGCGGCACCAGCCGCAAGTCGTCGCCCAAGCGATAGTACCGCCAGGCACAAAAACGGGCGCTTTACGCGCCCGGTCCACCATAGTGTTCCGCAATCTTGCCGCGGGAATCCTTCCGGATGCCCGGTTCGGTCTATGGTGTTTTGCTGATTTTACCGCTTAGGGCAAGCGTTAGATGTAACGCACACCCAGGACTTCATACTCGCGAACGCCAGCCGGGGCCTTGACCTCGACCACATCGCCTTCGCTCTTGCCGATCAACGCGCGGGCCACCGGGCTCGACACGGAGATCAGGTTTGCCTTGATATCGGCTTCGACGTCGCCGACGATCTGGTACGTCACGCGATCACCCGAATCCAGGTCCTCGATGTCGACGGTGGCGCCGAACACGGCACGACCTTCGGCCTCGAGCGAGCTCGGATCGATCAGGTGGGCATTGGAAAGCGTGCCCTCGAGCTCGGCGATCCGGCCCTCGATGAAACCCTGGCGCTCGCGAGCCGCGTCATACTCGGCGTTCTCCGACAGATCGCCCTGCGCGCGCGCTTCGGCGATAGCGTTGATGACGGCGGGACGTTCCACGGTTTTCAGCCGCTGGAGCTCTTCTTGCAAGCGCTCGGCCCCGCGCACGGTCAAAGGAATGGCAGACATGTCGTTTCCCAAACAAAAGTAGAAAACGCCCCCGACGGAGCGTTCTCGGTGTGAAGGTCCTGGACCTGACGCATGGGCGCCGTCGGAAGCGGAATCGGACGGGCAACGTCTTGAGCGGAACGGCCAGGGGCGGGCAAGGCTGAACCCGATGGATCCCCCGCTGCCCGCTCGGGCCGGCCCGCCGGACGAATGCGGCAAGCTGCGACCAAAACAAAACCCCGGCTCGGGTCGGAACCGGGGCAATCAAGGTCATATTGTGGTCAAAGTCCACGGGAATTGCAAGCCACCGGAGAAAACGGCGTTTTCGGCGCATTTCGGCGCTGTAACCCGCTAAAACCCGTCGTTTCCCGGATCGGCGCTGGCGTTGCGTAAAAGATACTCAACAGTAGGGACAAACCCGGCCGCCGCGGGGTTTATGTAAAAACGCCATGTTGTATTCAATAAAAAAGGTATAACCGACAAACTGGCCCATTAATAACAATTAAATACATGCCGGTATTCGCCGGCATTTTCCTGTTTTAAGCGAAGGGATACGCGGGTCTGCCGTTTCGGCCACGCGTAAAGCGATTGATTGTGCGTGTTGCAGGTTGGGCGGACGCATCGCAGTCATCCGGGCGCGACGTTCGTCCCTCTATCGCAGCGCTGGCGTGCAAAGGATCCGCGCCTGCGGTGGAGCGCGTTCAAGAACGGGAGCTCCCATGCTGGAAAAACTGAAAGTCCGTACGGGCATGATGCTGGTGCTGGCCTGCTTTGTGATTACCCTGGCGCTGGCTTGCGGCTTGAGCTGGATGAACGCCGAAAACAGCGTGCGGGAAATCGAGGACCTGAATAATGTGGCCGTGCACCAGGTCGATCCGCTTTATGAATCGAACGCCGCGTTGCTGCGCACCCGGCTGTCGCTGGCCGCGAGCATCGCCGACCTGCAGGCCGGCGCCAACGACCAGGCGGCCAGCGCGGAAGCCGCCGCCGCCGGGCAGCTGAAGCTGGCGCGCGAGCGCTTCGACCGCTACATGGCGGTGCCCAAGAGCGAGCGCGGCCAGGAGCTGGCGCTGGTCCTGCAGGGCCGCTTCAACGCCTACGCCGCCGGGCTGGACGAACTGGACGCGGCGCTCAAGGAGCGCTCGGTCGCGCGCTACCAGCAGAACGAAGCCCGCGTGCGCCAGGCCGACGCCGATTTCGCCAAGGACATGCAGGTGTTCCTGGCGCGGGTCCAGGAGCGCAGCGACAGCGTGCTGGACCGCTCTCAGACCACCTATTCGACCGCCCGCATCTCGGCCGTCGTGCTGCTGTCGGTGGCGCTGCTGCTGGCGGTGCTGTGCTGGGCCTTCATCCGCCGTGGCGTGCTGTTGCCGCTGCAGGACGCGGGCCGGCATTTCGACCGGATCGCCGCCGGCGACCTGACCCAGCGGGTCGACGCCCGCTCCAGCAACGAGATCGGCACGCTGTTTTCCGCGGTGCGGCGCATGCAGGACGGCCTGACACGCACGGTGACGACGGTGCGCCAGGGGGTCGAGGAGATCAACGTCGGCGCGGCCGAGATCGCCGCCGGCAACGCCAACCTGTCGACCCGCACCGAGGAGCAGGCGGCCGCGCTCGAAGAGACCGCCTCGACCATGGAAGAGCTGGCCGCCACGGTCAAGCAGAACGCCGAGAATGCCGCCCAGGCCAACCAGCTGGCGGCGGTGAGCATGGAGGTGGCGCAGCGCGGCGGCCATACCGTCGGCCAGGTAGTGGCCACCATGCAAGGCATCTCCGACAGTTCGCGGCGCATCGCCGACATCGTCTCGGTGATCGACGGCATCGCCTTCCAGACCAATATCCTGGCGCTGAACGCCGCCGTGGAGGCGGCCCGCGCCGGCGAACAGGGCAAGGGCTTCGCCGTGGTGGCGGGCGAGGTGCGCACCCTGGCGCAACGCGCGGCGCAGGCGGCCAAGGAGATCAAGGCGCTGATCGAGACCTCGGTCGAAACCGTGGCGGCCGGCTCGTCCCAGGTGTCGGCGGCCGGCCAGACCATGGAGGAAATCGTGGTCTCGGTGCAGCGGGTGGCCGACATCATGGGCGAGATCTCGGCGGCCTCGGCCCAGCAGGCCGGCGGCATCGACCAGGTCAGCCTGGCGGTCTCGCAGATGGATGAGGTGACGCAGCAGAACGCCGCGCTGGTGGAAGAGGCCTCGGCCGCCGCCTCGGCAATGGAAGACCAGGCACGGCGCCTGGCGGAAGCGACCGCGGTCTTCAAGACCCAGTCGGGCCAGGTGATCGAGGTGGCGCCGGTGCAGGTCGGCGGCAGGACGCCGGCCTCGCGGCTGTCGCGCTCCTGAGGGGAGCGGATCGGCCGCGGCCGGTCCCGCTCATGCCCCTGAAGGAAGCGGGACTGGCGCGACGTCCGGCCGGTCCCGCCCTACTTCTTGCGGCGCAGCAACGCGTACAGGATGATCGCGCCGAAGGTCGCGGTACCGATGCCGCCCAGCGTGAAATTGCCCAGCTTGACGGTGAAGTCGCCCGCGCCCAGCACCAGCGTGACCGCGGCCACGATCAGGTTGCGGTTGTCGCTGAAATCGACCTGGTTCACCACCCAGATGCGGGCCCCGGCAATGGCGATCAGGCCGAACACCACCACCGACATGCCGCCGAGCACGGGCCCGGGAATGGTCTGGATCAGGGCGCCGAACTTGGGCGAGAAGCCCAGCACGATGGCGATCAGCGCGGCGATCACGAACACCAGCGTCGAATAGATGCGGGTCACCGCCATCACGCCGATGTTCTCGGCGTAGGTGGTGACGCCGGTGCCGCCGACGGCGCCCGAGACCATGGTCGCCACGCCGTCGCCGACGAAGGCGCGGCCCAGATAGCGGTCCAGGTCCTGGCCGGTCATGGCGCTGACCGCCTTGACGTGGCCCAGGTTCTCGGCGACCAGGATGATGGCCACCGGCACGATCAGGCCCATGGCCTCGGCCTTGAAGACCGGCGCGGCGAAGTGCGGCAGGCCGAACCAGGCGGCGGCCGACACGGCCGAGAAATCGATCGGCTTGCCCAGGTTCAGGCCGTTGGCGAAGATCGCGTAGACCACGCAGGCCAGGATGAGGCCGACCAGGATCAGGAGGCGCTGCACCATGCCCTTGGTGTAGACGGCGATGCCGCCCACGCACAGGATGGTGACGATCGCCATGGCGCTGTCGAAGCCCGAGGCGCCCATGGCGCCCTTGGCGGCGATCGGGGCCAGGTTCAGGCCGATCACCGCGACCACCGCGCCGGTCACGACCGGCGGCATCAGGGTGTCGATCCAGTTGGCGCCGCCGCCGGCGCGGCCGTTGGCGATCCAGACCAGGACGCCGATCAGCGTGTAGGCCAGGCCGCAGGCGATGATGGCGCCCAGCGCCACGCCGATATTGGCGTTGGCGCCGCCGCCGGCATAGCCGGTGACGGCGATGACGCCGCCGATGAAGGCGAAGCTGGACCCCAGGTAGCTGGGCACGCGGCCGCCGACGAACAGGAAGAAGATCAGGGTGCCGATGCCCGACATCAGGATGGCGACGTTGGGATCGAAGCCCATCAGCAGCGGCGCCAGCACGGTGGAGCCGAACATCGCCACCACGTGCTGGGCGCCCATGGCCACGTTCTTGGGCCAGGACAGCCGTTCATCGGGGGCGATGATGACGCCGGGCTGGGCGTCGTCCGCCAGGCGCCAGCGCGGAAAATAGGTCTTGGACATGGATTCCCCGGGAGTGATTGGTGTGAGCGGGCGCCAGTGTAAAGGGGGCCGGGAACGGGCGGCAACTTAAGTTCCCCGGCCAGATGCCGTATTAGTGGAAACCCCAGTCAATCCTTCTGCCCCGGAGACTTCCATGGCCATCGATTCCATCAGCGGCACCTCGCGCATCGGCAGCATGGCGGACCTGTGGGCGCAGAAGATCCAGGCCAACAAGGAAGCCAAGGACGCCAAGGCCGGCGATCCGGGCGTCAGTGTCACGCCCGACGGCAAGATCCGCGTCAACAGCGCCGGCGCCACGAAGGTGGGCCAGACCCAGGAAACCGAATCGTCCGAAAACGACGACTATTACACCCAGGTGATCAAGGAACTGCAACGCCAGCTCAAGCGCGTCATGGAGCAGATCGCACGCGTGCGCGACAGCAATGCGTCGGCGGAACAGAAAGCCACCCAGATGCAGGCGTTGAACGGACAGGCGCAGCAGATCATGGGCCAGATCCAGAAGGTGATGACCGAGAAGATCAAGGCGATGGCCAAGGCCACCGGCGGCGTCTCGGCCACGGCCTAGCTTCCTTCCCGCGGGTTCTCCCGAATGCCCGCCGCACTGATGGCGCGCATCAAAATTTGTGATTGGACTGGCGGCGCATGCAGCCGCTAAGGTCTCCGGACAAATCAAAAAACCACGGAGACAAACCATGCATGCAATGCGCACAGCCCTTGCAGGGGCGCTGCTGGCCGCCTGCGCCGCCCCCGCCCTGGCGGGCACCGTCACGGTGATCACGTCGTTCCCGAAAGATTTGACCCAGGCCTACAAGACCGCGTTCGAGAAGGCCAACCCCGGCATCACGCTGGAAATCCTCAACAAGAACACCGTGTCCGGCATCGCCTACGTGCGCGAGACGCCGGCCGGCCAGCGTCCGGAAGTGTTCTGGGCCAGCGCGCCGGACGCCTTCGAGGTGCTGGGCCGCGACAAGCTGCTGGCCAAGTCGGCGGACGTCGCCAACAAGGACGTGCCGGACAAGATCGGCAACTACCCCATCAACGACCCGGGCGGCATGTACCTGGGCCAGGCGCTGGCCGGCTACGGCATCGTCTACAACACGCGCTACATCGCGGCGCACAAGATCCCCGCGCCGGTCGAATGGAAAGACCTGCTGGCGCCGCACTGGTTCGGCCACGTCGGCATCACCTCGCCGTCGCGCTCGGGCACCATGCACCTGACGGTCGAGACCATCCTGCAGGGCGAAGGCTGGGACGACGGCTGGAACACGCTGCTGCGCATGTCGGGCAACAGCAGCGCCGTCACCGAGCGTTCGTTCGGCGTGCCGGACGGCGTCAACAACGGCCAGTTCGGCGCGGGTCCGGTGATCGACTTCTTCGGCCTGTCGAGCAAGTATTCGAAGTTCCCGGTGGAATTCGTCTATCCCTCCGAGACCGCCATCGTGCCGGCCAACATCGCGCTGATCGACGGCGCCAAGAACACCGAGGAAGGCAAGAAGTTCATCGCCTTCACGCTCAGCCAGGCGGGCCAGGAACTGCTGCTGGAGCCGAAGATCTCGCGCCTGCCGGTGCTGCCGTATTCGGCGCTGGGCGGCAAGGTGCCGCAGGGTTATCCGGATCCCGCCGAGATCGCGCGCCGCAGCAAGGTGCAGTTCAACGCCGACCTGTCGCAGACGCGCTATTACGTGGTGCAGTCGCTGTACGACCAGACCGTCACGTTCCGCCTGAAGGAGTTGCAGGCGGCGACCAAGGCGATCTACGACGCCGAGGCCAAGCTCGGCGACAAGGGCAAGAGCGGCAAGCCGGCCGAACTGCTGGCGCAGGCCCGCAAACTGGCCTGGGCGCCGCTGGTCGACGGCAAGCAGGCCGCTGATCCCGAGTTCCTGAAGATCTTCAGCGGCAACAAGAAGGACGCCGCGGTCAACCAGCAGATCACCAAGCTGGAAGGCGAATGGAACGGCACGGCCAAGAGCAACTATGAGCAGGCCGTGAAGCTGGCGCGGGAAGCCGCGGCGCTCTGAGCCCGGCTCGCGCCGGACGGGGGGCTCGCCCCGTCCGGCCGCCGCCCCGCCGCGGGCGGCCTGTCTTGAACCATTACGGGAATCTCGATGAATCTTCCGGGCCATTCACGCCTGCCCGCCGGCCCCGTGCTGGCCGCGCTCCTGGTGCTGGGTTTCCTGGCGCTGTTCCTGGCCGTGCCGGTGGGCACGGTGTTCTACAGCGCCTTCGTCAACGCCGACGGCGGCTTCACCATCGGCCACTTCGGCGCCTTCTTCAACCAGCCGCTGATGCTGGAGGCGTTCTTCAACAGCCTCTACGTGGCCGGCTGGTCGGCGCTGCTGGCCTCGCTGATCGCGGTGCCGCTGGCGTACTTCACGGTGCGCTTCGACTTCCGCGGCGCGCTCATCATCCAGACGCTGGGCGTGCTGCCGCTGATCATGCCGCCCTTCGTCGGCGCGGTGGCGATGCAGCTCATCTTCGGCCGCTCGGGCAGCGTCAACCTGCTGCTGAACGACTGGTTCGGCTTCACCATCCCGTTCATGGAAGGCCTGAACGGCGTCATCTTCGTCGAGGCGCTGCACTACTTCCCGTTCATCCTGATGAACCTGGTGGTGGCCCTGCGCAACATCGACGGCGCGATGGAAGAAGCCGCCTTCAATCTGGGCGCGCGCGGCTTCCGGCTGTTCCGCCGCGTAATCTTCCCGCTGGCGCTGCCGGGCTACGTGGCCGGGACCTCGCTGGTGTTCGTCAAGGTGTTCGACGATCTCGGCACGCCGCTGGTGCTGGGCACCACCAACATGCTGGCGCCGCAGGCCTATCTGCGCATCACGCAGGTGGGGCTGGAGGATCCGCTGGGCTACGTCATCAGCGTCATCATGATCGCCTTCTCGATCCTGGCGCTGTGGCTGTCGGCGCGGGTGCTCAAGGGCCGCGACTATTCCACGCTGCAAAAGGGCGGCAACTCGATCCAGAAGCGCAAGCTGCGGCCGGCGGAAAGCGTGCTGGCCTATGGCTGGATCATCCTGGTGCTGCTGCTGGTGCTGTCGCCGCACATGGGCGTGCTGCTGCTGTCGCTGGCCAGCGTCTGGAGCTTCGCGCCGCTGCCGGACGGCTACACGCTGGCGCACTACAGCGCGGTGTTCAGCGAGTCGCAGGGCATGATCGCCAACACCCTGCTCTATTGCGGCCTGGCGGCGGGCGTGGACGTGATCCTGGGCACCGCCATCGCCTACCTGATGCTGCGCACCCGGCTGCCGGCTCGCCAGTGGCTGGACTTCCTGGCCTCGGCGGCGCTGGCGATCCCGGGCATCGTGCTGGCGATCGGATTGCTGCGCACGTTCCGCGGGGTGGAAATCCCGGGCACCGGCACGCTGCTGACCTCGTCGTGGATCATCATCATGATCGCGTACTCGGTGCGGCGGCTGCCCTACGCGCTGCGCTCGTGCGTGGCCGCGTTGCAGCAGATCAACGTATCGCTGGAGGAAGCGGCGCAGTCGCTGGGCGCGACGCGCATGCGCACCATCCGGCGGGTGGTGGTGCCGCTGATGGCCGGCGGCATGCTGGCCGGCTTCGTGACCAGCTTCGTGACGGCGGCGGTGGAGCTGTCGGCCACCATCATGCTGGTCACCAAGGACAGCCAGGCGCCGATGAGCTATGGCATCTATCTGTACATGCAGAGCGCGGCGGGCCGGGGTCCGGGCGCGGCGCTGGGCGTGCTGGCGGTGGCCGCGGTCGCCATCGGCACCTATGTCTCGCACCTGCTGGTCGAACGGGCCCAGTCGCGCCAGCGGCCGGCGCGCCACGACGAGACGGCCTGAATCAAGGGGAATCGACATGAAGAAAGTCAGCGTTGAATGCCGCAACATCCGGCTGTCGTATGGCAAGACGGAAGTGCTCAAGGACGTCAACATCAACATCGAACCGGGCGAGTTCTTCGCCCTGCTGGGGCCGTCGGGTTCGGGCAAGTCCACCCTGTTGCGCCTGATCGCGGGCTTCAACCGGCAGGACGCTGGCCAGTTGCTGGTGGATGGCAAGGACATCAGCGCCATCCCGCCATGGGACCGCAATATCGGCATGGTGTTCCAGAACTATGCGCTGTGGCCGCACATGACGGTGTGGGACAACGTGGCGTTCGGGCTGGTCGAGCGCAAACTGCCGCGCGAGCAGATCCGCGCCAAGGTCGAGGCCGCGCTGGAGCTGGTGGGGCTGTCGCAGTTTGCACGCCGGCGCCCCAACCAGTTGTCCGGCGGACAGCAGCAGCGCGTGGCGCTGGCGCGCACCATCGTGATCGAGCCGCAGGTGCTGCTGCTGGACGAACCGCTGTCCAACCTGGACAAGAAGCTGCGCGTGCAGATGCGCCAGGACCTGCTGAGCCTGCAGCGGCGGCTGGGCATCACCACCATCTTCGTCACCCATGACCAGGAAGAGGCCATGACCACCGCCGACCGCATGGCGGTGCTGGATCATGGCGTGGTGCAGCAGATCGGCGCGCCCAGCACGCTGTTCGACTACCCGGTGAACCGCTTCGTGGCCAACTTCGTCGGCACCATGAACGTGCTGGAGGGCGAGGTGCGCGAGCGCACCAGCGGCAGCGTGGTGCTGGCGGTGGAAGGCGTGGGCGACCTGCACCTGCCGCTGGCGGCCGAGGCGCCGGCGGCGCAGCGGCTGGCGGCGAGCTTCCGGCCGCACACGGTGCAGATCGAGATGGCCGACGGGCTGGGCGATGCGCGCTACGTGTGGCTGCCGGGCGTGGTGGAAAGCAGCGAGTTCCTGGGCGAATTCACCCGCTACCAGGTGCAGATCGGCGAGCAGCGCCTGACGGCCGACCAGTCGCACCTGGCGGGGCTGTCGCCGTTCCCGGTGGGCGCCCCGGTGTCGATCGGGCTGGAGCCGACCCAGGTGCGGCTGCTTGCCGCCTGAGCCGGCTTCCCCTACAAAGGCGGCATGGAAATCTATCAGATCCGCGCCTTCGTCACGGTTGCCCGCCTGGGCAACCTGACGCGGGCCGCCGAAGCGCTGTCGCTCACCCAGCCAGCCGTCACCGCGCAGATCAAGGCGCTGGAGCAGAGCCTGGGCGTAGCGCTGTTCGACCGCAGCGGTGGAAGGCTGGCGCTGGCCAAGGCTGGCGAGATGCTGCTGCCCACCGCCGAATCACTGCTGGTGCTGGGCGCGCAATTCAAGTCCGAGGCGCAGCAGCTGCAGGGCAGCCTGCAAGGCGTGGTGGAGCTGGGCCTGCCCAGCGAAAAGCCCGACTTCCTGCGCCTGGGCGAACTGGCCGCGGCCATCACGCAGCGGCTGCCGCTGATCGAATTGAAGACGCAGATCCAGCCCACCGTGGTGCTGGCCGAGCAGGTCAGCACCGGCCGGCTGCCGGCGGCGCTGACCATCGCCGCTCACCCGCCGCGCGGCGTGCTGTGGCTGCCGCTGCGCAGCGTGCGCTACCGCATCGCCTTGCCGACCGAACACGCCGCGGTGCTCAAGCGCGGCGGCTGGCGCGAGGTGGCGCAATTGCCGTGGCTGGACGGGCCGGCCGGCAGCCATACCCACCTGCTGCTGCGCGACATGTTCGAACGCCACGGGCTGTCGCCGCGCATCGCCATGCAGAACGACGATCAGGCCAACCTGGAGGCGCTGGTGCGGGCCGGCGCCGGCTGCGCGCTGCTGCGCGAGGAGACCGCGCTGGCCGGCGCGGCCTCGGGCGACTTCATGGTGTGGGGCCAGGCGCGGGCCGACGCCATGCTGGGTTTCATCCTGCCTTATGAACGCGCTAGCGAGCCCGCGCTGGTCGCGTTAAGCTCGATCATTCAAGCCATCTGGAAGCCGCGCGCGCCAGTCGCGCCCGAGCCCCTCTGAGCCGGCCGGCCCGCCGCCCGCGCCCTTCCCTACCGTATCGACACCGCAATGACTGAAATCTGGTTCATCCGCCACGGCGAAACCGACTGGAACCGCCAGCGCCGACTGCAAGGCTGGCAAGACATCCCCCTGAACGAATTCGGCCGCAACCAGGCCGGCCTGCTGGCCTCGCGCCTGCGCGAAGACGCCCGCAGCACGCCGATCGATGCGATCTACAGCAGCGACCTGCAACGCGCCCACGCCACGGCCACGCCAGTGTCCGAACAGCTGGACCTGCGCGTGCGGGTCGAACCCGGCATCCGCGAGCGCGGCTTCGGCGTGCTCGAAGGGCTGGACCTGGAACGCATCGACGTGCTGGCGCCGGAAGCCGCGGCCGCCTGGCGCAGCCGCGATCCGCTGCGCGCGCTGGACGGCGGCGAGACGCTGGGCCAGTTCCAGTCGCGCGTCATTTCGACGGTCGACGACGTGGCCAGCCGCCATGACGGCGAACGCATCCTGATGTTCACCCACGGCGGCGTGCTGGACATCATCTGGCGCCACGCCAGCGACGTGCCGCTGAACGCGCCGCGCGACGCGGCGCTGCTGAACGTCAGCATCAACCGCGTTGGCGTGCGCGGCCGCCAATGGGAAGTGCTGCATTGGGGCGACGTGGGCCATGTGGCCACGGAAGTGGGCGACGACGTGGTGCCGTGACGGCCGGCGCCGGGCCTGCGTCCGGCACGCCCGCCCACCCCGGCGGCTGCATGATCGCCGGCTCAGCCGGCCTTGTCCGCCTTGCGCGGCTTGCGCGGCGCGTTGCGCGCCAGCCGGTCGTAGACCGCGTTGGGCAGCAGCCGCATCAGTTTCGCCACCACGCCCATCTGCCACGGGATCACCGTGTATGACGTGCCGCGGCCGATCGCCGCGTGGGCGCGCTGCGCGAACTTGTCGGCGTCCATCAGGAACGGCATCTTGTACGGGTTATGGGCCGTCATCGCGGTCCTGATATAGCCTGGCGCAATGGTGACGACACGGATGCCGTCGCCCCACAGCTCCAATCGCAGGCTCTCGCAGTAGGTCACCACCGCCGACTTGGACGCGCTGTAGGCGCCCGCGCCCGGCAGGCCGCGCACGCCGGCGACACTGGCGATCCCCACCAGCCTGCCGCCCCCCGCCGCGCGCATCGGTTCGACGAAGGGCTCGAAGGTCGCCACGGTCGCCAGGAGGTTGGTGTCGACGATGGCCTTGAAGACCTCGTAGTCCTCGTGGTGCCCGGTCAAGGTGCCGGCGCTGATGCCGGCGCTGGCGATGACCACGTCCACCCGCCCCTGGCAGAACGCGATGAAGTCCTGCGCGGCCGCGTGCAGCGCCTGGCGGTCGCAGACGTCCACGGCATAACAGCGATGCTGGCCGGGCAGGCTGTCGGCCAGTTCCCGCAGCGCGTCTTCGCGCCGGCCCAGCAGGCCAAGCGTGGCGCCGCTGGCGGCGTAACGCTGCGCCAGCGCGCGGCCCAGGCCGCTGCTGGCGCCGGTGATGAAGACTCTGTCCATGCTCGCCCCGGGTCGGATGAAAAAAGGCGGAGCCTCTCTGAAGAGAGGCTCCGCCCGCTATGCTACAGGAACGCCGGCGCCGGGGTTTACAGGAAGATCAGCGCGAAGATCGCCGCCACCAGCGCCCATTTGGACAGGTAGTACAGCGGCTTGCTCTTTTTCTTGAGCGCCTTGCCGAAGCGGCGCACGGCATACACCGCGCCGAAGATGCGGTTGATGCCGCCGGTGGCGTCGCCTTCCTGGTTGGGCGCGGCGGCCGCGCGCAACAGGAAGCCGCCGACCACGCGGTTGAACGCCCGGGCCCAGCGGTAACGCATGGGCCGCTCGACGTCCGCGAACAGGATGATCCGGTTCTGGTCGGTCTTGTTTTCGGCGTAATGGATGAAGGTCTCGTCGAACACGACCGCCTCGCCGTCGCGCCAGTAGTATTCCTGGCCGTCGACGTTGATGTAGCAGTCGGGGCTGTTCGGCGTGATCAGGCCCATGTGAAAGCGCAGCGAACCGGCATACGGATCCCGGTGGCGCGGCAGGCGGCTGCCCGGCGGCAGCGAAGCGAACATCGCGGCCTTGATGGTCGGAATGCCCGCCAGCAGCTTGGTCGTGACCGGACAGAGGGCCTCGGCCGACGGATGGTCGGCGTCGTACCACTTCAGGTAGAAGCGCTTCCAGCCCGTCTTGAAGAACGAGTTGAAGCCCGCGTCGTTGTACTTGTCCGAGGCCTTGATGTGACCGTCACCATACAGGTTGACGGCCTCGGCCCGGATTTCCTCGCAGCGGTCCAGCAAGACCTTCAGCTCCGGGAACTGGTCCAGATCGAGATAGGGCTTGTTGGGCACGCTGGAGAATGCGTACATGAAACAGTTCAGCGGCGCCGTGAAGGTGGAATGATCCAACGCCTGCCGCGAGAACTTGTGTCGGACGCGGCCACGGTAGTGAACTACCGTGGCGCATACGATAAACAACGCCAGAATGAACCACTTCATTCTTTTGCCTCACTTCACTTGCGGCGCGCCCTCTGCGCGCCCAAGCGCTATTTGTCCAACAAGGACGCGTGAAGTTCCTGCAACGGATACACCTGCAGGCCCAGACCCTGACGCAGATATTGCATGCCCTCGACGGCCGCGCGAGCGCCGGCGATGGTGGTGAAGAACGTGACGCGGGCCGCCAGCGACTGCGTCCGGATGGTGCGCGAGTCGACGATGGCGTTGCGGCGCTCTTCGACGGTGTTGATGACCAGCGAGATCTCGCCGTTCTTGACCATGTCGACGATGTGCGGACGGCCTTCGGTGACCTTGTTGACCCGCTGCACCGGAATGCCGGCCGCTTCGATCTCGGCGGCCGTGCCGCGCGTGGCCACCAGCTTGAAGCCCAGGGCATGCAGGCCGCGCGCCACTTCCACGGCGCGGGGCTTGTCCTGGTTCTTCACGCTGATGAACACCGTGCCGGATTCCGGCAGGCGCACGCCAGCGGCCAGCTGCGACTTGACGAAGGCTTCGCCGAAGCTGGTGCCCACGCCCATGACTTCACCGGTCGACTTCATTTCCGGGCCGAGGATGGTGTCCACGCCCGGGAACTTCACGAACGGGAACACGGCTTCCTTGACCGAGAAGTAAGGCGGCACGACTTCCTTGGTGATGCCCTGGGCCGCCAGCGTCTGGCCGGCCATGGCGCGCGCGGCGATCTTGGCCAGTTGCAGGCCGGTGGCCTTGGACACGTAGGGCACCGTGCGCGAGGCGCGCGGGTTCACTTCCAGCACGTAGACGTCGCCGCCCTGGATGGCGAACTGCACGTTCATCAGGCCGCTGACGTTCAGGGCCTTGGCCATCATGCCGGTCTGGCGCTTGATCTCGGCGATGACGTCGGCCGACAGCGAGTAAGGCGGCAGGCTGCAGGCGGAGTCGCCCGAGTGCACGCCGGCCTGCTCGATGTGTTCCATGACGCCGCCGATGAAGACGGTTTCGCCGTCGGCCAGGCAGTCCACGTCCACTTCGGTGGCGTTGTTCAGGAAGCGGTCCAGCAGCACGGGCGAGTCATTGCTGACCTTCACGGCTTCGCGCATGTAGCGCTCGAGGTCCTGCTGCTCGTGCACGATTTCCATCGCGCGGCCGCCCAGCACGTAGCTGGGACGCACCACCAGCGGGTAGCCGATCTCGGTGGCGTGAGCCAGGGCCTCGGCTTCGGTGCGGGCCGTGCGGTTGGGCGGCTGGCGCAGGCCGAGCTTGTTCAGCAGCTTCTGGAAGCGCTCGCGGTCTTCGGCGATGTCGATGGATTCCGGGCTGGTGCCGATGATCGGCACGCCGTTGGCTTCCAGCGCGCGCGCCAGCTTCAGCGGGGTCTGGCCGCCGTACTGGACGATCATGCCGACCGGGTTTTCCTTGTGGACGATTTCCAGCACGTCCTCGAGCGTCAGCGGCTCGAAGTACAGGCGATCGGACGTGTCGTAGTCGGTGGAGACGGTTTCCGGGTTGCAGTTGACCATGATGGTCTCGTACCCGTCGTCACGCAGCGCCAGCGCGGCATGCACGCAGCAGTAGTCGAACTCGATGCCCTGGCCGATGCGGTTCGGGCCACCGCCCAGCACCACGATCTTCTTGCGGTCGGTGGGCGCGGCTTCGCACTCTTCCTCGTAGGTCGAGTACATGTAGGCCGTGCGGGTGGCGAATTCGGCGGCGCAGGTGTCGACGCGCTTGTAGACCGGGCGCACGTTCAGTTGGTGACGCAGCTTGCGCACTTCCGACTCCACGGTGTCCAGCAGGAAGGCCAGGCGGCGGTCGGAGAAACCGCGGCGCTTCAGTTCCCACAGGGTGGCGTAGTCCAGGTCGGACAGCGTCTTCTGTTCGAGCGCCAGCTCGATGTCGACGATTTCCTTGATCTGCGACAGGAACCACGGGTCGATGTGCGTGATGTTGTGCACTTCGTCCAGCGTGAAGCCTTGCGCGAAGGCGTCGCCCACGTACCAGATGCGTTCCGGACCGGGTTCGCCCAGCTCGACCTGCAGCTTTTCGCGGTCGGTGGTCTTCTGGTTCAGGCCGTCGACGCCGACTTCCAGGCCGCGCAGCGCCTTCTGGAACGATTCCTGGAAGGTGCGGCCGATGGCCATGACTTCACCCACGGACTTCATCTGGGTGGTCAGGCGCGCGTCGGCGGTGGGGAATTTCTCGAAGGCGAAACGCGGCACCTTGGTGACCACGTAGTCGATCGACGGCTCGAACGAGGCGGGCGTGGCGCCGCCGGTGATTTCGTTCTTGAGCTCGTCCAGCGTGTAGCCCACGGCCAGGCGCGCGGCGACCTTGGCGATGGGAAAGCCGGTGGCCTTGGACGCCAGCGCCGACGAACGCGACACGCGCGGGTTCATCTCGATGACGATCATGCGGCCGTTCTCGGGGTTGACCGCGAACTGCACGTTCGAGCCGCCCGTGTCCACGCCGATCTCGCGCAACACCGCGATCGATGCGTTACGCATGATCTGGTATTCCTTGTCGGTCAGCGTCTGGGCCGGCGCCACGGTGATCGAGTCACCGGTGTGCACGCCCATGGGGTCCAGGTTCTCGATGGAGCAGACGATGATGCAGTTGTCCGCCTTGTCGCGGACCACTTCCATCTCGAATTCCTTCCAGCCCAGCAGCGACTCTTCGATCAGCAGCTCGCTGGTGGGCGAGGCTTCCAGGCCGCGGCGGCAGATGGTTTCGAACTCTTCGGCGTTGTAGGCGATGCCGCCGCCCGAGCCGCCCATGGTGAAGCTGGGGCGGATCACGGCGGGGAAGCCCGAGGTGCCGACTTCCGCGGCGATGCGGCGCTGCACTTCCCAGGCTTCGTCCATGCTGTGGGCGACGCCCGACTTGGCCGATTCCAGGCCGATGTCGGTCATGGCCTGCTTGAACTTCTGGCGGTCCTCGGCCTTTTCGATGGCGTGCTCGTTGGCGCCGATCAGTTCGACGTTGTGCTTCTTCAGCACGCCGTGGTGGGCCAGGTCGAGCGCGCAGTTCAGCGCGGTCTGGCCGCCCATGGTGGGCAGCAGCGCATCGGGCTTTTCACGCTCGATGATCTTTTCGACGGCTTGCCAGGTGATGGGCTCGATGTAGGTGACGTCGGCCGTTTCCGGGTCCGTCATGATCGTGGCGGGGTTGCTGTTCACCAGGATGGTGCGGTAACCCTCGGCCTTGAGCGCCTTGCACGCTTGCGCGCCGGAATAGTCGAATTCGCACGCCTGCCCGATGATGATGGGGCCGGCGCCGATGATGAGAATGCTTTTTAGGTCTGTACGCTTGGGCATGATGCAATCTTTACTTTTGGCCGGACATCAGGCTGATGAACTTGTCGAACAGCTCCAGGATGTCGTGCGGACCGGGGCTGGCTTCGGGGTGGCCCTGGAAGCAGAAGGCCGGACGGTCGGTGAGCTCGAAACCCTGCAGCGTGCCGTCGAACAGCGAGACGTGCGTGACGCGCGCATTGGCCGGCAGGCTGGCCGCGTCGACCGCGAACCCGTGGTTCTGGCTGGTGATGAACACGCGCTTGGACGCCAGGTCCTGCACCGGGTGGTTGGCGCCGTGGTGGCCGGTCTTCATCTTGAGCGTCTTGCCGCCCACCGCCAGGCCCATGATCTGGTGGCCCAGGCAGATGCCGAACACCGGCAGCTTCTTGTCCAGGAACACGCGGGTGGCGTCGATGGCGTAGTCGCAGGGCTC
The DNA here is from genome assembly GCF_902859645.1 of Achromobacter insuavis. Classification (GTDB taxonomy): domain Bacteria; phylum Pseudomonadota; class Gammaproteobacteria; order Burkholderiales; family Burkholderiaceae_B; genus Achromobacter; species Achromobacter insuavis. Next base: position 11,954 of record NZ_CADIJR010000003.1, on the reverse strand, counting down.
GGGGTCGCCGGGGCCGTTGGACAGGAACACGCCGTCGGGATTGAGCTTGAGGACGTCCTCGGCGCTGGTCTGGGCCGGCACCAGCGTCAGGCGGCAGCCGCGATCGGCCAGCAGGCGCAGGATGTTGGACTTGATGCCGAAGTCGTAGGCGACGACATGGAACTTGGACTGGTCGGGCTGGGTGTAGCCTTCGCCCAGTTGCCAGGTGCCTTCGGTCCAGGTGGTGCTGTCCTTGATGGACACGACCTTGGCCAGGTCCTGGCCGGCCATGCCGGCAAAGCCGCGGGCCAGTTCGACGGCGCGGTCGGCATCCGAACCAACGAAGATGCAGGCGCCCTGGGCGCCCTTTTCACGCAGGATGCGGGTCAGCTTGCGGGTGTCGATGCCGGAAATGGCAACGATGCCCTGCTCGGACAGGTACTCGGGCAGCGATTGCGTGGAACGGAAGTTCGACACGCGGGCGGGACAGTCGCGCACCACCAGGCCGGCGGCGTAGACACGATTGGCTTCGACGTCCTCGGCGTTGACGCCGGTGTTGCCGATATGCGGATAGGTCAGCGTGACGATCTGGCCGCTATAGCTCGGATCGGTGAGAATTTCCTGGTACCCGGTCATCGCGGTGTTGAACACCACTTCGGCAACGGTATGCCCAGGCGCACCGATCGACACGCCTCGAAAAATGGTACCGTCCGCCAGAGCCAGAATTGCAGGAGGGAAGCGGTTGATCCCCTCGGGAAAGAGTTGCGGCAGCACAGTAAACCCCGGTTTTAGAATCGATAATCAAACCTTGGAATTATACCTTGAGTAGGCGTTTTCCCTGGAAAGCCGCGCCAAATAAGGCTGGCATCGAAGATTTCAACGGGTCGGTGATACGCTAAAGCACCTTCAACCCTGATGTTGCGAGCCGTATTGCCCATGTCCAGCCAACTTGACGCCCTGCGCAATCACACCACCGTTGTCGCCGACACGGGCGATTTCGAAGCGATGAAGGCGCTGCGTCCCACCGACGCCACCACCAACCCGTCCCTGATTCTCAAGGCCGTCCAGCAGGACGCCTACCGCCCCCTGCTCGAAAAGACCGCCCGCGACCACCGCGGCGCCCCCACCGCCGAACTGATGGACCGCCTGCTGGTGGCCTTCGGCCGCGCCATCCTGGACATCGTGCCGGGCCGGGTCTCGACCGAAGTCGACGCGCGCCTGTCGTTCGACACCCGCGCCACCATCGAGCGCGCCCGCGCCCTGATCGCCCTGTACCAGGCCGCCGGCGTGCCGCGCGAGCGCGTGCTGATCAAGATCGCCTCGACCTGGGAAGGCATCCAGGCCGCCCGCGCGCTGCAGGCCGAGGGCGTGCGCTGCAACCTGACGCTGCTGTTCTCGCTGCCGCAGGCGGTGGCCTGCGCCGACGCCCGCGTGCAATTGATCTCGCCCTTCGTCGGCCGCATCTACGACTGGCACAAGAAGGCCGCCGGCGCCAATTGGGTCGACGCCGACAACGCCGGCGCGCGCGATCCCGGCGTGCAGTCGGTGACCCGCATCTACCAGTACTACAAGCGTTTCGGCATCGCCACCGAGATCATGGGCGCGAGCTTTCGCAACGTCGGCCAGATCCTGGCGCTGTCGGGCTGCGACCTGCTGACCATCAGCCCCGAACTGCTGACCCAGCTGTCGCAGACCGAAGGCGACGCGCCGGCGCAGTTGCGCGCCGACGCCGTCGGCGGCGACATCGCCCGCATCGCCTCGGACGAAGTGGCGTTCCGCACCCAGCTCAACGACGACGCCATGGCCAGCGACAAGCTGGCCGAAGGCATCCGCGCGTTCGTGGCCGACGCCATCAAGCTGGACGCGCTGATCGAGGCGCAACGCGCCTGATCGCGCCGCCGCCCGGCCTTCGCGGCCGGGCGCCGCCCTCAGCGGTGGTCGTGCGAGTGCACCTGTAGCGCTTCCAGGAAGCGCGACACCATGTTGTAGGCGGCGACGGTGGCGGTCAGCTCGACGATCAGCTTGTCCGAACCCATGGCGGCGCGCGCCGCCTGGAACACCGCTTCCGGCACCTGCACCTGGCGCGTCATGGCGTCGGTGTAGGCCAGCACCGCGCGCTCGCGCTCGCTGAACAGGGTCGACGCTTGCCACTCGGGCAAGGCGTCCAGCTGGGCCTGTGACAGCCCCTCTTTCAGCGCGATCGGCGCGTGCTGGTCGGCCTCGTAGGGCGCGCCGTTGACCGCCGCCACCCGCATGATCACAAGTTCGCGAATATCGCCCGGCAAGGTGGACAGCTGGCGGATCGACGTCAGGTAGTTGAGCCAGCCGCCCGCCACCGCCGGGCTGTGCAGCAGCATCTGGTAGAGGTGCAGCACGCTGCCGCGCTCGGCGACGATACGGTCGACCAGGGGCCGCGCTTCGGGATGAGACAGATCGGCGTAGGGAAGACGCGCCATGAAAACTCCGCAGAGGGATTAGGGCCGGTTGGCGCCATCGATCCTAGGGCTTCCCAGCATCGAAAGGCCGAGGCGCAGCAAATGCACACATTCGCAAGAACTTTGACATAATGACAACACATTGCGCACCTCCAGGACAAGCCTAGAATGAATGCGCCGACCCAGTCCCACCCGCCCGTCACCCTCGCCAACTGCGATAGCGAACCGATCCACGTACCGGGCGCGATCCAGCCGCTGGGCGCGCTGCTCGCGTTCGACGCCGCGGGGGTGCTGCGCTACGCCAGCGAAAACGCGCCGCAGGTGCTGGGCATGCCGCTGGCACTGGGCTACCCCTGCGCACCGGCGGCGCTGCCGCCGGGCCTGGCGCACATCCTGCCGACCTGGCTCGCCGGCGCCGACCCCGTCTTCGACCCGCTCGCCATCGCCCTGGGCGAGCACACCTACGACGTCATCGCCCACCGCAACGCCGACGGCCTGACGCTGATCGAACTCGAGCGCCGCGGCGACGATCCCGGCATCGCCGACCCCGCGCGCATCTACCGCGGCATCGAGCGCATCCGCTCGCAGCGCGACATCGCCGGCCTGCTCGACCGCACGGTCCAGGAAGTGCAGCGCGCCACCGGCTTCGACCGCGTGATGGCCTACCGCTTCCACCCCGACGACAGCGGCGAGATCGTGGCCGAGCGGCGCGGCGACCCGGCGCTGCAGGACTGGATCGGACGGCGCTATCCGGCCGGCGACATCCCGGCGCAGGCGCGCCGCCTGTACACCGTGAACACGCTGCGCCAGATCGCCGACGGCCAGTACCGGCCGGTGCGCGTGCTGGGCCAGGATGGCCACGACGGCGCGCCGCTGGACATGAGCTTTTCGGTGCTGCGCAGCGTATCGCCGATCCATCTCGAATACATGGCCAACATGGGGGTGCGCGCCTCGATGAGCCTGTCGCTGGTGATCGGCGGCCGGCTGTGGGGCATGATCGCCTGCCATCACCATTCCCCGCGCCTGATCCCCTATTCCGCCCGCCTGGCCTGCGAAGCGCTGGCGCAGGTGCTGTCGGCGGCGCTGGCCAACATCGAGGGCGGCGAACGCGCCGAGCAGGCGCGCCGCAGCGCCGCGCTGGTGAGCCGGCTGGCCGAGCGCGTATCCGCGTCCGAGAACGTGCACCAGGCCCTGTCGGGCGGCCCCGACACCCCCGCCTCGCTGCTTCCCAGCGACGCCGCGCTGTGCCTGTGGGGCAACAGCGTGACGGTGTTCGGCGGCATCGCGCCGCGCGGCGAGCTGGCGGGCATTCTGTGCGCGCTCGACCAGAGCGGCCAGCGGCTGGTCCACAGCGACAACATCGCGCGCGACTATCCCGGCCTGCAGACCGACCTGGTGCCCTACGCCGGGCTGCTGGCCTGCAAGTTCGACCCGATGAACAACGGCTGGCTGATCTGGCTGCGGCGCGAGCAGATCGAGACCGTGGTCTGGGGCGGCAAGCCGGAAAAGCACTATGCCGTGGGCACCCTCGGCCCGCGCCTGACGCCGCGCGGCTCGTTCGAGGCCTGGCGCGAAGTCACGCGCGACACCAGCGCGCCGTGGCTGCCGGCCGAGCTGGACGCGGCCGACAACCTGCGCGACGAGCTCTCGCACATCGCCACCAGCCGCGCGGCAGACGTGGACCGCGCCCGCACCGCGCTGCTGGCCATGCTCGGCCACGACCTGCGCGATCCGCTGCAGTCCATCTCGATGGCCGCCACGCTGCTGTCCAAGACCGATTCCGGCGCCCGCATGGGCGAACGCATCCGCTATTCCAGCGGCCGCATGCAGCGCCTGATCTCGCAGGTGCTGGACCTGTCGCGGCTGCAGGGCGGCATGGGCCTGGGCATCGAAAAGCGCGAATGCCAGCTGTCGGAACTGCTGAACGGCCTGATCGAGGAAAAGCGCCAGGCCTACCCCGGCCTGCGCATCGAACCCGAAGTGGCCTCCGGGCTGACGCTGATGGCCGACACCGACCGCATCGCCCAGGTGGTCACCAACCTGATGAGCAATGCCCGCCAGCATGGCGCGCCACGCATGCCGATCCGGGTCGTGGCCACGCGCGCGGGCGACACGATCGAACTGACGGTGGCGAACCACGGCGCGCCGATTCCCGACGACGTCATGGCGCATCTGTTCTCGCCCTTCAAGCCGGAATCGCTGGGCCACTCGCGCAACCGCACCGGCCTGGGGCTGGGCCTGTATATTGCCAACCAGGTGGTGCGCGACCACGACGGCGACATCGCCGTCGCCTGCCACGATGGCCTGGTCATCTTCACCGTTACCCTGCCGCGCGGCCTGCCCGCGCCGCAAACACCCTGAATCCTGGAGACATCTTTGAACGATGCGCGCGCGTTACGCGTCCTGCTGGTCGACGACAACGAAATGGGCTCGGAACTGCTGGCCGAATTCCTGGCCATGTCCGGGCTGGAAACGCGCTGCGCCGGCACCGGCGAGGACGCGCTGGCGCAGGCCGCCAGCTTCGACCCGCAGGCGGTGCTGGTGGACATCCTGCTGCCCGACATGGACGGCTACGAACTGGCGCGGCAACTGCGCCGGCGCAACGCCGCATCGCGCATCTACGCCCTGAGCGGGCTGGCGCGCCACGAACGGCATGAAGACGCCGCCAGCCTGTTCGACGGCTGGATCGAAAAACCCGCCGACCCCGACGCACTGCTGACCGTGCTGCGGCAGGCGGGCTGAGGCGGTCGCGATGCACGCCGCCGATCCCTCCCCGCACGCCCAGGCGCTGGCCGCGCAAGGCGTGCGCTTCCAGGTCCTGGCGCAGATCTTTCCGGTGCTGCGCCACGAGGCCCTGGCGCCGCTGTCCAACGCCACGCTGGCCACGGCCATGCTGCGCCAGGCGCCCGAAGGCGCCGAGGCCGACGCCCTGCGGCAGCGCACCCAGCGCCTGGCCAGCGACCTGCAACACATGCTCGAAGACAGCGTCGACGTCCTGCGCGGGCTCGATCAATGGCTTGTCGACAATGGCGCCTCGCTGCCGGCGGCGACCCTGCTGAAGGAATGCCGCAAGCTGCTGTTCTCGCAACTGATGTGGTCCAAGCGGCGCGTCCACTGGCCCGACGAACCGGCGCCGGTCGACCTGCCGGCCTTTGCCGCGCGCTACCTGGTGATGGCCTGGGTCCTGTGCCTGCTGCCGTGGCTGCCCGAGGACACCGAACTGACGCTGGACGCCTCCGATCCCGCCGTGTGGCACGCGCGCCTGCCCGCCCCGGCCGACGCCCCGGCCGCGCCGGCGCTGTTCGACCCTCGGGACATCGAAAACCTGGCGCTGGCCTCGGGCTGGCGCCTGGAACGACAACCCCAATGCTGGTCGCTGCACCTGCCTGCCGCGCCCGCCAAGGATCCCGCATGATTTCCCCTGTGCACCAGGTGCTGCGCGACGGCACCCGCGAACGCCACGAAACCCTCGACCAGGGACTGGCGCTGGCCGATGGCGACGTCAGCCCGGCCCGCTACCTGGCCTATCTGCGCGCCCTGCTGGGCTGGCTGGAGCCGGTCGAACGGCGGCTGTGGCAATTGGACTGGCCGGCCGGCCTGCAGGCCGGGGCCCGCGCCGGCAAGAGCGCCCTGATCCGCGCCGACCTGCGCGCCGCGGGCGATGCCGCCCCCGTGCCGGAATGCCCCGCCGCGCCCGCTCCCCAGGCCGCCGACGCCTACGCCCTGGGCGTGGCCTACGTGGTCGAGGGATCGCAGCTGGGCGGGCGTTTCCTGGCCAAGCGGCTGGAAGACGCCAAGCCGCCGTTGCCGCTCAGTTATCTGCGGGGATATGGCGACGACACCGGCGCGCTGTGGAAAGGTTTCCTGCTGCACCTGGACAGCGCCGCCAGCGGCCACGAAGCGCAGGCGCTGCAAGGCGCGCGCGATGCGTTCGACAGTCTCACCGTCTGGCTGCGGGCGCACGGCGCCATGATCACCCCGGCCGCCCGCGTTGCCTAGATCTTTTCGGTCTCGCCCGACTTGGGCTGCCACTTCATCAGGCGCTTCTCGCCGATCCCGACGATGTAGTCCAGCACCAGCGCGAATGCGGTCAGCACCACGATGCCCGCGAACACGGTATTGACGTCGAAGGTGCCCTCGGCCTGCAGGATCAGGTAGCCGACGCCGCTGGCCGAGCCCAGGTATTCACCCACCACCGCGCCGACGAAGGCCAGGCCCACCGAGGTGTGCAGGCTGGAGAACACCCAGCTGGTGGCCGACGGCAGATAGACGTGGCGCAGCAGCTGGCGGCGGCGCGCGCCCAGCATGCGGGCGTTGTCGAGCAGCGTCGGGCTGACCTCGCGCACGCCCTGGTAGACGTTGAAGAAGACGATGAAGAACACCAGCGTCACCGCCAGCGCCACCTTGGACCAGATGCCCAACCCGAACCACATGCCGAAGATCGGCGCCAGGATCACGCGCGGCATCGAGTTGGCCGCCTTGATGTAGGGATCGAGGATCGCGCTGGCGCGCGGCGACAAGCCCAGCCACAGGCCGAACCCCAGCCCGGCGATGGTGCCGATGAAGAAGGCCAGCACGGTTTCGGTCAGCGTGACCCACAGGTGGGTGTAGATGTCGGCGTTGGTGACGAACCAAGCCCAGATGCGGCCCCACACCTTGAGGGGCTCGCCGAAGAAGAACGCCACCTTGGAATCGCGCGAGGCGAAGTGCCACACGCCCAGGATGACGACGAGCAGCAGCAACTGCCAGAAGCGCAGGCTGGCGGAACCCGGTTTGAACGACTTGGACATGGTCAGGGCCTGTTCGTGGGGAAGCGGGCGCGGCCTGGATCAGGCATGGGCCTCAGGCCCGCTTCTGTTGTTGGGCATAGCCCTTGAGCACTTCCTCGCGCAACACCGCCCAGATGGCCGCGTGCAATTCGACGAAACGCAGGTTGTTGCGCACTTCGGCCACGTCGCGCGGACGCGGCAGGTCGATGACGAACTCGCCGATGGGATGCGTGCCCGGCCCGGCCGACAGCACCACCACGCGGTCGCTCATGGCGATGGCTTCGTCCAGGTCATGGGTGATGAACAGCACCGCCTTGCGCTTGGCCATCCACAGGTCCAGCACCTCGTTTTCCATCAACTGGCGCGTCTGGATGTCGAGCGCCGAGAACGGCTCGTCCATCAGGATGATGTCGGGGTCGCGGATCAGCGTCTGCGCCAGCATGGCGCGCTTGCGCATGCCGCCCGACATCTGGTGCGGATAGCGGCTTTCGAAGCCGCCCAGGCCGACGCGGCGCATCCAGTCGCGGCCGCGCTCGAGCGCCTCGGCGCGCGGCACGCCGGCGAAATCCAGCCCGGCCACCACGTTGTCGAGGGCGCTGCGCCAGGGCAGGAGCGCCTCGCCCTGGAACATGTAGCCGGCGCGCGAATTGATGCCCGACAGCGGCTGGCCGAAGACCTTTACCTGGCCCGACGACGGCGCCAGCAGGCCGGCGCTGACGTTGAGCAGGGTGGACTTGCCGCAGCCCGTGGGGCCCACCACCGACACGAACTCGCCCGGCGCGATGGCCAGGCTGGTGTCGCTGACGGCGGTGTAGCGCTGCGAGCGGTCGTCGCGGGAGACAAAAGTGCAGCTGATGTTTTCCAGCGATAGCGCGGCGTCAGCCATTGGGGTACTTCTCGTTGGCGCGGCGGGCGAAATCGTTGGTCCAGACCTTGGACGGGTCGATCTTGGCGCCGTCGAAATCCGCTTGATACGCGGCCAGGGCCTTGAGCGCGGTGGCGGCGCCGTCCTCGGGGATCATGCCGTCGGGCGACAGGCCTTCGAGGCTCTTGCCGATGGCGGCCTTGTACACCGCCGGGTCGCCCAGCAGGTAGGTCTCCGGCACGACCTTGGCGATCTCGTCGGGGCCGGCCTTCTGGATCCACTTGTCGGCGCGCACCATGGCATTGGTCAGCGCCTGCACGGTGTTGGGGTTGGCGTCGACGAACGCCTGCGGCGCATACAGGCAGCCGGCCGGCATGTTGCCGCCGAAGATGTCCTGGGTGTCCTTGAGCGTGCGGGTGTCGACGATGATCTGGATGTCGCCCGGCATTTCCAGCATCGACACCACGGGGTCGGTGTTGGAGATGGCGTCGATCTGGCCGCTGCGCAGCGCGGTCACCGCGCCGGCGCCGGCGCCCACGCCGATGATGGAGACGTCGGAAGCCTTCAGGCCGTGCTTGGCCAGGAAGAAGCTGACCACCATGTTGGTGGATGAGCCCGGCGCGGTCACGCCGATCTTCTTGCCCTTGAGGTCGGCCGGGCCCTTGTAGTTGGGCAGGTTCTTCTTGGAGACGCCCACGCCGATCATCGGCGCGCGGCCCTGCAGCACGAAGGCGCGGTAGGCCTGGCCCTTCGACTGCATGGCCAGCGTGTGTTCGAACGCGCCCGAGACCACGTCGGCGCTGCCGCCCACCACGGCCTGCAAGGCCTTGGAGCCGCCGGCGAAGTCGGCGATGGAGACGTCCAGGCCCTCGTCCTTGAAATAACCGCGGGCCTCGGCGATGGACAGCGGCAGGTAGTAGATCAGGGGCTTGCCGCCCACGGCGATCTGGACCTTGGTCTTCTCCAGCTTCTGGGCGCGCACGATGGCGGGGGCCATGCCCATGACGCCGGCGGCGCCGGCCATCTTGAGCAGATCACGACGAGTGACTGACATGTGTTGTCTCCTTGGGTGCGGGGATACCGATAGCGCCGGTCTGCGCCAGCTTGTCGATAGCCGCTGAATCATACCCCAGCGATTTCAGGACTTCCTCGGTATGTTCCCCTAATGACGGACCGATCCAGCGGGTCCCGCCCGGGGTTTCCGAGAGCTTGGGCACCACCGCCGGCAGCTTGACCGGCTGGCCGTTGGCGAAGTGATGCTGCTCGATCATGCGGCGCGCCAGGAACTGCGGGTCGGTGAACATGTCGGCCACGCTGTAGATCTTGCCGACCGGCACGTCGGCCGCCTTGAGGGTGTTGAGCGCCTCGTCGATGCCGCGGCCGTCGCACCATTGCTGGATGGCGCCGTCGATTTCCTCGACGCGGCGGGCGCGGCCGTCGTTGCGCACCAGGTCGGGGTCGGAAGCCAGGTCGTCGCGGCCGATGGCCAGCATCAGGCGGTGGAAGATCGCGTCGCCATTGCCGGCGATGACGATGTTCTGGCCGTCGCGCGTCGTATAGGTGTTGGACGGCACGATGCCGGGCAGCGCGCCGCCGGTGCGCTCGCGCACCACGCCGGCCACGTCGTACTCGGGCACCAGGCTTTCCATCATGTTGAACACGGCCTCGTACAGCGCCACGTCGACCATCTGGCCCTGCCCCGCGCGGCAGGCCTCGCCGGTCTGGCCATTCCAGCGGCCGCCGGTGGCGTCGCGGTGGCGCAGCGCCATCATGGCGCCGATCACGCCATGCAGCGCGGCGATCGAATCGCCGATCGAGATGCCGACCCGCAGCGGCGGCCGGTCGGGATGGCCCGACACGTAGCGCAGGCCGCCCATGGATTCGCCGATGGCGCCAAAGCCCGGCTGATCCTTCATCGGGCCGGTCTGGCCGTAGCCGGACAGGCGCACCATGATCAGGGCGGGGTTGATGGCGCGCAGCTGCTCGAAGCCCAGGCCCCACTTCTCCAGCACGCCGGGTCGGTAGTTCTCGACCACCACGTCGGCGTCCAGCGCCAGCTTGCGGGCGATCTCGCGGGCTTCGGGATGCTTCAGGTTGAGCGCGATGGATTGCTTGTTGCGGGCCTGCACGGTCCACCACAGCGAATTGCCTTCGTGCAGGTGGCGCCAGCTGCGGATGGGGTCGCCGCCGCCGGTCCCGTCGGGGCCGTGCGGGGTTTCGACCTTGATGACGTCGGCGCCGAATTCACCAAAGATGCGGGCGGCGAACGGGCCGGCGATGAGCGTGCCGAGTTCCAGGACCTTCAGGCCGGTCAGGGCTGACATGGCGGTTGTCTTCCTCTTGTGGATGCCGCGCCGCGCGGGCGGGCAGTTCTTCCAATGCCCGCCGGTACATTGCCGGCGGACTGTTGTGGAGGCGTATCAGGTGGTCTTGCGCTCCATCAGCGCCCAGGCGATGGTGCCGGCGTCGACGTATTCCAGCTCGCTGCCGGCCGGCACGCCGCGCGCCAGGCGCGTGACCCGCAGGCCGCGCTCGCCCAGGGCCTCGCCCAGGAAGTGCGCGGTGGTCTCGCCTTCGGCGGTGAAGTTGGTGGCCAGGATGACCTCCTGCACCACGCCGTCGGTGGCGCGGCGGATGACGCGGTCGAAATCCAGCTCGCGCGGGCCGATGCCCTCGAGCGGCGCCACCCGTCCCATCAGCACGTAGTACAGGCCGCGGTAGCCGTGGCTGGACTCGATCATGTTCTGGTCGGCCGGCGTCTCGACGATGCACAGCAGGGAAGGATCACGCTTGGGATTGGCGCAGGTGGCGCACACATCCTCTTCGGCGAAGCTGTTGCAACGCGAGCAGTGGCGCAGGTCGCGCACCGCCCCCGCCAACGCGCGTCCGAGCATGTCGGCGCCCTGGGGGTCGTGCTGCAACAGGTGATAGGCCATGCGCCGCGCGGAACGCACACCCACGCCGGGCAGGCGCCGCAGCGCCTCGATCAGCGAGACCAGCGGTTCGGGTTCGGGCAGTAAAGGATCCATGACACGACGGCAACTTGCGGACGGCAAAGGCCGCGCCGCCCGGGGCGGCGGCGGCCGGAACGTTCGATCAGAACGGCAGCTTCATGCCCGGGGGCAGCGGCATGCCGGCGGTGACGGACGCCATTTTTTCCTGCGAGGTGGCTTCGGCCTTGCGCAGCGCGTCGTTGAAGGCGGCGGCGACCAGGTCTTCCAGCATGTCCTTGTCGTCGGCCAGCAGCGACGGATCGATCTCGACGCGCTTGACGTCGTGGCGGCAGCTCATGGTGACCTTGACCAGACCGCCGCCGGAGGCGCCTTCGACCTGGATCTCGGCCAGCGCGTCCTGCGCCTTCTTCATGTTTTCCTGCATCTGCTGCGCCTGGCGCATCAGACCGGCCAATTGTCCTTTCATCATGATGGAGCTTCCTTGAACGAGGGAATGTGGGGATTGCCGGCGCGTTACGCGGCGGCGGAAGGAGGATCGACGTGGCGGATCGAACCCGCCACGACATGGGCGCCGAAGTCGGAGACCAGCGCCTGCACAAAGGGATCGACGGCGACCGCGTCCTCGGCGGCCTGCTGGCGCGCCGCGCGCTCGGCCTGGGCCACGGCGTGGGCCGTGGCTTCACCGACCGCGCCGACGTCCACGTCCAGCCGGATGCCCTGGCCGAAGTGTTCGCACAGCACCGTCTGCAGGCGCACGCGGCTTTCACTTTCGGCCAGCGTCTTGACCGCCACGCGCAGGATGATGGCATCGCCCTGCACGCCGGCCCATTCGCTCTGGCGCGCCAGCTCGGCGGCCAGGCCGGTGACCGGCAGGCGCGCGGCCAGCTCGGGCCAGGCGGCGGAGGTCATGTCGGTCAGGCGCGCGCGCGACTGGCGCTTGCGGGCCGGGGCC